>DAOUMD010000139.1:0-56832 GCA_034412795.1 Anaerolineae bacterium
GGGGAATCCCCCCGATTCCCCCCTGGTTTGCCCAATTGCCTAAAAATTGGGACGCACCCGGCGAATCAGTATTTTGATTATCTTCTGATCGGTGACCGGAAAGGCGAAGTTCCCCAGGTCGGCCAACTGAACCCAACGCCAATCGGCACAGTCCAGGGCACGTGGGACACCGGCGAGGTGGCGGCACTCGAAGACGTGCAGGCTGATACGAAAGTGGGTATAGCCGTGCTCAATTGTGGTCAAGTGCTGGCCCACGTCAATTTCCACCCCCAACTCCTCGCGGATTTCGCGCTGCAGGCAGTCGCGCAACGATTCGCCAGGCTGGCATTTGCCGCCAGGGAACTCCCATAGCCCGCCCAACATAGTCTCTGGTTTGCGTTGGGCGATGAGGAGACGGTCATCGTCGCGGTGGTGGATGACGGCGGCCGTCACGTCGTAGTGGGGCCGTTCGCGGCGGGGCGTCTTTACCGGAAGCGTCTCGTTGATACCTTGCGCTAATCCCTCGCACTCTGCTTGCACCGGACACAACAGGCAGCGGGGTGAAGTGGGAGTACACAAAGTGGCGCCCAGCTCCATCAATGCCTGGTTAAAGTCGCCGGGCCGGTCGGGTGGCACCATATCGGCGGCCATGGCTCGCAGTCGGCGGGCGGTCGCGCCCTGGGTCACGTCATCGGTGATAGCAAACAGCCGGGCCAGCACCCGCTTCACGTTGCCGTCCACCGCCGGTACTTGCTCACCGAAGGCGATGCTGGCCACAGCGCCGGCCGTGTAGTCGCCATAGCCGGGCAGCCGGCGTAAGGCGGCGTAGCTGTCGGGTAAGCGACCCTGGTGATCGGCCATCACTTTGCGAGCAGCCGCGTGCAAATTGCGTGCGCGGGCGTAATAGCCCAGCCCTTCCCAGGCTTTGAGCACGTCGTCCAGCGGAGCGGCGGCCAGGTCGGCTAGAGTCGGAAAGCGACGCAGGAAGCGCTCGTAATAGGGCACGACAGTTGTAACCTGGGTTTGTTGCAACATCACCTCGCTGATCCACACCTGGTAGGGATCTGGCTCGTCGCGCCAGGGAAGATCGCGCCGGTGACGGTCGTACCAGTCCAATAGTTTTTGCCGTAGATGGTAGATGCGTTCGGAAGACAAAAGGTCGGTCATAAGACCGCATGATAAATGGCATTGTGGGGGTGGGCAAATAACCGAGCTTATTTTTAACTACTCAGCCTGATGGTTGCAGATATGTATCTGCAACCCATAATCGGCGGATGTATATCCGCAAATACCCGTTACGGTTGAATAACCGTAACGATCAGCGACTGGTCTGAGTAGTTACGGTGCGACGTACTTTTGCATAAGCAGTTGTACTTGCCAAATCAGGTGTTCTTGGCATAATCTGAGGATACCCGATTGGAGTGCAACTCGATGAGATCCAGTGACTTTATGAAGGCCATCCCTGACGCGACCCGTCCTCACCTACCGCCGGTCCTGCGTGACTTTCGATGGCAGGCTCGCCCTTGGTTGGTTCAGATTCACTACGGTCATCCCCGCCTGCACTACGAAGTCTGGACCCTATCCCGTCGTAACCTGCTGGAGCTGGGCTTACACTTCGAGCATCGAAACCGGTCGGTGAACGCTCGCCTGTTGGATCACTTCGACGCCCATGCCGTCGCCATCAAAGCAGAACTCGGGGAAGGGATGGAGGTGGAGCCGTGGGACAAGGGCTGGGCCAAAGTATATGAGACGTTGCCCCTGGAGCCCTTCGAGCCGCTTTACCTGGAAAAGGTTGCTCATCGGCTGGCGCACATGATTGCCTATCTACAACCCATTCTGGACAAGGCCAAGATCTAAATGGTTGGTGATTGCCTTTGACAGAAAACCATGTATAATCGCCCGTGGTAGAGAATTGCGTCAAGCTCCTTATCCCTTTCTTGACTACTATGTCATCACGAGAACGAGACATTCGCCAACTGGACCGCTTTGATCGTATCGGCATGGTTGCCCGGTGGCGGCCCGTGCACCGCGGCCACGCGCCTGTCCTGCGTGCTCTTTGCGATCGTGCTTCCAAAGCTCTTATCGGTATCGGCAGCTCGAACAGGTATGACCTTCGCAACCCCTTCACACTTGAGGAAACTATCGATATGATACGGCTGGTGTTAACCGGTCGCAAGAACTACACCCTGATCCCTGTGCCTGATCTCGACGACGGACCACGCTGGCGGAAAATGGTCGTCGATCTGTTTGGATCGCTTGATCTGTTCGTCACCGACAACCCGTACGTTTCGAGCCTGCTCGTTGCAGATTACAGAATCATTAAACCGGTAGAGCTCGTTCCAGAAGACGAAAAGATTGCGATTGATGGAAGTATGGTCCGTAGAGAGATGGCGCGCGGCGGCGGTTGGCAGGATTTGGTACCAAAAGAGGTAGCGGGCTATATCGCGGCAAGTCAGCTCGATGAACGCTTCCGCCGTGAGTTCGGCCTACAAACATTGGCGCTAGACACCATAAAATAAACAGGAGGATCGATGTATTCATGGGATGAAGACACCAGCACTTGGTATGGCAAGGGAACGTATCGCTACGGCTCTGAGGGCTCAGCTAGGCGAAAGGCGGCGGCCTCAAGGGCCAAAGCTCACGGTCCGCGTACTTACGAGCGGAAAAGCGGGCCCAATGAAAAGATAATCGACCCCCACAAGCACGTCCGAACCGAGTCGACCAATCCTCTCATTATCGCTGTTGACGTGACCGGCTCTATGGCAAGCTGGCCGTTTGAGATATTTGACCGCCTGCCCCTTCTATACAACACGCTTTCGCAGTACCGGGAGGATCTGGAGATTTGCTTTGTTGCGATTGGTGACGCCGCCTGTGATCAGTGGCCGCTACAGGTGACCACCTTCGCCAGCGGCTTCGATCTCGAGCAGCTCCTGGGTTCATTGTACGGCGAGGGCGCCGGCGGTGATGCACCTGAGAGCTATGGCCTCTTTGCGCACTGGGTCAATACCCACGTCGAGATTCCAAACGCTAAAGAGCTACCGTTTCTGATCGTGTTTGGCGATATCACCATGCACCTGAAGACCCCAAAGGACCAGATAGCTCACTACCTCGGTGATAGGGTGGGCCGCGACGTCGATGCAATCAAAGCATGGGGGCAAGTCTGCAAAACGTGGAACACGTGGTTCCTGCGACGACCGACCGGCAAGCCGGGTGACATGGTTGACAAACAGTGGGGCAAGGCCATTGGCGAACAGAAAATCTTCCATATTGAGGACGAGCAACGGGCTGTTGACTACGCGATGGGTCTCATTGCCCGCGCTTGGGGACATTTTGGAGATTTTCAAGATAATATGCGCGCCCGTCAGAGCGAAGAGAAGGTGACCAGCGTGAGCAAGCCGATTGTAATGAGGTGCCCGCGCTGTGGCGGTCCGATCCCAGTTGACGCGACTGGTATGTTCAGTTGCGGCTACTGTGGAATCACCTTAAAACTCTGAGCGAAGCAGCTTGACCAGGTTTTGAGTGATCCGGTGGTCGTTCGTGCTATCATAACTGCTCCACCTTACGCAACCTTTCTCGACGAGGTGGCCAGACACCCGTTGGTATGCGGGCTCCGACTTAATACGGTGATGCCGCTGCGGGGCGGGCCTGCCGAGGCGCTTGAGCATCTCCGTGCTTTCGACCAGCCGTTGTGGGTCGATCTCAAAGGACGGCAACTGAGGGTGGTCGGCGCAGCCATTCCGCCCTATACGGAGGTTCGTCTGAGCCATCGCATTCGCGTCAACACCCCGGTTGACGCTTTTTTCTCCGATGGTAACGAATGCGTTCGGGTTATGGCTGTTGACGGCGATCGGCTCATCCTTGAGGATGGACCACACCGGCTTATCGGCCCCGGAGAGTCGGTCAATATCGTGCATCCCTCCCTCAAGATCGAGGGCACGCTCACCGAGACAGACCGCGCTTACCTCGATGCCATGGGAGAATTGGGGCTAAATCGCGTCATGATTTCGTACGTCGAGAGCCCTTCCGATGTCGAGGAGGTACTGCGGCTGCTTCCGGACGCCGAGGTCATGTTGAAGATCGAGACGCAACGGGGGATTGACTACGCTCGGAAGCACGGGGCCTCGCAAGGCCGGCTTGTAGCCGCGCGCGGCGATCTTTACGTAGAGGTCCTTCGTCCCCATCGAATCATAGGTGCGCTGCGTGACATTATTACTGCCGACCCGGAGGCCGTAGTCGCCAGCCGAGTATTCGACTCTCTTGTTCATCATCCTGTCCCCGTAAATGCCGACATCGGTGACGTAGCCTTCTTGCTCTCCCTGGGATATCGAACCTTCATGCTCGGCGATGCGACGTGCCTGCGGCGTGACACGCTGCTTGAGGCGCTCAACCTGCTCGAGGCAGTAGCGGGGGAGTTCAAGTGAGAGTGGCACTCGCACAGATTAACACGTGCGTAGGTGACCTGGCAGGCAACGTCGAACGTTGTCTTGCAGCCATAGAGGCTGCCCGCAGCCAAGATGCTGAATTGGTCATCCTGCCGGAAATGGCGGTTCCTGGATACCCGCCCCGGGATATCCTTTTCGATCCCAGCTTCACTCAGGCGGTGTCCGAGGCAACCGCCGACCTGGCCCGTCGCGCCAGCGGTGGACCGCCGGCCGTGGCCGGAACCCTGATGCCGGCCGCCCGTCGGCCGCCCGTTCACCCAGGACTGTATAATGCCGCGGTTCTCCTGAGCGGCGGTGAAGTTCGGCTGGTGGCTGCCAAGCGGCTGCTGCCGGCTTATGATGTCTTCTTCGAGCCCCGATGGTTTCTGCCGGGTCCTGCGTTGCCGCCAGTGACCATTGCCGGTAGGCGGGTGGGGTTCTTGGTGTGCGAGGATCTCTGGGATCAGGGGTACCATATCCACCCTGCTACCGAACTTCTTGCTGGGGGGGCGGAGCTGTTGGTCTGTATTGCTGCTTCACCCTACCACCGGCAAATCATGGAGCAACGGCTTTTTCATGCCCGCCGCCATCGATGCCCACTGGTGTACGTCAATCTCTGCGGTGGGAACGATGAGCTGATTTTTGACGGCCGGAGTTTTGCCATCGACAAAGGGGGTGACATCATCACTCGGCTGGCCGGGTTCGAGGAGGAGGTCCGAGTGACTGACATCAAAAAAGATGTGCCCATCAAGCTGGCGGATGAGAAGTCAGAGGAAGTTCTCTACCGGGCGCTTGTTCTGGGAGTGCGCGACTTTGTTCAGAAGAACCGGCTGGACCGCGCCTTCCTCGGGTTGTCCGGCGGTGTCGACTCAGCGGCCGTGGCAGTTATAGCGGCTCAGGCCCTGGGACCGGATCGTGTCACGGCGGTTGCCATCCCGTCCCGCTACACCGACCCGCGGTCCACAGGGTGCGCGCAAGAGCTTTCCCAGGCTCTCGGCATCCAATTCAAGGTGGTGGACTTGGAGCGCTTACACATTGCCGCGGAAGCGACCCTTGGTGACCTGCTCGAGGGGGGGACGACTGCCGAGAACGTCCAAGCAAGGCTCCGGGCGATGATATTGATGAGCTTCGTGAACCACTACGGAGGAGTGCTCCTGAACACCAGCAACAAGACGGAGCTTGCCCTTGGTTACGCCACCATCTACGGTGACATGGCTGGCACGTTATGTCCGATTGCAGACGTCACCAAGCCTGAGGTGGTAGCGCTCGCACGCTGGATTGACTCGGTCCGCGGCGTGATACCCCGTTTCACCCTGGAGCGACCACCGTCGGCTGAACTTCGACCGGATCAAGTCGACCCCTTCGATTACGCGGAGGTTGCCCCGGCGATGGAGTGTCTCGTGCAGGAGAATCGCAGCGACCTTGCCCTTCGGCGCTCCGAACACAAGCGGTGGCAGATGGGCGTCGTCCTGAAAGTCAGTAAGAAGTCCTTCGGTAGCGGCCGTATGATGCCCATCACCCGGCGATAGAGAGACTCTTCACCGAAAACGATCAACAAAACTTCCCTTCTCAAGGATGGTCCAGAAATAGGGTAACACTTTCTCAACTGGACGAATGACGAATGACGAATGACGAAGAGACCTGAGCCAGTAATTGGTCCTTCGTCTTTCGCCTGCCCTGAGCGTAGCCGAAGGGTCCTTCGTCTGCAATTGTTACCCTAATTTCAGGGATTTCTGAACCATGCCCCTTCTCAGCCGAATTAAAACAGTCAGAATTGAGGCTTGACATAGAACACCCGTTCGTGGTAGAATAGGGCTGTATAGCACAAATGGTCGAATGGCTTACTGATCCGAACCTGTGAAACTAAACTGATTTTGTCACTTCATGCATCATTGCGGGAAGTTTAGGACTAGCGGCTTATCGGAGAGATCTTCCTGGAAGCTCTGGGCGGTACAGCTTGAGCAAAAATTCGGGCTAAACAGCGCCCAAATGCCTGATCAGAGTGCCGTTTAAGCTTCCAGGAAGGTTACAGTTGTGTTCGGATCAGTCATAAGCGACAAGACAAGGAGGCGGCCTATGCCCCTATCCGAACGACAGCGTAAAATTCTGGAGTTTATCAAGAGCTTTACTCTGGACAATGGGTACCCCCCCACCATTCGCGAGATCGGCGAAGCGACGGATATATCGTCTACATCCGTAGTCAACTACAACCTGAACGCCTTAAAAAAGGAAGGCTATATCATACGCGATCCTACGGTGTCGCGGGGTATACGGCTCAAGGAAAGCCTGGAGAACCTGCGGGCTGCCGCCGATTTGATTCAAGTGCCTCTGCTGGGACGTATCGCTGCCGGTAACCCCATTCCGGTGCCAGAGGATGGCTTTGCGGGCGAGACGATTGAGTTGACGCGCGATATCGCTCCGGCTGGCAGCAACATCTACGCCCTTCACGTGCGCGGAGACTCGATGATTGACGCCTTCATCAACGACGGCGATATGGTCGTTATGCAATACCAGCAGACGGCCAACAATGGCGAAATGGTGGCTGCCTGGTTGGTGAGTGAGGAGGAGACGACCCTCAAGAGGTATTACCACGAGGGGAATCGAATCCGACTTCAGCCGGAAAACAGCCAGATGGAGCCCATTTACGTCGCGCCCGACAACCTCCAGATCCAGGGCAAGGTATTGGCCGTCATTCGCCAGGTGAATTGAAGCTCTGGACATTGTAATAAATCCATTCTAGCAGCTTGTCGGAAAGACCTTCCTGGAAGCTCTGGGCGGTACAACTTGAGCAAAAATTCGGCCTAGACGGGTGCCCAAATGCCTGGTCAGAGCGCCGTTTAAGCTTCCAGGAAGGTTATCAACCGTGATTTGAGGAGTGCGGCCCGGCATCTGGGAATGCCGCGGCGTCTGGGGATGCCGTCTGTTCCTCAAATGAGCCTTGACAGGCTGCCAGGGCGATCACTCCCGCAGCCCCTCCCTGGGCCGTCGGAAGAAGGGTCGTTCCTTTTGTTTATTGCACGTCTGTCACACCCCTTCTCACGATTATATCTTTGAGACTTGGCATTCCTCAAGTATAATGCGTTCTCTGGATCTGCGCGCTACATTTTTTTGCTCGCGGCAGATAGGATGGTTCAGAAATAGGGTAATACTTTCTCAGCCGGACGAATGACGAATGACGAACGACGAAGAGATCTGGGCCAATAATTGGTCCTTCGTCTTTCGTCCTCCGTCTGCAATTGTTACCCTAATTTCAGGGACATCTGAACCATGCCCGGCAGATGCCTATACTTGTTAATTTTCTTCGCCGGACTTTCGTCCGGCTGGAGCGTAGGAAAGCGAAACGGTGACCTTGTGGCCAAAAGGGAATTCACCTTAGAGGACGAATACCAATACAACCGCTCCGGGCCGGTGCGCTGGATTATGTCTCACGCCATACGTTACCCGCTCTTCCCTCTTCTTATGCTCCTGGCTGCTGTCTTCAACAACGGGGCTTATAGTTACATCCAGGTCCTTATCGGCCGTGCTTTTGACCTGATCACTGCCCCAAGTTGGGAGGTATCTGCATTGCTGGCGCTGGCCTTGGGCGTGGTGGCGACGGCCATTGGACAGGGCCTAACCGGGTTGACGCGCAACTATTCCGGTGAATTTCTGGCCCAACGCGTCGAGCGCGACGCGCGTGATGAACTCTACGTCAGCTTGCTGGGCAAGAGCCAGACCTTTCACGGCCGGCAGCGGATTGGGGATATCATGGCCCGCGCCACCAACGACGTACGAATGATCAATCTGATGTTCAGCCCCGCGCTGACGCTGATTATTGACTCGGCTCTGGCAGCGATTATTCCCATCATTGTGATCGGCCGGCTCGCCCCTCAACTGCTGCTGGTCCCGTGCATCTTCCTCGTCGTACTGGTTATTACCCTGGCCGATTACAATCGAAGACTCAACCCGGTCAGTATGGCCAGACAGGAGCAATTTGGGGTGGTGAACGCCGGGCTGGCGGAGGCCATCGCCGGGATTGAGGTCGTCAAGGCCAATGTTCAAGAGCGATACGAGTGGGACAAATTCACTCAAAACGCTCGCCTGTTCCGCGACTACTTCGTGCGCCAGGGGGAGATACAGGCGCGTTACCTGCCGATGTTGGCCTTCAGCGTGGCTTGGGCGGCCGGCTTTTTGCACGCGCTGTTGCTCTGGCGGGCAGGAGACATCAGCCTGGGCCAGGTCGTCACCTTTATGGGGTTGCTGGGCACACTGCGTTTCCCCACCTTCATCTCCATTTTCACTTTCAACCTGGTGCAATTGGGAGTCGCCAGCGGTGAACGGCTCTTGAAACTAATCAATACCGAGACAGAGCTGGATGAGAACGAAGCCGGCGTGGAGCGTCGCATCAGCGGCGAGGTTGTCTTTGAGAACGTCAGCTTTGGCTACAACGGCCAATCAGTCCTCAAAGACATTAGCTTTAGCGTTCGGCCAGGAGAGACCATCGCCATTGTGGGACAGACCGGATCGGGCAAGACGACCCTCACCCAGCTTATCAATCGCATCTTCGACGCCGCGGACGGGCGGGTGCTGGTGGATGGGGTGGACGTACGCGACTGGAGCCTGGAGTCGCTGCGTTCCCAAATCTCAACCATCGAGCAGGATGTGTTTCTATTTTCGCGTACCTTAAGGGAAAACATCGCCTTTGGTTGTGCCGATGCCGGCCAGGAGGCAATCGAGCGGGCTGCCCGGGAGGCTCAGGCCCACGAGTTCATCACCAGCTTTCAGGACGGCTACGATACCGAAGTGGGGGAGCGGGGCGTGACCCTCTCCGGTGGGCAGCGCCAGCGAATCGCCATCGCTCGGGCCTTCCTCACCAACCCGTGTATCCTGATTTTGGATGACAGCACCAGCGCTATCGACAGCGCCACCGAGGATCAGATCCAGCGGGCCATGCGGCGCATCAGCCGCCAGCGCACGACGTTCCTCATCACGCACCGGCTCAGCCAGATCCGTTGGGCCGACCGCATCCTGGTACTACGCCAGGGCGAGCTGGTGGATCAAGGGGCGCACGAAGAGTTGTTAGCGCGCAGCCCGGATTATCAACGTATTTTCGCAAGGTACGATGCGTGAAACGTGAAACGTGAAACGTGATGCGTGATGCGTGATGCGTGAAGGCAAATCCACGGACACCAACACTGCTTGCGGCGCACGTTTCACGCATCACGTTTCACGTTTCACGCATCACGCATCACGCACAACGGTGAGACTATGGGTTTTGTTCTAGACGGCCTCGACACCGAGGACTACGACCGCAATTATAGCGATCGGGAATTGCTGCGCCGGATTATCGATTACTTCTGGCCGTTTCGGCGCCAGATGATCCTGGTCGCCATCGCCATTACGTTGAACTCGGCGGCCGGGAGCGCCGGCCCCATCCTGGTCTCCAAAGCCATTGACCTGGTGACATTGAACCCATCCCTCCAGGTGATATTGTTCATGACCGCCGGCGTGCTGCTGCTGGGCGTCACGGCCTGGACTTTTAACTACATCCACCAACTGTTTGCTGCTCGGATAGTGGGGAATGTGGTTCTCAGATTGCGGGAGGATGTCTTTGAGGCTACGATCGGGCACGATCTCTCATTCTTCGACGAGCATCCCTCGGGTAAGATCGTCAGCCGGGTGACCAACGACACACAGGATTTCTCTGAAGTTGTCACGCTGAGCCTGAACCTGCTCAGTCAGGTGTTGCTGGTTGGATTCCTGACCATTTACCTGCTCTCCATCAACCTATGGCTGACCTTCTTGTTGCTGGTTATGTCACCCTTTGCCGCCGCCATCGCGCTCAGTTTCCGGCGAGTTGCCCGCACGGTGACCCGGCGTGCCCGCCGCGTGACGGCCGTAATCAACGCCCAGATCCAGGAGTCGATCAGCGGCCTGGTGGTGGCTAAAAGCTTCCGCCAGGAGCGGGCAATCTACAACAATTTCGACGACAACAACCGGCAGGCCTACCAGGTAGGGCTACGGCGTGGCCTGACGCTTAACACCATTTTTCCCATTATGGGGATCGCCTCCGGCGTGGGGACGGCCATTTTGATCTTCGCCGGTGGGCTGACCACCCGCGGCGGGACGGTCAGTCCCGGGGATTGGTACCTGTTTATGATGGCCGTGGGGTTCTACTGGTGGCCGCTGATGAACATTTCCTCTTTCTGGAGCCAGTTCCAGGACGGGCTGGCTGCTGCAGAGCGGGTGTTCGCACTGATTGACGCCGAGCCCAAGGTGGTCCAGAAGGCGTCCGGGCCGGTGGAGGCCCTGGAGGGCGGCATCGAATTCCGCCATCTGAGCTTCAGTTATACCGACGGGGAAGTGGTGCTGCCCGACTTCTCATTGGATATCAAACCGAAGGAGACGCTGGCCCTGGTGGGGCACACCGGCGCCGGCAAGAGCAGCCTGGCCAGGTTGATCACCCGGTTTTACGAGTACCAGGCCGGCGACCTGTTGATCGACGGTCGCGACATCCGCTGTCTTGACCTGAGCCAGTATCGTCGCGGCATCGGGCTGGTCCCTCAGGATCCATTCCTCTTTTCCGGCACCGTGGGCGACAACATTTGCTACGGCCAGCCGGGCGCGAGCGACGACGAGGTATGCCAGGCGGCGATGGGTATCAGCAACGGCGATTGGCTGGCCGCCCTGTCGGACGGGTTGGACACCGACGTGGGCGAGCGGGGCGCCAATCTCTCGATGGGCCAGCGCCAATTGGTGGCCCTGGCCCGTGTGTTGCTCAAGGACCCGGCTATCTTCATCCTGGACGAAGCCACCGCCAGCGTGGACCCGTTCACCGAGGCGCAGATCCAGGAGGGTTTGGATACCATTATGCGCGACCGGACGGCCATCGTCATCGCCCACCGGCTGTCCACGGTCAAAAACGCCGACCGCATTATCGTCCTGGACCAGGGCCGCATCATCGAGGAAGGAACCCACGACGAGCTTCTGGCGCGGGGCGGTCACTACGCCGAACTGTACAATACCTACTTCCGGCACCAGTCGCTGGATTACAAAGTTTCCGACTTGCCCGAGGAGTATTACACCTTGCACCTTTCTTCTGATGAGATATTCACGGAAGAGGGTTAACGCCAGCGCAAGCAGCTTGACGACCAGACCCGCCGAGAGGCGGGTTTTTTGTTGGGGCTGGAAATTGCCAGAATCGGAAAGAAGGGGGAGCGTAACAGGTTGGGGACATCATGCAGGCGCAGCGTGGAGGAATTGCTTCGTAAAAAGGCTCAAAATGGGGCTGGCATTTAGATATACTGAACACCTTAACAGAGCCTTGGCCCCACCCTCCACATCTTGTGTTAGAAGTGACGCGAATACCCCAAGACATAGAGGGGTTACATCAGCCATCCGCAGGTGAAGCTCAAGCAGCCTTGTCCCCAATCGGTGACGCTCCCATGAAGGCCATTGAAAGCGAAGGCTAGTAGTGATATACTGAAGGTAGCGGCGTTCAAGGGGATCAATGGAGTCTCTGCGAAAGGGGCAGCGAAAATGGAAACCATCAAAAGGACTTGGAGCGGTCGTGGATTCGTGGGTAAGTTGCCAATTGGCTACGGGGCTTTAACTATCCTGATGTGTGTCATTACTGTCTTTGCATCCGACACTGCCCAGGCACAGGAACCAGAACCTGAGCACGTGGTCTATTTACCGATTATTCACTTTTCCCCTCCCTGGCCTTACAATGTGAAGGCCGCAGACCTGGTACTGCAACCGTCCGACATGCCGTCTGGATATGAGCTAGACGAAGAAGAATCGGGACCAATAGAATTCTCAGATGAAGTCCGAGAAATGGGCGCAGTCGATGGATATGAAAATGAATATTCCGATTCAGGCCAGCTTTTTTCAGGTACTCCTGTCGTGATCAACCCCGTAGTGGTATTTGGGACACCGCAGGGGGTACAGAGTCACATCCAGTATGTCAAACAGATAGTGCAGGAGGATTCGGATTTCAAGTCGTTTAGATCAGTCCCCACAATAGGCGATGAAACAGTAGCTTTTGAGATGGAAAACGATGAGGGGTTCTTTCCAATGACTGGTTATTACATTATCTTTCGTAAAGGGAACCTGGAGTCGTGGATAGCAACCGGTGGTATCACAGGCATTGTACAATTTGATGACGCCATTTGGTTTGCACGAAAATCATTGAAGAGGATCAACAGCAGATTGAGTGTTTCAGCAGTTGGACCGAACATTGAGCCAGTCCTTTTCTCGGAGGCTAAAGAAGGGATCGTCAAGCCTTCGCTAGCGACAGGCAGCCTGAAATGTGACAATCTGACGAAGGCAATCCTTCAGACAGAGACTGACATCTTGAGCCATGTTTTCGGTGGGTGGGATGTAGAATGACTCCTGTGTATTGGGTTCAATATTTGGCGCGACCCAGCGGGGCGGCGCTTTACCTATTTTCGTAGCAACTTGTCCAAAGCGGCAATCGCTTTTCCCAAAACCTCGATTGCCTCCTTGGCTACCTCGCTATTGCTCCCATCACCGACAGTAACAAGGGCAATAATGGCAACGAGTGTGGCGAAGAAGCCGAGACCCAGAACGATTGCAACTATTTCCACCGGCGGCCCTCCTTATCGAATGGGGGCGACCAAGGGATTGCCTAAGAAGATCCTCTAAGGTATTTTAAACGTTACTCATGTGCTTTTCTTACAGTTATGTGTTAATATCTTCTTAGTGACAGGGAGCAATCCCTTTGTTACCCTGGGAGAGTACCGGCCGGTCAAAGCTTTGGTACTCTCTCATTATTGTGCCATTAGGATAGACTAACATGAATCCTATCATACTTAAGTTAGAAGCCGCTTGTAAGTTCATAAGGAAATAGTTAGAGAACCTTCCTCTCTTGTCACTAGCGGGGCCTTTAAGGGCCGCACTTTTTCGTTTTCCTACCCCGCCCACCTAGGCCTAACACTATCATATCACACCAGAAAGTTGCGTCAACCTCTTGTTTTCTCATGTCGCCTGGAAGCTAGAATATCTTGGCCTGGTAGATGGTAACTTACATTCCGGCCTTGCAAGTGTAGGGAGAAGACGTCGAGGGCGCCGCGCGCAATGAGGCCGGTACCAGTCCGCCCCCGCTCAACAGGACCGGTCACCCCGTCCGCCTAAGGTAAACATATCACGATTGCGTTAGAATTACTATTGATTTTCGTTGAAACGCTCATAGGTAGCAGAGTGTTAAGTGACTAGCCGAGGCAAAGCTGGTATAATGTGGCTGCTCAAAACAATCTCAATGGGAAGGGCAGCCAGATGAGACACTTGATACCACACCTCCAAGATGATAACAAGGTCGCTGATTATCTCCGCCAGCTTACGTTGGCCTGACGGCGTGAGATGTCCGCGCTGTGGGGGTTGTTCTATAGAGCCACGTGAGCGCTGGTGAGCTGTACAGCCGCAGTTACTACTATGCCTGCAAGCAGAAACGCTTGGTGGACCTGGTCGGTGATGGCGGCACGCTGTGGCTGGTGACCAGCCGCCGTAAAAAGGGAGAGCCGCGCCGCTACCATCTTTGGCTTACAATCTGGTGAACTGCGTCGCCTCGCCGCTTGCGCTTCACGACGGGCCGGCCCCTCACTGGGTGCTCGAACATCGGGCTACGGCTGCTGAGCATCCCCCAGCTCACGGCGGGCGATATCGCACTGATGGAGACCTTCCAGCACAAGGTGCTTTCCGAACGCACCGTGTTTCTCAGCTACGCGCATCGCAACCGGCGCGTGGCGGCTCGCCTGGAGGGGGAACTGGAGGCGCGCAACGTGCACATCTTCCGGGACGCGACCTCGCTTATTTTTGCTCCAAGGGGATTGACAAATCGCCGTTTGAGGCTTCCACGGCAAAATACTACTTTGGGGGAGCCATAAAAATCGAGACTCTCTTGACCGGACCGCAATCACAAAATCGGAGAAATTCAAATGCCAGACACACGACTCGATCCTGAGATACTGGAAACCCTACGCCTTATCCCCACACCGGCCGTTTCCAACGCCATCGAAACCTTCGACGTGCGGCCACGCACCGTGGGCTTCATGGGACCTGGCGTGGGTCAGATGTTCCCGGCGCTGCCACCCGTCATTGGCTACGCCGTCACCGCGCGCACGGTGTCCGCTCACGAGCCTGGGGCCAGGGGACCCGCATCTCGCCCCGATTATTGGCGTTACATAGAGGCCAGCCGTCCCGGCCCGCGTATCACGGTGGTGGAAGATCTGGACCAGCCGCCTCCCATCGGCGCCTTTTTTGGCGAGGTTAACGCCAACATCCATCGCGCCTTGGGCTGCATGGGGGCAGTCACCAACGGCGGCATCCGGGACATGGACGAGGTGGAGGCGTTGGGCTTCCCCATTTGGGCGTCAAGCGTCATCGTCTCCCACGCCTACGTACACCTGGTGGACTTTGGGGTGCCGGTGCGGGTGGGTGGCCTGGTAGTGGAACCCGGCGACCTGCTGCTGGCCGACCGGCACGGGGTCATCAATATCCCGCCGGAGATGGCCACGGAGATACCTGAGGCGGTGCACCACATCGAAGTGCGTGAGAAGACCATCATCCGCTACTGCCAGTCGCCTGACTTTAGCGCCGATGGCCTGGCGGATCTGATGGCGCGGCTGTGAGCCCGGGGCCGTGGCCATCGAGCCTGACCGGTTCCAGCCCCGGGATGAACTTGCACGCCTCGACCAGAGCATCCCCGTAGTGCCCATAGCCCATCGCGCAGTGGTGGATAAAAGGGCCTTCCATCAGCGTGCGTTCCCAATAGGGCCAATCGTCCACCTTCATCCAGGCGTAGTTGTTCAGCGTCCTGGGGCCATCCATTGTTTTGCCCTGGCCGACGGCCAGCTTGTAAGTTCCGAAATCGCCGTCGAAGCGCGTCACGGTGATCGGCCCGTCTTTTAGTCGAAAGTGTGTCATGCCGGAGAGTGGACTGGGCAGGATCCAGTGAAAACCGATCTTGACCTTCTCCTCGGGGTGGGCCAGCGAGACCGGTGCGCCGGCGTGCCAGATCAGCACGCCGTTGTCGTCCTCCGGATGCCGGCCTGTAAACTCCGCCACGTAGACCGGCGCGGCGTTGAGGTTGGCCCGGCGCAGGAGCACCCCACTGATGGCGCCGTGGATGTCGCTCTCTAATGCAAACGCCAGACGCTCGGTCACCTCGCCTTCCGCGTAGATACAATAAGCGCCCATAGCATCGATCACGGACATGAAGGTCTGGAATGCGATGCCCTCCAGGCCGTAGTCGGCGGCCAGGGCCAGCATCTGGTCGCGCACGGCCAGCACGTTGATGAACGACTCGTCCTCCAGCCCTGCGATTTCGAAGCGGCTGCGTAATTCCTTGACTTCTCGCTCGTAGTTGCTCCGGCCCTGCTGCGCCCGATCTTGAGCAGCTTTGATAAAGTCTACCATGTCGAAGGGCTGCACCTCGACGTTGAAACGCTGCAACAGCTCGCTCTCATTGACGATCGTCGTCCAGAAGAAGTCAATCCGCTGGCCGATCAGCCCAATCCTTACCCCTTTGCGCAGTGCGTTAGCCACGTTAGCAGCGCGTAGGAATCTATCCAGGCCTTCTTTCAGCGGCGCGTCGTCTATCCCGCAGTTTTCGATGTATGAGAATGGCACGCCAAGCTTGTGCAGCACCTTGCTGGAAGCAAACAATCCGCAGAGCGAGTCGCGCAAGCGCGTGCCGTCCGGGAGGGGAGCCTCGTCGCGCGGTCCCCACAGCAGAGTTGGCACACCCAGCTTCTTGGCCATCATGCCGACAGCCCCCTCAGTGCCGAAGTTGCAGTGAGGCACAAACAGGCAGTCTACGCCCTTCTTTGCGAAGTGCTCGACGGCGGACTCGACGTGGCTTTGGTCCTTGACCAGGCCATCTTCCAGTACGCCTTCAAGATCCACGTAATGCACGCCCCATTCATCCAGCCTGGCTTGCAGCAGTTGTTTGTAACGGATGGCGTCCTCGTTGCTGAAAACGAATTTGCCGATGGGGCACAGTCCCAGGAATGGTTGCTTCTCCATAGCTGATACGTCTCCTGTCCTTTGTCAGCAGAACGACCTAGCCAAGCTCCGCGAGTGCGTCCAAAATAGCCGGTATCGTGATCTCCCAGTTAGGCGGCACCTCCTCGCTGATCATCAGGCAAAAACGCGAGGGCCCGGCGTCGCGGACCATGTGCACCACGTTAGCCGTCAGCTCTTCAAGCGGCATACTATACCAGTTCAGCGTGGGATGAAGCCACAGGAACTTATCGGGCCAGTAAGCCCTGGCCTCGGCGGTGGTCATGTCGCCTTCCGGCGGCGGTGTCACCGAATCGAGCCCGTCGAAGGGCAGACGCTTGATCTGGTCCGCGATGATGCGCAGCTTGCCGTCGTAGTGGACCTGTAACCTTTTGCCAGTTCCTTCCAGGATGTCAAAGATCTTCTCGTACATGGGTACCAGGTACTCCCCATACCAGACCGGTCCCATGGTCTCGATCGATATGTTCTCCCAGAGTTTGATCTGGCGGACCGGCGTCTCCAACGTGGCCCGGAACTCCTGTAGCTTGAGATCATTCATCAATTCCAAAAGGTCTGTTAGCCCCGGACACTGGTCGGCGACGTCGAAAGAAAACCTTTCCAAGCCGGCGTAGTCGATCTGAATCTTCTGGAACGGTGTCCGGTCGAGCTGGCCGACCGTAATGCCCTTGTCGCCCAATGCCTGCTCGGAAGCCTCGAAGAGATCTACGCGTGGCTCAATGCTTGTATCTGTCCAGGCGCGTTGCATGATGCGGTAGTCGTCCGGCTTCTTGATTAGATATTCCTGTCGCCATTCGCCAAGGTACCACTCGTGCAGTTCACCCACATCCGTAATCCAGCGCACGTCACGGCGCTGCTGCCCCTGTTCCAGGCTGCTGGTTTCGATGATCTCCACGTGTGGTTGGTGATAGCGGACTAGGTCGGCGTGGTTAATCTGGCCCAGGCCACGCCTGAAGAGTGAGGCCCAATCCACCCAGGGGCGGTTTTTGACAAACCAGTCATACACGACAAAGGCCGGCCGGGTGACCGGCTCGCCGGCAATTGCTTGCTCCAGGCGAACCCGAACGGACGGGTTGTTATTCGTCATAGTATTACAACCTCCTGTGTCGTGAGCGAGTTATCCCGCCGTTTCCAGCAATCGCACTTCGACTTGCCGGTAACGCTCGTAGGCCTCAGCGTATATCTGAACTCGAGCCGGGTCGGGCTTCTGGACGGCTTGTGTTTTTACCATATCGGCGCGCGCCTCGGCGAGAGATGGAAAGAGACCACAGCCCAGCCCTGCCAGCATAGCAGCACCCAGGCTGGCTGTCTCAACAGTGGGGGTCCAGACAACGGGGATGTCAATCACGTCGGCGATGATCTGTCGCCACAGTGCGCTCCTGGCCCCGCCACCGAAAACGATGGCTTGCTGTGCCGGGCCGGCCAGCTCTTGCGTGATAGACACATTCTCGTGCAGTTGATAGGCCACGCCTTCCAGGAGCGCGCGTGTCAAGTGTGCCCGGCTGGTGGCCAGGCTGAGGCCGTGGAAGTTGCCCCGGGCGGTGCTTTTCCAGTGTGGGCTGGTGGCACCACTCAGGTGTGGCAGGAACATCACACCGTCGGAACCGGGTGGCACCTGGCTGGCTTCTGCATCCAACTCGTCGTAGGCTGTGCCGCCTGCGATGGTATCTCGATACCAGCGCAGGCTGCCGGCACCCGTGCCCACCACGCCTTCCAGGATCCAGCGTCCTGGCTGAACGAAGGTGAACGACGGTATTCGCATCTGAGGATCGGTCAGTGGCTGATCCATGACCTGGCAGATGGCCGATGCTGTCCCCAGCGACAGAGTCGCCAGCCCATCGGCAATGCCGGCGCCCAGCGCCGCGCACTTTTGATCCTGGCTACCTACGACCACCATCGTCTCCTGCGGCAGACCTAGCAGCCTGGCCACTTCCGGCAGCAGGTTGCCCGCCGGCGTGCCTGACCAACGGATATCGGGCAGCAGCGTGCGCGGGATCGCGAATTCGTCCAACAGGCCGGCATCCCAGTCTAACTCGTGGAGAGCGTAGAGCAGCGTCCCGCCCGCCATAGAATGGTCGGTGACGTGCGCGCCACACAGCCTGTAGACCAGGTAGTCGTGACCCATCAGCAACTTGCGCGCCTTCCGCCATTGTTCCGGCCGGTTCTTGCGCAGCCAGAGCAGCTTGGGCAGGACGTAGAAGGGCGCCGCTCGTTTGCCCGTGACGCCGAACAAACCCTCTTCGGTACGCTGCTGTAGGATTTCACCGCTCTCATCCAGGGCTCGGCTGTCGAGCCAATTGATGGCGTTGCCAATCGGGTGCCCGTCCGCGTCTAGCAAGACGAACGAAATACCCTGCGAGCTGACTGCCACGGCGCGCACGTCAGACCGGTCGACGTCAGATGCCGCCAACGCCTGGTGGACGGCCTGGCAGGTGAGGTCCCACCACGCCTGGGGATCTTGTTCGATCATCACCGACGAGAGGGTTATCAGGCCATATTCCAGGTAACTGTCACCCAGCACGTTACCGCTATCGTCATAAACGGCCGCTTTGCAGCCTGTTGTTCCCAGGTCAAGGCCCAGCAATAATGCCATGTTTGCCTTCCGAATTAGGAACTGTGACGGTAGTACTCCCGCAAGAAATCCTCGCAGTTCTTGACCATCTCTTCGAACAACGCTTTTCCGGTCTCGGCCGTCGCAACGGTCGGGTCGCCGTATACGCCCGTTTTCGACGGCACGACACCCCAGGTTGACCAGTAGATACCGCCGATTCGGTCCGGGATGATCGAGTAAATGTCGCCAGGGAAAAAGCGGCTCTGGTAGCGGACAATGTCCTCGTTGCTGGCGCGGTCCAGATGCACCAGCTCGGGGGCCAGGTGCAGCAAGAGAGCGGTCTCCTCCTCGCCGGCGTGACCACCACAGCCACCCATCTCCGATTTGCGGACGGCGGGACCGACCGGCTTGCTCAAAGCAATCGCGTAGACGACGGCTGGAAATACATTGTAATCGCTGCCGATTTTGCGGGCCGCCAGTTCCAAGATGGCCGGATTGTTACCGTGGCCGTTGACCATGATGATTTTGCGAAACCCATTTTTGACCAGAGATTCCAGGATGTCGTACATCATCTGGATCATCGTCTCCGGCTCGCGGAACGTGATCAGCCCTGGCCATTGAGCGACTTGCTGGATGGAATACGCAGCCTACACAGTCGGCAGCACCAGGACCGGTATCTCTTCTGAGGTGGCTTGTGCGGAGGCCACCGCCAGCGATCTGGCGATGATACAGTCACAGTTTAGCGGCAAGTGCGGCCCGTGCTCTTCCACCTGGCCGACCGGAATCAGGATCAGCGTCCCGCGCTCGGCGGCCACCTGCACCTCAGGATAAGTCAGTTGCTCGAAAAAAAGTGTCATGTTGATCTCACCAGTGCTTTCGCGTGAGCTGCGTCACTATGCGCGCAGCAGTTCCAATGTTGTGTTGACCAACCTCTTCCCACTCTCGGGCGCGAACACAGCGTTAGAAGCCTCGTAGCCGCCAATCTCCTCGGCATCGTCGGTGGCTATGTAGCCTTGTAGCTCGCCGTTGGCCAGCGAGATGATGAAGGTGCGCGGCTGGCAGGCCTTAACTGCTAAAGCGTACTCGACAAAAATCTCGCCGGGCCAGCCGACAAACCACCACGGGCCGACCCTGATGGCCTGCACCTCGGCCGGCAGGCGCGACCTGTACACCGCATCCAATCGTTTCGCCTCGGCTGCTTTAGCCAGGGTCAAGGTCTCTTCCGCGCCAAACCAATCTACCTCGGCGGTGCGGATTACCTGCCTGGGTGCGCCGGAAGCTTGGAGCTGTGCCAACCTTGATACTGCCTGTTTCAAGTTCTGTTCGGCTTCTGGGACGGAGGGGAAAGCGCGCCCAGGCAGGTCTGTGAAAGCCCGACGCGCTTCCAGTGGCCCCTCAGAGGTGTATTCTATCGCCGGAATGACACGTGCGATTGCTGTGCCCAACATGGCCCCCAATCGCTCGGCCTCGGCGAAAGTATTTTCCCGCGTGACGTGTCGGGGGCTTTGGTTCCCCGCAGGGCCGGTATGATACAAAATGGGACAATCGGGGTCCAACAAATTTTGTTGGAGGAAGCGCCGCGTCATTGCAGGGAAATCACCGCTGATGAGAGTAGAATCCTCGTGCAACACGGTGGGGTGCATGGAACACACTACCATGCACGCCAGAGGCTTGCCGTCCGACCTGATCATCAACACTGGCACTTCAGGATCGGCCGGTCCTGATATATCGCGGCGGTTTGTACCCACACCGGTTCCGTCGGCGATCGCCAAACCCACTTCGGCTGGCCTGGCACCCCGGAAGGCAGCAATTGCGGCCTCCACGATCCCCACCTCGAACAGGTCTAGATAGGCGGTATCCACTTTGGGGACCGTGGGATCGTCCTCATTGCTGATGTAATCCACCGTCTTGGGCCCAGAGTGGGTATGTGTGGCCGTGATCATAATGTTCCGGCCGGGGACCCCGGTGTGCTCCTCGATGCGCTGCCGTGCCTGCCAGGCGATTTCTTTGGGCACGAAGATGATGTCGTTGGTCACGAACATCATTTGCGTCTGCCCGTCACAGAGATAAAGTGCCGAGCTCAACAGCGGATCGTGGATGCCCGTGCTGTACCTGGACACGTGAGGATAGCCAAACAGGAACTGCGAGTCCTTTGGGGTGATGTCGGCCGTGGCGGCTCCTGCTTGTAGCCTATCCATATCTTAACAACTCATTTCCCAATCGGCTCAACTTCCCGAGCAATCGTGTATGATGTAACCATCAGTTCGGAGCAGTTAAGTGCCAGTCACCTGTCTCCCGAACTGAAATTGTCCGAGTTTATGGTAGCGCAGCCAGGCGCGTTCAGGCAAGATAAATCTTCTGTGACGTCTCCGGGTCAAACAGGTGTATCTTGCGAGTGTTGAGCGCCAGGCGCGCCGGGTCGCCAGAGCGGGCGGAGAAATCAGATTCCGTGGTGGCGATCACGCGGGTGCCCTCTACGTCCACGTAAATGATGTTCAGCGAGCCCATATGCTCGACGACTTCGATGGTACAAGAGACCGAGCTTTCTTCGGACAATTGGTCTGGCAAGCCCATAGTGATGTCTTCCGGCCGGATGCCTAACACCGCCTCCCTCTGCGTCTGAGAGAGTAGCTCGTCGGTTGCCGGCACGGACAACGGCCAAAGCACGTGCTGTGTCCTGAGAGTCGCTTGCTCGCCTTCACGAGCAACCTCGCACTCGATGAAGTTCATCGTGGGGTTGCCCAGGAATCCGGCCACGAAGAGGTTATCGGGATCATTGTAGAGGGTCAGCGGGTCACCCACCTGCTGCACCACGCCGTCGCGCATCACCACGACGCGGTCCGAAAGGGTCATAGCCTCGGCTTGGTCGTGAGTCACATACACCACCGTGCCGCCGAGTTGGGTGAACAGTAGCTTCAGGTCGGCGCGCATCTGGGTGCGTAGCTTCGCGTCGAGGTTGCTCAACGGTTCGTCCAGGAGGAAGACCTTTGGCTCGCGTGTGATGGCCCGGCCCAGGGCGACGCGTTGGCGTTGACCACCGCTCAGCTCGCGCGGCTTGCGGCTCAGCAATTGCTCGATACTCAAGATCCGAGCAGCATCCTCCACGCGACGCTTGATTTCCTCTTTCTCCATACCGCGCACCTTCAGGCCGAATCCGATGTTCTCTTGTACCGTCATGTGCGGATAGAGAGCGTAGCTTTGGAAGACCATCGCGATGTCACGCTTGCCCGACGGTACGTCGTTGACTACCTTGCCGTCGATGTAGATCAAGCCCTCGGATGGATCCTCCAGCCCTGCGAGTAGGTTCAGCGTGGTGGACTTGCCACAGCCACTCGGTCCCACCAGGGTGACGAACTCTTTGTCGGCGATGCTCAGATTGAAGTCATTGACCGCGACCACCGCTCCGAAGCGTTTGGTGACGTGTTCAAAACGGATTTCTGCCATAAAATCTTTTTACCCCTTGACGGCGCCGAAGGTAAGACCGCGCACCAGATATCGTTGTGTCAACATCGCGAAAATCATTACCGGGATGATCATCATACTGCCCATAGCCGACATCTCACCCCAGCGCAAGTACTGGTCAGAGATAAAGGTGGAGATCATCACCGGCAACGTTTTGGCGTTGAATGATGTCAATATCGAAGCATACAGGAATTCGTTCCAGGCATAAATAAAGGCGAAAATCGCCGTTACGGCTAAGCCCGGTAGAGTCAGTGGGAGCACTACCTGGCGGAATCGTTGCCACATAGAGCAACCATCCACGATAGCCGCCTTTTCGATATCGACCGGCAGATCCTGGAAGAAGCCCAGCATCAGCCAGATGACGAAAGGCAGGCCATAGGCAACGTAGGTAACGATGACTGCCAGGTGAGTATCCGACAAGCCTAGATTTTTGATAATCACATAATAGGGAATTATCGTGGTGATGGGCGGGAAGATGCGGGTGATCAAAATCCACAACATGAGCGCTCGACGCAGTTGGAAGGCAAGATATGTTTTGGCCAGCGCGTAAGCTGCCATTGCCCCCATGATAGTCGTCAGGACTGTGCTGCTCAAGGCGATGATAACGCTGTTGACAAAGAACTTAAGGTTCTCCCCCTTGAGTACCGCCGCGTAGTTCTCCCAACTGATCCGAGACGGGATGTAGACAGGTGGGTAAGTAGCCGTCTCGACGCCCGGCTTGACGGACGTGGTGATAAGCCAGTAGATGGGGAAGGCGATCACGATCAGCACCAACACGATGGCGAAGTATAACAAGAATGTAGACACGTGTCGTCGCGTACGATAACTTATGAGCATCTTGATCTCCCGTTATCTTATACTTCCCCGCGTTGGAGTTCACGGATGAAGAGGAAAGAGATCACGAAAATAAACAGCAAGAAGACCCACGACATCGCGCTGGCCTGTCCGATCTGGAAAAACTTCAGACCCGTCTTATAAATGAGCAGCGACAGAACCTCAGTTGTCTGGCCTGGGCCGCCGTAGGTCAGCATAAAGACGATGTCGAATACCTTGAAGGCGTCCATGATGCGCAGCATCAACACCACAATGATCACCGGCCGCAGTAGCGGCAAGGTGATCATTCGGAACACCTGCCAGCGCGAGGCGCCATCCACGGCTGCGGCTTTGTACATATCGACCGGCAGCGACTGAATACCGGCCGCCAGGACGAAACAGACCACCGGGAGCTGTTGCCATATCTCGACGCTAATCACGGCCGCCAACGCTTGAGAGGGATTGCCCAGCCAAGTCTGCGGCGGGATGCCGAGAAAACCGATCAGGTGGTTGATGACACCATAAGTCGAGTGGAACAGGGTGCGCCACAGAATGCCTGCAACCACCGGCGTCATCATTAAGGGGAAGAGTAACACGGTACGGATCGGCCCCATGGCGTGCACGCCGGACGTGGCTAATAGTGCCAATCCCATGCCAAGGACGAACTCGATGGTCACTGCCGCAATCACGTAGGTCAGCGTGATCTTGACGCTGTTGATGAACGCAGGATCGTGGAAGAGCTTGGTGTAGTTCTCAACCCCGATCCACACCGGCTTGCTGAATGGGATCATCATATTCCAGCTATGGAAGCTAAGCCAGAGCGAATTGAGCAACGGGTAAACGGAGGTCAGCAGCAAGAAGATCACCGCAGGCGCCAGGAACAGCGCCGAAATTACCCGCTCACGGGTGTACTTCTGCACCAGCACAGGCACGCGCGCCTCAGGCTGGCCTGCTGGCTGGTATGCCGCCCCAGTTTGCGCGGGAGTAGACAAGTCAACACCTCCTTGTGCACGGGGGAGGTGCAGGCGGTAAAGCCTGCACAATCCCCCACACACTTTGCTTTTTTACTCCTGATACTCCCAGCCCGGCGTGGCCTGAGCGATGAGGTCGTCCCATTTTCCGGCCACATTGTCCAGTGCAGCTTGTGGAGTTTCCGTTTCAGACATTGCAGCAGACAGGCCTTCGGCCAGGCCAATGAACATCTCAAGCCACTGGGGCACGCCCGGTGTAAAGGGCTTGCCGTTCTCATAGCCTGCTGCCACTGCCGGCAGGAACGGTTTCTGCTCGAGCACATCTGGATCACTCCAGATACTCTTGCGCGGCGACTCCTCACCGAACTCCATAATTAATCGTTTGGCGTTCTCCGGTCCTGTACAAGCGGCGATGTAATTAAAGGCAGCGTCTGGGTTCTTGGTGTTTTTCATAATAATCATATTGTGCTGCGTGAAGTTCCCGGTGCCGTTCTCTGGGAACTGCGCCACCGACCACTTGCCAGCAACGTTGGATTTGTCCGGGTTGTCGAGGTCGGGCAGGATGAAGCTAGCCCAGCCCTCAAGCACTGCCACGTCACCGTTGAGGAAGGCCTGAGAGGCGTCGGGATTGTCCCAGCCGAGCATACCGGGCGGGCAGTAGTTCTTCATCGCGGTCAGCATCATGTCGACAGCCTTGACGCCCTTTTCGCTGTTGATCAGTGGCTTCCAGTCCGAGGTCATAAGCGCGTCACCTTGTGACCAGTAGCGGGCCAGGAATATCTTGACGAGCTGCGCCGCCACGCCAGCGAAGGCCAGACCGTACTGATCGCCGCCGGTGTTCTCCTGCAATACCTTCTCATAGTCGGCCCACGTCGTGGGGAACTCTTCGATCAAATCGGTTCGATAGAAGACCCAGCACGCGCCGACGCGAATCGGCAGGCCAAAGCGTACCCCTTCGAGGCCACCGACGACCCCCTCACCGTATTTGTAGACCGGTTCGAAGAAACCCTCCATGTCGTAGTTGTGTTTCTCGATCAAGTCATTGATCGGCAGCAGCTCAGGATAGGTGGGGTATTGGAATTCGATGTCGCCCCAGAAAAAGTCATACTTGGGTTGGCCCGAGGACAAATCGGCTTGCAGCTTGGGCATCAATTGCTCCCAGGGTTGGCCATCTAGCTCGACCTTGGCACCGGTCTTTTCCTCAAATTCCTGGGCAACGACCTTCAGGTACGGCTCATAGGCAGTACCGCCCTGGCCCAGACCGCGCAGGACGACGCCTTCGTAATCTTTTCCAGCGGCTGGCTCAGCGGTGGGGGCGGCGACCTGGGGGGCCTCTGTGGCCTCTGGTGCCGCCGTGGGTTGTACTGGGGGGGCGCAGGCACCCAGGAGTGCCGCGCTGCCGGCTAGACCAGCCAGACGCATGAACTCTCTGCGGGTCATGTTGATGTTCTTCTCGTCAGACATAGTAGACTCCTTTCGGTGTTTGCCTTGTCATTTGAGTAAGGTGCGAAAAAGAACACAGGAACGTGCTTTCCCGCTTCATGCTGATTTTTCTTTTTTTTCCCTCCTCTCCTCCTTCCAAACTATGAGCGCTCAAGCTTGTTGTTTTCTGGCCCTTCAAGAGGTTTATACTCTGATGGGATAACGGCCAAACTCGCGTGCGGCTTTGTAATACGCCATGACATTCGCCAGCGGTGTTCCTGGTTGCACGCGATGGGCGGAGCACAGGATCAGCCCGCCGCCTGGCGCTACGGTGCGTAACCGGTCGATTACCTCATTGGTTACGTCCTCTGGTCTGCCGAATGGGAAAGTATGTTGCACATCCACCGTGCCCCAGAATACCAGGTGCTGACCATACCTGCGTTTGATATCAGCCGGATTCATAGAGAGTGGTTGAACCGGGTTGAGAATGTCCAACCCGATCTCAATCAGGTCGGGGATGATCGGTTCGATGTAGCCATCAGAGTGATAGGCGATCTTGAGCGCTGGATTCTGCGCCTTGTATGTAGCAATCAGGCGCGCATAGCGTTCCTTGATGAATTCGCGCCACATCTGGGGTGAGATCAGCATAGCCCGCTGTGTGCCGAAGTCATCACCCAGCCACAGCGCGTCTATGCCTTGTGCTATCATCTCCCGACCTGCGATCAGCGAATACTCAGTCAGCCGCTCAAATAGCTCGTGCGCGAAACCCTTGTTGGTCGCCATATCTAATAGAAGGTTTTCCAGGCCTCTCAGCAGCCAGGCGGCCTCAAAAATCGTCTGATAGAGACTGCCGAAGATGGCATGCGTCTGACCGTAACGCTGGACCAGGTCGGCAACCTCCTGATAGATCGGCTGCATGCTTGAGCCTAGGGGATCCGGCATCCTGTAGTCGCTCAGGTCACGGGCACCCGCCAGCGGATGACTGACGGTTTCGGTGTAGTGACCTCCTTCTGCGTTGGTCACCCACCGCCAGCGCACACCCCACTCACACACGTACTCTGGCGCTGTGTCAGGCACCTCGTAGCTAGCGCCGATGTTGGGCGAACTGGTCATGATCAAGTCATGGCCCAATGCCACGCGAAGTTCGACCCCGCGCAAGCCGCCGAACTCAGGGGAAATCAACGTCTCAACCTCGGAAGTGAACCACAGATCCACTGGCACGCGATCAGGTTCTTCATGGTTCAAGGCTGTCAAGATGCGCTCGCGTGAGTTCAAGGCACGGCTCCTCAGTTGTATCACGAAGGATTGTTGCAGTCTTCCTCGTCTGGCTCGCCGGCAAAATCACTCATAACCACCGGACGTAGGACAGTGGCGTCCTCGGCCGGTTCTACGAGGATGACTTCGATGCCCATATCGCGCAATGCCTCCACATCGTGAGGCGGTGTCTGGGTATCGGTGATGATCTTGCTGAACCTATTCAAGGCTGATACCAGGAAGCCATGACCTTGCCCGAACTTGGTGTGGTCCGTAATCAGTATCGCCTCGTCGGCGACCTCAATCATAGTGCGCTTGATCTCGGCCTGGAACAGGCTGGCATTGGAGATGCCGTCGGTGACCGTGATGCCGGAGGTTGAAATGAAAGCCTTGTTGGGTCGGAAGCTACGTAATGTGGCAACGGCAACCGGGCCAACGAAAGCCAGATCGCCGCCGGAGGCGTTCCTGTCTTCGATAGACAGCGTGCCTCCCGGACAGATGAGTGTGATGTGAGTTACATCGTGGAGTTGGTCGAGCACGCGAATGGAGTTGGTAATGACTGTGCACGGATCGGAAGTGCGTAACGCGTGAGCCATGTAGGCGGCCGTGCTTCCGGAGTCAACGGCAACGACGTCGCCGGGTTGCACCAAGGCGGCCGCAGCCCGACCAATGGCAACCTTTTCCTTGACCTGGCAACGCTCTCGTTGCCAGTAGGAGGGATACACCGGGTTCCGGTATTCCATGACGCGCAGTGCCATAGCACCGCCGTGGATACGTTGGCACACGCCACGATTTTCCAGTTCGTCTAGGTCACGCCGGATCGTCATCTCCGAAGTTCCGAAGTTTTCGGCGAGCTCGGAAATGCTGACCGTCGTCTCCCGGGCAAGTAAGGCTTGGATTTTAGAGCGGCGTTCTTCTGTTAACATTGTCGAGAGCCTCGCACCGTCGGGTGGCTATTCCACAAATGGGGATTCCAGGGGTGTGTTATGTTCTGTAAAATATCTTACATTGGAGTATAACTGAGGTGTGAGAATTTGTCAAATAGTGTAATAAAACGTGAGAACTCTAACAGCACTATCCTGCATTCAGTGAGACGCGAGGTTCTTATTTCTTCGCTTTCTCACTGCGTAGCCAGATGTCGTGCTTGTTTTGCTGCCAGCCTCGACGCTGGCGCACGTCCTCGTTATCCCGAACCGGGGGTGGAGACTTGTGGCTCGCCTCATTGGCCGGATACATCTCCCACCAGCACTGGCCCTGGTGGTTGTGTTCGTGATCTATCAAGAAGCCAGCACCATCCATGATTGGTTTGATCCACCCCATGCAGTGTTGGCAGTAGTCGTGGTATTCCTGCTGACCGATCTCTACCAGCAGGCCTTTCGACGGGCACTCATACATGTCGATGCGGAAGTGATCGGATCCCAGCGTTGCGCGGTAGCCAGCCTCTTCGCTTTGGAGCGTGTGCCCCCAATACTCGGCCATCCCTTCCAGACCTTTGGCCTGGATCAGCACGTTGGCGTGGTTTTGTGAGTTGAAGGCAATGGCCTCCGCCCAATAGCGTTGCACCGCCTCTTCATCATAGTGTCGCCGCAAGTACTCGAACGTCCAGTCGTAATAACGAATAAAATCCTGCACTCCGATCACAGCCCCACCTCCTGCCTCTGCACTGAGCCAGCAGCAGCTCCTCGGCTGAAAATCTGGCGGCAGCTACCGCCGCCCCCCTCCAGCACGAAGGTGTAATCCGTGCCTTCCATCATGGCCCGGCTGATATGCAAACAGTGCTGGCAGTACATCGGATGAACCGGTGGATGACTGGCCGCGTCCTTGCTGTGCGTGAGCCAAGCTATCGCGGGGCAATCTCGGACGTCAATCACGACACTGTCTGGCCCGACCTGGCTCACCGCTACATCACCACCCGGCTCCTGATCGAAGTAGTCTGACCAGTAGCGGGCGATGGCCTCAAGACCGCCTGCCTGAAAATGCGCCGCCAGCGGTGCCAGGTACTCGTGCCCCATCGCCTGCCAATAAGCCAACAGCGCCCCCTCGCCCCACCGCTCGGTGAAATAATAGAAGGTGGCGTTAATTGTGAAATAGAAGTCCCCGTGCGCCATTAATTCCACCCCTACAATCTTGACGGAGTCTTGAGCTTGCTCTCAGGAAAATCCTTCAGCGCGATAGGCGACTCGTCCGCCGATGATGGTCGCCTTGAGGTGCAGAGACTGATCCATGATGATCACATCGGCATCCATGCCGGCTGCCAGGTACCCCTTGTTCCTTAGTCCTAACACACGGGCCGGCGTGCGCGAGCATAGCGCGGACGCTTCGAGGATCGACCGCCCAAACCTACGCACGGCGTTCTGGAACGACCTGAGTTGCGTGAGCGCGCTGCCCGACAGGGTATCGTCAGGCACTCTGCGCACCCCCCGATCTGGCGTGACTGCCACCTGTACCCCTGGGTAAAGCCCGGAGTAGATACCCGGTGGGCTGCCTGCTCCCCGGACGCTGTCGGTCACGAAGGCAATCCGATCCGGCCCTTTACATCGAAAGGTTTTCTCCACCAAGAAGGGGTGGACGTGCACGCTGTCAGGGATAATCTCGACGGTCAGCCGGTCCTCAATCTGGATGTAGTCGGTGAGGCCGGCCGGGTAAACCCCAGGGTCGGTCTGCTCCGCCAAGTCGAAGGTATCGTAGAAATGGGTTACCAGGCTTAGCCCCGCTTCGATGGCGCGGCGCGTCAGTTCCACGTTCGCCTCGCTGTGGGCCAGGCTGGTGACAATGTCCTGTTTTGTTGCCCAGCGAATAAAGGGGATCGCGCCGTCAAGTTCGGGGGAGACATCCCATATGCGGACCAGGCGCTGAGAGGTTGCCCACAGCTTCTCGGTCGTCTCGTCGTTGATAGCGACCAGGGCGGACTCTTGCCCGGCACCTGATTTGGTCAAATAAGGCATCTCCAGACGGAAGCCAAGCAGATTGGGTGTCCTTCGAAAGGCGTCTGTCTCGTGCAGGGCAGTCTCCATAGCGCGGGTGATGGCGTCGGGCGCACCGAAGAGGGTGGGCAGGCAAGAAGTCACGCCATACCCGGTCTGGTATCGGGCGTAATCGATCCACCCACCCTCCTGAAGATGAACTTCACGTAGACCGTGGGTGTGAAGGTCGATCAGGCCAGGGAGAACATAGTGGCCTTCAGCGTCGATCACCTCCTCGCCGATCCGCGGCGCCAGCCCCGGCTCAATGGCGGCGACCCGATCCTCTTCGATGCGGGTGTCGCTCTCCGGTTCCAACCAGTCATTGTGCAAAACTAGCCCGTTTTGGATAAGCATGTTTCTCCTTTGTATGACACATCGATAGCGCCACTGACGTGCTGGGCTCAGATTACGCCCTTTTCGCCAATGGCCTTGTCGGCGAAAAAGTTGTCCTGCCGAATGCTCGGCATGGAAACCTCCAGCAACAGGGCTGGCCCAACGCCGGTGAACGAATGGCTTTGGCCGGGTGGCATGACTAAGGTGTCGCCCTCCCTCAGGAGCTTCTCCTCGTCGTCTATCACCATGCGCACCTGTCCCTTCACAACGAAGAATGTTTCGTGCTTCTGTACGTGCTTGTGGTAGGGACAGGTCTGGCCATCAGCAACGAATAAGAACTTGCCGCAATAGCCGGCCACCTCTTCGTTGGCGACCCAGAACTCAATCTCGCCGATCTCATCGAACTTGCCCAGACCGAAATCGAGCACTAGTGGTTCGATCTCAGGCATGGTCAGGCCCCAGCTTTGGATGGTAGCCAGGCAGCGCTCGATTGCCTGTGTGCGCTGCTCTTCGGTTACCTGGTAGGGGAAACTGGAAAGGTCCTGCATAGGTTCCGCTCCTACAAATGAATTGTCTGTCCCGTGCGATGCGACTCCAGGGCTGCCGTCAGCACTTGATGGTGTTGCGCCGTCTCCACGGGTGTGGCACAGCCGAACGGCTGGTGCATGTCCCTATTGTGAATTAGCTCATCACAGAAGGCTGCGTACATCTGGAGCATACTGTCGGGAAAGCCAAACTCAAAGATGCCACCAGTGATGGTCGGATAGGCCGAACTGTATCCCAGGTCCAGTATCTCCCAGCTCTGGGGCCGGCCTGACTTGTACGTCATCGTGCGCAAGGTCCTGGGGAACTTGGTGCTGAACTCAGCCGAGAACTCCGTGCCCAGAATCTTGATGAACCAGGTATTCGCCTCGCCCGGCGCGATGCGCTTGGTGCTGAGGATCATGGGGAACTTCTGCTCCCTGGTATCTACCTCGCAAGCCAGAATGGCGTTGTCCCAGGTTTCGCACGGAACCATCTTTCCGCTTCCGTCTGGGCGCTCGGTTATGATATTCGAGAGCAGCGCTCGCACGCTGCGCGGCATCCAGCCGAAGCGCAGCGGGATGTGCAGCACGTGCATTCCCAGGTCGCCCATGCAGCCGTACTCGCCGTTGAACTGCAACTGACGTTTCCAGTTGATGGGCTTCATAGGATTCAGGTCGCTTGAGTGCCAAAATCCGGCATCAACTTCGATGATCTTGCCGAAGCGATTCTCCCGCAGGAACTTGATGATCTGGTACGCGCCCGGGTAGAACGGGAATTCGGAAGAGCAACGGGCGAAGACCTCGGACCGTGCGCGCAGCGCGCCCAGGATTTGCGTGTTAGCCGCCAGGTCGATACCAAAGGGTTTTTCACCAAACAAGCCCTTACCGGCGTCGATGATGTCGCAATACATCTGGACGTGCAAATGGTGCGGCACAGCACAGTAGACGGCGTCCACTTGGGGGCTGTCCAGCAACTCCCTATAATGCGTTACCGCCAGTTTACAGTCAGGCAGATTTTCGGTAAACCAAGACAGGCTTTCAAGTCGCCTGGCGGCGACGGCTACGATTTCGGGACGTATATCCATGTCCAGCAGGTGTGCCCAGCGAAGGGTCGCGCTTGCAAACTCACGCGCCATCAACCCGGTGCCGATAATGCCAAAGCGGATGACTTTCTCGGTCATATCTATCGTCTCCTTACGCAATCAGTAACCCAACTCTTTCTCCGCCTCATAGATTGCTTCTTCGATGATGGCCAAGCCCTTCAGTGCCAGGTCGTCTTCCATGATCAACGGCGGCGACATGCGCAGGATGTGTCCGGCTGGGATCCAGGCCAGCCCCTTGCCGAAGGCCTTCTGGTAGACTAGTCTACCCGCTTCTTCAAACGGTTCGCGCGTTTCCTTATTCTTGACGAGCTCGATGCCAAGTAGACAGCCCATACCACGCACTTCGCCGATGATGGGGTGACGCTGCTCCATGTCCCTCATCTCCTTGAGCAATATCTCACCCAAGTGTGCTGACCGCTCGCATAGATTTTCCTCCTCGATTACTTCAATACTGGCCAATGCCGCCGCACATGCCATCGGGTTGCCGCCGTAGGAAGTGCTGGCGCTGATCTTCTCGACCACATCCTTAAACTGGTCGGCGACCAACATGGCAGTAACCGGAAAGCCGTTACCAAAGCCCTTGCCCAGTGTCATCACGTCAGGCACGGTATCCCAATTCTCCATGGCGAACATCTTGCCTGTGCGGGCCATGCAGGTAAGCACTTCGTCGGCCAACATCAGGATGCCAAGCTCGTCGCACAGGGCGCGAATTCCCTGTATCCAGCCATCGGGCGGCACGACGCTGCCGGCCCAGCCCTGGATCGGCTCCAGCACGATGCCTGCTACGCGTCCCGACGTTTCCTCTTTGACCACGGTGCGGATGTAGTCTACGCAAAGCAGGTCACAGTCTGGGTACTCCTGACGGAATTCACAGCGGTAGCAGTAACTGCGGGGCACCAAAAAGTAACCCGGCGCGCGTAGGCCCTGGCTGACGTCCAGCCGCGCCAGGCCCACGGCCCCCATCGTCTTGCCGTGAAAATCACGGTGGAACGAGATAAACTCGAACTTGCCAGTCGCAGCACGCATCAGACGCAGGCCCGCCTCGACAGCGGTGGTACCTGAATCATACAACTGCATACCGCTGAGCTTCCTGTCACCTTCCCCTGGGGTAACCTCCGCAAGCTTCTCCAGCAAACGCATCTTGATAGGAGTGGTGAAGTCGTGGGCGTTCATCAACTCACCCGCAGCCTTCTGGACGGCCTCGGTGACCTTCGGGTGGCAGTGGCCCAGACCGGTGACGTAGATGCCGGATGAGAAGTCGATGTAGACGTTGCCGTCTGCGTCGGTCAGGGTGCAACCGTGCCCCGACTCGAACACAACCGGGAATAGCCGTACCTGCGACGAGTAACCTTTCATATACTCCGCCGCGCGGACGTGCATCGCTTGAGATTTCGGTCCCGGCGGCGTGTTGACTAGCCGCGGCACGTTATTGACATCGATTTTGGCCCAGTTGCGATCGTACATAGAAATTTCTCCTGTGTAGTAAGATTATTAAGATTAGAAAATGGAGAGCGCTCAAGATATTTCTGGACTTTCCCGGCTCTCTCGAAGCTGCCTTCCGCGATCCTGCTTCGGCCGTGCGACAGTGATAACCTCACAGCCCCTTTCACGTAGCGTGGTTGTGAAATCGGCAGGAGCGTCGCTGTCGGTGACAAAGGTATGAACGTTCCTGAAATCCAAGGTGGTTTGCACCTTATCAACGCCAATCTTGCTGGAGTCGGTGACGACGACGACCTGTTCGGCGCAACGGGCCATGGCCCGGTACAGCCCGGCTTCCAGGACATTGTCGGTGGTCAGGCCGCGCTCGAGGCTAACACCGTCAGTACCCATAAATAGGATGTCGGCATGGATCTCCAGTAGAGCTTGCTCGACCTGGGAACCAACAAAGTCGTCAAAGTCATGCACGTACACTCCACCTATGACAATCAAGCGAATGCGTCGTTGGGTACGCAGTTCGGCCGCAATCATCAGCGAGCGGGTGACTACCGTGAATATTCCCCCTTCTACCAGTAGATCGGGAAGTTGGCGAGCGACCTCAAGAACCGTGGTGCCGGAGTCCAGGAAGACCACGTCGCCGGGGCGGATAAGCGCAGCAGCAGCCTGACTCAGTGCCTGCTTGGTCTCGGTGTTCTGGAGTAGGCGTGCCTCAAACACCGACAATTGCCCGGAGGGCGCGATGGCCTGGGCCCCACCGTGTACGCGACGCAGCAGGCCGGACTGTTCCAGGTATTCCAGGTCACGTCGGATCGCGACTTTGGAGACGCCTAGCTGTTGACTGAGCTCGGCAACGCTGATCTGCTGTCGTCTTTGTACCTCCTGAACGATAGCCCAACGTCGCTCATTGGTACGCCGCGTCGGCTGGACTCTTTGATCACCAGGCATACTCGCCTCCCAAAATAGTGGAGATCTGGCAAAACGTATCTTCTCAATAATTCGGAGTAGGGACGGTGCCTTGTGCCTGCTCAACAGGGCGACCACAAGGGATCCCCCTACATTTTGAGAAGATACTATTTATTGGTTGAACGGAGATACATGCCCTCAAAAAGAGGCTTAATCGAAACATAAAAAGTTTCGTTCATACTTTACCATGTATTCAATCCTGTGTCAAGTGTAGCTCCCAGGGGCACGGCTGTTGCAAAGTCCGTGGGCCGAGGCCAAACTGGACCAGTCTGTTTCTTGAAGACTGGTCCAGTTTTTTTCGCTGTCAAGCGACTTTGCACGGGCCCTGCTTCCAGAGGACCAGAAGATCGGATGCAAAGGGGCCTGCGATCTCTCGCAGGCCCCGATGTCACCCAATATACTCTTTAACTCGCACCCCATCACGCGGCACGCCAGATCGAGGTGCGCGAGCAGGTACAGCCGCCCGGCTTAAGCGCCGACGGCTTGGCTAATCTGATGGCAGGGTTGTGAGCGTGATGGCGGCTGTTTGTGTTGTCCCGAAATACCGTTTCGAAAAAATGATCAATCCTAACGTGAGAAAAAGCGGTATGCCGATGAACAGGGCAAAGTGAAAACCTTGAAATGGCAATCCGTCCAGAAACTCCATTTCCGTTGGCGGGAATCTCATTATGGACAGGATATCCAAATAGGTCGACCTGGAAAACGTCAGGATCGAAGAGAAGGTCAGCAACCCCACATAGAGCAAAGAGCCCCACCATGCCCAGGTTCGTAATCTGAACGTGCCCCAGATAAGAAATGCTAAACACGCGATCAAGATATCAATCAGCGTGATCCCATGAAAACTGGTTAGAAAGACGCCAAACAGCGGGAATATGCCGTTGAAAAAGATGAGGGTGTGCAGCACAACGATGTAGAATACATAAAGAGAACACAGAACAAGTACAGGTACAGGGATTCTCTCAATCGCATAAGACGTCGGATCCCGGGTCTCAAAGGTCGATCTGACGTCTTGGCTTTGGTAGAACCGAATCAGGATTCCCGGGAGTACCAGGTACAATAACCCCAGGGCAATAACGGCAACCAGGGCCCCAACGGGAGATGCTTCTTTGCTGGCAAGCAAGATAAACAGGAAGACAACGCTTAACGGCAATCCGAGGACAAGCCACGCCCCCAGGTAAGTCAAAGAGAGTGATCTGGCCCAACGGCGTATCCTAAGGTGTCCATAGCCGAGGAGGATGAACAAAACGGCGATCAGGTAATAACCGATGATTTGGCAAGCAATGTTGCCAAACATAAAAGAGCCAAAGCCAAAGCCGGGATAATGAAAACGGCCCCCCTCAGAAAAGAGATAGAAGCAGTACATTTCGATTGGCCCCAGGAGAGCAGCGGCCACGCCAATGAGCAGCAGAAGGGCCCCGACGGCGATGAGAATGAGACTTCGGTCTTTGTGACTCGTGTCGTTTGTAGTTGATTTCACGTTGCCCTTGTACCCTTCCTTTCATCAGAAAGATCTCTCGGAAAGTCTGTCAAACGGGGCTGATGCTTCGGCATTCAGGGATGCCTCGCTCCTCATCGCAGCAGCGGAGTGAGCATCCCTAGATGCGAACGGCATTTTCCGAGAGATCTCCAGAACCTGGAAATTACTCGTACCGCAGTGCCTCAAGCGGATCAAGCCGCGCCGCCCGGGCGGCGGGGTACAGCCCGGCCAGCAAGCCCACCACCATGGCGAAGGCCAGCGCCAGGGCTACCAGCCAGGCGGTGACCACGAAGAAAGTACCCTGCACCGGGATCTCTTTCCACTGCAGATAGGCCAGGATGCCACGGTTGAGACCCAGCCCTAGCAGCCAGCCCAGGATGACGCCGACCACCCCACCCAGCAGCCCGATGAGCGCTGCCTCGGCCATAAACAAGATGCGGATGTCGCCGGGAGAGGCGCCGATGGCCTTCAGAATGCCGATCTCCCGAGTGCGTTCGTAAACGGCCATGACCATGGTGTTGGCGATACCCAGCGAGGCTACCAGCAGGGCCAGCGCGCCGATTGAGCCCAGCATAGTCTGCATAATGACCATGCCCTTGTTGATCATGTCCAGCATAGTCTGTAGCGACTCAACGTCAAAGCCGCGCTCCTCCAGCACCTCGACGATTTGGACCGCATCGTTTAGCGAAGCGGCCTGAATCATCAACTCATCGTAACCTTCGTGTTCCAGGATATCAGGGTCGTTGTACCACCAGGCTTTTATAGACAAGGCATCGGCCAGACCGATGTGGGTTCCAAAATAGCCGCTGTCGGATCCGTAGTTGGTTTTGAACACACCTACCACCCGGAAGGGAAACGTTTGTACGTCGCCGCGCGGTGCTTTGAGCACCAACTCAACTTCTTGCCCGATGATGCTCTCAAACTCGGCCTGTCCTGCCTGCACCTGGGGCGCAGGCACAGGTGCGCCTGTCGAATGGGCCTGCGCCTCGAATCCGAATTCCTCCAGGGCGCTGGCGGTAATCACGATATTCCCCTGACTGTCCCTGTCCAGCTCCTCACCGGCTACTATTTCAGGCTCGGGGGTGAATGGGTCACTCAATCCCCAATTGAATTCCCCCACACGTACGCGCACCATCTCCTCTCCGATTTTGAGAGAAATATTCATGCTGCTTGGGGTGGAGATGCGGGGGCGGACCTCCAACACATCGTCCCGGGCGCGCATCTCCTCGACCAGGGCTGGGGTGATGATTACCGTACGCCGCGGTTGGGCAAACTGGTTGAAGGCGGTGATCTCCTCGGTTACCGGACGCACCCGCACCGTCTCCAGCCCGGCTGCTTGGAAGGTTTTGATGAATTCGCGTTGCACGCCAATCCCCAGCGAGACCATGGTCACGATGGTCAGGATACCCACTGTCACTCCCACGGCGCTGAGTATGGTGCGCACCTTGTGACGGGCCAGGTTGCCAAGAGAGGTTTTTACCATATCGGTCAGGGTCATGCTTCCACCCGCCCATCGCGCAGTTTGACGACCCGATCGGCGAAGGCAGCCACCTCCGCGTCGTGGGTGACGACCAGCAAAGTCAAGTCTTGTTCCTGGTTGAGCTTCTTCAGGAGCGCCATAATCTCGGCGCCGGTACCAGTGTCCAGGTTGCCAGTCGGTTCGTCGGCCAGCAGCAGCGCCGGTTCGCCTACCAGGGCGCGGGCGATGGCCACTCGCTGCTGTTCGCCGCCGCTAAGCTGGGTGGGGCGATGGTCCAGCCGGTGCTTCAGACTTACCCTTTTCAGCAGAGTTCGGGCTCGCGCCCGCCGTTCCTTTTCGGGTATTCCGCCGAACATCAAGGGCAGGGCCACGTTTTCCTCGGCAGTCAGACGGGGCAATAGATTAAAGCTTTGGAATACAAAGCCTACGTGCTCGCGACGATGCCGTGTCAGGGTTCGCTCGTCGGCGGCGCTTAGCTCAGTGCCGTTGATCCACACTTGGCCGCTGGTGGGGCGGTCCAGCCCTCCGATGAGGTTGAGCACCGTGGACTTGCCGGAGCCCGAAGGTCCTATCAGGGCCACGGACTCTCCACGGGCGATGGTCAAATCCACGCCTCGCAGCGCGTCCACAAAGGCGTCGCCCATCTCATAGCGGCGCGCCAGACCTACAGTGCGTACTACGATGTCCATAAGTCCTCAAATGGTTAGTTGGATGGTTAGTTGGTTGGATGGTTGGATGGTTAGTTGGTTGGACGATTAGTTGGATGGTTGGGTTGGTTAGTTAGTTGGATGGTTGGATGGTTAGTTAGTTGGATGATTAGTTGGATGGATGGTTGGTTGGTAGACTGGGGAATTGGGAAATGGGGGCAGATATCCCTAGCTTCCAGCCGACCAATTTACCAACCAACTAACCACCCACCCAACCAACCAACTAACCAACCCAACCAACCAACCCAACCATCCAACCCAACCATCCAACTATTCTAATGACTCGGCGACTTTGACGATCTCGTCCTGGCTAATGCTTCCGGCGATGGTGATGGTTACCCCATCCTCCATCCAGGTCAGCAGATTGTTTGAAGCATTGTCACTGAACAGAGTAGCCGTCTGACCTCGTACCGTAACTCCACTCTCCTGACTGTCAACGGGCAAGGACATTCCATCCTCTACAGAACCTTGGATGATGGTGAACGAGGTTTCGGAATGGTCGTAGTGAAGGATAATCGCCTCGCCTATAGACAACACATCGACCAAAGTCACGCCCTCCGGCACGTAGCCAGGGAGCAGCAAGGGGAAGTCAGCCTGGGCGCGGGCCTCCTCCAGCGTGATGTGGGTAGGGTGTTTGTCTTCTATGTTGGTGACTTGCGCACCTTCTGGTGTCTCGAACTGGAAGAGGCTGTCGCTCAGCCCTGTGTTGAGCTCGAACCAACTGACGCTCATCCGGCCCTCTCCCAAGGCATCACCATTGACGTGGGCTTGTAACACGACCCAGCGTTCCTGATCCACCCACAGTGTGGCTTTGCCACCCGCCGGCAGGAATGCCTCCTCGTCGTCCGTAGGGGTGAGTTCCAGCTTGTAGGTTTTCACACCTGCCACATCGTCTTCGCCAACCAGCTTTACTTCACTGGTATCCAACACTCGCTGGATCACCTCATCCACGAACTGGATCATTTCGCGAGGGCTTGATGGACCGTCTGCCCCCGCTTCGCCGACCATTACCTCGTTCTGGCTGGGCTGATACATCCAGACCTGACCACCGTCGACCACGGTGACCGCGCCTGAGTACTCAGGGTCGCTGGATTCGATCACCTCGGCCCGGAACTTGTCCGGTCTCTTCTCCCAAACCTCGACGGTCAGGTGCTCGTCCATCCCCTGGCCCTCGATGTCGATCACCAGGACGGCGTGGGCGTCCTCAGTGCTGGCCTCGACCTCTTCCAATTTGGCCACAATCTCCTCGGTGGTTGGTTGGTCCTGGCAACCAACCACCAACACCGAAATGACCACCAACAGGCTTAACCCGAAGAACCATCGTTTGCTCATCTGTCGCTCCTTTCTGAAGTCATGAACCGATTGCGTAATCGTATCTTCTCAATGATCCAGGGTAGGGACAGACCTGGGTGTCTGACCCAAGGACGAACACCCAGGTTCGCCCTTACTTTTTGAGAAGATACACGTATCGAGAAGATACACGTAATCTGTAAGACGTGAAACGTAAAGACCCAAAAACTGCACATGTGATGCGCGAAGTAGGCAGGTTACAGATTACGTTTTACGCAGTACGTTTTACGTTTCACGACTTCAGTATACCACGCAAATGTTATCAGCCCGTGACAGAACTTTTACCGAATTATGAACAATTGTTACAAGGGCAGGGTGAACCACACACAGCAGCCTTGCCCCAGGCTACTCTCGATCCCCATCTGCCCGCCGTGGGCATCGACGATAGCCCGGGCGATAGTCAGCCCAAGGCCCGACCCCCCGCCCGACCCCCGATAATATGCCTCGAAGGCCCTCTCTTGTTCGTCGTCGTTCATTCCCCGACCGGTGTCTTGTACGCTGATTTCGATTTCACCCTTCGACACGTTCAGGGTGCCATCCTCTTTTTGCATCACAGATAGGCTGATCTCCCCTCCACTCGGTGTGAATTTGATCGCGTTGTCCAGTAGGTTGAGGATAACTTGTTGGAGTCGGTCTGGATCAGCAGAGACTGATGGCAAGCCTGGTTGGATATCCGTCCCCAGAGTGACACCTCGATGACGAGCCCGCCCTTCGCTCAGTGTAACGGCAATGCAGGCCATTGCCTGCACCTCTACCGGCTGCCGGTTCAGTTCCAGCCTCCCCGCCTGCCAACGAGAGAAGTCCAACAGTTGGTTAACCAACCGGATCAGGCGGTCGGTTTCACAATCAGCGATTTCCAGGGAGGAGTGCTCACCACGCCCGGCGGCATCGATCAGGTTGACAAGGAGACCTTTAATAGCCGTCAAGGGCGTACGTAACTCGTGGGCGACTTCGCTGATGAACTGGGTGCGGGCCGATTCCAGGCGTTGCAACCGTCCTGCCATATAATTGATGCTCTCGGCCAGTCGTCCCAACTCATCTGGTGGATAATCGCTCAGGCGCACGTCTAAATCCCCGGCGGCGATGCGCCGGGTGGCCTGCTCCATGTCGCGGATGGGCTTGCTCAGTCGGCGGGCTATCAGGGCGCTGACTACCAAACTCAGAGCCGGGGCGACCAGAAGGGTACCCAACAAAATACGGCGCAACGTGGTCAGGAAGCGTTCGATGGAGAGGGTAGACCTGGACACCTCGATCACGCCGATGGTTTTCTGGCCGGATGCCTCGTCGACTGTGATGGCCCGCGCGGCGTAGCGTCGGTGGGGCAGGTCGCGGCTGGGTTGGGTGAATAGGGTTGGGCTGCGATAGCCCAACTCCATCAGGGTCACCCGGCTGGGTTGCGGGCCTATATCTTGAGTGGCGGCTAACAGTGCCCCGTTGCTGGCAGCGAAGAATCGCACGTTGAGGTCGGCCTGGGGGGCGAACAGGTCTACGATTGTGGGGGCCAGGCCAGCCAATGCTGGCTCATTCGGTGCCACGTTGGCAGCGTAGGCCGCGTAGAAGTCGGCCTGCGAGGTCAGTTCTGTCTTTAATCGCTCATCAAGGTACACGGCTGTGGCCAAATAAACAGCCGCGCTGAGGATGAGTACGATAAACAAGGTTGTCAAGATATAAGTCGCGGCCAATCGCCAGGCCAGGCTGTGCCGTGCCCAAGACAGAAATCCGGTTTTTGAGGTATAGGGACGGGTGGATATCGTCGCCTCAAGTTCCTTCGTAGGTGGAGCTTGGCTTGTTTCGCTAGAAAAACCGGGTTTCTTGGTTTCCACTTATATGTCCTCAGCCAACCGGTAGCCCACGCTCCATACAGTCAGGATGACCTGCACATCTGGGTCAATGTCGCCCAGCTTTGCTCGCATGCGGCGGACGTGTACGTCTACCGTGCGTTCGTCGATGAAGCTCTCCTGTCCCCACACGTGGGACAGGAGAGCTTCGCGGGTGAAAACCTGGCCCGGATGCCGGGCCAGGAAGCGCAATAGCTCGTACTCTTTGGGACGGAGTGTCAAAGGCTTGCCCCGGAACCAGGCGCGGCGTTGGGAGTGGTCGAAGACTAGCCCCTCGGCTTTGCTCGGGACAGGCCCCTCGGTTTTGCTCACTTGCGCCTGTGGCCCAAGTGCCCCGCCCTGAGCGGGACGAAGGGCGGGCGGGACAGGTCCCTCGGCCTTGCTCGGGACAGGCCCTTCGGCTTCGATTGGGACAGACTCTTCGAGCGCGCCGGGGATACGTCCTTCGTCAGGTGATCCGCTGGCCTCCGAAGCTAACCTGGCCTCCAGAGCTTTTACCTCGGCCTGGCGGCGCAGTAAGGCCCGGATGCGGGCACTCAGTTCACGGGGATTAAAAGGCTTGACCAGATAATCGTCCGCCCCCAGCTCCAGACCCACGATTTTGTCTACGTCTTCGTCTCTGGCGGTCAGCAGGATAACAGGCACCGTATCCCCCGCACCCCGCAGATGGCGCAATACCTCAAAACCATCTATGCCCGGCAGCATCACGTCCAGCACCACCAGATCAGCAGGGTCAGCGTCCAGGTGAGCCAGGGCCTCTTCCCCGCTGGCCACTGCCCGTACCTGGAATCCCTCGCGTTCCAATCGCTCCCGAACGACGGTGACAATGGCTGGTTCGTCGTCTACCACCAAGATGTGGTCCATTTCCAGGTTCTACCTTCCGTCTTGAGTCAACTTGGGCAAGTCATTTTCGGCCTGAAGGTAATTATAACTCGGGAAGGGTCGGCGTCAAGAACGCGGAAGATGAAACTAGGGCTTTCCCAAGATGCGTCAACAGCGGGTAGGGGGCATGTCACCCTGAGCGAAGCGAAGGGCCTCGTCCACACAAAGCCGGAGATTCTTCGCCTTGCTCAGAATGACATAGCTTACTTTGGGAATGCCCTGAGATGAAACTAAACTTGACGTTCCGACGTATTCTTTTAAAATAGGATATGTAATCAGAAAGGAGGGTCTTAAGATGCAGTCCAAATTCAGCGTATCAACGTTTCGCCGTTTGTGGCTGATAACGCTGCTGGCCCTACTTATAGCTGGCATGGTTTTTGCTTTGGACGTGGCCGCCCAGGGAGAGGAATCGCCTCAGTTAAGAGTCATCACTGAGGCCCTCAACGTGCGCACTGGTCCCGGTGTGAACTATCCTGTGATCGACGTTCTGTTGCAGGGCGATCAGATACCTGTGATTGGGCACGATACTCCCAGTGGCTGGTGGCAGGTCCAGCTTGAAGATGACCGCAGCGGCTGGGTCAGCGGTGGAGCAGCCTACGTACGGGAGGTCAGCGGGGATACCGAGAATGTGCCGGAAGTGACCGCACCATCTGCGTCGGCTGGTGGAGCCCCGTCGGTTCAGACGGGCACCGTCGTCTTCCAGGCAGTTAGCGGCGGTCCCATCTACGCCATCGGCGCTGATGGGACAAATCTGCGCTACTTGACGGATGGCATAGACCCTGCTCTGTCACCTGACGGTCAGCAAGTAGCTTTCACCCGCTGGGAAGGGCCTGGACACGGCGCCCCAGGTAGCCTGTGGGTGATCAATACTGACGGCACGGGCGAGCGGGTGATTCTGGATGACGTTAGCCAACCGAAAGCGCCCGTCTGGTCCCCCGACGGCACTCAAATCGCGATTAGCATGCAAGAGGGGGGCCGGGTGAATGAAGAGCATAAGTGTAGTCATTCGCTTCCAAATGACCCGATAGAAGGAGACTTTGAGGACATCCGGGTGGTGGTTGAGGTTGACCCTGATGGCAGTGTCGACATCAAATACTGCTATACACTACTGCCCCATCCCTTCTGGGGACTGCGCATGGTGGATGTAGCTACTGGCAAGTTCGAAGACTTACCACGTGACCTTTTTTCATACGCGCCGACTTGGGATCCGGCCAACGATTGGCGCTTGGTCTACGATGGAGAGTTGGGATTGGTCAATCTGGACCTGAATCAGGGAACTACCTGGGCGTTGACGGACGATCCGAACGACCACACGCCGACCTTTTCTCCTGACGGAAGCCGTATCGTGGTTGCTTACAAGCAGCACGATCACTGGGACATTCACGTGATGAACGCCGACGGAAGCGGGCGCCTTCGTCTGACTGAGACACCCTTGCGCGTCATTGTGGAGCAGCAGATCAACGGAGAGGAACCCCATTCGTGGAACAACGCCGCTCCCGTTTGGTCGCCGGACGGAACTGAGATCATGTTTCTGACCGACCGGACTGGTGAATGGGAGGTCTGGATCATGAACGCCGATGGCAGCAATCAACGCTCGTTGTTCCCAGCCGGGACGTTGGATGAGCTGGAATTGCAGTACTACGGCGTGGGCGAGCGAGCGCTCTCGTGGCGTTAAGGCTTTGCGCTTGGCCCTTTCTGAGGACCAATAGATAAAAACCTAAGTTATCCTGAACTTTTGGGACGGGAAGCAGGGCTTTAGTCCTGCTTCTTTGTTTGGTTTTGAGTGAGAAGCTGGTAAGGAATGGGGGGGGACAGATCATGTCTAAATTCCAAACCGCTGAACACCGTCGTCTGGCCGATTCTGAAGCGCGTCTGGCCGATTGGAAGCATTGGGGCCCTTACCTCAGTGAGCGGGCCTGGGGCACGGTGCGCGAGGATTACAGCGCCACTGGCGATGCCTGGGATTACTTCCCCCACGACCACGCTAGAAGCCGGACTTACCGCTGGAATGAGGATGGCTTGGGGGGGATATGCAACCGCTTTCAGAACATATGCCTGGCTGTCGCTCTCTGGAACGAACGCGACCCATTCCTGAAGGAGCGACTCTTTGGCCTAGCCGGCCCGCAGAGCAATCACGGTGAGGACGTCAAAGAGTATTACTTCTACCTGGACAGCACCCCGACCCACTCCTACATGAAGATGCTCTACAAGTATCCCCAGCTTGAGTTTCCTTATGCCCAGCTCGTCGAGGAAAACTGGCGGCGCGGGCGTGAATCACCCGAATACGAGTTGATTGACGCCCTGCGCGATGCCTTCGAGGAAAATCGCTACTTCGACGCCTTCGTCGAGTACGCCAAGGCTGACCAGGAGGACATCCTGTGCCGTATTTCGGTGGTCAATCGTGGGCCTGATCCTGCCCCCATACACGTCTTACCTCATCTGTGGTATCGAAACACTTGGGCCTGGGGCTACGGTCGCCCGCGCCCTGAGCTGCGCGCCATCGATGAGGTCAGCGTGTACACCAAGGGCCGACATATCGGTGAGCGCTGGTGGTATGTAGACGGCGACGATGTAGCAGGGGCGGCGTACGCGCCGCTACTCCTGTTCACGGAAAACGACACCAACGCGGAAAGTCTGTTCGACTGGCCCAATCCTACACCCTATGTAAAGGATGGCATCAATGATGCCGTCGCCCACGGATACGTAGACCGGGTGAACTCTGAAGGTAAAGGTACCAAGGTTGCTGCGCACTTCAAGACGACCCTCACGCCTGGCGAGACCTTCACCGTGCGCGTACGTTTCGCAAACGTGTCGCACAGTGATCCCTTCGGGGATTTTGACACCATTTTCGCGCAACGTATCCAGGAGGCGGATGAGTTCTATGCTGCCGTCCAATGCCCCGATCTGAGTGAGGACGAGCGGCGCGTTCAACGCCAGGCCTTCGCCGGACTCTTGTGGAGTAAGCAATTCTACCACTACAGCGTCGAGCTCTGGCTTAAGGGTGATCCAGGCCAACCAGTCCCACCCGAATCCCGAGCGCGCGGGCGCAATGCAGATTGGTCCCATCTCTATAACTTGGACGTGCTGTCCATGCCCGACAAGTGGGAATACCCGTGGTATGCTGCCTGGGATTTGGCTTTCCATACCATTCCCATCGCCATGATCGATCCCGAATGGGCAAAGCGCCAGCTCGTTCTGCTGCTGCGCGAGTGGTACATGCATCCTAACGGCCAACTACCTGCCTATGAGTGGGCCTTGGGCGATGTCAATCCACCGGTGCACGCCTGGGCTGCCTGGCAGGTGTATCAAATCACCCGGGATCTAACTGGCCAAGCGGACACTGCATTCCTGGCCCAAGTTTTCCACAAACTGTTGCTCAACTTCACCTGGTGGGTGAACCGCAAAGACGCCGACGGACATAACGTCTTCCAAGGAGGGTTTCTGGGCTTGGATAACGTCGGTGTCTTTGATCGCAGTGCGCCGTTACCCACCGGCGGTCACCTGGAACAGGCCGATGGCACTGCTTGGATGGGCATGTATTGCCTCAACATGCTTTCTATCGCTCTGGAACTGGCCCGATCCGATCCGACCTACGAGGACATGGCCACCAAGTTTTTCGAGCATTTCATTTACATTGCGAACGCTATCTACGATATGGGCGGTCACGGCGTAAGTCTCTGGGATCCGGAGGACAGCTTCTTCTACGACGTAATCCATCGTCCTGACGGCAGGCACATACCGCTTAAGATTCGCTCTTTTGTCGGTCTGATCCCCTTGTTCGCGGTGGAGAGCATCGAGCCTGACCTGCTGGAAAGGTTGCCTCGCTTTCGACGGCGTATGGAGTGGTTCATCGAGTATCGTCCGCACCTGATCAACAACATTACTTCGCTGGCTGCTAGCGGTGAAGATGGTCATCGTTTCCTGGCTATGGTGGACAGGGAGAAGCTGGAGCACATTTTGCACCGCATGTTTGATCGTGATGAATTTCTGTCGGAGTATGGTCTGAGGGCACTGTCCCGCTACCACGCTGCGAACCCCTACACATTCTATGTAGAAGATCAGACTTACCCCGTCGCTTACGAGCCGGCCGAGTCTCACATAGGTTTGTTTGGCGGCAACTCAAATTGGCGCGGCCCGATTTGGTTCCCTATCAATTATCTGATGATCGAGGCGTTGCGCAAGCATCATCACCATTACGGCGACACATTCACGGTCGAAGTGCCACGTGGCTCGGGGGTCCGGCTCACGTTGGATGCGGCTGCAGATGATATCTCCCGACGCTTGGCGCGCATCTTTCTGCGCAGTGGGCAGGGAAATGGGAAACGCCCCTTCTACGGCGATGTCACATACTTTCAAACTGATCCTCATTGGCGTGATCATATCCTTTTTTACGAATACTTCCATGGCGACAGCGGGGCCGGGCTAGGAGCCAGCCATCAGACCGGCTGGACGTCGCTCGTGGCCAAGTTGATTCAAGACTGTGCTAGAAAATCGGGAGGAAGTTCGTTATGAGATTTGAATTTGCCACTGCCACACGCATCCTGTTTGGTCCGGGCACTTTCCAGGAAGTCGCGTTGTTGGCGACTGAGATGGGGAAGCGTGCCTTTGTGGTCACCGGCCGTAGCGTTGAACGTGCTGCGCCCCTCCTGGAAGATTTGAAGAAGCACAAAGTGGAATCTGTTTTGGTAAATGTGCCGGGGGAGCCAACGACTGATATAGCCCTTGCCGGTGTGGAGCGCGCTCGTGAGACCCAGTGCGATTTTGTAATTGGTTTCGGAGGTGGGAGTGTCCTGGATACTGGCAAGGCGATTGCGGCACTAATGACCAACGAGGGTGATGTGTTCGATTACCTGGAGGTTATCGGCCGTGGAAAGCCATTGGCTCACACCCCGGCCCCCTACATTGCGGTTCCCACCACCGCGGGCACGGGCTCTGAGGTCACGCGCAATGCAGTGCTGGCCTCACCCGAGCACCGGGTTAAGGTCAGCTTGCGCAGTCCGTTGATGCTTCCCCGCCTGGCCGTAGTAGATCCTGAGCTAACACATTCGGTGCCGCCGGCCATCACTGCCAGCACTGGTCTGGACGCCCTCACCCAAGTCCTGGAGCCATACGTCTCCAACCAGGCTAATCCGATGACAGACGCAATATGCCGTGAGGGTCTGGGGCGGGCTGGCCGTTCGCTGCGGCGCGCTTACGAGGATGGAAGTGATGCAGCGGCGCGGGAGGACATGGCGCTGGCCAGTCTGTTTGGTGGGCTGGCACTGGCTAACGCTAAGCTAGGAGCCGTGCACGGCTTTGCCGGTCCGTTGGGAGGGCTATTCCATGCACCTCACGGGACCATATGCGCACGCTTACTGCCATATGTGGTGGAGGTCAACGTACGTGCGTTGCAAGCTCGTATGCCTGACTCGCCAGCTTTGGCACGCTATGACGAGGTGGCTCAACTTGTGACGGCCATGGGCGCGGCGCGCGCCGTGGATGGCGTCGCCTGGATACAAGATCTTTGTCAGGCTTTGAACGTGCCACCCCTGTCTGATTTTGGGTTAACCGAAGACGACTTCCCGATGGTCGCGGAGAAGGCCCGCAATGCGAGCAGTATGAAAGGGAACCCAATCTTGTTGACGGATGAGGAACTGACAGAAATATTAAGAAAAGCTATTTAGGAGTACTCCACGTATGTCATCGGATCGTCGTAACTTGGCTATTCTGTTTATTACTCTGGTCGTTATTATGCTCGGCTTTGGGATGATCATCCCCATTCTGTCGTTTATAATCAAGGAGTTCGGCGCCTCTGGCCGCGAGCTCGGCTTGCTGATGGCCATTTTTGGCGCTATGCAGTTCATCTTCTCTCCCATTTGGGGCAATCTATCGGACCGTTATGGGCGCAAACCGATTTTGATGATCGGCGTGCTGGGAAACGCCATCACACAGTTGCTTTTTGGCCTTTCGACAGAATTGTGGATGCTGTTCGCCGCCCGGGCACTATCAGGGGTTCTGTCGTCTGCTACACTGCCCACGGCCATGGCCTACATTGGCGATAGCACCTCTGCGGAGGAGCGTGGCGGTGGCATGGGGATGCTGGGTGCTGCAATGGGGGTAGGGATGGTACTCGGCCCCGGCTTCGGCGGCTGGCTGGCCGTCGATTCGCTTTCGACGCCCTTCTTCGTGGCGGCTGGACTCTCGATGGTGGTCTTGGGGTTCATTGCCCTGGCCCTGCCCGAGTCTTTGCACCCAGGCATGCGTCAGAGCCAAGATGGCAAGTTTGTCGGCCCCCAGTTCGGCCAGATGTGGCGGGCCCTTTTCAGCCCCATTGGGTTCTTGTTGTTCCTGGCCTTCCTGGTAAGCTTTGGGCTGACCAATTTCGAAGCCATCTTCGGGCTTTACGCTCTGGAGCGCTTTGACTACGGCCCGCAACAGGTGGGAACCATCCTCACTGTCATCGGCTTGATCTTCGTCGTTGTCCAGGGTGGGTTGACCGGACCACTCACCAGACGCTGGGGCGAAGTTCTCATCATCAAAGCCTCGCTGTTGGGCAGTGTGGTTGGTTTCCTCATTATGCTGTCGGCCAACTCATTTCCGGCCGTGTTGCTTACAGTCGGTCTCTTTGTCCTCAGCAACGCCATGCTTCGCCCTGTGGTCTCCTCGCTGACCTCCAGGCGGGCCACGACCGGCCAAGGTGTCGCTATGGGGCTGAACAACTCCTTTATGAGCCTGGGGCGCATCGCGGGCCCCCTATGGAGCGGGTTTATCTTTGATCTTAACCTAAGTCTGCCCTACATCAGTGGGGCGGTTGTTATGCTGCTGGGCTTCTTCGCCAGCCTATTGTGGCTGGAGGAAGATCAACCCCAACCCACCGATGTTGAGGGTCAGTTTCTCAGGTCAAGCCACCCAGTCGAATGATCTTGTCACGTCCATATCTTACCTGTTGTGTGGCGTTCACTGCGTCGATCACAAGCTGGGCATGTTCCACAACCTGACCGTAATCGACATCAGCGTGACCGGTGACGATGACCACGCAATCGGCTTGGGTCAGTACTTCGGGCGTGATTGGTACCGACTCAAAGTGTGCCCCGTCGCGTAAGAAGACGTCGCCTCCCACATGAAAGTGGGGCACGTGGGGATCGTGATAGCTGATCTTTGCCCCTTCTTTGAGCAAAAGTTCAATCACTCGCTCTGCGGGCGAATTGCGTGCGTCATCTACGTTGGGCTTGAATGCAACGCCTAACACCAGCACGCTTGCCTCTTTGATAGATTGCCCCCGTTGGTTAAGGCCCTGGATCACCTTCTGCACCGTGTGGTAGGGCATCTCGCTGTTTACCTCGGCGGCCAGCTCGATGAACTTGGTGTAGAAGTCATATTCACGAGCTTTCCAGGACAGGTAATAGGGGTCTACGGGAATGCAGTGACCGCCGACGCCGGGGCCAGGATAGAAGGGCATATAGCCAAAGGGTTTGGTTTTGGCTGCCTCGATGACTTCCCAGATGTCAATCTCCATGCGCTCGGCGAGCAACGTCAACTCGTTAACCAACGCGATATTTACACTGCGATAGATGTTTTCGAGTAGCTTGGTCATCTCGGCTGCCCGTGGCGATGAGACCTGGTAAATCTCGGATGTCAGGTGGGCCAGCAAATCCCCAGCCAGTTGAGCACATATAGGCGTAATGCCTCCCACCACCTTCGGGGTGTTCTCAACCGTGAACTGCCGGTTGCCGGGGTCGATCCGCTCCGGGGAGAAGGCCAAATGGAAATCCTTGCCAGCCTTCAAACCTGAGCTTTCCAGAATTGGCTGTACCACCTCTTCGGTGGTGCCGGGGTAAGTGGTGCTCTGGAGCACGACCAACTGATCGACGTGCAGCCGGGATGCGATTCCCTGAGCTGCGTTCTTGACGAAAGAGAGGTCTGGCGCTCTCATCGAGTTGAAGGGAGTGGGGACGCAGATGAATATGGCATCCATGTCATTGAGTACGTCATACTCGGCACTGGTCCGCAAGCGACTTTCGCTGACCAAGGGGGTCAGATCTTCGGTTGGCACGTCAGCGATGTAACTCACCCCACGCTGCAATGATTCGACCTTCTTCGCATCCAAGTCCACACCGGTCACCTGGAAACCGGCTTTGCTCAGCCCTACGGCCAGGGGGAGACCCACATACCCCAGTCCAATGACCGCAATGCGTGCAGATTTGTCAGCGATTTTCTGATCCAGAATCTTCATAGAAGAGTCACCTCTCTTGGAAAAGCCTAAATCAATCAGGCGAAACTTTTTCCATCCGCCAGATGCCCCACAGCCCTGCCAGAAACACTGACCCGCCAAGAAGATACGCTTCAATCAAATCCGCCTGAGTCACAAATACAGCAACCATGCCCAGCATACCCCCTATCAGGTAGAGGAGCATCACTGCCTCGCGCTGTGTGAAGCCTATGCGCACTAGCCGATGTGAGGTATGATCTTTGCCCGGCGTCGCCGGGTGCAACCCACGCCGAATGCGTGAAAATACGACAAGCGTGGTGTCGAAGACGGGGATGCCCAGCACAAGCACCGGTACCATCCAGGTGATGGCGTCGGTGTTGTTGGGGAAGCGTAGTTTGATGCCCAAGGCGGCCAGCATGAAACCCAGGAACAGGCTGCCGGTGTCGCCCATAAAGATGGTGGCTGGGTTAAAGTTGTAAACCAAGAAGCCGATACTGGCTCCCAGCAAAGCCGCCGACAATCCCCCTACCAGATATTGGCCGTTTTGTACGGCCAACAGCAGGAAAAAGGCCGAGGCGATAGCTGTGATTCCCCCCGAAAGGCCGTCCATATTGTCGAGGAAGTTAATTGCGTTGGTCAGCCCTACTACCCAGATGATCGTCACCATCCAATTGAGAGCCTCGGATGACAAGAACTGCACCTGGACACCCGCAATAATCAGGATCAGGGCTCCCACAACTTGGCTGAGGAGCTTGAGGGCTGGGCGCATTCCCCAACGATCATCCCAGGCACCCACCAGGGAAACCCAGGTGGCGCCCAGCAGGATGCTGGCCAACTGATTAAGGCCAAAGCGTTCTCTGAATACCAGTAAGGCGATGACGACGGCACCGTACATCGCGATGCCACCGAAGCGGGGGATGGGAGTAGTGTGGACTTTGCGCGCGGCCGGCTGATCAATTATGCCAAACTTTAACGCCAGCCACCTGGCCCCAGGTGTGGCACTGATGGCAAGGAGCAACGCGCTTGCAAAAATCAGGATTAAAGTCGACATCGTTGTGTTGTGCGAAGCGGCAATAGGCATAGGTTAGTGCGTTGCATCTTTCTAACCTTTTTCTGCTTCCATCTGGGCGATGAGCTGTTGCAACGACTCTCGCACGTCTTCCGGGGCCAGACTTAATGCCTGGTTGGCCGCGGCCAGTGCCTCATCGTAACGTCCCAGTTGCCAATAGATCATGGCTAATTGCTGGTGAACAGCATAATCATCAGGTGCGAGTTGGGTCAGAGCCTCAAAAGTACCCAGGGCGTCTTCAAGTCGTTGGCTCTGAAGATAAACGTTCCCTAATGCGGTCAGTGCCTGGGGTGAATCAGGTGTAGTGGTCGCAGCATGTTCGTAAACTTCAATTGCCTTCGCCGGATTTCCAGATGCTTCGTGGAGACTGCCCAGCAAGAGATAGGCAGTCGCCAACTCATTCTCCGGTGTCACCTCAATCATACGCTCTGCTTGCCGTATCGCTTCATCCAGCCGATCAGCATCCCGATACAACAACACCAGGTTACGGTGGGTGATGTAATCATCTGGGGTGAGCTGCAATACCTGGAGGTTTTCCTGTATGGCTTCGTCGAGCCTTCCCTGTTGGGCGTAGACGTAGCCCAGGTTGCCATGCGCTTGTGCGTTTTGAGGGTTGGTTTGGAGCACACGCTGGTAGGCGGCCACTGCCGTTTCATAGTCTTTCAGGGTCAGGTACAAATCGGCCACGGCCAGTGACGTCTGGGCACTGTCGTCGCCCATCTGGATGGCCTGTTCGTAGGTGGCGATGGCATTCTGATAGTCACCGATCCGCGTATATACGCGTCCCAGCGTGCGAGGGACTACGAGGCTGCTGGGATACAGAGACCGGGCCTCCTCGAAGGCCGAGATGATCATCTGTATGGGCGTGACCGCCTGGCCTGAACCGGTCTCTTCTGAGTTCGTAAACGACTGTGAGGCCGAAACGTAGAAGTTGAGGCGTTGTTCAAGATTCTGATCGGCAAAGCTCTTGGGTGCTAGCAAGATTGCGGAACGGTGTGCCTCAACTGCTTCCGCTGGCTTGCCCATGGCGGCGTATGTATCGCCCAGCAACATAGGGGTCTGTTCAAATTCAGAATCCAACGCGATCGAAGTCTGAAGTATCTTCTCCGCCATCTCAAACTGGCCCAACAAGTAATAAGTCTGCGCCAGCAGATTGTAGACCACCACGTTCTGAGGAGCGAGCTGCGTTGACTTCTCAAAGAAGTTCAGTGCCCCTTGGAAGCGGGCCATCCCTTGCTGGTCGTCGGGCGGCGTGAGCTGCGCCCAGGTAAGATAATAGCGCCCTAGATTGGCCGTGTTGTCGGGATTGTAACGATTAATCTCGCGCGCCTGGCTGGCGATTTTTTCCCCCTCTGCCCAGGCTCGTGCTCGTTCTTCGTCGGAGAACCGGCCGTCTTGCCCCTTTAGTTGGTAGTCCAAGGCCAACATTAAGTAGTAGAAATCCTCGTCAGGATCGAACCCGATTGACCGCTGGTGGAGGGCAATGGCGTTGTCGTATTGCCCTTGATCGCGATACTGCTCACCCTGTTTTAGGTACATGTCGGCGCGTACGACATCGATGTTTTTGAACAGAATGCCCGCGCCCACCGCCAGAATCAGGATTGGGTATAACCACCAGTTAGCTGCGCGCCAGGTGGGTTGTCGGCGGAAGAAAGGAATGGTCAGCATCAATGCGATGAGCAATAGGAGCAACCCTATAAACACATAAAATAAAAGGAAGGCGCCGGTAAAGACGTTGGCCCCTTGGATAACCGCCAGGATGGGATCCGTGGCCGTGATATTGCGTGCTCGCGAAAGCTGCCAGCGATGGACCATCAGGTAGAAAAGGGTGTATCCCAACGAGGTAACCACATAGAGCAGCAAAGCTCTTCCCCAAGCAATGGGCTTCTGCCAGGTACCCTCACGGATGGCGACCTCGCCCAGCCCAATCATCAGCCCTAACCCCCAGGTGATCGCGAACATCCAGAGCATGCTGAAGCTACCGCGTTTGATGTCGAATTGGAGGCTGACAAAGTCAAAAATCATGGCAATCAGGATGATGGTCACCACCAACCCCCAAACGCCCAACCACGTTTCCCAATCCTCATGCCTTGGCGGCCCAGTGGTTATTCTCGCTGCCCTGTCGTTCGCCGCCGAGGAAGCTGGCTTTCGCCGCCGGCGGCGTTTGCGTGTAGAACGCCTGGCGGGTTGCGGTTCAGACGATGCCTCAACTGATTTCGCGCTGTCTTCGGCCACGGCAACCGTCTGTCCTGCTTCAGAAGTCAACGGAGCCCATCGCGTCTGGGTAGCTACCACCCCTGCGTAGGCCCAGAAATAAAGGTAGGTGGCAGCGATGGAGAACACAAAGTGGACCTCGATGAAGTGTGCCACCAGGGCGGCGAAGATACCTAACAGCAGAAGTTCGCGGCCACCTGCCAATTGAGCGACTGCCTCACTTTGCTCGTCTCCTCCGCCCGCCTTTGGTTCACCTGCTGTCATGAAGGCCTGCCAGACGAGATACACAAACATCATAAGCAACATGCCGGCCGGCAGACCCAGTCCCGAAAAGACAAAGTCGCCCGTGATCAGGCGCGGGATGACAATACCTGCCATACCGCCGATGCCCCATAGGGCCAGCAACCGACGCCGCGCCGGGCCGTCAGGGATCCAGCCCCCCGCCTTCAATAGATAATAGAAGATGCTGAACATCAGGAAATAGTACGCGATGAAGCCAACGAACCCCATCATCGCCAGCATGTCGAAGGTTTCGTTGTGTGAGCGATCGGCGGAGCTACCTCTCTTTTCGACGTGCGCCAATTCGGGGGGGTAGACCTTGGCAAAGGAATTGAACATCGACTCGGGGCCATAGCCAATCAATGGACGCACGGTGTTCAGTGAGTCGGAAAACTCCCCTGGGACGCCCAAAGCCTCGTGGGGGGCTATGAGTTCCAACACGCCATTCCAGATGAGCACCCGCACCTGGCCGGTGCCTTCTCCGGGCTGGAAGAGCTGTGTCAAGCGGCCGACCATGGGCAACGGACGTAGCGAAAGGAACGGAGACTCCGGTAAATTCAGGAAGACAAGAAAAGCTGCCATGAAGATGGCCAACAACGCCCAATTGAGCCAGAGCCGTGACCGGCCTCGGCGCAGGGCTGCCCGGATTGCAATTACCAACGTGTTGACAGCCACCCCCAATAAGACCCCCGCAGCTATGAGGGCCCACACATCCAACTTGGTCTGCCCTACCGATATCGGTCCGGCCAGCCGATACCATATCACACCTAGCACTCCACCCAAGCCCAGAAGCGCCGCAGTCTCCAGTAAACTGCGTAGCCCATCGGTGATGGTAATCGAGTTCCCCGTCCCGGCTCGACGGTACAGGGCCAGCAGTCCCAAAAAGACGAAGAAAAAGAGTCCTGCCAGCAGCCCTAACAGCGGGCCTCGGCTTTGGCTGAAAATGACGGTGATGACGTCTACTGCCAGGATGAAGATGTAAACGGCGGCCAGTACCGTGTGCCCCCAGGAGGCCTCCTCCTCATTCAAGATGGCTGCCATCGAGTCTAGTAGGCGGGCCAGTATCAGCGGGATGATCATGATCAGATACGAGGCGACGAAGATGGCGTTGCCCATGTTTGAGGCCACACGCTTCGTCACGTCACCAGCCCAGGGTAACGGGTCTAGCCCGTAGTGTTGGACGATGCCGTACAGCCCTACCGGCAGACTGGTGAGGATAATGGTAGTCACCAGGCGGTTGACCTGGGATCGAGTGCGCAGATGCGTCGCCATCAGCGCAAAGATCACTATGTAAGACAGGGCGGTGTACGTCCCTTGCATACGTTGATATGATCCCCACAATGCCACTTTGGGGCTGATTGAAAAGACGGTGCTGATGATATACACCAGCACCAGCAGGGCGGTCGGCAGGAATAGGGGGATGTCCAGCACCTTGTGGATGCCCTGCCGGGTTCCAGCGGCAGACGGTTCGCCCGCGATTCCGGCGTCGCTGTCCGATAAGGCAGTTCCAATCCCGGTCTCGGCCAGCTTGATCAGCCAGGCCAGGGCCATCACCAACGCAATCGAGCGCATCAATGTCAGCTTGTCCGGTTCGAAGGTTCGCGCTGAGTAGATATTGAAGAAAACTGGCACCAAGATGAGCGCTGCCAGCCAACCTGCCTCGATCAGTTTCTCACAGAATATGCTCAGTTTGGTTTGCATCGAGTGCCCTTCGACCTCAGGTGCAACGCACTTGCCGCAAGTGCGTTGCACCTCATACGTTAATTACTGTCTCTCTGTTCTCGGAACCAATCAATGGTACGTCGCAAGCCCTCGTCCAGGAATACTTTCGCTTCAAAGCCCAGCAGATCACGTGCCCGACGGATGTCGGGAACCCGCCGGCGCGTTTCCTCAAAACGAACCCCATAGGCTTGAGTGTAGGGAATGTGTTCTATGCCAATCTCTGGATTTATCACATCTCGCACCATCTGGGCCAGATCCAAAATGGAGGTCTCACGATCATTGCCGATATTGAACGCCTTGCCTTTCGCCTCGCCTAGCGTACCGACCAACAAGGTGCCCCGCACCGTGTCGTCGACATAGGTGAAGCAACGTGTCTGACGGCCATCGTCGTAGACGGTGATGGGTTGCCCATCGAGCGCCTGGTTGATGAAACGGGCCACTACGCTGCCGTAACCGCGCCGGTCTAACCGTGGGCCATATGAATTGAAATAGCGAACCACGCTCGCTGCCAGCCCCTGGCGGTGGTAGGCAAAGGTCAGGTGCTCATCCAGGGCCTTGCTCAAGGCATAGGACCAACGACCGACGGCGGTGGGACCGAGCAGACTGTCGTCATCTTCGCTCAGAGGAGCCTTTTCAGACTTGCCGTAGACTTCGGAGCTTGAGGCAATGACCACCCGCCGCCAGTGACGATAGGCAGCCTCTAGCACTACCTCCGTACCGCGCACATTGGTCACAATACATTTCAGTGGGTTGTCTACAACGTGCCTGACACCCACTGTGGCCGCCAAATGGTAGATCACATCAGCCTCGGCTACGAGCTGATCTACCAGTGGCGCGTTGAGGATGGAGTCGCACACCAGGCGAAAGCGGGTTTGGTCGAGCAGGTGGCTGATGTTGGTGATGCGGCCGGTGCTCAGGTTATCAAGAACCGTGACCTGGTGGTCGGCATTGATCAGCGCATCAGCCAGGTGTGAACCGATGTAGCCAGCGCCGCCCGTGATCAAGATGTTCACACATTACCTCAGGCTGTTCTGTTGAGTCTACCCATATCTTGACACTCACTTATTAATATAACACATCTCATTATTATTGAGCATTACAAATCGATTACGACTACACATCTTACCCCAATCCAGTGAAAAATCAAGTGAGTCCTGCCTAAGGCACCCAAATCAACCACATATCGCTGGCCCCGACAAAGCTGCCATACACATCTCGATACTCTACGGTAATGGTCTTCCCAGCAAGTTGCTCCATCATAGATCGGGGCGCCTCCAGGATAGCTGGCGTGGGTGAGCCACCGGGTGAGAAGTTGTAGCTGTACACCTCAACTCCGCCCGATAGGATAGCCAGTTCATCATCTACCAGCACCTCGGCCACCACATTCGGTTGGGACGAGAAGTAGAAGTTGC
>DAOUMD010000140.1:0-9182 GCA_034412795.1 Anaerolineae bacterium
GATTTCTCCCCCCCTCAATCCCCCCCGCTGGGGGGGAAGTGAAAATCCTCCCCCCAGCGGGGGGAGTTAGAGGGGGGAGAAATCTGCTCGGATTAGGTAGGCTATCGCCCCAAAACCATTATGTTAATGTGACATTGTCGAACTACTCACCTGATGGTTGCAGATATATATCTGCAACCCGTAATCGGCGGATGTATATCCGCAAATACCCGTTACGGTTGAATAACCGTAATGATCAGCGACTGGTCTGAGTATTACTCTTATTTCGCTCCGCCGTTGCGGTACTTCACAAGATGCAAGCCACCTTTTTCTGAACTGAAGTCATTACAGGAACACATCGGTCCCACAATATTTACAGGTTATTACGCCTTTGCCTGCGAACTCCTGCTCGCCCCCGCAGTTGGGGCATTTGTTGCCAGTCAGTTGTGACGCTTCCTTCGAGTACAGAAGGCCATCATCCCAATTAACGTAGCCGGTGAAAAGTCCCATTCCTACTATCTTGTAGATGTCATCCCGGACCTGGTCACTGGTCGAACTGAGCTCGAGGACTAAGTCGGTGATGTCTACCTGGCCGCGGGTCTTGACCATATCCAGTATTTTGCGCTGGCGGCTGACATCGGCCATCTCCGCCTCTTCAGCGCGTCCCCGGACCAACAAGTAGATACCAGCACCAACAAAGGGAATGGCAATGAAGACCGACAGAACAGCGCCCAGTACAAATCCGCCGGTGGCATTGGTTTCGACGCTACGCGTCGATGTATAGGAAACGGCAGAACCTCCCAGGCAGACTAAGATGCCCACGACGATGAGAATGATGCCAATCAACCGGCCACTTCTGCTGATCAAGATCGCTCCTCCTATGTGTCGTTTTTACGCATAATTCACAGAAACCCGGTTTCTGGGCCCATCGCAAGCAAACGTGTATTGGCCGATAAGGAATTCTCTGAGGCAAATGGTGCTCTACGTTGAAAAACCGGGTTTCTTTTGACCCCAACTGAATGTTTACAGAAGTCGCACTTCGGCACACCACCTTCTGAGACTCTCATCCAAAGCCGGCCGAACCGCCGCCACCACCGCCACCGCCACTGAAGCCGCCGCCACTAAAGCCGCCACCGCTCCATCCACCACCGGATGAGCTGCTGGGAGGCGTACTGGTTAGCACGGTGCTGGCCGAACTGAGCATGGCTCCCAGGCCGGCGCTCATACCTGCCAGGGAGGTGCCCATACCTTTGCTCATGTCGCCCAACGATGGGGTCTTGCCCCCCTCTCCGGCCAACGTCCCAGGTAGACCACCCTTATCACCCCCCGATGGCCCGGTCATTCCGCCACCGTAGCCGTATCCGTGGCCGGGCAAGAAGACAGGTCCCCACCAACTGGGTGCAGGCGCATCCACGGCCGCGAACTGATTGATGAGCCTGCGTTCCAGGCCGAAGGCCACAGCGTAGGGAAGGAACTCCTCGAATTTATCTTTCACGGCCTCAAGGTCACCGTGCTTCTCAATGGTTTGCAGGTAACGCTTAAAAGCCAGCCACTTGGCCGCCTCCTCGGCTCCAGTGGGTGTCTTGCGCGGCATGTGACGACCGACAATCACCAAACCCACCATGGCCGCCGCCAGGGCCACACCCGGACAGGCTACCCAGAGCGAAAACTCCCCCAGGACTGCCACCAGGAACAAGGCAATCACTCCGGCAACGACCAATCCAGCACAGCCCAGGCCAGACCAGACACGGCGCGTGCTTTCGGGGTTACTTGGGAAAAAGCCTTCCGTGACCACTTCCTGGTATAGCTGCTTGCGTAAATCGGGGATGGCCGTATAAAATTTCTGGCGCAAGTCGGACAGTCGCCGCGTTTCGTGCTTGCCAAAGATTTCTTTGATCAAGGTTTTCTCGTAGGGCCGGGTGGCCTTGCTGGGATCCTCCAAGTGGAAGATGTAATCCCGCCCAGAGCCGATACCCAAGAAGCCCTCTTTTTTCTCCTCTTCCATTCGGAGCGCACCCTGGCGGGCCAGGTCTACAATGCTGGCAATTATGTCCTTTACGTCGGCCTTTTCATCTACCAGCGTGCCTACCACGCCGGCTGGCAAGTCGTCAGGAGGTTCGGTAATGTACTCAGCCACCATCCCGACGGGGCGATCGCGCCCGCGCGTATACCACAACAGATAAACGGCCAGCGGACCACCGAACAACAACACCAGCCCCAGCGCACCGAAGATGACAGATAGGACCGGGCCCCAGGTTTGCTTGAGGTCAAAGGACTCTTGCCACGCCGAGGGGGTGCCCTGCACGACGCCGGCAGGGAACTCCACTCGAACCTCGAGTTCTTGATCGGTGGGGATGTTCTGGGCTTCGAAGATTACCTGGCCCTGGTCACCGTAGTAGCTGGTTGCCTCTGCACCGTAGCTGGCTATCTTGAGTTGATCTTGAGCGAAGGTTTCTGGTAAGGTTATTGTCACGCGTGATGAACGAATGGGGAAGTTGTGATCGGGGGCGATGGCTTTCCACCACACCTGATCGCCTCCCTCGTAAAAGCGTAACCCGCCGACCACTCGGTAGCGAATGACATAGGTATGGGTGCTGTTGTCGGTGGGTGGGAAATACCAGGTGATCTCGAGATCCCCATCGTTAGCCGAGGTGGTGAAGCCATACTCAGCCGTTGATCCCGGCGTGTAGGGTCGCTCGACGCCGTCGATGATCTCCGAAACCTGTACGCCGGTGATATCTTCCACCCGATCCAGCGGAATGGCACGATAGCCAAAACGAAAGGTGCCGCTGGTAAACACAATCTCTTGGGTCTCTTCGACGAGCATGTCGGAGTTTTCTTGAACGTCGATGTCCACGTCCCAGCGTTGCCAGTAAAGGCTCTTCTCCTGTGCCTGGGCAAGTCCCCAGCTCCCCAGGATCATAACAAGCGCCAGTAGGAATCCCAACCAGAGATAGCGCCGCATAAAATTAACCTCCTGCGATGATGAACGAAATTGCCACTAAGAGCAAATGAAAACGAAATCAACCCCATTATAACCGAATTAGCTGAAAAAGAGAAGCAGTTAAAACGTACTAAAAGCTGACATTCTGCTGTCAGCAGCGCCGGATTGGAGTGAAAGGTGACGCGTGATGCGTGATGCGTGATGCGTGAAACGTAACCATCGCGCCCAACGCATCACGCATCACGCATCACGTTTTGCGCATCACCCCCCAAGTGTGTGGCGAACCAATCAGCCAGGGTGTTGGTGGTCCGGGGCATGAGCGTCAGGGTGAGGTGACTGGCTCCGGGCACGATGGTCAATTGGGTAGGCGTGTTGGCAGCCTGGTGCAGACGCCGACCGTGGTCGGGGGGGGCGATGTCGTCCCGCTGGCCATAGACCAGATGCAGTGGACATGTTAGCCGAGCAACCTGGCCGGGCACATCGAGGTGGCGGATCAAGTCCGAAAGAGCAATCTCGCGCTTTCCACGACCGGTATCCCAGGTGCGCCAGATTTGCCAGACAGTGATCTCACGCATCAAGTCCAGGATGGGGCTACGCAGCGTGTTCCATGCTTCGCGCCAGACCATGGATTTGTGGAAATGAAACGAGATAGGAGTCTCACACAGGGCCAACGCGTCGGGGCCAGCGACTGCGGCGGCGTGGGCGCTTAATGCGCCGCCCATGCTGATGCCCAGCAGTCCTACACGGGCCACATCGGGCCGGCCACGCAGCCAGGCCAATGCGGCCGGGATTTCGGTAGTACAGTCAGGCCAACGTTGGGGAGCCTGGTTTTCGCCGTGGCCGGCCAGGTCAATCGTAAATACGCCGAGCCCCCGACTGAGCAACGTGCCGATCAGCCGCCACTTGAAGGCGGTTTTGTTGTCTCCCGAACCGTGTATCAGACACACAGCGGCCCCGGTTGGGAGGGGTGGGGTGATGAACAGGCCCGGTATGCCATGCTCGCCGTGGGGGATGTGGACTGCCCGGCAGCTTCCTTCGGGCCAGTCGCCCGGACGTAAGAAACGAGTGGAGTCCAGATCCCGCCCGAGCAGTGAGCCTACGATTATGAGGCAGCCCAGAGCCAACACACTGGCGGGGAGCACCATTAAGAAAATCCAGACGGTACCCGGGAGCAGCAACGCCCCCCCGACAAACAAAGCTCCGCCTACCAGATACCCCAACCAGCGGTAACGTCCGGTGAGTGAGACACCGCGCAGGGCCTGATATGCAGCAAATAATTGCAGCAAACCCAAAATCAGTAAGAAAGGAGCAAGGAAGATCATGCCATTCATAGCAGGCGGAGCTGGTGCTCAACTCGGGATTTTCACACCTGCACTACGTGCGGCGCAAGCGTCCCCCGTGAGCAGTCGGAGACGGACTGTTCAACTCCGCCTCTCTACAACAAGGGTGTCCTGTCCGTTCCCGACAGACAGTCGCGACGTCTACCGGCAGGGCAACGCCAAAGTAAGCCAATCCATCAGCCAGCGCGCCGAGTGGCAGCCCCATCACACCCGAATAACAGCCCTCAATGCGAGCAACAGGCCGAAAGCCGGTATGTTGGATCGCATAGGCGCCGGCCTTGTCCAACGGATCGCCACTGGCCACGTAAGCTTCCAGTTCGGCCTGGCCGTAGTCCCGCATCCAGACGGTAGTTGTGCTCAGTTGGATGGCTGTCCGCCCGCTTTCGATTTCAACGACGGTAACGCCGCTGTGTACGGTATGGGCTCGACCGCGCAATCGCTGGAGCATGTAGGTCGCATGGTCAACATCGCGGGGCTTGCCCAAGATCTTTTCGTCGAGCACTACCACCGTATCGGCGGCGACTACCAGGCTATTCTTTAGCCCTTCGGCCAGTTCCCCTGCCTGTTCAGCCCTGGAGGTTGCAAGACCCTGGGCGACAACAGCCGCTTTCGTGGCGCTCAACCGGGCGACCAACACGTCGGGTGTCTCGCCCGGACGGGGGGTCTCGTCTACATCCGCGGTCCGCACGGTGAAGGGAAGCCCCAGCAATTCAAAAAACTCGCGGCGGCGAGGGGAGGCAGAAGCCAGGATGATAAGCCTATCCATAATCAGCCGATGCCTACTGATAGTATTTTGCCTGCACAAAAGGCCCCAGGGCCATGGCGACCAGTTGCCCGTAGGCAGCCTGCCGGTCGGAAAGGCCAGCAGTAAGGATGCCAACCGCCCCTTGTGCCTGTTTGGTGTTGTGCTGACCGCTAAGCTGATCCATAGCCGGGCCTAACTCGCCTCCGGCGCGCAACGCCCGGGCCACGGACGGGGGCAACCGCATGTGGACGCCACCGCCCACCCCGATTCGACCTTCGCGGTCGACGATGATGCACCACGCACAGGTCATCAACCCCATCTCCGTTTCCAGCACACCCCCTTCCAGCCCGACGCCCAGGTCGGAGCCGGCAGCGGCAAGGACGGCACGGGCGCGGTTGAGCGCACCCTGGCGCGTTTCCTCGTCACCCCAGGGTTGTTCGGATACGCCCGAGGCGCTGTCAAGGCCGATGACCTCAGCCCCGGGGAAGGCGCGGCTGACTACCATGCGCACAGCGGCAATTTTCACCGGGTTGGTGGATCCAACGGCAATACGTTTGATACTATTCATTCAGGAAGAGAGTTACCGTCGGATCAATAGCAGAATGCCAGCGACGACAGCAAGTAAAGCCAACACAATGTCGCTATAAGGCACTGTGACACTGAGCAAGGGTAATAGGCCAGCCAAAATCAGCCAGATGCTCAGCAAGATAATCCCGAAATTACCGGACAACCTTTTCTCTCTCATATCCAGCAGGAACAAGATGCCGGCGGCGATGGCAAGCAAGGCCAAGATGATGCCGCTAGATGGAATGCTGACAGTAACAAACGTCAACAGACCGGTGATGATTAACCAAATGCTCAGTAGTATCATTCCAAGATTCCTCAACGGATGCCTCCTTTTTGGTTCCCGCACATTAGTGGGAAAGGATTCACTAGCGGACACTTTGCAAAATGAGGTGATATGCCAGACCCAGTTGAGCCCAAGCGAGTGTCCTTCGACACGCTCAGGATTGTCTCCGCTCGCTCAGGCGAAAAAAGTATCCGGTATGGGCGTTATCAGAGAGTTACTTTCTGGACAAGCACTCAGTCCAACCCCGCTTGGTGGCGCACAATCTCTGCCTTGTCGGTGTACTCCCAGGGAGCGTCAATATCGTCGCGGCCAAAGTGACCATAGGAAGCCGTCGCTTTGTAGATGGGACGTCGCAGGTTGAGGTCACGGATGATGGCCGCCGGACGCAGGTCAAAGTTATCATTGATAAGCTCGATGATCCGCTCATCGGAGACTTTACCAGTGCCGAAGGTTTCTACCATCAGCGATAAGGGACGAGCCACCCCAATCGCGTAGCTGACCTGTAATTCGAGCCGGTCGGCGACGCCAGCCGCCACCAGATTCTTGGCAATGTAGCGTGCCATATAAGTGGCCGACCGATCAACCTTGGTCGGATCCTTGCCAGAGAAAGCGCCGCCGCCGTGCCGGGCCAGACCACCATAGGTGTCAACGATGATCTTGCGACCGGTGAGGCCAGCGTCGCCCAGGGGGCCGCCAGTCACAAAACGCCCGGTGGGATTCACGTAGATCTTTGTCTTAGCGTCGAGCATACCATCTGCCACTACGCTATTGATGACCCGCTCCTGAACTTCAACCCGGATCTTGTCCTGGTCTACGCTAGGGGCATGTTGGGTGGAGATGACAATGGTATCCACACGCTTGGGGACACCGTGTTGATACTCCACCGTCACCTGGCTCTTACCGTCGGGGCGCAGATAGGGCAACTCGCCATTCTTGCGAACATGGGCCAGTTGCTTGGTCAGCTTGTGAGCCAGGATGATGGGCATCGGCATGAGTTCGGGGGTTTCATTACAGGCAAAGCCGATCATCATACCCTGGTCGCCAGCGCCAATGGCCTCGATCTCTGCGTCGCTCATCTCGCCGGTCTTGGCCTCCAGTGCCTTGTCTACACCCAGCGCAATGTCGGCACTCTGCTCTTTGATGGAAATGATCACACCACACGTCTCGCAGTCGAAGCCATATTTGGCGCGTGTATAGCCGATATCACGTATCGTCTCGCGGGCAATCTGGACGTAATCCACCTGAGCTGAGGTGGTGATTTCCCCGAGCACCACAATCAGACCGGTCGTGGTTGCACATTCGCAGGCAACACGTGCCTGCGGGTCCTGAGTAATAATGGCATCCAGGACAGCATCGCTGACCTGGTCACAAATTTTGTCGGGATGCCCTTCAGTGACGGATTCCGACGTAAAGAAAAGCTTGGGAGAACTCATAAAAGTGGTACTCATCGAAACGGGATCTCCTTTCGAATTAGACATCTGCTTGATTCCATCCTACTACACCAAGGTGGAAATGAGCTTATAGTTAGTTTTGCTCCAAGGGGATTGCCAAATCCCCGATTTTGCCAAATCTCCGATTTGGGGCAAAAGGCCGGGATTTGCCAATCCCTGGCGAGCAAATAACTACGTTCCCTCTTCCCACGAAGCCAGATATTTTTCTTGCTCAGGAGTGAGGGTATCAATGCGCACGCCCATGGTCTCCAATTTGACGCGGGCAATTTCCTGATCGATTTCTTCGGGGATGACGTAGACTTTTTTCTCGAGTTGGTCAGCGTTGCGCAACATGTAGGCGGCGCCAAGGGCCTGATTGGCAAACGACATGTCCATCACGCTGGCCGGATGCCCCTCAGCAGCAGCCAAGTTCACCAGGCGACCTTCACCCAGAAGATGGATGCGACGGCCGTCAGGCAGCCAATACTGATCCACGAAACGGCGTGGCTGGCGTTTCTCGACAGCCATCTCCTCCAATGCAGGAATGTTGATCTCGACGTTGAAGTGACCGGAATTGGCGACGACAGCCCCGTCCTTCATCACTTCAAAGTGATGCCGGTCAATGATGTTAATATCGCCAGTAGAGGTGATGAAGATATCACCAATGGGTGCGGCTTCGAGCATAGGCATCACGCGGAAGCCATCCATCACTGCCTCGAGGGCCTTGAGTGGATCCACCTCGGTGACAATGACGTTAGCGCCCAGGCCCTTGGCGCGCATGGCAATACCCCGGCTGCACCAGCCGTAACCAGCAACCACCAGGACCCTTCCCGCAATAAGAAGATTGGTAGCGCGGATGACACCGTCCAACGTGGATTGACCGGTACCATAACGATTGTCGAAGAGATGTTTGGTCATGGCATCGTTGACGGCCAGCACCGGGAAGCGCAAGGCGCCATCTTTGGCCATCGCTTTGAGACGAATGACACCGGTGGTCGTCTCCTCGGTGCCGGCGATGACATCGGGAATCTGCTCGGTGCGCTCTTTGTGGAGAGTGCTGACCAGATCAGCGCCGTCGTCCATGGTTATGTTTGGCCGATGGTCCAACGCGGCCCGAATGTGGGCGTAGTATGTCTCGTTGTCCTCACCTTTGATCGCATATGTGGGCACTTCAAAAAAACCGACCAGCGCAGCGGCTACGTCGTCTTGAGTGCTGAGCGGATTACTGGCACACAGAACCAGGTCAGCGCCACCGGCGACCAGGGTATGCGCCAGGTTAGCCGTCTCGGTGGTAATATGCAAACAACCGGACATGCGGATCCCCTTGAGCGGCTTCTCCTTCTCAAATCGCTCTCTGATGGCCCGCAAAACGGACATTTCTTTCTCTGCCCACTCAATGCGGTTGCGTCCTTGTTCGGCCAGGGACATGTCTTTTACGTCGTATTCTTTATGGCTCATGTTTTCTCCTATGTAGTACGTGCTTCGTACTACGTACTGCGTAGTACGAAGCACGCAGTACGCAGTACGCAGTATGTAGTATTACAATAGTTGCTCGACAATCTCGGCGGCGTCACGGACGAACTTGGGACAGAGTGTATCAAATAGACCTTGCTCTCGCGCCGCTTGCCGATCCTCTGGGGAGCCTACGTCACGGCCGAGCAACTCCCGACACTTGACACACCCGTCGTTACGCGCCGCGAATCTTTTCAGAAACTCCCCGGCGAGATTATATGTTTTTTCTTTGGCTTCTTCATCCCCGGCAGTGGACTGACCGTATCTGAGCCCGATGACCATCAAGGCACCGGATACAGCTCCGCAAGTTTCCCCGGTACGGCCCATTCCGCCACCGAAAGCCGCAGCCACCCGCAAGGCTGTCTCGCGATCCAATCCCAGC
>DAOUMD010000141.1:0-25305 GCA_034412795.1 Anaerolineae bacterium
TACGAGCTCCGAGCAGGTCCGAGACCGGTGCTCTCGGCGGCAAATGTCGTGTTATGAACATGGATCAGCCGAAAAACCCCGTTTCGTGTAGAACATTTGTCTAATGTGACATTGTCAAAGTAGTTACCGCTTCCAAATGGGTATTGACGACCGCGTAGAACCTGTGGTATATTGGTAACGGTACCATATGGTATGCGTGCCACACCAGGCACTCGGTTGGCTCAGAAGACATCCCCTTCCCACTTCAGGTAATTGACGAATGCCCACCATACGCGATGTAGCGAAACGAGCAGGCGTCGCTCCCACTCCGTCTCACGTGTCATCAATAACTCCGGCTATGTCAGCAAGAAGACGCGGCAACGCGTTGAGTCTGCAATCGCCGAGTTAGGATATGTCCCCAATACGCTAACTCGTAGCTTACGCTTTAAAAAGACGAACACGCTGGCGCTGATCGTACCCGATATTACCAACCCTTTCTGGACCACGGTTGCTTGTGGGGTGGAGGACGCCGCCAGCGATCGTGACTTCAATGTAATCCTGTGCAATTTGGTTTATAATGAAAGGGGGTGAGGGCCAACAAAAAGGGAAGCCTGTGGCCGCCATCTATCCCCCTGAGTAGATGGTAATTGCGTCATGAATGTCTTCCACTCAGCACCTTTAGAATCAGGGACAGAACAGCCGGCTGGGCAGCCGGCTCGGTATCCACTCTCACAGTAGTTCTATCACTCAAGGAGGAGATCCGATGAAATCCAGACTTTGGATGCTGGTGGCGGTGATCTTGATCATCGCCCTTTCAGCCTGCGTTGCTCCGACACCGCAGACAGTAGTTGAAACGGTCGTCGTTGAGAAAGAGGTGGAGAAAGAGGTGGTAGTTACACAGGAGGTGGAGGTCGAGAAAGAAGTCGAAGTCGTGGTCACCCCCACAGCCGAGGCCAAGCCCTACGAAGGGGTCGAAGTCAACGTCCTGACCTTCACCGGCCCTCAGATCGCCGAGCCGCTCCAACGCCGTGGGCCTGACTTCACCGAGCTGACCGGGGCCAAGATCAACGTGATTGTCGTCCCCTTCAACGAGCTGTATCAGAAGCTGTTGACTGATATGGCAACCGGGACGAACAGCTTCGATGCCTTTGTCTTTGCGCCCCAGTGGATGGTGGATTACATCACCCCTGGTTACCTGGAAGTCTTGACCGACCGGATAGCGGCCGACCCCGATTTGCAGTGGGGGGACGTGGCCCCCTTCTTCCGTGACTTCAGCGCCAGCTACCAGGGCGACATCTACACCATCCCGCTGGATGGTGACTTCCACATGGGCTACTACCGCAGCGATCTGATCGATGAAGCACCCAGAACGTGGGAAGAATACCTCGAAATCGCCGCAGAGTTCCACGGCCAGGACCTCAACGGAGACGGCGACCCTGACTACGGCTCCTGCATCTCTAAGAAGCGCGGCGCCCAGGCTTACTGGTTCATCACCGATTTCGCTGCGCCGATGATTCAGAGCCAGGGAACCTCCCAGGGCACGTTCTTCGATTTGGAGACAATGGAACCGTTGGTGAACAACGAAGCCTTCGCCAGAGCATTAGAGCTTTACGATGCGACCACCCAGTATGGCCCACCGGACGAGCTGAACTTGGACGTGGGCGACACGCGCAGCCTCTTCACCTCCGGCCGCTGCGCTTTGTCCATAGACTGGGGCGACATCGGCACTCTGGCCATCGACCCGGAGACTTCGATCGTGCAGGACAAGACCGGTGCTATGATCGCGCCCGGTTCCACCCAGGTGCTTGACTGGGAGACCGGGGAACTGGTGGACTGTGACGAGACCACCTGCCCCTATGCGGTCGACGGCGTGAACTACGCGCCCTTCGCCGCCTATGGCGGCTGGTCGGGTGGCATCAACGCCGCCGCCGATCCCCTCGTCAAGGACGCGGCCTACGCCTTCTTCTCCTACATGGCGCAGCCGGCCCAGGCCAACGAAGACGTCACCATCGGCAAGACAGGCTTCAACCCCTACCGCACCTCCCAGTTCCTGAACCGCCAGGCGTGGGTGGAGGCGGGCATGAGCCCGAAGGCGGCCAGTGACTACCTGGGCGCCATCGAGGGCAGCCTGGCCAGCCCGAACATGGTGCTCGACCTGCGCGTCCCGCAGAACCAACGCTATCAAGGGGTGGTCCTCGACCAGACCGTCAGCCAGTACCTGGCCGGTGAGATCACCTTAGAAGAAGCTATGCAGCAGATCTACGACGGCTGGGAGGAGATCACCGAGGAGCTGGGCCGCGAGGAGCAGCTTGAGGCTTACCGCGGCACCCTGGGTGTCACCAAGTAGTCTGATTGAAACAACCTTCCCGGAAACTCCAAGTTTCCGGGAAGGTAAACCGGTCAGATGACAGCCTCAAGGCCCGACCTCGGTCGGGTCGGACCTTGAGGCTCCCTCCCTGATCCCCTGGAGGTGAGACAGTCAATGCAAGTTGAACCAACAACTCAGGAGCCGACCGGGTCCGCTGCTGGCCTTGAGACCAATCGCGAACGGCAAAGCCGATTTCATGCGCTAGGCACTTATTCAGAACGTGTGGCGGGCAATGTGTTTATATTGCCCGCGGTCTTGGTTGTGCTCTTCCTGGCAATTTTCCCCTTGATCATCTCCCTGTATCTGTCGCTGTCACGCTTTAAGTTCGTCAAGGGCGGTTTTGAGTTCAAGTTTGTGGGACTGGCTAACTATAAGAAACTGCTGAGCGGCAGCGAAAAGACACACTTTTTGGGCTCAATGACCGATCCATCACCGCTTGGTTGGTTGATCTTTGGGGGCGTTGTTGTGCTCCTTATCCTGTCTCTGGTACGCTATTTCCGAGGCGAGCAGATATCTGTCGGAGGAGCGATTGGGCGTGTCCTGGCGGCCGTGGTTGTGGCCCTGCTCACCTGGCTCCTGGTGCGTACGCTTAGCCCCGATGGCCGGCCAGGCACTGTCGTCGTGACTCTGCTCTATGTGTTTGTTGGCATCGCCATCCAGTATTCCCTGGGACTTGGACTGTCACTGCTGGCCACCCAACGTCTTCCTGGTCGGCGTTTCTTTCGCGTGGTTTTCTTGCTGCCCATGATGATCACCCCGGTAGGGGTGGCCTATATGTTCCGCATGTTGACCGATACCGACAAGGGACCCTTTCAGCCCATCTGGCAGGCGTTGGGGCTGGGACTCTATTCCTGGGTCAACGATCCTTGGGGCGCGCGGGCGGCGGTGATGATCGGCGACATCTGGCAATGGACCCCCTTCATGTTCATCGTGCTGCTGGCCGCCCTGGAGGGCCAATCGCTCGAGCTTTTAGAAGCTGCCCTGGTGGACGGGGCCAGCCGATGGCAGACTTTCTGGAAAATCACTTTTCCCCAGATCTTGCCCGTCAGCACCACCTTGATCCTGATTCGTATGATCGAGGCCTTCAAGATTGTGGATTTACCTAACGTGTTGACCAACGGCGGGCCAGGTACGGCCACCGAGTCGATGACGCTGCAGGCCTTCATCACGTGGCGTGCCCTTGACCTGGGTGGGTCGGCGGCTATCGCCTATATGCTGCTTTTCCTGGTCACGTTTATCGGATTGGCTTATGTCAATCTAGTTCGTGGCCGCGTCGCGGAGGTGTGACCAGATGATTAAGAACTTGTTCCGGCGCAAATCACTTATGGCCCTATCGCCCGCGGGGATGATATTGTCATATCTGGTATTGGGATCCTGGACCTTGGTGGTGCTCTTCCCACTCTATTGGCTTCTGGTTACCTCGTTTAAGCTGCCCATCGACGTAAACATGGGCCCGTTTTACATTCCCTTTGTTGATTTCCAACCATCCCTCCACGCATGGGAGTACATCCTGGTTGGCGACCTGGCCAACGACACCAAGCGGAACTTTATGAACACACTGATTGTAGCGCCTATCAGCGCCTCGCTGGCTCTGTTATTGGGGACGGGCGCAGCCTATGGTCTGACCCGCTTCGATTACCGGCCGCGCTTAGGCGCGATCCTGGCCTTCATCGGTTGCCTGGCATTGGTCATCTTTGCTATTACGCTGGGAGTTCCCTGGCAGATTGCTATAGCCGTCGGCGTCGTTCTCTTTATCCTTTTCCTGCAAACTATTGGTAAACGCCTGAGGCGATCTCTGGCCAACAACGACATTGCCTTCTGGTTGATCTCCCAGCGCATGCTGCCTCCCGTGGCGGTGGTCATCCCCATCTACGTGTTGTTCCAGCGTCTGAAGCTGTTGGATACCCACAGCGCCTTGATCATCACCTATCTGGCCATCAACCTGCCCATCGTGGTCTGGCTGATGCGTGATTATTTCCAGACCATTCCGCTAGAGCTGGAAGAGTGCGCCCAAATCGATGGTGCGTCGCGCTATCGGACCTTCTGGTCGATTGTGTTGCCTCTGGCCGTTCCGGGTCTGGTAGCCACCTTCCTATTCGTGCTGGTTTTCGCCTGGAACGAGTACCTGCTGGCCTTATTCCTTTCGGGGGCGAAGTCCCAGACGTTGCCATTGACAATAGCTGCCCAGAACGCCACCCGCGGACCCCAATGGTGGTATATGTCGGTCCTGATTCTGATCATGATCATGCCCGTGATCCTCATCGCCATCCTTTTGGAACGCTACATTGCGCGCGGTTTGCTGGTCGGCGCTGTCAAGGGCTGACCGGCTAGCCGTCGGTCAAGTTATCACAACTAAGTACAGCGATGCGTAAATTCGCTTCGAGTATCGTGCATGTCATTCAGGATGACGTGTCATTCAGTATGACGTGGCTGCCGGAAACCCGTTGCAAATTTTGCTACAAGTGGGTCTGTGACCCGCGTTCTCAACTGGTGCACAGTCGTTGACCAGGCAAAGTCGGGGGTCGCAGACCCATAGGCATCAAGCTAATAATTAGGGTAACTAAACCCGCGACAAGGGCGGAATAGCTCTTTCCGTCCGATTCGGGGCTGAAACTGGCAAATGCTGGGTGATCCGGCGCTGTTTTCAGCCCGGAAACTTCATTTCCGGGCGACACGCAGCCAGCCGCCCGCCATGAATATACAAAAATCTACCATCGCTTACGGCAACTTACCTTGTTTATTAACTTGATGCGTATGGGTCGCAGACCCCCTCCGAGCACAACATAACATTGTCAAAGTATTATAACGTCATTCTCAACAGTGAGGTAGAAAATGAAATCCCTATCCGAAACAACCATCCACATCACCCCTCAATACTTCACTGGGGGCGAAACGACTCTAGTCGAAGCTGGCGCGTTATCAGCCTCCACGTTCTTATTCGAAAGCGGTGTATGCGGGCTGCGCCTCAAGAATGAGTTGGGCCAACTGGTAACCCTGCCCTTCCAGGGACAGCAGATCTGGTCGGCCGAGTTCGGTGGTCGCAACCTGACCATGAAATCTATGTTCGACCAGCCACGCCCCACCCGCGAATACCTGGAGACCTACGGCGGTTTTTTACTCCACTGTGGGGTAACCGCGATGGGTGTGCCTACTGCCGAAGACACCCATCCTCTACACGGTGAATTGCCCAATGCGCCCTATCAGAAGGCCTATCTGGTCGTCGGCCAGGATGACGGCCAGGGTGGCATGGGGTCCTACATAGGGCTGGGGGGTACCTATCAGCATACCGTCGCCTTTAACCACAATTACATCGCCCAGCCGCTGATCAAGCTTTACGCCGGCTCCAGCCTGTTCAGGGTGACCATGACCGTCACCAACTTGAAGCAGTCCGAGATGGAGTTTATGTACCTGGCCCATGTCAATTTCAGACCGGTGGATAACGGGCGCTTGGTATATAGCGCTCCGTGTAACCCCGAACACGTGCGTGTGCGCAGGAGCATCCCCTCCCACGTCAAGCCTCCTCCGGGTTACGTCGAGTTTCTTGATGAACTGGAGCGGCAGCCTGAAAGGCACAACCTGCTGGCTCCCGACCTGCCCTTTGATCCGGAGGTGGTTTTCTTCATCGATTACCTGGCTGATGAAGACGGATGGGCGCATACTATGCAAATCCACCCGGATGGGAGCGCCGATTACATTCGCCACCGCCCCGATCAATTAGACACGGGCGTCCGCTGGATCTCTCGCACCGGGGATCAAGACGCGCTGGGCCTTATCCTGCCGGCCACCGCCGAGCCGGAAGGCTACCTGGCCGAGAAGGACAAGGGGAATATCAAAATCGTCCCACCCAAGGGTGTATTCCAGCTCGAAATGGAGATGGGGACTTTGACACCGGATGAGGCCCAGCGCATGGGTGAGAAGATCACGCAAATATTGGCCAGTTAGATATGGCATAGTTCATTTTGCCAAGAGAACTGGTAAACAATTTGGCCTGCTTTGCCAGACAAATTCGTAAAACGTAAGGCGTAAAGCGTAATGATTCTGGGCGAATGCGCCTGGCAAATGTGCCTTCAAGTAATCCACCGAAATAAATTACACGGAGACGCGGGCTTCCAGGCTTCATAGCAACATCAGAACCGTGCAGATAATTTCGGTGGATTACTCACGCATCACGTTTTACGTTTTACGAGGTTACTACCCTTGATTTGACCGGTAAGAAGTGTCAACCAAATAGTGAAGCATCCCGACGTAACTGTGAAGATTGACGCCCATCAGCATTTTTGGCGCTACACGCCGCAAGAATACGGTTGGATCAACCAGGATATGGCAATTCTCCCAACGGATTTCCACCCATATCTCGAAGTTGTCTTTGAGGCTTTTGGCCCTCACCGGATCATGTTTGGCTCTGACTGGCCAGTTTGTACCCTAGCGGGTACCTATGCCCATGTGACCGGCATCGTCTCCGACTATACCCAAGCGCTTTCGTCCGAAGAGCAGGCCCATGTCTGGGGCGGTACTGCCAGAAAGTTCTATGGGCTGGAGTAGTGCGTGAAGTGGAAAGCGATACCTGCCCTTACAACCAACGGATGGCTTTGCTTGGACAACTACGGACGCACTTCTTGCATCCTTTGCATGCCATCGCATAATCGACATGAGCATGGCGGTGCTGGAATAGAATAGCTTTTCCCAGGACATGGTTAGGACACGATTCCACGCATTTCCAGCAGGCCTGGCACCTGTTGGTGTTGAGCTCGATATACTTTGTCCTCACGTGCCTTGGTAATGGTAAGTGCAGTTTTATAGTCATTGCCGTTCACCGCGATATTGTTGAGAGAATAGACTGCAATTAGTTTTGCTCCAAGGGGATTGCCAAATCGCCGTTTAAGGCACAAAAGGCCAGGATTTGACAATCCCTGGCGAGCAAACAAGTATGGGCCTATTTACGCCGACATGTACTAGCTTTGGAACAAGCGGCGCAGTTGGATTTGTATCCAGGGCAGATGAAGGAGCAAATGTAAACCAATCGTGAAACACAGGGCAATCCCGGCTACACCATGTAAACAATGAAACATAAAACGGACATGCACTTCATGCGGTGGGACAATGTGCTTCATCAGGGCAGAGATCGCGACGGTTACTAAAAACGCAAAAAGGAGAAGGTCTATCACCAAATGCGTTCGGGGTTTCACGCCTTTTTTGATCATAGGACTTCCGCCTCCAAATCGTGCAAGTCTTGAGAAACAGGTCAAATATCGGGCGGTTCACTCTTGAGGATTCCAAACAACAAGATATCCGTCATGATGCGGTACAATTCTGCATTAGATAATCCAAACGATTTAAATCTGGGGTTATCAAAGAAATTGACTATCAATTCCCAGAATATGGCATGGACAATTGGCTGATTCAGACCATGCCTCAGTAATCCCTGGCGCTCTGCCATAGCGAAAATATGGTCAAATATGCCATTCAACGTAACAGCGCGCGCTTCTTGGATCGAGGCGTAAACATCGGGGTAGAGTCGCTGCAACTCATCAAATCGTGCAGAAATATCACCTGGAGGCAGAGTGCTCAGATCTTCTCCCATCTGGTCCAGGACATTCTTCCAGTCAGCTTGTGGGTTCTGCTTCAGATTGGCCAGGCCTTTCTGAAACACTTGCTCGATACGGAGAAATGCTTCGCGAACCAGATCTTGTTTATTTGAGAAGTAACGATAGACGGTGATACGGGTCACGCCAGCGTGATAAGCGATTTCGTTGACGCTGGTTTTGTTAATCCCCCTCTCCAAGAACAACGCCAGGGCAGAGAGTACGATCTTTTCTCCAGTCGGTCCTTCAGCTTGACTCATGATACAATAGTATCATAAAGTGTATCATTTGTCAATAGCTCATCGCCCCGCTACGATCTTTGAATACTTGACAAATCTTTCAATTTGGATTAAAATGAAAGTATTCGAAACTAGCTTGATAAAACTGAGGACAGGCAGCAACTATCGAAAATGCTCAGAGACTTATTTCTCGAAGAGCGTCGGCATGAGATACTGAGACAAGTTAGCCAACGTGGGCGGGTCTCGGTTGCCGAACTCAGTCGGCGGTTCGGCGTATCGGAGGTGACCATCCGCTCCGACCTGCAAGCCCTCGCCGAATGCAACTTGCTCGTGCGCACCCACGGAGGCGCCGTCCCCGCCACGCGCGGCTTGTACGACCTGTCACTGGCGTCGCGCCGTCAGCGGCAGGTACAGGAGAAAAGCCGCATTGGCCAGGCCGGCGCAGCGCTGGTGGCTGACGGCGACGCCATCTTCCTCGACAGCAGCAGCACCGCCTTAGCCATTGCGGCGCATCTAAAAGACCATCGCCACTTGACGATTATCACCAATGGTTTGGCCGTCGCTCAGGAGATGCTTGATGCCCCGGGTGTGATGGTGGTGATGGTAGGTGGCACGTTGCGGCGTGACACCGCCTCACTGGTCGGAACCGACGGCCTGGAAATGCTGCGTAAGTATAACATTCAAAAGGGATTCTTCGGCGCACACGGCATCAGCTCCATCGAGGGCTTGACCGATGTCAGCGCCGAGGAGGCCGAGATCAAGCGTCCCCTGGTGGTTGCTTGCCGTCAGGTCATCGCTGTGCTGGACGCGACCAAGTGGGGTCAGGTGGGCCTGGCTTCCTTCGCCCACATGGAGCAGATCCACAGCGTGATCACCGACCGTCACGCGCCCCCTGATCTGGTCGAGCAGGTTCGTTCGCTGGGAATTGAAGTAGTTCTGGTTTGAATATCATGCCTTAACCTTCCCGGAAGTTTCGGAACTTCCGGGAAGGTTATCCACACACTGGTCCGAACATCACGCGCCGAACAGCGCGTCAATCAAACGGAGGATACGAAATGGAAGCAACTGCATCGCTCACCGCCGAGAATATATCGGCCATGATAGAGGAACAGGCACTCACTAAAGAAGATCTGATGAATTACCTGCGCCAGGTGATGGAGATTCGGGCCTTTGAGAACAACATCTCCATTTTGCTGGGTAAGGCAGTTCTCAAGGGCGCGTCCCACCTGTATGCCGGACAGGAGGCCACTGCCGTCGGCGCCGTCGGCGCGCTACGTGACGATGACCTGGTCACCAGCACTCACCGCGGTCACGGTCACGCCCACGCCCACGGCGATAGCGCGGCCAAGACGCCTGAAGCCAAGCAGGAGCACTACAATAAGATGATGGCCGAGGTCTTGGGGCGCTCGGGCGGCTATTGCAAAGGCAAGGGTGGTTCGATGCACATCGCCGACGTGGATCACGGCAACATGGGCGCAACCGGCATCGTGGGCGGTAACATCCCGGTAGCAGTGGGAGCCGCCCTGGCACAGAAATTGCAGGACACCGATCGCGTGGTGCTGTGCTTCTTCGGCGATGGCGCCTCCAACACGGGTAACTTCCACGAGGCGCTCAATATGGCCAGTCTGTGGGACCTGCCGGTGATCTTCGTCGTCGAGAACAACATGTATGCTATGTCCGTCCCCTGGGCCAAAGCCAGTAAGCTGCCCAACATCGCCGATCGCGCTTGTGCCTATGGCATCCCCGGCGAGGTGGTGGACGGCATGGATGTCCTGGCCGTGCGTGGCGCTGTGGCCGAGGCGGTGGAACGCGCCCGGCGCGGCGAAGGTCCCACCCTGATCGAAGCCAAGACCTATCGTTGGTACGGCCATTCCCATTCCGATCCGCGTGCCTACCGGACCCGCGATGAGGAGGCAGCCTGGAAGGAGCGCGATCCCATCACCGTGCTCAAGAACAATATGCAGACCGTCAGTTTGCTGGATGAGGCCGAATTTGAAGACCTGGATAAAGCGGTCAAGGAAAAGCTTGATGTCGCCATGGCTTTCAGCGAAGCCTCGCCGGAGCCCGACCCGGACGAGCTGTGCACCGACGTGTATGCCCCCTCTAAATTCACCCAGGCGGACATCGATGCCGAGCGCGAGTTGCGCCAGCGGGTGCGCAATGGCTCGGATATACGAGAGATACCCTATGCCCAGGCTTTGCAAGAAGCCCTGCGTGAAGAGATGGAGCGCGACGAGCGGGTCTTCATCTTTGGCGAAGACGTCGGGCTGTACGGTGGGGCTTACGGCGCGACCCGTGGCCTGTGGGAAGAGTTTGGCGAATGGCGCGTGATCGACACGCCCATCTCCGAAGCGACGGTCGGTGGCGCCGCAGTAGGAGCGGCCATGGCCGGCATGCGCCCCGTGGCCGAGATCATGTACGTGGACTTCACTCCGCTGGCCATGGACCAGATCGCCAACCAGGGCGCCAAAAATCGTTACATGTTCGGCGGCAAAACCAGCGTGCCCATGGTCATCCGCACCGAGGGCGGCGCCGGGCGGGCCATCGCCGCCCACCACTCACAAAGCCTGGAGGCGCTCTGGACCCACTTCCCCGGCATCTACGTGGTCATGCCCGCCACGCCGTACGATGCCAAGGGGCTGCTCAAAGCCGCCATTCGCGACGACAACCCCATCATGTTCATCGAGCACAAGATGCTCTACAAGGAGAAGGGGCCGGTTCCCGAAGAGGAGTACCTTGTCCCGTTGGGTGTGGCCGACGTGAAGCGCGAGGGAGCGGACGTGACGCTGGTGACCTACTCGCGTATGGTGCTGCGCGCCCTGGAGGCGGCCGAGATCCTGGCTGAGGAAGGAATTGACGTCGAGGTGGTTGACTTGCGCACCCTCAAGCCGTTGGACATCGATACCGTCATCAACTCGGTGGTAAAGACCGGGCGTTTTGTGGGCGTCACCGAAGGCTACGAGAACACCAGCTTCATCAACGAGGTGATGGCCCAGGTCAACGATTTGGCCTTCGATTGGCTGGACGCGCCCATGGTACGCGTGGCGGCGGCCAACGTGCCGGTGCCCCGTGCCGAGATACTGGAAGATATGGCCATCCCCAACGTGGGACGCATCGTCGAGGCCTGCAGGAAGGTGGTGAGCTGATGGCAGAGGAGTTCTTCATTCCCCAATTGGGGCAAACCGTCGAAGAGGTCACCCTCATCAAGTGGTTGGTCGAAGACGGCGCCCAGGTGACCCAGGGACAGGAGATCCTGGAGGTAGAGACCGACAAAGCCGTCTTCCCCGTCGAAGCCATCGCCAGCGGCTATTTGCACATCGGTCCCTACAAAGAGGGTGACGTGGTGCCTGTGTTGGCCGTGGTGGCCGTCATCGGCGCAAAAGATGATAAGTTTGAGGTGAAGGGCGAGCCTGAGCCCGCGGTGGAGGAGGCCGAAAGCAAGACGGTTGAGGCTGCCCCGGCTGCTCCGGTCGAGGCAGCACCTTCCCAGGTCCGAGAAGATGGGCGCGTCTTTGCCTCGCCGCGCGCCCGCAAGCTGGCCCACGAGAAGGGCGTGGACCTGGCCCGGGTGACTCCCAGCGGTGGCGGTGGCGTCCGCGTTGCCGAACGCGACGTGCTGGCTTATCTGCGCTCGCTGCCCAAAGCCACGCCCGTGGCCCAGAAGATGGCCGCCGAAGCCAGCCTCGATTTACGACAGGTGTCCGGCACCGGTCCGGGCGGCAAGATCACCCGCGAAGACGTCGAGCGTGCCCTTGCCGTGCCACCAGCACCACCGGCGGCTGTGCCGCCGGCGCCCACCCCCTTGCCGGAAGTCGAAGTCCTGGAGCGCGTGCCGCTCAAGGGGGTGCGGGGCATCATCGCCCAGCGCATGGCGACCAGCGTCCACACCACCGCCCGCGTGACGTTGATGATGGAGGTTGACGCCACCCAATTCGTCGACATGCGGACGCGTCTCAAGGCGCGCGTCAGTGAGGAATGGGGCTTCGCCCCCGGCTACAACGACCTCCTGGCCAAGATCGTCGCCGCCGCGCTGCGCAAGTTCCCCTACATGAACGCCCGGCTGACGGCCAACGCGCTCGAATACCTGGCGCCTGTCAACATGGGCATGGCCGTCGACACCGAGCGCGGGTTGCTGGTGCCCGTCATCCGCGACGCCGACAAGAAGAGCCTGCGCCAGTTTGGTGCCGAGTTCCGCGAGCTGGCCGAGGGGGCGCGCACCGGCCGCATCTCGCCCGACGCTTTGAGCGGCGGCACCTTCACCATCACCAGCCTGGGCACGTACGACGTGGATGCCTTCACCCCCGTCATCAACCTGCCCGAAGCGGCCATCCTGGGCGTGGGCCGCATCACCGAAAAGGCCGTGGTGCGCGACGGGGAGATCGTCGCCCGTCACATGTGGACGCTATCCCTCGTCTTCGACCACCGCCTGGTCGACGGCGCCCCGGCCGCCCGCTTTTTGCAGTACATCAAGGAGCTGATCGAAGAGCCCTATTTGTGGGTGGCGGAGGGGCAGGAAGGCTGATATAGTGGGATAAACATGCTCGAAGGGGACGACAGTCCCCGTATCTTGTACGCTCAACGTTGCGGGCTTACGACATCCAGCGTCGCGGACTGTCGTCCGCTCGGAGCTTCTCACCAATCTGCGTAGGCCCCAATTCAGAACGCCGGGGCGTCGTTGCCTGGCCCGCAGGCCAAGACCGGCAATGATGCCCCGGCTTTTTGTTTTTGCTCGCTTGCGTCCCGCCCCACCCACCCCGCCCCGTCATCATCTCAAAAGCCCCCAGCTTCCCCCCCGCCAACCCGCGTCGAGAACGTTCCCCAATCTACCAGCATACCAATCTACCAACCCACCAACCCCAAATCTACCAAAAACCGACTTGATTTTTGTCGTAAAACATGGTATCATAGACATAATCATTTGTCATAACAGCACAACCTGTTGTGTGCTGGTTAACAAGCGGACATGGTGCGAACTCCTCTCACTCCTCGACGCACCCTTTTTTGGTCATACGGGAGGTGGATGGATGACGGCCAATACCGTAACCGCTGAGCAGTCTTCTGCATCAAGGGGATTGGGCACTCTCGGGACAGCCTTATTCTTTCTCTTAGTTCTGGTAGGTGTCTTTTTCTTCTATAGCCACTTCTTCGATTCGGGATATTTCGGAGACGATCTCTGGTGGCACCTGGGCACGATATGGTTATTGGTTGGGGTGGGGATATATGTCCTGTTTTTGCTGAATCCCGCCAAGCGAAGGTTCTGGTTGTTTGTCTACCTTATCTTCGTGCTTACTATCGCCTTCGGTGCTTTTTTCCAAAGCCAAATCACTGGCGGAACAGGGGTCACTCGCCTCATCCAGAATAGCCCTCTGCTCACCTCCTTATTCGGGGGATACTTCAAAAGCGTGATCTGGTCACTGGTATTTGGCCTATTGATCGCGCTCTCTTTGGTTATTGTGCCCCTGCTCATCATTGCCTTCGCCGCCTCCGAATACGTGCTGGCCCTGCACGAAATCGACGGTGTTCGCCGTCGGGACGCCGTGAGTTACGTGATTGCGTTGATACTGGGCATCAACCAGCCCTTCATCGTGGTCGAAGACGGCCAGGCGCTGGTTACCAAGGAGGCTGGCAAGATCAACGTCATTGGTGGGCCAGGCAAGTTGATCATCAAGCAGGGCAACGTAGTTGTGTTGGAACGCGGCGGCAAGATCACGCGCGTGCTAAACGCCGGCGTCCACAAGCTTAAACCGCTGGAGAAGATACGCAATGTCTTCAACTTGGGCCGCCAATCCAACTCCGATGAGATAGAGCACGTTCTGACCAAGGATCGCATACCGCTAAAGATCAAGTTGGGTATCGGCGTCCAGATTGAGCCGGCCTCCGAGGCCGACAAACGCCCCGAAAGCCGCATCTCGCCCGATGGGGAAGCGCTGACCCCAAGACTGGACGACGGTATGTACGCAGTATACGAGGGCACCATTCGTAAGGCGGCTCAGATGTCCCAGGCTACCTCTTTTGCCAAACGTGAATTCAAGAAGTGTGACGAAGAGCAGGTATGTCAGGACGTGCAAGAGACCACCTGGAAAAAAGTCGCCGGCGGACTGCCTGAAGGTGATTTGCGCGACCATATTATGAGCCATCGATTTGACGAGTTATTTGAACTGGTTGACAGCGCACCCGGGGAAAAACCTGAGATTCGGGTCGACAAGCGCAAAATTTATGAGATTGAGCAAGCCATCCTTGAAAAAATCAAGCCCGGCAAACTAAAGGGACTGGGGGTGCTGGTGCACGGTGTGGATATTGGGAAGATCGAGTTTCCAGAAGAAGCGAAAGACCTGTTGTTAAATCGCTGGGGAGCTCCGTGGCAACAGCAAATACAACTTATAGAGGCTAAGGCAAAAGCGAAGGGTGAGTTGCAAGCCAAATTACTGGCCGCTCAAGGCGACCTGGAGGCAACACGGATGGAAGCACAGGGTGAACGGGAAATCGCGGATCTGAAAGCTCAAGCTATTGTAATCAGTGCCCGCGCCAAAGCCCAGAAACGGGTTATGGAAGGGCGTAGTCAAGCAGAGGCGCGGGCAGCCTTCTTCCAGTTTATAGTGGAAGCACTTCAAGTGGATGGGCGCCCAATAGATCCCCAACTAATGGGAGCCATACTGAAGGAATTAGCTTGCTCCTTTGCCTCAGTTAATGATCTTGAGACTTTCATGAGGGTGCATGGCAGATTGAATCGGCAAGCAGATTTCTCATTGGGTCAGGACAATGGGACAGTAGCAAGTGATTGATCCGCTCGCGCAGCCTCTGTTGAGACAAGGGATTCTAAGAACCTGTTTGAAAATTATTAACCCGTTGTCCCCCTACATATTGGGGGACACTGACCGATACGCCCACATGTAGGTTCAAACCGTTCCAAAACGTGCTAAGAGCCTGTTTGAAAATTGGCTCTAAGTTAGGAGTGGCAATTATGGCATCCCATAGACAAGCCAGTGATGAGATTATTCAGTTTCTGGAGGATTTTCAAGGTACATCACCAGATTTGCCTATTTCAGTGGTCGGTCATTGGCAGGAGGCGATGGCAATATGCAAGAAAACAAAGCCGAATTGGAGCAAAGCTGCAGATTTTTGCAATTGCATTGCAACGGTTTTGAATGGATTGCGTGGCAGTGGAGGGGATTTGGGGCAACTTGAAAAATCTCAGGGACAGATTTCGATTCTTTTGGGTGCCATAAGTCTGGGCCAGAAAGACTGGTCTGCGGCAAGTTACTATTTTGAACAAGGAGCCAGACGGCTGAGGCAATGGGGGCACACGTCTCTCGAAAGTCTCGCCTATTTTGGCCGGGCTTTGACTCATAAGCAGGAAGAAAACTGGCCTGGGGCCTTGGAAGCGGCGCAAAAAGCATTGGATGCAATCCACGGCCTTCCTGTTCCTGATAAGTCGATGCATACTAAGCATTTGCAAAAGCGGATTGAGGAAGGGATCAGATCCATCGGGGAGGTCTCCGCGAGAGTTATTGCGAAACAACCACCAAGTCGGAGGCCAACGCCTTCTAGGTCTATGTCTAGCCCTCCCCTTCCAATACCGATAGTAAGCAATATTGCAGCTGGCCTCGGCGTCATTGTCGAAGAAAACATCGAGAATTATCTCCTCTTAGACGACGATCGCCGTAACGACGTCGACTTTGGGGTAAGAGTGGTTGGGGAAAGTATGAAAGGTGACGGCATCCTGCCGGGGGACATCGCCCTTATCCGCCAACAGCCAATAGTTGAAATGGGAGAGATCGCTGCTGTCGTTGTTACGACGCCTACAGGTTCCGAGGGTGTGCTTAAGCGATACCACCTTGCATACGAAGAACGGCCGAGTATGTTTCACTGGTTCCTCAAGTCCAGCAATCCGGCCAGTGAGCACCTAGTTGTCATACCCAGTGGCGCAGATATTATTGCAATCAAAGCTATATACGAGAATGCAATTCGATCTGGCCGAATACGCAATCCGATTGAGTATTACGAGGACGCTGAACTAATCATTGCCGGAAAATATGTCGGATCAGTAAAGAGTATACCGATATCCAGTGACATCAGTGCCTTTACCGCCGGGCCAGGGCGGATTGGAGATGAAAACACTGAGGGGTTCATATCTCTAGATGTGAGTTATCGCACTATGGTTGACTTTGGGGTAAGGGTGATAGGAGACAGTATGAAAGGTGATGGTATCCTGCCTGGGAATATTGCACTTATCCGTCAGCAGCCAGTTGTTGGGGAAGGAGAGATTGCCGCCCTTGTGATTACAACATCGACTGGCAGGGAAGGGGTACTTAAAAGGTACTACCCCGAAGAAAGTGAGGGTTTGCAGCACTGGCTTCTTAAGTCTAGTAACCCCGTGGCCAAGGATTTAGTTGTTATACCGCCTCATACAGATGTAGATCAGATTCGGAATCTATATGCCAGGGAAATCCAGAGTGACAGGGTCGAGTTTTATGAAGATGCTGAACTAGAAGTCGTTGGCAAATATGTTGAGTGTTTCGAGGAGGAATCTTTTTCAGTTCCAGTTATCTCCACCATAGATAGGGTAAAGCAACCATCAGTGAAGACGGCTGTTGAGAGTTTAGGCGGTTACGCTGAAGTAGAGATTCTTGCAGGCAGGATTGCGGAAACTGTTAGTGAGCGTCTAACCGGGGCTACACATCAACTAGCCGAGGCTAATTACAGATATTATGACGAACTCAAAGGTATGATTCGGAAACTTCCGTTTGCTGGTATTGAAGTGCTCGATAACTTCGAAGGATTTGTAATTGCAGAAATTCCTGATGCTAGAAAGGAAACTGGCCAAGCCCCAAACAAGGATCGCTATATTTTGCATGGGGCACAGAAAAAGCACGAGATACATATCTCCATCCAATCGGTTGAGCCTTTGGGAGCTACTGACAGCGTTGTTGAGATTATTCGAATAATTGATGGTGAGGACGTGGAATATGTCAACTTTGTAGCCAGGTTGGACTGTAATACACTCGATTTTGAACAAGCTGAGTTTACAATTTCTGTTCCATCCAGATATGCAAAGCCGTCTATTCCGAAAAAAGTCGTTTCCATTACAGGCGAACGAGGGATACATAATCTATTCATTCATATCTCTCAGAAGAATACACTTGTCCAAGTCCTCTTCATAGAATTGGAGATTCGCTAGCCAATGGGACGATCAGGGAAACGTAAGCAGCCCATTCTTACAATTGAAGTGTTTAGTATGAGTGACCAATCTACCGAAATAGGCTTCAGTGGTTCAGGTGATTTTCAAAGTAGAACATTTCGCATAGAGGATTTTGGTTATAGAAGCCTACCCGAGCATTTTGAACGTTATAGTTCAGCCTTGGAAAATCTCAAAAGAAAATTCGGCAAAGGTGACAAGCAGGAGCAGCCCAGTGAACTGAAAGAGGCAATCAAAGAACTCTCCAATGGCACAAGTTACTTATATAATTACTTATTTCGAAGACGTAATGATGTCTATGTGGACATCGTAAATCATCTAAGAAATCATATACCTACGTCTGATCCAAGACGGGGCGAGGACGTGAACGTGATTGAGGTAAGGGCAAGTAGTATTAAGCATATTATTCCCATCGAATGTCTAGTGATGCCGGATCACTCTTTGGGACTAGAGATCAAGGAGAAAAAAGATGTAGTCAGAGCCACATTAAACGTTCTAGGATTCTCGTTTATTATTAATCGAGTGGTTACACATATGGAAAGAGTGAGCCAAAAACGAGAGCTTTGTAACGTTCCGGCGTTACCGCTGAAGCAGTTTTACGACGGGTCTCTCGAAGGGGCAGGATATGAGTGTGATTTTTTTAAAGGCAAGAGGTTTGGAAGATATTTTCGCTTGGATGGTCCTTGGCCAGAGAGAGGCTCCGATTTTGAAGCGGAAGATGTGGTTCGATACTTCTATAGACCCGATCTTGGGTTTGGTCAGGTTATTCAAGCAGAAGCAATAGGACGTCAATCTGACGAAATCCATCATCTATCTTGCCATTGCTATACGGATGAAAATGCCTCCTGGAGAAGTTTTTTACGTTTCACAGACAGACTCAAAGTAAGTTTAGAGGAAATGCAAAGTCATTTGCCGCATCTCAAATTCAGGGAATATTCAGATAAGGAAATGCCTTTAATATTTCTAAATGCTTGCGGTGGCTCGAAGATATCCCCTGAAGGAATGACCTCTTTCCCCGACTATTTTCTAAACGACAACCAAAACTGTGGATTTATTGGTAGTGAGACCAATATTCCGGATCCTTTTGCCGCCGAATTCTCTCAAGAGTTTTATTTAAACTTAATACGAGGATTCACAATTGGCGAGGCTTTGTTCTGGGCACGTCATACAATGTTGAATAGGTACAACAACCCTCTAGGAATTCTCTACACGTTTTATGGAGATCCATATCTGAGAGTCACGAAGAAGGCAGATGACCTCTGAAATCAGTTCATACAATTGAACGCCGAACGAAAAAATTAGAAAGCACATTAGACCAAATGATTAACAATATGGCCCCTTCACAATTGACAGTAGCGCCAACTAGGCAAGAAAGTCGGAGCACCACTCTCAGATTCGTTGACGTGTAAAGTTGGTAAGAAGACGCCAGCATTAATTCAATTGCATAATTGAGGAGGAAGTATGAGCGAGCGTACAATCGTAATAATCGGTCGGGAAGACACAGAGGATCGAGGTATCTTGGGCAATGCGAGTCAATGGGTTTTTGAACGAGAGGAAGTCTCGGTAGATCACATAAAATCCCAACTCATTGATTTCCTTTCTAGCATGCAGGAAATCTTGGATGGTCTTCCAGACAAAATGGCTCGGTATGAACTTGAGTCGATGGATGTAAGCGTAGAGATCAGCACGAAAGGAAACGTAAGCCTTGTGGCGGTTGGTGGGGAGTTAGGCGGTACGGGTGGCTTGACATTGCATCTAAAAAAGAAGTCACCAGGCCAGCAATAGAGCATCCTAATCAAGAAACTGATTGATATATTGTTATTATGGCAAGCTGATAGATCACAATCACGGAATTACTAAGAGTGGTGATTTGAGCGACAGGGGTATCCTGCAATGGTCCTCCATCACTTCATTTCATACCATACCACTTCGACCAAATTTCCTAGCGTAGGCAGCGTCCATAGCGCAAACTACCATAGGGCATGTTGTCATCTCGAAGGATCATCCTATGATCAACTAAGACTGCTTACCCTATGTCTAAGGACATTGGTCACAAGTTAAGCAGATTGGAAATTTGTCAAATTCATGCCCTACACAATAACACAGGCCATCAAGGCTGAGATTTCGCAAAGTTCTAATCAAGCCAGTTTGTTTCACCTAAGTGTTCGTTGGTACATCTGGCTGTGACCATAGCCAAATTGACCAAGAGCTTGTTGAAAAATCGGCTGGAAATCTATAAGTTTCTACCTTGACAAATCGCGAAAACGCTTAACTTGTAGGTTGTGGTCTAAGACAGTAGCTCCTTAGTATCTGTAAAGAAATAACTTGTGAGTTTTGGTCCTACATAACGCGCAAAGAATCACAACTTATTTTTTTACAAGTACTTAGTTAAGATCGTGCTGAGGTGACCTATGCCAGTCTGTGTATCGTGTCGCGGAGAATACTGGGCTCCAACCGGAAGTGGGCAGAACACTAGTGAGCAACCACGGGATGCACCTACACCATCCGCATTCGATCAAATTGCGCGGTCTGAAGAAAGCCAAGCACCCGAGGCACCCGCATCGACACATGCGTCACTCTCCCCATCATCAGGCCTGGCGGAGGCATACGACCTGCGTGACCTGCCGCCCTTCGTTTGCGCCCGCTGCCGTCAGAGCAACCGGCGCTGGCACGAGTGGGCTACCGCCCGCTTTGGCGCCCATTTTATACGTTTCTTCTTTCAAAGCATTCCCTGGGGTTTGCTGGCATTAATCTCCTTCTTGTTGCCTCTGGTAGCCATCGCTGCCGCCGACACGATCACGCCTGTCGCCTCGGTGCGCATCGGGATTCCCCTGGCCCTCTTGCTGATCTTTGTCAACGTCGCGTTGCTGTACGCCATCAAAAACTCATTGTGGCGCTACGATGTCTTGAGCCGGGTCGGGCGTGGCTTCAGGCCGTCGCTGGTCACGCTGGGCGTCACCTTTTTTATCCTGGCGCTGATCTTCGGCCTGGCTCTGGTCTTCATGATGGAAGCCCGCGCCGACGACCCGGAGGCGGGGCCGACCCAGGGGCTGCTGCGTGTGCTGACCACCATTATGCTGGCGCTGACCTTCGTCAACGTGACAATCTCCGCTATGTTCTTATCCGCCCACGATTACGCCAAATGGCTCGACCGTGAGATGCCGCAACCCATCTACGCCCAAGAAAAACGCTTGTTGAGGCTAATTGAGGACGGCGTGTTAGCAAGCATCAAGCGGGCGACAGGCAAAGAGGATGAGGGAGTGGCAACCACTATCGTGGATATGGAGCGTTGCAAGGATGGCGGCGCTGACCTGGTGATCGGCGCCGAGGTCGCATCGAACGGAGACGGGTCGCTGATGAAGTTGCAGAACTGGCAGGTTAAAGCTGATCGCTGGGGCCGAATAAGGAAGATGAGCCGGGAAGGTCCCCCTCAGTACGTGGAGTTGCCCGTTGCCGAAAGCTCTGAAGATGATGAAGGTCAAGGGAATGGATGATGCTGGCTGTGTGAAACAGCCGCTGCCATCACGTCCCGCAGCGTACACCGGATGGAGTAAACTTGTTTAATGAACGTCCCACACCTTTGCCCTGTATAGCCTGCCACACATCCCTGTCTCCTGCCTCCCTCGACTGCTGCCCCCGCTGTGGCGCGGATAATCGCGCCTGGTTTACCTGGCTGTCTGCCGATCAAAGGGACCACCTCAAGCGATTTTTCCTGCGTAGCCCCTGGGGCCGGCTGGCGCTGGTCTCGCTGCTCTTGCCCCTTATTTGGGGTGCTCTTAGTGGGCTGCCGGCCTTTGAGACGGTGGTTCTATTTCTGGCGTTCCTGCTGAGCCTGACCGGTCTCGTTTTTCTCTTCGCCAGGCGAGATGTCCTGTCCATCCACGACATGGCGCGCCGCGTTTCCCCCGGTCTTCATCCGGAGTTGCTGTCCCTGGGTGGTACAGGCTTCCTGGTATTCATTGGGGTCGCCGCGATCCTGGTGATCGCTTGGGGATCCGAAGTGTTGGGGGGTGGGCCATCAGCCTTCAACACGTTAGGAGGTGGGGCTATCGTCTTAGTCGGGCTGGCTTTCACCACCCAGACGTTGGGAGCCGGTCTATATGCCGTGTGTGCCTATGGTCATTGGCTATGCCGCGCTTTCCCCAGGCCCGTCTTCCTGGACCAGGCGCGGCTTCTGCAATTGGTCCTGCGCGCGGTGGTGCCCCGCATCCAGGTCAAAACGGGCGACACCTATGAGGCGGTGGCGGCCCAGGTCGTGGCCCTGTCACGCACTAACCGGGCGGGTCTGGATGTGTTGATTCGGGCCGAGGCCGGGACGGACGAGGGTTGGGAGGGACACTACCTCAAGGCGGTTCAGCATTGGCGCGTCGTCTCCGACAAGTGGGGGCGTGTGACACAACTGAAACCCCAGGGGCCCCTGGAGTACCTCCCCGATCTGGACCGCGTGGCCACACCCTTCGCCCCTGGGGATAATGGGGAGAAGGTCTTGGATGGCAAGATTATACCCCCGGAGAAGGAGATATTCCATTATAGGGAGGTCAGGGATTATCACTTCCGCAAGTGACCATAGTGATACTCGATGGCCGAATCGTGGCCTGTCACATTCAATCAGTTGACAGGCAATAACCGCACTAACCGCACAACTTTCTTGACAGAGCTGCACAATGTGGTATAATTGCTAAAAATAGAACAAATGTCCTACAGCAGATATAAGTTTGTGATTGTACAAATTTCCATGTCAGTATGAAAGTAATCTTCCAAATTACGTCTCTATGTTGTTTCTTTCTTCTTTGCCTTCTGTGTGTTGCTGCTGGCTATCTCAGGCTGCGCGATGATGGCTATATAGGGCTGGAGATTGTTCATACATATTTGCCCAGTCTGATAAACCGTGATCGCAGAACCTTCGCAAGGGTGGCTGAGCAGTTACCTTCATAGGAAGTTCTAATGAGTTGGTGGTTGACAAATGTTATGGCGTATGTTAGAATATCTACAAGCGGATGGAACTGCAGTATCATTAACCAAAGAGATATATCGAATTCTGGCTACTGGCTTTGCTGGCTGTCGACCTGATTTTCGGCATGAGGTGATTGACGCTATAGCAAAGTCATTGCCTTTTCGTTGAAAGGAATTGTTTTGGAGGTTGTAATGCCAGACAGTAGAAGAGGTTCCAATTCGCGGCTAGAAATCTGGTTCAAGGATGAAATTGAGAACACACTAAGTGCAATAGACTTGGCAAATGAGGAGTTGTTCGAGATTGTCTGTGTTCCTGAGATGCAGCTCTACCGCCAAGGTTACCAAGCTGCGCTGCGAGCTGTTGCGGAGGCATTTGGAATTCGGCGTGAGCTGACAGCAAACGGCACTGGACGATCACCGAATATCATAGACGCCAACCCTCGCTGAGCTGGTTCAGAAAATTGAGAGGTTGGTTCGGCACATTGATACTTAAACACACTCGGGGAGGTACGAGTGTGTTTTCTTTTCTTTCCCCTTGTTAATACTTGCTGAAGTACATCCCTGCTCTAGGCTGGCTAGGCACGATGGCGGGTGCTTCGGGTGTTGCGTATTTTCAGCTTCGCCAGCTATTAATTGGTGTTGTTCACAGTTCTTCCTTTCTGCTCTTCAATCAATTGACCATTTGGACGTATCCGCAGATTGTGCCATGTCACCAGGCAGTAGCGGTCCTTGGATCTGAGTTCCTTGCAGCGTGGCAATAAGAAGCCGCCTGTCCTCAGCTTTGTTCAGGCACTCGTACAGCGTCTTTATTGTTTCCTTCATCGCATCTTGGTCAAGGAAATGGCGCAGCAGCCTAAGCATTTGCTCGAATTGCTTCGCTCGGACCTCAGCTTCTGCCTCGCCACGAGTAACAAGAGCCCCCTTCTCGGCTTCGGCCACGATCTCCTTCACCCTGGCATCCGCATGGGCCTCTAACAGCCTGAGTGCCCGCTCTTGTACTTGATCCGGTAACTTCACACCCTGGATGTCAACGGCGCGAATTCTTATGCCAAAGTTCTTAGCAGCAGCTTGGGCCCACCGGTCCAGAATGTATTGTTCTATCTCTTGGATGGTTCGCTGGTCTTCTTTAAACTTTTTCGGTAAGCTACTGTTCTCGTCGAAACCGACCGGGCGTAAAATCTGATCAAGGCGATAGGTCGCGATCGTGTCCCGCAGTTGTGACTCCGCCCCGGCCACACTGAGGATCTCCCAGCCGGCGGGTGTCACATTCAGGCCTGCCTTGCGGACGTTCTCCACCCAGACCGGGTAGTCGCCGCCAATCATAACCTCTTCCTTACCGGCCTTCAAATCATTGATGAGCCGGGTCAGCTTATCCCGTTCTTCGCCCTCATTCTTGGCTAACTCTTCCTCCAAACGCTTGATAGTATCAGGCAAAGGCTCAATTTGATAGCCCACGCCCACTTTTAAGGTCAACCGCACCCCATCGCTGGTCAGGACATCCTCTATTTCTTCGGTTTTCCACAGCGGGTTGAGACGCACAATCTTGTAGACGTACTCGTATAACCTGGTTTTGAACACGCCTGGGCCCCTAATCTGTGTGATCTTGCCGCCTTTCTCGAGTACCACGGCGTTGCCAGGCCGGACGATCACCCGGCCTGGTCCACCGATCGCGGTTAAGACTCCCCGTGATCGAGCCCGTGTTTCCCGCCCGTCTTCTATGATCACCCATGGATAGTAAGTTCTGAAGATCAATGAAAATAGCCAGCGCACGGCGTCACGCTGGGTGATACCTTTGTAATCATGTAGGGCGAGCAGAGGCACTGTAGCTAGCCACATCAGGAAAGCCAGTGGCAAGAGCAAGACAATGACAACCACAACCCCGGCGAGAAAGCCCAACGCCGCTTGTAAGGCAAGCGCGTTGCGGGTGGTGGCTGCCAACCTGGATTCTCGAGCTGCGGCCGCGATGGCGGGACTGGTAGCGATGAAGGTCTGCACCAATGTCGCTACTAACAAGATGACGAAGAGGAGAATCCAGACGAAGGCCAGAAATCGAAAAAGTGGCTTCACAAAGAGTCGGAAAAATAGGAGTCCACCCAGGAAGCCCACGGCATAACTCAGCCTCCAGTCGATTTGATATGTGGCGATGGTGAGAAAGATCAATCCAAGCGCAACTAGCGCCATCTGTACCCCTCCCCCACTTAGCTCGGTCGCTTTCTTGGGTACTTCGCTGGAGATGTCCGTCGTACTGGTCATTTCACATTCCTCCGGTTGTCTGCCATCTCTCGCACAAGTAAGGACTGGGTTTCGACGTGTGACTTGCGTTCTTCACCCCGTGTCTGCCAGGGAAGCCCGACAACTTTCCACTCACTTTCCAGACACACTAAACATGGCGAAGGGCAGCGCAATCAGGATGATCGCGAAAAAGATGGCCCAATACGATGCTGTCCGGGGCATTCGATCGAACGGTACATTTCTGAGATTGAAGTATACGTACAGCGCCGCCAGGTCGAAAATGCCCAGTTGGATCAAACGATTCCATCCGATGTGACATTCGTCGGCACGCAAAACGATCAGCAGAACGAGCAGGCTAATAAAGACAGGGGGTACAAGGATGCTCCATGGGGAAGGGTCACGTAGAAATTCCACGGCATTACCTCCTGTATTTCAGGCAATGAATACCTGACTTCAGATGTCATGCCCTATGGAGTTGCGTGCGCGACGAGAGATTGATAGATGTAAGCTCTACTATAATTAACGTGCAAAAACGAGAAATTTGCACAAGACATAAGCGGCGGAGGATAAAATGGTTCATTTTGCCAAGAGAACTGGTTGATAATTGGGCCTGCTTTGCCAGACACATGCGTAAAACGTAAGGCGTAAAGCGTAATGATTCTGGGCGAATGCGCATGGCAAATGTGCCTTCAAGTAATCCACCGAAATAAATTACACGGAGACGCGGGCTTCCAGGCTTCATAGCAACACCAGAAC
>DAOUMD010000142.1:0-24083 GCA_034412795.1 Anaerolineae bacterium
GGGTCAAGGTGATGATTGGGGGTGCCCCCATCACCCAGGATTTTGCGGACAAGATCGGCGCCGACGGGTTTGCGCCGGACGCCAGCAGCGCCTCGCGCAAGGCCAAGGAACTGGTAGCGGCTGTCTAGGCCTCACCCCCCGACCCCCTCTCCCAACTTTGGGAGAGGGGGTCGGATGGCAAAGGTCATCCTCAGCAAGACACGACACTGTCAAACTACTCATCCTCAGCCATGTATCGGGAAAGCTCCTATGAGTTTTCTCAAGTTCCTATAAACTATTGGAGCTCTGGAAACTCAGAGGAGTTTTCCTCTTCGCATTGTTTCAAATCCATCCACCCGTGATTTGTCGAACGGTGGTGACATTTGGCCTAATTGTTTGTGGCAAATAACACTTGTCCCCTGGTAGGCAACCACCTACATTAACAGTGCGTGTAGACGATTCGACTGGAGCGAGGACAAGCAACACACCCAGGAACAACTTCTCTAACTATTCTCTAATTCCCTTCCTAGCAGCTTCTAACTAAAAAGTAGTACATTGGGGATGCACTTTGTACTTGACTTACAGCACTTCATCAAGTGAGTAAGGGTTTACGCATCAGCAGCAAGCTCCGAGCGGACGAAAGTCCGCACCTGCGTTGGGATAGGTGTCCGCGACGTCGGATGTCGTATATCAGGAGAATCAGCCGTGAGACTTTGGCGCAAACCTCTCGATCAGGATCGCGTGGTAGTCCCGCACGGCGAAATCCATCTCATTGTTGAGCGCTGCAAGGGTTGCCAGTTGTGTGTCACCTACTGTCCCCGCGGCGTTCTGGAGATGTCCCACCTCTTCAATGCCAAGGGCTACCACCCTCCCCAAGCTCGTTACCCAGAACACTGCGTCGCCTGCGGGTTATGCTCTATGTTATGCCCCGAGTTTGCCATCTACGTTGTGGAGGTCACGCATGAGTGACAACGGCATCCTACAGGGTAGTTACTTCGTGGACGGTGACACAGCCTGCGCGGAAGGCGCTATCTGCGCCGGATGCCGCTTCTTTGGTGGCTATCCTATCACACCAGCAACTGAGATTGCCGAGCGCATGGCGCGTCGCTTGCCTCAGGTGGGGGGCACGTATATCCAAATGGAAGATGAAATCGCCTCCATCACCGCCATCCTGGGCGCTTCATGGGCTGGTCAGCGGGCTATGACCGCGACCTCCGGACCCGGCTTCAGCTTGATGATGGAAAATCTGGGTCTAGGAATCATCACCGAGACACCGTGCGTTCTGGTTAATGTGCAACGAGCCGGCCCTTCGACCGGCATGCCGACCCTGGCAGGTCAAGGTGACATGATGCAGGCCCGTTGGGGATCGCATGGTCCCTACGAGATCATCGCATTAGCCCCCAGTTCACCCCAGGAACTGTTCGACCTGACCATCCGAGCCTTCAACCTGGCCGAAAAGTATCGCACCCCGGTGCTGGTGATGACCGACGAGGCGGTGGCGCATATGACCGAACGAGTCGCCATCCCACCACTGGAAGAGATCGAGTATTATCCCCGGCGCAAACCACAAGTTCCCGCCGGCGACGGCTATCTGCCCTACAGACCCGACGCCGACGGCGTGCCGCCTATGGCCTGCGCGGGTGAGGGTTATCGCATCCACGTGACCGGCCTGACACACAATGAAAAGGGATATCCGGCCACCGTTAGTGTCGAGGCTCAGCGGAAACTGGTAGAGCGACTCATCCGAAAGATACGTGACAACCGAGATGACATTATCGAATCGGTCGAAGATCAGGTCGAAGACGCAGATGTAGTCGTGGTGGCCTACGGCATTTCGGCCCGGACGGCGGCGCGCCCGGTGCGCATCGCGCGTGAGATGGGGCTGAAGGTTGGTCTGCTCAAATTGGTAACGGTATGGCCCTTTGCCGAGGACCGTATCCGGGAGCTGGCATCCCAGGTAAGGGCCTTCGTGGTACCAGAGATCAACATGGGGCAAATTGCCCTGGAGGTCGAGCGCTGCGCCGGGGGACAGGCACAGACGATCCTGGTCCCCCACGCAGGTGGCGGGCTACACGTCCCAGAAGACGTCTTGGAGGCAATTAAGGGAGTTTCGAGTTTGTAGTTTCGAGTTCTTAGTTCCGAGTTCTTAGTTCCGAGCTAGGACTGGGAACCCGAAACTGGAAACCCCGGACCCAACGGAGGGTTTATGGTCGAAGAGCTGACCAACATGCTGATATCCAAGCAACATCCCATGGACAGCCTGCTGCGCCAGGACCGATTGCCCCACATCTGGTGCTCGGGTTGTGGCCTGGGAACAGTGCTGACCTGTTTTGTAAGCGCGCTCCAAAAACTTGAGCTGGACATGGATAAGGTAGCCATCGTATCGGGCATCGGTTGCACGGGCCGCGCGGCCGGCTACCTGAATCTGGACGGCTTTCACACCACCCACGGACGCGCAATCCCCTTCGCCACCGGCCTCAAACTGGGCAACCCGGAGCTCAAAGTCGTTGTCATCTCCGGCGACGGCGACCTGATGGCCATTGGTGGTAATCACTTCATCCATGCTGCCCGGCGCAACATGGATTTGACGGTGATTTGCGTCAACAACTTCAACTACGGCATGACCAGTGGACAGGTAGGTCCGACCACCCCCACTGACGCCCGTACCAGTACGTCACCTTACGGCAACGCCGAGCATCCCTTCAATGTCCCCTACCTGGCGGCCGCCACTGGTGCGACCTACGTGGCACGCTGGACCGCTCTCCACGTCCGCCGCCTGGAACGCTCAATCATAGAGGCGATGAACAAGCGTGGCTTCAGTGTGGTCGAGGTAATCTCACCCTGCCCGACTTACTATGGCCGCTGGAATAAGATGGGAGACACTCTAGAACAGATGAAATTCTACCACGAGCACAGCGTCATTCGTCACTGGACTGACCCGGCTGAGGCCGACATCGACTTGGGAGGCAAGATCATCGTCGGCCGCTTTGTAGACGAGGACAAACCGACCTTTTGTGATTTACAGCGGGGGGCTACCCAATGAGCCGCCACGAAATACGCTTTTCTGGATTTGGGGGACAAGGCATCATCACCTCAGGCTATATTTTGGGCAAGGCGGCCGCTCTATACAATGGACGCCACGTCACGCTCATCAAAAGTTACGGCCCCGAGTCGCGGGGCGGAGCCAGCAGTGCTCAGGTCATCATCTCTGACGAGGAAATCAATTATCCACGCATCACGGAACCTGAGTTGCTGGTGACTATGTCGCAAGAAGCTTACGCCAAATACATCGATGAGCTGGCTGACAGTGGGCTGCTGCTCATGGACGAAGACCTGGTGGAACTCAATCATCCCCGTGACGACATCCAAGTGCGCGCCATCCCCGCCACGCGTATCGCCGAGAGCGAGTTAGGGCGCAAGATCGTGGCCAACATTGTAATGTTGGGTTTTCTCGCCGCCAACTCCGATGTCGTCTCCATTGAGGGCATACGCAAAGCAGTGCTGAGTTCAATCCCCAAAGGTACTGAGGAGTTGAACACTAAGGCCCTTGAAAGGGGTTACACATACGAAAAAACGTGATGCGTGATGCGTAAAACGTAAAACGTGATCCGTAATTCGTCAGCCTCATTGGGGAAACGTAAAACCTCTTACGCAATACCCATCACGCATCACGCATCACGTTTTACGTTTTACGCATCACGCATCACGCTTTCGAATTTCGTTTTACGCAGATTATGACGTCGTCTTTCTGAAAACACCCACAAAGAGCATGATAATGACTTATTCTATCGTCGACGACACACGCGTGATTTTGGCTGGGCATACGAATGGGGCATCCTCTCTATTGGCCGTGTTGGAAGAAGTCCAAGACCGCTACCGCTACCTGCCCCGCGATGCGCTCATCTTGATCAGTGAGCGATTGGACATCCCACTGAGCCAGGTTTACAGCGTAGCCACATTCTATAACGCCTTTAGCCTCAAACCGCAAGGTCGCCACAGGTTCCAGGTATGCACCGGGACCGCCTGTCACGTGCGCGGGGCAATGCAAGTACTCGAGCGCCTGGAGACCCAACTGGGCATAAAGGCTGGTGAGACCAGCCCCGACCAGGAATATACCCTGGAGACGGTCAACTGTGTGGGTGCCTGCGCACTGGGTCCGGTTGTGGTAGCCGACGGAAGTTACGCCAGACATATGACGGCGAGTAAGGTGGATAGGCTGCTTAAACGGCTAAAACGTGATGCGTAAAACGTGATGCGTAAAACGTGATGCGTGATGCGTGATGCGTATTGCGTACTACGTATTGCGTAAGAGGTTTTACGTTTCCCCAATGGGGCTGACGAATTACGGATCACGTTTTACGTTTTACGCTTCACGTTTTACGCACCAAGTTTTACCCGAATGAGGCGATGATGACCCGACTGGACACTCCCCAGGCGTTAGAAAAATGGTATCAGGCCATCAGGCAAGGCATTGACCCTGACCGGCCCCGGTTGCGGGTGTGCGGCGGCACCGGCTGTCGCAGCCTGGGAGGCCCCCAATTGCTGGATGCCCTTCAGCGCGCGCTGGATGGAGCCGGGCTGAGGGGGCAGGTCGAGATCGTCGTGACCGGGTGCCACGGCTTCTGTGAGCAGGGGCCATTGGTAACAGTAGCCCCAGAAGAGATAACGTACCAGCGGGTGTCGCCCAAGGACGCCGAAGCTATCGTCTCCGAGACGCTGAAAGCGGGTCGGATCCTCGAAGAGCTGCTCTACGTTGACCCCACCAGCGGCCAGCGGAGCCTGCGTGAGTCGGAAATACCGTTCTATAGCCATCAGACCCGGCGTGTGATGGCCTTGAACGGGAAGATCGACCCGTGTCGTATCGAGGACTACGTCGCCAACGGCGGCTACCTGGCGCTCAGCAGAGCGCTGGTCGAGATGGACCCGGAGGGCATCATCGAGGAGGTGACCAGCTCCGGGTTGCGCGGTCGAGGTGGGGCCGGGTTTCCCACCGGCTTGAAGTGGAAGCTGTGCCGGCGGGAGCCGGGTGATGTCAAGTACGTCATTTGTAACGCCGACGAAGGAGATCCGGGCGCCTTCATGGACCGCAGCCTTTTGGAGGCTAATCCCCACAGCGTGATTGAGGGCATGATCATCGGGGCGCGGGCGATTGGTGCCACGGCCGGGTTCGTCTACGTGCGCAGCGAATACCCGCTGGCGGTGGAGACCTTGAGCATGGCGTTGGCCCAGGCCCGCGAGTGTGGCTTGTTGGGCCAGGATATCCTGGGATCGGGTTTCGACTTTGATATCCAATTGCACCTGGGAGCCGGCGCCTTTGTCTGCGGCGAGGAGACGGCGCTGATGGCCTCGATCGAGGGGCGCCCGGGCGAGCCACACCCGCGCCCCCCTTATCCAGCCCAAAGCGGCCTGTGGGGCCGGCCGAGCAACATCAACAACGTCAAGAGCTGGGCCAGCGTCCCTTTGATCATCGCTCATGGGGCCGGGTGGTTCGCCGAGGTCGGAACTGAGAAAAGCAAAGGCACCGCCATCTTCTCCATGGTGGGCAGGATCAACAACACGGGCCTGGTCGAGGTGCCCATGGGCATCAGCCTGCGCGAGTTGATCTTTGACGTGGGCGGGGGCATACCCGGCGGCAAAGCCTTCAAGGCTGTCCAGATCGGCGGACCGTCCGGGGGCTGCATCCCCGCCGAGCACCTGGACACGCCGATTGATTACGACTCGCTGACCAGGCTGGGAGCGATTATGGGGTCGGGCGGGCTGGTGGTCACCGACGAAACCACGTGTATGGTGGACCTGGCTCGCTATTTTATGAATTTTGTCCAACAAGAGTCGTGTGGCCAATGTCTGCCCTGCCGCTGGGGGACGCAGGTGATGCTGGATATCTTGACCCGCATCTGCGACGGTCAGGGTCAGCCCGAGGATATCGAGGGGCTGGAGCGGCTGGCCAGGACGGTCCAGATGGCCTCGCTGTGCGGGCTGGGCCAAACGGCCCCCAACCCGGTCCTCTCGACGCTGCGCCACTTTCGAGCCGAGTACGAGGCACACGTTTACGACAGGCGCTGTCCGGCGGGCGTCTGCCGCGGGCTGATCACGTATGAGATCGACCCTGAGGTGTGTACCGGGTGCATGGTCTGTGCCCGCAATTGCCCGGCTGGAGCCATCACCGGGGAGAAGAAACAGCCGCATGCGATTGATCCGGCGCTGTGTACGCGCTGCGGGCTGTGTATGCAAGTGTGTAAGTTTGAGGGTGTGTCGGTACGTTGAAGGAAGTAGGGAGCAGGGAGTAGGGGGTATGGAGAAGATCTCACATTTCCGTCAGCTAGAGGCATGGCAGGAATCGCACAGGTTGGTACTGATGGTGTATCAAAGACTCCCTACTCCCTACTCCCTACTCCCAAACTGACGGAGGAAACGTGGCTACCCTGATGATCGACGACCAGAAAATCCAGACCCAACCCGACCGCACCCTATTGGAGGCGGCGCGAGAGCACGGCATCTGGATCCCAACCTTGTGTTATCACGAGGCGCTCAAACCCTATGGCGGCTGCCGGTTGTGCGTCGTCGAGCTGGAGACACCCCGGGGCCCGCGGTTGGTGGCTGCGTGTACATATCCATGTGAGGACGGAGCAGTGGTGCATACCGATACCGAAATCGTGCGCCAGTCGCGCCAGGTAGCGGCCGAATTGCTGCTGGCGCGGGCCGGCCACGTGCCCTTCATCCAGGAATTGGCGGCCAGCCTGGGCGTATACAGCACCCCCTACACCTTGCCGCAAGACGCCTGTATCCTATGCGCCCGCTGTGTGCGTGCCTGCCGCGAGATCGTCGGCGTGGGAGCGATCAGCATGGCACAGCGAGGGACAGCCAGAGAGGTAACTTCTCCCTTCCATATCTCTTCCGCCGACTGTATCGAGTGTGCGACCTGCGTGCTGGTCTGTCCAACGGGGGCCATCACCCTTCAGGACATCACCGACCGGAGCCGTACGCTGCACACCTGGCCGACCGAATATGCGCGCCGGGCGTGCCGGCTGTGTGAGTACCACGCAGAACAGTGGCTAGGGACCGGGAACTAGGGGCTGAGGACGAGGCAGAAATGGCAAGCAACTTGCTTAGCAACCAATCGATCAGCCAGCCAACACCTCGTACCGGTGTCTTCGTATGTGAATGTGGGAATGAAGTGACTGGTATCCTTGACGTAGAGACGTTAGTCAAGGTAACAGAAGAACTACCGAGTGTGGCCTATGCTGGACCTGCGCCCTATTGGTGCTCGACCGATGGGCGCGAACGATTGCAGGAAATCATCCGTAGCGAAGGGTTGGAACGAGTCATCGTGGCTGGGTGCAGCCCCCGGACCCACGGGCGACTATTTCAGGAGACGGCGGCGGATGCAGGACTTAGTCCCAATCTGGTGACGTTGGTGAACGTCCGCGAGGGCTGCGCCTGGCCCCATCGCGATGCACCCGAAGCCGCTACCGCCCGCGCCGAGGATCAGATCACGATGGAAGTAACCCGTATAGCCACATTGACGCCCCGCCCGGCGGTTGAGGCCGAGATTACCCCAGCCGCATTAGTCATCGGCGGCGGGGTGGCCGGGATGACGGCAGCACTGGAAGTGGCCGACGCCGGAGTACCCGTGACGTTGGTCGAGCGCACAACAACACTTGGTGAAACGGCCATTACCACTGCCCCAGAACTGGCGGCAAAGCTCATCAAGTCTACCCAAAACCACGAGGGCATCACCCTCCAACTCGACAGCCAAATCACCCAAGTTGATGGTTCCGTCGGAGCCTACCAGATCACTATTGCCCGGAACACACAACCCGAAACACGCAATGCACAGCACGCAGTACGTAATACCTTCGGCACCATTGTCGTGGCCACCGGAGCCCCTGACGATGAGACCACCAAATTGGCCAAACTGCTGCGCCTGCGCCAAGATGCCGACGGGTTCCTTCCCGAACTGAGGGTGCGGCTACGGCCCGGCAGCTACATCGAACGCGGGATTTACGTATGTGGCTCAGCCCACTACCCCTGTGACCCAGCCGAGGCCCAGTTCCAGGCCTACAGCGCCGCCTCGCGGGCGATGCGCCACTTGCGTCGGGGAAAAGTGGCGGCACACGGACCAGTGGCCCAGGTTGATCCCGAAACATGCAACGGCTGCGGCGACTGTCTCAAGGTCTGCCCTTTCGCCGCCGTGACCATGACCGAACGGCCCAGTGGGATAAGCCTCTCGGTGATCGACCCTTTGCTCTGCATCGGCTGCGGCAACTGCGTCGCGGTCTGCCCAGTGGGAGCTGTTACGGTAGCCGGTTGGAGCGACGCCCAACTGGAAGCCCAGATACGAGTTGCATTGTCAGGGACTTCGCCCCCAGCCCCCAACCCCCGACCCCATGTGCTTATCTTCGCCTGTGAGTGGAGCGGCTACGCGGCCGCCGAGCTGGCCGGTGCCCAGAAGCTGACCTACCCCACCAACGTACGCATGATCCGGCTGGATTGTGGCGGCCGGCTGCAACCGGGCCTGATCCTCAAGGCCTTTGAGTTGGGTGCCGCCGGCGTGTTGGTGCTGGGCTGCGAGCCCAAACTGTGCCACTATGAGCGGGGCAACGAACAGGCGGCTGCGGCTTACGAACAGGTCGAGGCAATCACCGGCTTGTTAGGCCTGTCCCCTCATCGTCTCCAACTGGCCTGGACTCCTCCTGACGACGGCCCGGCGTTTGCCGAGTTGGTGACTCGATTTGTCGAAGGAACAAACAGGGAGTAGAGTAGGAAGTAGGGAATAGGAAGTAGGAAGAAATGCAAACCGAGAACTACGCAGCACCTGAATCGCATGCCCATACCATATGGCAGGATAGTGCAACACCTACCTTTCGAGCGGCGCGGTGCGGGAATGCCAGACTACGCAACACGCAGTACGCAGTAGGAAACATCTATGACTGATCAAACCATAACGCTGGAGCAGATGGTACGGGAGACGGGTGTCTTTCGGTGCCTGGAGTGCGGCAAGTGCACCGCCATCTGCCCCATCAGCCGTTATGACCACCGCTTCTCTCCACGACGCACCGTCGGCCGGGCCTTGATGCGGCACGACGAGGCGTTGCTGGGCGACGACCGGTTGTGGGCCTGCCTCACCTGTTTGCACTGTAGCCAGGTTTGCCCGGCTGGCGTGGCCTACCCCGACCTGACGCTGGCCGTACGCGCCGAGGCACGTCGCCTGGGCGCGGCCACCGTATGCACCCACGGCGAAGCCATCCACGCCTGGATGCGTTTGATGATAGACCCCACGCTGAAGCAAGACCGGCTGGGCTGGCTCAGGGGTTCCGAAACTCAAAACTCCGAAACGCTCTACTTCGTCGGCTGCGCGCCCTATTACGGCGCACTGTTCAAGCCGCTGGGCGTGGATGGTGATAGTATCGCCCGCTCGACGTTGCGGGTCTTGAACGCGCTGGGGATTGAGCCCCAGGTATTGGCCGACGAGCGCTGCTGCGGCCACGACTTGCTGTGGGAGGGGGACATCGAAGGCTTCCGCGCCCTGGCCGGGCTAAACGCCGCCCTGATCCGCGAGTCGGGGGCTAAACGTATCGTCACCGCCTGCCCCGAATGTGCCCGCGCCCTCAAGATCGACTACCCGGCTCACGGCATAAACCTGGGCATCGAAGTCCTGCACCTGGCCGAGCTACTCGCGAGTTCGGAGTTTCGAGTTCTGAGTTGCTTAGCTTCGAACTCGGAACTCGAAACTCCGAACTCGAAACTCCGAACTCGTCACTTACCACGACCCCTGTCGCTTGGGCCGCCACCTGGGCGTCTACGACGCGCCGCGCCAGGTGATCGAGAAGCTGGGCCTCACGCTGGTCGAGATGCCCAGGAATCGGTCGAACGCGCTGTGCTGCGGCACCAACGGCTGGACGCACTGCACGGTCGCCAACAAAGCCATCCAAGTGGACCGCCTGCGCGAGGCACGCGCCACCGGGGCCGATTTACTGGTGACCGCCTGCATCAAGTGCCAGATACACTTCAAGTGCGCTATGGAGGACTATCACCTGGGCGACGAGATTGGCATTGAGATCAAGGACCTGGCGACGTTGGTGGCGGAGAGTTTGATTGACGGGCACTAGATGCAACGAGTTATGTAAATACCTGGACTTTCAAATGAAATTAATTGCATAATCGCGCTCGCCTTTGTAGTTGGCACCGGTTATCTAATCTACCAAATTGATCGGCGCGTAAAAAGAGAAGGAGCCTTGTTTAGGAAAGACGCATCTCCCAAGGCAAGATTGTATGCCCTTTTAGTAGGCGCACTTATTGGCAGCTTTGTGATTTTTGCCTGGATAGCGGGATGTCATCTTGTCCTGCCACTAATAATCGTATCCATAGCTCTGATCGGCTACAGCGGAGGATTCGACAGCCTACTCGAACTACTCGAGAATTTGAGGAAACAGTGACAGGGTCATATGCAGGAACTGGGTGCACCAACATCGACTTTGTCAAACAAGACCGTGGTTGGGCGTTTCGTGACATTTGGTTGTGTAGGTAGGGGCTAAACGCCCCCGTTTGGACCGAGCATTGCGATGGGGCGACTTCGCAGAGTAATGACCTGGACAGCTTTTGGCACAGCGATTGGTGGAGGCACTGCCAGTCTAATTGCCGTTATTATGACGCTGCCAGAGCCCAGATTCATCATAGATGCAGTAAAGGTTCTGGGAATTGGCGGGGCAGTCGGTGGCATGATTTGTGGTTTGATTGTTGGGTTGTCTAACAACACAAAGGCTGGTGTGGCGATTGGTAGCATCATTGGCGGTTTAGCTGGCTGCGTCTTAGCAATGATCGGTATGTTCGTATACGCCGAGATACGCTGGCCTTCGCCACAGCCGTACCCGGGCGTTGAAATGCACATTGATGCTGGTGGAGGTTCGTGGGGTGTCTCTGAAGTCCGGACTTATACCACTACCCTCTCTCTGGATGATACGCAGCATTATTACGACAATCAAATGAAACGGTACTGCAAGGACAAGTGGCAGTTCGAGACGTTACCTGACTATCGAGAGTATTCTCTTTGTCGATGGACGGAATGTGAAATACGCCGCCTTTGGTTGGAACAATACTTCCGCGTTATTCTATGCACTGCCTCTGAAACAGAGACCGCAGTGACGCATATAGATACCTGGCAAGACTAATTCACCAAGAGTAGATGAAATTCCCTACTTCCTACTCCCTACTCCCTGAACAGAAAGCAGGGTAACCATGACACAACAAGGACAACGAATCGGCGTCTTCGTCTGCGAATGCGGGCGTAACATCGCGGGCTCGGTGGACTGCGAGGCGGTGCGGGCTTACGCCGAGAAGCTGGACGGCGTGGTCTTCACCACCGTCAACCGCTACACCTGCTCCGAGCCGGGCCAGGCCGAGGTCAAAAAAGCCATCGTCGAGCACGAACTGGACCGGGTGGTGGTCGCCTCCTGCTCGCCGCGCAACTACGAGCCCATCTTCCGCGAGTGCGTGGCCGGGGCGGGACTCAACCCCTACTTGATGACCATGGCCAACATCCGCGAAGGGGTGTCCTGGGTGCACATGGGCGATGTGCCCGCGGCGACGCACAAGGCGCAGGAAGTGGTCGAGATGGCCGTGGCCAAGGCGCGCTGGCTACACCCGCTGCACGAGGCCGAAGCCAGGGTCACGCCCGGCGCACTGGTCATCGGGGGAGGCATCGCCGGCATCCAGGCGGCTCTCGACCTGGCCGACGCCGGTCACCAGGTCTACCTGGTCGAAAAGTCGCCCAGCATCGGGGGCAAGATGGCCCAACTGGACAAAACCTTCCCCACTATGGACTGTAGTATATGAATTCTTGGGCCCAAGATGATGGATGTCGGTCGACATCCCAAAATCCAATTGATGGCCTACAGCCAGGTGGAGAGCATCTCCGGCTACGTCGGTAACTTCTGGGTGCGGGTACGCAAGAAGACACGCTACGTGGACGAGACCGCTTGCACCGCATGTGGCGACTGCGCCGAGGTCTGCCCGGTGACGGCCCCCGATGAGTTCCAGGCCGGCCTGGCCACGCGCAGAGCGGTCTACATCCCCTTCCCCCAGGCGGTGCCCTCGGCCTATCTGATCAACGTCGACGAATGTTTGGGCAACAACCCCATCGCCTGTGGCAAGTGCCGCGAGGTATGCGACAAGGACTGCATCGATTTTGACATGCAGGACGAGATCGTCGAGTTCGGCGTGGGCGCCGTGGTCGTCGCTACCGGCTTGGACATCTTCGACCCCACCGGGCTGACCGAATACGGCTACACCCACTACAAAAACGTCATCACCAGTCTCGAATTCGAGCGGCTGATCAGCAGCAGCGGCCCCACAGAAGGCCACTTCGTGCGACCCACCGATCTCAAACGACCGCAGCGCATCGGCTTCATCCAGTGCATCGGCTCGCGCACCTTGCCCGTGCCGGGCGCATCCCCCGCGGGAGAAAATGGGCGCGGTCACCCCTATTGCTCCAATATCTGCTGTATGAACACCGTCAAAGATAGCCTGCTGTTGCTCGACCACTATCCCGACAGCGACATCACCGTCTACTATATGGACATCCGTGCCTTCGGCAAGGGCTTCGAAGATCTATACCGGCGCAGCAAAGAAGCGGGCGTCAAGTACATCCGGGGGCTGCCGGGGCAGATTCTGGAAGATCCGGCTACGCGCAACCTGCGCCTGACGGTGGAGAACACTATGACGGGCAAGCTGGAGACACACGAGCAGGAGATGATCGTGCTCTCGCTGGGGCTGGTGCCGCCTGAGGACCAAGGGCTGATCAAAGGTTTGCTGACTCTGTCGACGACAGAGGATGGCTTTTTCCTGGAGAGCCACCCCAAACTCAAGCCGGTGGACGCGCCGACCAAGGGAGTCTTTTTCGCCGGTTGCGCCGAGGCCCCAAAAGACGTCAAGGACAGCGTGACCCAGGCAGGGGCCGCGGCCGCCCGCGCCCAGATCGTCCTCAATCAACCCACGATCAAACTGGAGCCGGTGGTGGCCTGGGTGGACCCCGATCTGTGCAACGGCTGCGGGCGCTGTGTGCGCGTGTGTCCCTTCCACGCCATCCAGGGGGGCGATGCCAAGAAGAAGATCAAGGCCACGGTGGTTGAAGCCATGTGCCAGGGCTGCGGCACCTGCGCCCCGGAGTGTAATTTTAATGCCATCACCATCCGTCATTTCACCGACCAGCAGATGGTGGCTCAAATCGACGCGGCGCTGGCCCACCATCCCCACGAAAAGATCCTGACTTTTGCCTGCAATTGGTGCTCTTACGCCGGGGCGGACCTGGCCGGGGTCAGTCGCCTGCAATACCCGCCCAACGCCCGCGTCATCCACACTATGTGCAGCGGTCGTGTGGACCCCGACCATGTGACCTACGGCTTCCAGAAGGGCGCCGCCGTGGTGTTGGTCTCCGGCTGCCACTTCGGCGACTGCCACTACATCGACGCCAACCACCACACCGCCAAACGCATCGAGCGACTGGGACGCCAGTTGGAGCGCAAGGGGGTCCGCCCCGAGCGCCTGCACCTGGAATGGGTGAGCGCCGCCGAGGGACAAAAGTGGGCCCAATTGATGCGCGATCTGGAGGAGTTGCGTAAGACGGTGACGTATGAGGAGGTGGAAGAGACGATAAAGCTATTGGGGCGGAAGCATAAAAACGTAAAGGCGTGATGCGTGAAACATCAGTCAAGTGCAACGCACCTTGCAGGTGTGTTGCACTTTGTGACTTTTAAGGCCAGATTTGTCGGCAAACTCCCGGCAGTATATAATGCTCACTACTTGACTTGGTCACTTTTCGGGTATGGGGCGCTAACAAGCGAAAGGGCGAGGACAGTGAGCGATAGTAATAGGAAGTCGGGGAACAAGCGCACGCCGCCGCGTTTTGATTGGAAGTTGTGGCTATACACCAACTACGACTGCAATATCAAGTGCAGCTACTGCGTGGCTGAATCCAGCCCCGCGGCTCAGCGGCGGGCGTTGGGTTTGGGCAACGTGCAGCGACTGGTGGACGAAGCGGTGGAACTTGGCTTCACCGAGATTTTCTTCACCGGTGGTGAGCCGTTTATCCTCAACGACATTTACGACATGCTGACTTACTCGTCGGCGCGGGTCAAGACCAATGTACTGACCAACGCCATGCTCCTGCGTGGGAAACGATTAGAAAATCTGCTAACGATCGCCAACGACAACCTGTTGATGCAAGTCAGCCTGGACGGTGGCCTCCCCGAACACCACGATGCCTATCGAGGCGCAGGAACGTGGGCCAAAACGGTTGAGGGCATCCAGACCTTACAGGCACACGGCTTCCGCGTCCGCTTGAGCACGACCGAGACCCCGGCCAACTCAGCCCACCTGGATAAAATATGCGAATTTCATCAGTCCTTGGGCATCCCTGAAGAAGACCACTTCATCCGCCCCCTGGCCAAACGCGGCTTCTCCCCAGAGGGCTTGAACGTAGACAAGACCAGTTTGGTCCCCGAAGTGACGGTCAGTGTAGACGGTGTCTACTGGCACCCGCTCTCCACCGATCCTGACATGCGGGTCACTGAGGAGGTATTCCCTTTGAAGACGGCCGTCGAGTGCATCCAAGAGCAGCTTGAGACCATCGCCGGCAACGGTGGTGAAGCGCCGTCGACTTTCACCTGAGGCTAATTCCCCTGCCCGCCGTCGGCGGGGTGCCAATCCACCAACCATTCAATCTTCCAATCTTTCAACCTTCCAGTTATAATTAAAGCCTATGAACGAAAGGTTGCTGCCCAACATCGCCGTCATCATCCCCGCCCTGAATGAAGCGGGCAACATCGGGCGACTGGTGACCGAGGTCCTGGAGATATTGCTGATCCAGGTCATCGTAGTCGATAACGGCTCTACGGACGCAACGGCCGAGGAAGCGCGGGCTGCGGGCGCTCAGGTTGTCTACGAAGCGCGCCGTGGTTATGGTTACGCCTGCGCCGCAGGGGTGGTCGCCGCCCGGGACGCCGATGTGCTGGCCTTTCTCGACGGCGACTACAGCTCGCTACCGGCCGAGTTGCCGAGCATCCTGAACCCCATCCTGGCCGACGAGGCTGACCTGGTGCTTGGCTCGCGCCCGCGCGGGCACATCGCGTCTGACGCCATGCCGCCCCAGCAGCGTTTTGGCAATTGGCTAGCATCGCGCCTGATGAACCTCCTTTATGGGCTGTCCGTCACCGACTTGGGGCCATATCGGGCCATACGCCGATCTTTGCTGGAAACACTCGACATGCGTGAGATGACCTACGGCTGGCCGACGGAAATGACGGTCAAAGCGGCCAAGCGGGGTGCACGTATCGTCGAAGTGCCTGTCAGTTTTCACAGCCGCCGGGCGGGCCGCTCCAAGATCAGCGGCACCCTACGAGGGACGATTCTGGCGGGTTGGTATATTTTGGGTGTTACCTTACGCTACGCCTGGAGATAGGATATAGATGGTTGGTTAGTTGGATGGTTGGTTAGTTGGTGAACTGGTGATTGGTAGAACTCTCCAGTTTCCCAATCTACCAGTTTCCCAACCACCCACCCAACCAACCATCCAACCATCCATCCAACCATCCAACTAACCACCCATCCAAAGGAGACACGAAAATGACAACACCTTGGGAACGATTTAAACAAGCAGCCCGGCTAGAAGCCCCGGACCATGTGCCGGTGGCCTTCATCGCGGACAGCCCCTGGCTACCTGGCTACGCGGGGATCAACACGCTGGACTATTTCTTGCTACCCGACAAATGGCTGGAGATCAACTTGCGCTTGCTGGACCGTTTTCCGGATGCGGTCTGGATTCCGGGTTTCTGGGTGGAATACGGCATGGTCGCCGAGCCTTCGGCCTTCGGGGCGCGGTTTAGTTTCCACAGCGACCGGCCGCCCTCGGTCGAACCGATGGTCACCGACCTTGCCTATTGGGCTGAAGTGGAACCACCTGACCCGCGCGAGGCCGGGTTTATGCCATTGGTGCTACGCATGTATGAACACATAGAGGAAAAGCTACATGCGGAAGGGTTGGGAGCCAAAATAGTCGCCGCCCGGGGGCCGATGGTGACCGCCGGCTGGCTGATGGGCATCACGGAGCTGATGATGGGGCTGGTCACCCATCCGGCGGAGATCCATCGTTTCCTGGATACCTTGACCACCACCATCATCACCTGGCTGCACGCCCAGCTTGACAAACTCCACCAGCCCGAGGGCATCCTGCTGTTGGACGACATCGTGGGCATGATCTCCCTGGGCCACTATCAGGAGTTTGTGGCCCCCCACTTGCGGCGTATCTTCGACGAGTTTGAGGGGCTGATTCGTATCTACCACAACGACACGCCCTGCCCCCATCTCTACCCGGCGCTGGCCGAAGCCAATTTCGACGTGTTCAACTTCACCCACGAAGTAGATATGGCCCAGGTGAAGGAGACCATGGGGCATCGCGTGGCCCTAATGGGCAACGTGCCACCGCTGGACGTGGCCGTGCGAGAACCCCCCGAAGTGGTGGCCCAATGGGCCAAGGCTTGCCTGGACAAAGCTGCGCCAGGGGGCGGGGTGATCTTGTCGGTAGGCGGTGGCGTTTCGCCGGGGACGCCCGCAGAGAACCTGGACGCTATGCTGGAAGTCGCCCGGAGCTGGTCAGAACCCATCGGATGAAGTCCCAATTTCCCTATTCAGGGTGTCTTGGTATAATCATGGCAGTGGTTAGGCCCTTCCGAAGGGAGCTTTTACATGCACAGGACGAGATATTCGCTTAGTGGATTGGTTGTATTTAGCCTCTTACTCCTCACTTTGTGTGTAGCAGCTTACGTTACCTTAAACCTTGAGCCGGTTAGCCGACGGATTGACGCGGTGCCTTATTATGCCCGGACCTACGTAAACAAGCTACTTCCCAAACCCGCTCTACCGACACCACCCGCTGTTTCAGAGATCGATGCCGAGACCCTGTTACAGGCGCGAGCCGGGGCGCTGTCCCAAGTTGGAGGCGCATCGCCAGGTTCCGACGAACTGGCCGATACCGGACTGCCCTCAGACCAGGCACAAACGCCGGGAGTATCTGGAGTAAGGTTAGTCAAGACAACTGTGACCGACGTACAGCCCCTAGCCCCGGACGTCACTCTAACCGAGTTTGAACACGAGTGGCAAACGTGGAATAACTGTGGCCCGGCAACCATTTCTATGAACTTGAGCTACTACGGCAACGGCAACACTCAGGTCGAAGCGGCTCGGTTTCTCAAACCCAATCAAGATGACAAGAACGTCAGTCCCGATGAGCTGGTGGCTTATGCCCGCTCGATAGGATTTGAGGGTCTGGTTGGGTATGGGGGAGACATCAGTCTGCTCAAACATCTTCTGAGCAATGGCTATCCCGTCATAGCTGAGTCCTGGGTGGAGCCCGACGACCGAGGTGGTATGGGACACTACCGGTTGTTGACCGGGTACAGCGATGCGGAGAATCAGTTTTGGACCTATGATTCGCTGCACGGGGCCAACCTCGCCGTTCCCATAGATGAGTTTGACCGTTTCTGGCGCGTCTTTAATAGGACCTACCTCGTCGTTTTCCCAACCAAAGAGGCCGCCTTGGTGTACGCCATTCTTGGCTCCAGCGCAGACCGAACGGCGATGTACGAAGAGGCTCTGCTCGCCGCCCAACAGGAAGCCAGGGCCGCCCCAGACGACCCTTTTGCCTGGTTTAACATCGGCACCAACTACGCTCGCCTGGGTGAACCAGCCCCGGCCGCCAGTGCCTTCGACGAAGCGCGCCGCCTTGGCTTACCCTATCGCATGCTGTGGTATCAGTTTGACATTTTTGAGACCTATCTGGCCATGGGGCGCTATCAGGAGGTCATCGAGTTAGCCACCGCCACCATCAAAGCCACCGGCGGCCTGGAAGAGCTGTATTATTACCGCGGCCTGGCCTACCAGGCCAGCAACCAAGCGGGTGCCGCCGCCGAAGACTATCAAGCCGCTCTGAGGTATAACCCCAATTTTGAACTGGCCGCGCAGGCGTTGGGGGAGTTGAAATCGACACATTAGAGTCACCACACGCCAGTTTTCCTCCTAAACTTCCGGTTTTTCCCAGAAGACGCCATGTCCCAAACTGAGTCAGCCCGTTGGAGCCACATCATCCGAAATACCTTGCTCGTAGGCGGGTCCTTCGGCCTGGCTGCGCTTATGGGCCTGATGCGCAATATAATCATCGCTCGTCAATTCGGCATTGGAGCCGATTTGGACGCCTACTACGCCGCCTTCAAACTTCCCGATCTGTTGTTTACCGTGGTGGCCGGCGGTGCTCTGGCAACAGCCTTCATCCCGGTCTTCACCGATATTCTGGCCAACGAAGGCCGGGCCAGGGCCTGGCGACTGGCCAGCGCCATCACCAACATGGTGGTGCTGATTGTGGGTGTTTTTGCTGCATTGGCAGCCATATTTGCCCCGTGGCTGGTAAGCACGCTTATCGCGCCCGGCTTCAACGTCGCCCAACAGGCGGAAGCGGGGAGCATTATGCGCATCGTGCTACTTTCAACCCTGATCTTCGCCGTCAGCGCAGTGCAAAGCGGGGTGCTGCACGGGTTCAAGCACTTTTTGCTTCCGGCTCTAGCGCCTGTTTTATATCCTTTAGGCATCATCACCGGGGCGATCTGGTTGGCCCCAACTATGGGGATACGCGGGCTGGCAGTCGGGGCAGTCATCGGCGCGAGTCTGCACCTGGCCGTCAAGATTCCCGGGCTCATCTACTATGGATTTCGGTGGCTACCCGTGTTGGACATAGGTACAGCCGCCGTACACCGCGTGGCGGTTCTGATGGGACCGCGCATTCTTGACCTGGCGGTTTTCCATCTGACGCTACTGGCCACCACCAACCTAGCGTCGCGCCTGAGCCCGGGAAGCGTGAGCGCGCTGGAGTGGGGCTGGGATGCGATGCAAATCCCCGAGACACTCATCGGCACGGCATTTGGTCTGGTCGCCTTTCCGACCATGTCTGACCTTGCCGCCCGCGACGACCTGGCCGGATTGCGGCACACTCTGGGCGAAACCCTGCGCACCATCCTCGCCCTAACGATCCCGGCCGCCGTCGCCCTCATCCTGCTGGGCCGCCCAATTTTGGCCCTCCTCTATCAACGCGGGGCTTTTGATGCCGCTGCGACGGAAGCGGTGTATGTAGCCCTGCGTTTATTCGCCCTGGGGCTGGTCGGCCATGCGTGCCTTGAGTTGGCCGCACGTGCCTTCTTCGCCCAGCAGGACACAGTCACCCCCCTACTGGTGGCAATCGGATCGGCAGCGGTCAACATCGGGCTGGCCATCGTCTTGATGAGGCCTATGGACTACGCAGGTCTCGCCCTGGCCAACTCACTGGCAGTTTCAGCCGAGGTGCTGGTCCTGCTCTTGATCCTACGCCGCCGCTGGGGGAGCGTGGAAGGTCGGGCAACACTGAACACACTGGGACGTGCTCTGGTCGCCACAGTCTTGATGGGAGTTTCGATGCTCGGCGTCCTGACGTTAGGCCAAGCGGCCAATCTTGGAAGTCTGTGGCTGGTAGCGGCCGGGGGATTGGTGGGAGGTGTTGTTTACCTGGGAGCAGGGCTTCTGCTGAACGTGCGCGCGCTGTACCGCCTGCCAAGTGCGCTACTGGGGCGCAGCCGGAGCCAATGATTGATGATCATCGGCTGATATGAGGAAGTGCGTTTAAAACGCACTAAAACTTCGTCTCTTAACCTGTTTTTAACAGGTTTCGCACATCAGCGGGGTGTTTCAACGCCCCGTGACGAGGTCGAAAAACAATTTTGACGCCCCACTTTGGGCTCTAGCTCAAGGCGGATGACAATCCGCCGTTCCACCTGACGCGGACTTTCGTCCGCTTTGAGCACAAATCACCCTCACCGTGGACCATTTTTCGATAGAACCTGGGAATCGCGGCTACAGGCTATTTTATAAGAATAGTTAGGATTTTCGCTATTTGGGTTCTTTGGCTATAATTGCCGGGGCAAGTATGACAACATCTTTCACATGGCTCGTGCAAAGTCGTTTGACAAGCCCTGGCATCTTCCAAAGACCTCCAGGACCATAAAGGACAAGTTCGGGATATGTTTGCACATAAACTGTCAAGACGCACGGTTTTTGTTTTCACAATCAGCCTGATAATGCTGGCGGCAGGCATCGGGACATCAATAAGCTCGCCCAAGCCAGCCTATGCCGAGTCACCAACAGGACAAAACGAACCGGCTAACCAAAACCAACGTCCATTTCAACTGCCCTTCGCCGACCCCCCTGGCCCCGACACCTGGCTGTTGGGCCAACCCTATGGGAACACCACCGGCGCCTATTTCCAACGCAATACGTTGTACGTGAGATCGGGAGGCATCCATTTTGGCCTGGACCTATCGGCCCCTTGTGGCACTGAGATCGTGGCCATTGCCGATGGCGTGGTGTTTGCCATCGATGGGCCGTTTGGCTCAGAGCCCCACAACCTGATGATCGACCACCCCCAGTTGGGCTATGCTTCGATGTACGGTCATCTGCTGGAAGCGCCTGACCTGGTACCGGGCCAGCAGGTCAAACAAGGGGAGGTAATCGCGCTGGTGGGTGACTCGGAGGGGATTTGCCACCGGCGGCCGCACCTGCATCTGGAGATACGCGATCTAAAACACTTCCGCAAATACAACCCGACAGAGCTCATCGAGGCTAATTGGGACAGCCTGGCCATGACGGGAAATTCGGGGCGTAGCTTTATGCGCGACCTGGCTGAGCCGCGCAAATGGCAGACGTTATACGATCAACCAGAGGCGTGGATCGGTGGACCGATCATCAACGATTTTGAAGACACCTGGCCTTTTGACTGGAGCCAGCGGGACTCTGGCACGGTCGGGCTGGCCAGCCCGGAGGAAACTTCGTCTACGCAAGCACCGACACCTACAAGCACACAGCCGCTTCTTGCAACGCCTGTCGGGCGGCAGATCACCTCAGGCGAGTGTTGTACCAACCCTTATTGGAACCAAGACTCAACTCAAGTACGTTTTATCGACCAGCCGGCGCCGGATGAGGCGCTAGGTGTCTGGGGAGTGGATTTGGCGGGGTCCGACCCAGGTCCCCGCCTGATTACAGAACAAGTGGCCATTTACAGCCCAGACGGAAACCTGATCGCCTACCCCGATCGAGACAAAGGCGTGGCCATCGTCGAGCGGCTGGCGGACGGCCAGCGATGGGAAGTTGATACCCAGGAACACCGCGTAAGTTTCACCCCAGACAGCCAGGGCTTGACCTGGGTGGCTTATGATGAGGATGCCCCCCGGGACACACGTGAGGAAACCATGTGGCTGGCCGACATAGACGGCGGGAACGCCCGAGCCATATTCAGTTCGCGGCGCAGCAATCCGATCGCCTGGTTGTCAGACGACGAACTGCTGATGGTCCAGGGATTCGCAGATACCTCAGACGTGCAGTTGTTCAAACTCTCACTCAAAAATGGTGCTCAGACCCTATTGACAGAGGGGCCTCGCATGCGCGACCTGGCCCTCAGCCCGAATCGACGTCACATGGCTTACTACGTCCGATTTGAGCCGGACGCCAGCCAGAATGGGACGTGGCTCATAGACCTACAGAACCCAACACAGGCACCGCAGAAACTCCCCTTCTTCGGCAGCTACCGCTGGCGTGACGATCAACACCTGATCTACGTCCCGCTTGACCCGAGTGCTACCACGCACGGCTTCTATGAATACGACATCCAAACCGGTCAATCGCGCCCCTTGTTCCCGGAAGGAACCAACCTGACCATCGCCAACAACGACTGGAGGGTTTCGCCCGACGGCGGCAAGATCGCGCTGGTTGCGGCCAAAGGCACGGAGATGGACGGCATCTGGGTCATCGACATCGATCAAACCGACATCAAGGATGGTCAGAAATAGGGTAACACTTTCTCAACTGGACGAAGGACGAACGACGAAGAGACCTGAGCCAGTAATTGGTCCTTCGTCTTTCGCCTGCCCTAAGCGTAGCCGAAGGGTCCTTCGTCTGCAATTGTTACCCAATTTCAGGGACTTCTGAACCATGCCCGACATTAGCCCATCAAGAACTTCTCCTCCAGGGCTCTCACTTGCTCCTCGCCAATAGGAACCAGCGGTCCAACGTTCATGGTATCGATCAACGAAAGGGCCGAGAAGTCAGCCACCTCCAGACGGTCAAACGCCTGGTGAATCGTGGCGCCGGTGGTCAAGACCGTGTCATTTTGGATGAGGATCACCGAGGTATTGTGCGAGAGCAGGGCCGAAATCATCTGCGGTGCCTCGTACTGTTCTCCATAGGGAAAAAGAGGCACCTCGCGCAGCACCACGTAGCTCTCCGGGATCGTTTTGGTGTCCAGGGGCCGGTTGGTGACGGTAAACGCTGTGGCGTTGGGGCATTGGGCCGTTATGATGCAGTTTATTTCAGGATGCCCGTCATAGATGGTACGGTGCAATCTAACCGCGCGGCTGGGGCGTTTGCCTTCTTCGGTGCAGCCATTTCTCAGCAGGACGATGTCTTCGATCGCCAGATACCTACGGTCCTGCCCCGTCGGGGTAATCAAAAAGCTATCCGCATCCACACGAGTGGATACCGTGCCTTCGGTGCTGGTCATCAGCCGCTGATCGTAAGCCCGATGCACCAAACGACATATTGCCCCCCGCAGTTCCCGTTCCCGGCTGCTATGGCCTTCCGGCCGGAAGGTAGGCAAGCGCGGGGAGCGCTTCTCGAACAGCGCGATTTGTTCGTCGGTCAGCGAATAAACCGGACCGAGACTGCTGGCCTGGATCTGGGTGCGGGCGCAAAAGTCCAGCGTCTCCAAGCGCTGAAAGGCGGTGAGCAGATCGGGACCGGCGGCCACCACGCCGTGGTTCTCGAGGATGGCCACGTCATACCCCTGGGCAAAGGTATGGGCGATGTTCTCACCCAGTTGCCGGCTGCCCGGCAGTGCGTACGGCGCATAGCCCACCTCGCCACAGACGTGGTGCGCCTGGGGAATAATACGCGTGTCGGGGACCTTACGGGCGATGCTAAATGTAATCAAAGCCGGCGTGTGGGCGTGGACGATGGCCCGAAAATCGGGGCGTCTCTCGTAGATCATCTGGTGGAAGGGATATTCGCTGGAGGGTTTGTGCGGCCCTTCAACCCGATCGTCGGCTCTCAGACACATGATGTCGCGCGGGCTGAGAGCCCCCTTGTCCACCGCTGCGGGCGTAATCCACAAATCGCTGTTCTTATCAAGAATTGACAGATTGCCACCGGAGGTCGTGGTCAAGCGGTAACGATAGAGGCGGTCCATGATCTGCACGAGCTGTTCGCGCGGGTGAAGCAGGTCAAACTTCATGATCAGTACCCTCCCAACTCGAAGTGATGCCTTCCGGATCGGTATCCCCCCATTTTTGATCGACCGTCAGTGCAAAGCGCACCGCGTCGGCCAGGTCTGACTTGCTGATGGCCTTCTGAATCACCGCCTGCCGGTCCGCCGCCACGTCTTGGGTTGGAGCCCGACTGCTGGCCTTCACCCCCAGGACCTTCACCTGGGTGATGTCCCCCACCTGGTAGGGCAGCACGCTGCCGACGTTCGCGCCCAAGATCGCCCGGGCCAGGGGAGTCCCCGCGCCCAGGAACCCGGCGTCGAAGTCAGCCTCAGCATCGGGCACGATGTCGAAGGCCAGGCGTTCATTTTCGCCCGACTCGGCCATCAGTTCAACCTCCACGTGGGCCCCGATGGCGACTTCGATCACAGAATCGCGCGGCCCCTTGCCCTCGTCGCCTTTGAGCAAAGCTCTCATGTCAACACTCCTCATTCGACAGCCACGTTCAAGACGAACGTCCACTCTCCCTTCTCAACCCCCCTCCCAGGGCCGGCCGTAGTCCACGGCTATGGTGCTTTCACCCGCCTTGAGCGCCTTGAAGGTCCACACCTCCTGACCAGGCGTTCCAGGCGGTGGTGGTGACTTACTTTCAGGAGACATAAATGATTTTCCAGCATCATAGTGCGTCATTTGAATTGCGCAGAAGAGGATGGAGCATCCAAGTGGTAAGTGAACAGCAGACGCCACGGTTCACCGTCATCCATAGGGACCCGGATGTCCTGC
>DAOUMD010000143.1:0-16663 GCA_034412795.1 Anaerolineae bacterium
GCCCCAGGAGCAGTATGACCGCAAGACAACCATTCCAAGTTCGCTTTTCAAGGTGCAACCCAGTACAATACATCCTATCGGCTCCTTTCGGTATTGTGGATACCTGGATTGTACCAGGCCTCATTGAGGAGCCGAATTATATTTTGTGGCGTGACGCACAATGAGCAATTTTTCCCTCGCCCCATCTCAGCACGCGCAGCTGACGATGAAGCGCAAAGCCATTTAACGACTTTCAAGGGCTACTTTCACGGGGTGTACAGCCGTCACCCCCTTCTTGTAGGGGGGTAAGTCCACATCTCCCACGCTCCAGCCTCAAACTGCACCCTTATTCCTGTGTCCCAAACCTGTAACGCTCACCCTATCTTCACAACTGTGCCTTGCCGATTGACACAGGCAATGGGGTTATTGTAGAATCAGTCACGAGACTAGCATCCCAAAAAGGAAAGATAATGGCTGAAATCATTGAATCGGATGTCATCGCCGGCGTCAGACTCGCCAACTTAAAGGTCTGGGCTGATGACCGAGGCCAGTTTTTAGAGACATTCCGAAAGGAGTGGTTCTTGGAGCGGAGCTGGGAGGTCATCCAAACCAACTGTAGTTACAGCCAAGCCACTGTGTTGAGAGGGTTGCACTACCACCTCCACCAGGTAGATTACTGGTTTGCCCCTCAGGGGATGATCCGAGTCGCATTGGTGGACCTGCGAGGCTCATCACCTACGAAGGGCGCCAGCCAGACCTTGGAAATCGGCGAAGACAATCCAATGGGGATCTTCATTCCAATCGGCATAGCCCACGGATTCGTGGCCCTCAGTGATGCCACCCTCACCTATCTGGTGGATAATTACTACGACGGCAGCGACGAACTCGGCGTGGCCTGGAACGATCCGGCGCTGGGCGTTACGTGGGACATAAGCAACCCAATCTTATCGCCGCGAGATCTTCAAAACCCGCTGTTGAAAGATATTCCCCCTCACCTGTTACCCGACTGAGGGTGATGCTCTAACCTAGCGCAATGACACCCGACTCCCTGTAGCCCAAGATACGGGAGTTATTACGTGCTGGACTCTGGCGAATCTAGCAATACTGCCACATCCTGCGGAGTGAGGCACGCCTACGTGCCGAACCTCGTGGGGTTGTTCGCACGTGGGCGTGCCTCACTCCACGGTTTGTCAGAGTCCAGTTACATGGCGAGAAGAGGCAGGGCGTGATATAATGACGCCCGTGGGCCAGCAACGGATCATGGGAGGGAACCAAGCCACAATGCGATTTCTTGTAACGGGGGGCGCTGGATTCATTGGCTCAGCCCTGGCCAATCGCCTTATGCAAGAGGGGCACCACGTGCGGGTGATAGACGACCTGAGTGCAGGCGACCCCGCCCGTCTTTTGCCAGAAGTCAACTTCACGCGAGGTAGTGTAACCGACAAGCCGAAACTGTGGCGATTGCTCAGGGGCGTAGATTGCGTATATCACCTGGCAGCGCGGGTCTCAGTGCCGGAGTCGATCCTGTATCCCAGGGAATACGACACCACCAACGTAGGGGGCACCGTTGCTGTAATGGAGGCGATGCGCGATGCTGGGGTGAGCCGGGTGGTGCTTGCCTCGTCAGGGGCGATCTATGGCGAGCAACCCCAACAGCCAGTGATGGAGGAAATGTCACCCCGCCCTACATCCCCCTACGCAGTCAGCAAGCTGGCTGCTGAATATTATGTCAATACAATTGGAGATCTGTGGGGTATTGAGACAGTGGCATTGCGCATCTTCAATGCCTATGGCCCTGGCCAAGCCATTCTGCCATCTCACTCGCCGGTCATTCCGCAGTTCGTGCAGCAGGCACTGGGCAAGGGATCACTAATTGTTTATGGGGATGGCAAACAAACGCGCGACTTCGTCTATATTGATGACGTGGTCGAGGCATTGGTAACGGCAGCCACTGCGAGTGGCATCAACCGCCAGGTCATCAACGTGGGTTTAGGACAAGAGACGAGCGTTAATGAGCTAGTGCGCACCATTGAGCAGGTTGCAGGCTGCGAAATCCATTCATTACACGTCCCCACCGAAAGCGGCGGTGTCAGTCGCCTGGTAGCCGACCTGACGTTGGCCCGTCACAGGCTAGATTATGAGCCACAAGTAGACCTGAAGACAGGCTTGAAACTGCTTCTGGAGCACGACCCGCAGTTCCAGATCACGGTCCACGACAAGTAATCTGAGTTCGAAGTTTTCGGGTGACCGGCACTTTTTGCCCCTAGCCTCCAGCCCCCAGCCTAAACTCCTCGTGAATACGGCGCACAGCCTCATCACCATCGCCCTGGGCGACTACCAGCGAGATGTTGTATTCACTGGAGCCCTGGGCTATGGCAATGACGTTGATGTGATGTGCCCCTAACGCACCGAAGACTCGCGATGCGATGCCGGGCGTCCCCTTCATACCGGCACCGACGACGGCCAAAATGACGATGTCATCCTGTGGCCGGATGCGCTCAATGTCGCGGCGCTCCAGTTCGCGAGCCATCTCCTCTTGCAATGCAGTCGACACCTTCTCCACCTCGCCGGTAGGCACCACAAAGCAGATGCTCTGCTCTGACGAGGACTGACTTATCATCAATATATTGGTGCCAGCGCGCGCTACGGCGCCGAAGGCGCGGGCCGACACGCCCGGCACGCCGATCATCCCTGCACCTTCGATAGTGATCAGACTCAATTGTTTGATAGCCGTGACGGCCTTCACCGTCTGGTGAGATCCATCCGGGTCTTTGGTAATGAGCGTGCCCGGATGATCCGGTTCGAAGGTGTTCAATATACGAACAGGGATGACCGATCGTCTGACGGGACGAATGGCCTGGGGGTGCAACACCTTAGCCCCAAAGAAGGCCATTTCGCCCACTTCGGCGTAGGACAGGTGAGATATAGTACGCGCATCGGGCACCACACGAGGGTCGGCGGTCATAACGCCGTTGACGTCAGTCCAGATCCACACCTCGTCAGCACCCAAGGCACGCCCCAGGATGGTGGCGGAATAATCGCTTCCCCCGCGCCCGAGCGTGGTGGGAATACCCGCCTCGGTCATGCCGATGAAGCCCGTTACTATCGGGGTGACCCCTTTTTTGATAAGAGGGCTGAGAAGATTCTGACTGCGCTCGGCAGTGGGAGACATAAGCGGGCTAGCTGATCCATATCGATCATCGGTGACGATGAGTCGGGTGGCATCAATGGCTTGAGCTGGAATCCCCTGGTGCTCCAACACAGCGGCCACTTGCCGCACGCTCATACGTTCCCCCATGCCAGCGATGACGTCCAGGGCGCGAGGGGTGAGTTCTCCCAACACGCTGATACTATGACACAGAGCCTCAAATTCATCGAGCAGCTCACCGATTTCGGTCAACACCGAGGCGTGCGACTCGCTACCGGTCAACAATGCCTCAATGGCTTGAGTGTGCTTAGCCATAATCTCCTGGCGTGCCTGGTCGGCTGTCGTTACATCACCAGCCTCGGCCCGCCGTGCACCGCGCAGTAGCAGATCGGTGACGCCACTCATGGCGGAAGCGACGATCACCACCTCGTTTCCCTGGTCCCGCGACTTTCTGACAATATCAGTGACCTGTTGCAGAGCCGCTACACTGCCTACCGACGTGCCGCCGAATTTCATAACGATGAGCATGTGAATGTCCTCCAAGTTTGACAAGATAAGGATGTAAGTGATATACTATCAAATACTCAAATTGATCATTTTGATCATTTTGCAGGATATTTCTCCCGATACATCCCGCAAACTTCCCAAAGTAGCGCATTATCCGCCAACTGAAGAAGGAATAACGTGAACGATGACCACAAAGATCAGCTCGACAGAAGCTCGTACTGTTTTGGGTGAACTGCTCGCCAGGGCCGGTTACGGCGGAGAGCGGTTCATCCTTGAACGGCGAGGAAAACCTTTAGCCGCACTAATTAGCATTGAAGATTTGCGACGGCTCGAATCGCTCGAGTCTCGGGACACGAGCAGTTCCCCAGAGCCGGTAAAGGAAGTCACCGAGGAATATGTTACGGATCAGATATCCGGTTATGACACGCAACTTGAATTACGATACCCTCCACGCACGGCACTGGATGCGGAAAACGTATTCGCTTCTCTGGCTGGCATTTGGCAGCACTTGTCGGATGACGATATCCGACAGATAGATCAGACCTTGTTAGAAATGCGGCACCAGACTGCTGAGCGGCTGGCCACTTTGATGCGAGGCGCCAGCGATGGCTGATGCCAAGCCCGTCTACATTGCTGACACCCATAGTCTGGTGTGGTATTTCTACGCGCCCAAGAGATTGCCGCCAATGGCTGCCGGAGCATTTGCCGCAATCGCCAGCGGTCAAGCGCGCCTGATTGTTCCTGTCATCGTATTGGCTGAGTTGATCTGGATCGCACAGAAAGGCCGTATAAATGTAGATATTGACGATGTGATCCGCCGACTTCAGGCAAGCTTTCAGGTGGAGATCCGGCCACTTGAGTTTTCGCGTGTGCTGAACCTCAGGCGATATACGGCGGTCACCGAAATGCACGACCGTCTGATTGTAGCCGAGGCAGCCGCACAAGGCGCGAGTTTGATTACCTCTGATGAAGAGATCACCGGCGCCAGCTTGGTACCCTGCGTGTGGTGAAATATGCAGACATCGGATGTCTGGCGGATGAATCAGGCCGTTCCAGAAAAATAGTTATCGCAAGTTTCATTGATTTCACCGTCATACCCGCGATTTTGGGGATGATTTAAATTCTGGAACTTCCTTAGCGCCTCAGCATCTCCTCGATTTTGAGCCTTATCTCCTCAATATCAATGGGTAATGTCTTTACATCATCCGCCCCTGCTTCGAGCGCCGCCAGCCTTGCGTCTCGCTCGTCAGCGGCCATCAGGACGAGCAAAATAGTGCCCAGTGTTTCTTCGTATGCCCGAATCTGTTGGCACAGGTGGTCGCCACCCATACCGGGCAAATCCCAGTCAAGAATCACAGCATCAGGCGGCGATTGGCGACAGGCGTCAATCGCTGCGTCGCCTGTGTCAATAGTCTGCACCGAGAATCGATGCGCGTCCAAGTAAACTTGGAGGGTGCGAGTGACGTCAGGGTCACCGCCGATCAACAGGACTCGTCCTTTGCTCATACCACGTCACCTGCCCCTTCAAAGACGAACTCCTCTGCGTGCACCAAGTTTAGATCGGTATCGTAGGCATATCTGGCCTGATAAAGCGGCTCATCGTCGCTCATGACGTGAGGAAAGAAGATCGCATCCGCCTGCGGGATAGGAAGGAGAGGCACTGCGCTTACGTCCACCCAGGCCAAATGCCCCTCATCACAGGCGCTAAGTTCCCCTTCGAAGTCGTCTGTGACGTAGATGAACAGAAGCCATTGATAGTCTTGGCGTGGCGACACTTCAGTAACAACACCGCGCAGGGTCATACGACGCGCGGTCAATCCGGTTTCTTCACGCAGCTCGCGGATGGCACATTCGAGCGGGGCCTCGTGGATCTCTACCTTTCCCCCAGGTGCCACCCATAACCCTTTGTTTGGCTCCTTGTTGCGATGCAGCATAAGCACACGCCTGCGCTCATCTGAGAAAAGGTTCTGCCGGGCATAGACGAGAGTCCCCAAGATTCGATCCATTCACATCAACCCTTTATACCTACCGCCATCCACCAAGATCGAGGTCCCATTGACGTAGGATGCCTGCTCAGAAGCCAGAAAGGTGACTATGGCGGCCAATTCCTCCGGCTTACCAATACGCCCGATGGGGACCGATTCAGCAAAGCAGTCCAAGACTTCGTCCAGCGACTTGCCCTGGGAATTGGCCCGGGTCCGTGCAAATTCTTTAACCCGTTCGGTGAGAATATAGCCAGGCAGCACGTTATTAACAGTGATGCCATCCCCGGCCAGTTGGTTGGCCAGAGTGCGTGCCATCCCCACCACTCCTGCCCGCAATGAATTGGATAAGATGAGGTCATCGAGCGGCTCTTTTACGGACACCGAGGTAATATTGATGATGCGTCCCCAACCTCCCTCGCGCATATGAGGCACCGCTGCCCGAATGAGCCGGATGGCGCTCATCAGGGTCAGATCAACGGCGCGATACCACTCGTTGTCATCGAAGTCAAAAAAGTAACCGGCCGGTGGCCCAGCATTATTGGTTACCAACACGTGTAGTCCGCCGAAATATTCAACCGTATCCTGCACCACTTGTCTGCAATCTCGAGCCGATGTCAGGTCGGCGACGATGGCCAGCACTTGGTTGTTGGTATCGCCGGCGATTTCGTCGGCAGCAACCCGTAGACTCTTGCCGTCCCGGGCGCAGATGACCACCTTGGCTCCCTCGGCACTCAGGCTATGAGCGCAGGCCCGCCCCAGCCCCCGGCTAGAGGCGGCTACCAGTGCAATTTTGTCTCGCAGACCCAGGTCCATTGGTTTGCCTCCGTAAGGTACTATACGCCAATGTATTTCGAATAAAGCGAACGGGCCACCCGTCCATCATTGGTTCCCTTGATAATGGCACGCGCATCGGCGAACAGGGTGATCTCATACCCATCCACTCTGAAGCGAACCAGGTAGTCATTAGCAACGGTGATCTCGCTCACATTTTTCAGCCGCTCAGCCACATCGGCCAGCGGCAATCCCTGGGCACCGGGAACGCGGATTTGGACCGCATCCCGACCACACAAGCTTACCGCCTGCGCCCCCGTTTCCCGTTCCAGAAATTCATACTTGCCTAAACCACAGGCAGGGCAATCCGCGCGCGGCGAGCCGCTTTCGAAGGTGTGAAAAGAATTATCCCATAGATCCACGTGGATGATACCCGGGTTGCGTTCCCCTTCCCCGACCAGCAGCTTGATGCCCTCGGCAGCAGCGATGCCCGCAACCACACTCACGATAGGCCCCAAAATGCCAACCGTGTCGCAGGTGGCAATGGCACCGGGCGGCGGCGCGTCGTTGAAAAGGCAGCGTAGACAGGACGTTTGGTGGGGAACGATGGTCATAGTCATTCCGTAACTGGCGACCACACCACAGTAAATCCAGGGGATGCCGTGCTTGATACACACATCATTGATGATGTAACGGGCTTCCAGGTTGTCGGTACCGTCCATCACCAGGTCAGCACCGGTCAGCAATTCCTCGGCGTTCTCAGCATTCAGATCGGTGACGAGGCCGGTGAGCTCGACCCGGCTGTTGATGCGGCTCAGTTTGCGCTCGGCGGCGACGGCTTTGGGCAGGTTCTTGCGCAAATCGTCCTCGTCGTATAGAACCTGGCGTTGAAGGTTATTCAACTCGATGAAGTCACGGTCAATCAATGTCAGATGTCCAATACCGGCACGCACCAGGCGATCGGCGATCATCGTGCCGTCCGCCCCACAGCCTACCAGCACGACGCGAGCGCTGAGTAATTTCTCTTGTCCCTCTTTGCCGATGCCAGCGAAGATGAGCTGGCGAGCGTAGCGAGTGTAATCCTCGACCATGGTGTACTGAGTATACCTCACCTACCAGGGTCGGTCAATCGAGACCGGGTCTCGATAAACACCTAGAACGCATTCTCATCCAGGATTTCCAGCGATTCCTGGGTGAAGCGTTTTAGCTTCTCCTCAGCCAGTGACCAGACGCCGGTATTAAAGGGTCGCCCCTCGTGGACGGAGACGATGAGATAATACGAACCTTCCCAGGCCCAGGTGATGTCGGTTTGCGAGGGGATGGCAGGCCAGTCGGGATGGGAATGATAAAAGCCGATGACGGTCAGGCCTTCATTGTCAGCTTGTTTCTCAACCCCTATGAATTCTTTGGGGTCCATCTCAAAGCGGTCGGTTCGCTCGGTGTTCAGGTTGGTGCCCCGCACCGCGCGGTGGACGAGGCCCCCAGCGTCATAGGTACCCACCAAAAAGCCGAAACACTCGTGGGGATAGGTCTCGCCGGCATGGGCATAAATCTGCTTGAGTTGGGCATCGGTAATTTTCATCGTTCAGCGACCAGTCCAAATCTCTTTCCTCTTGAGGAGCCAGCACCCCCGGGTGCGGCTGCCTGCCCGGCTGATGCGAGCCAGGACAGCCATTCGGCACATGGGCGCACCTCGCTCCTCGGAAATCGGATCCGGGACCAAATTTCTTATCTCTGCTTGCGTCAGCCGGGCAGGCGCTCAGGGATCACAAAAGGGAGCAAGTCCGATGAGGACGTGGTGAGCAGCGTGGTGGTGCCGAAGGTTTGATCCAGCGCCTGCGCCAGGTCAGTGATGATGTCATCCGCGCTCTCGATGCCAACCGCCAGCCGCACCAGGGTGTCGGAGATGCCCATCTCGGCCCGTTCCTCGCTGGAAAGCTCGTAGTAGCTGACCAAGGCCACCTGCCCCACCAGGCTCTCCACGCCTCCCAGGCTGGGACCGATGTAAGGGATGCGCAGCGAATCAATGAAGCGTCCTGTGGCTTCCAGTTCGCCGTCCAGTTCAAAGCTGATGACCCCGCCGTGGCCACTCATCTGCTCACAGGCGATAGCGTGATCGGGATGGCTGGGCAGGCCGGAGTAGTAAACGCGCCGTACCGCCGGATGTCCCTCCATGAAGCGGGCCACTTTCAGGCCGGTTTCGTTTTGACGGGTCACACGTAGATCGAGAGTCTTGAGACCCCGTAACAGGAGATAAGCGGTATTTGGATCACTGATGGCGCCGACCATGCCCTGCGTCTCGCGCAGGCCGGCAATCAAATACTCCGAGCCTATAACGGCACCGGCCAGCAAGTCATTGTGGCCGCCCAGGTACTTGGTGGCGCTGTGGACCACTAAATCCACGCCATATTCCAAGGGACGCTGGTTAATCGGGGTGGCGAAGGTGCTATCGATGACGGTCTTCAACCCATGCCGGCGGGCGATTTCAACCAAGCGGGGCACATCTACCACACGCAGATAAGGGTTGGTGGGCGACTCGGACAGTAAGACCCGGGTATCGGGGCGGATGGCCGCTTCCAACGCCTCGTAATCGCCTACCGGAACCTGGGTCGCCTCGACACCGTAACGATTGAGGAACTTGGTGATGAATTGCCGCGTGCGGCGGTAACAATCATCAGTCATCACTACGTGCGCTCCGGAGGATAACAAGGTGAGCAGCGTGGTGGTGACTGCTGCCATGCCGCTGGAGAAAAGAAGCGCCGCCTCACCGCCGTCTAGATCGGCCAGCTTGCGCTCCACCGCGGTCAGTGTGGGGTTCCCGTAACGACCATATTCCGTCCGTTCAGTCTCGTCACCCCACATACGAGCTTCCATAAAGTCTACCAAGTCCGTCGTGTCGTTAAACGTGAACGTGCTCGTTTGGACGATAGGTGTGGTCAGCGTGTGGTAGGGTTTGTTCCGCGCTTCACCCGCGTGAACAGCCCTGGTTGAAAAATCGTGACCGGATGTCATCCTGATTCACCTCCATATCGGTAGTTAGGAACGGGTAATAGAAAAGCCTCTCACACACCCAGTTGTGAGAGGCTTTGAAGGGCTTGCACCAAACAAAAAAGCCTCTTCTGAAAGAAGAGGCTGGCAGCATGACCGCTAACGACCTCTCATCTTCCAGAACTTACTTCTGCCGGAATTGGCACCTGGAGTCGTCTGTTGCCAGCCGGTTCGTCGGTTTGTCGACCAGAATAGGTCAACGGGTTAAAGATGACGAACGACTCGACGATTCTGGTTGCCGGGGCTTCATTGGGCCGGTCCCTCCACCCCTCTGGATGAGTGTCCGCTTGGCTATGAAATTGTTGCAGCGATAGTATCACATATCTTGGGTTTTGTCAAGCACCTAAACTTGAGGAGATGGCGAACGCCGGTTGGTAACGAACGGGTTCAGCCACCCTTTCTGGCGATGCTGATCGTCGTCAGGACTTTGGAGGGACGTATCCTCGACAGACTGCGTCAAATAACGATCTGCAATCTCAGGCAAAGAAACGATAAGAGCTTCCGGGGTCAGCGGCTCATGTATGTAAGCATCCAGATCCAATAACTGAAGTAACAAACCGGTATCCCCTCGCTTGGCGCGAGAGATGCCTACAATCTTGATATCTGGGTTGGCCTCACGAAACGACTCCAATGGATAAGCCGGGGTGCAGATAAGTTTCTCAACGTCAATCAGCATAACTTCGTGCTGGAGGAGAGAAATGAGTTGGCACGCTTCGTCGGAGTCGTCAGTAGAATAAACGACAACACCATCAGTACTGATAGAGGCGGCAAGCCGTTTCGTCGCCTCCACATCATCGTTTAGAATGACAAGGCGGAGTGGTCTGGTCATAGCAGAAACCTAAGGTTTAGAACCAACATAGCATATCAAGGTGTGATTCTGGTTTGAATCTCGTGTGATTTCTTATATGAATCTCATCCTGCCACCCAGTCAAAATGCCTGATTTCACGTATGGACCAAACTTTTGGTGATAGTCCCTCCCTCGTGGTATAATAGTCTCCGCCTTATAGCTTGTGAAGGAAGGAAGATGCGAGAGTTATGACCAAGAGATCCGCTGTGATCCTCCTGGCGGGGGTAATTTTGGTTGCCAGTGGGTTGGCATGTTCTTGTCCTCTCTCTGAGAGACTGTCCCAGCGGTTGGCCGCTGAGCCGACGGCCACACCCGCCCCAACCAAAACACCACGCCCAACGTTTACGTCAACACCCAACTGGACACCCACTCCCACCATCACACCTACTCCAACCAACACGCCCATTCCTACCGACACACCCACACCAGTGCCGACCGATACACTCACACCAGTGCCGCCCACGCTGACTTTTACACCAGCGCCGCCGACGGCGACTTTCACACCAGCACCGCCGCCGCCAACCGCTACGCCGGCGCCGCCAACTGCTACCCCTGAACCTCAGTACCCGTTCTATGTGGCAGAGCAGAGCAATCGCGAGTTCACCCATACCACCAACCCCTTTATGTACGTCATCATCGAGATACTGGATGCGAGCAACACACCGCTAGGCGGGTATCGAGTAGTTGGTGACAGTTCGGACGGCAAGCACCATGTATCCGAAGAGTCGTGCTACGGCCAGTGGTGCAAGACCACAGGAACTGGCGGCTATGCCAAAGTAGGCAATGTGAGCTTTGAGCCGGGACCTTTCATTGATGGGAGCTGGAGTATATACCTGGTAGATAAAGCGGGGGCTCAGGTCTCGCCGGTGGTGACGCTATCGTATAGCACTGACCCCAACCAGTGGACCTGGGATTTTATCCTGTTCAGGGCCAAGTAACCTAATTGTGTAGTCACGCGGCTGATATGGCCGCTGGCTTCGACGAGTTTGGATTATCGCCCCGGCGCCTTAAGGTGTCGGGGCAGCTATTGCCGGACAAGAACAGAAAGCTTGCTCTTCGCAAATTAGCGGGTAAATCACCTTTTGACAACCAGGAGGGTAATACCAAGTTTGCTGATGAGACGAAAATCGCTATCAAGCTTGTTGCTGGTGATACTATTGGCGGGAAGCCTGGGGTGTTCGGTCGGCAGGCTTCTGGTGAGGATGCCCACTCCTTCCCCTGTGCCGACGAAGACGCCACGCCCCACGTTTACTTTTACGCCCTATTTGACACCGACGCCGCTGCCGACTCCCAGCCCCACGTTCACGCTGATCCCGCCGACGGATACGCCCACAGCGATGCCTACCAATACACCTGAGCAGGCAACAGCCGAAGCGGAGCCACCCACACCTACGCCGCAGCCGCCAACTAATACGCCAGCCCAGCCACCGCCGCCTGCGGATACCCCGACCCCAGAGCCACCAACGGCAACACCGGCGCCCCAATATCCATTTACGGTCACGCCATACATTCACGATACCGGCTCGGCGTTGGAGACGCGGGTTACGGCTCACGTGGTTAAAGAGATTGACTTCAGCGTCGGGTCCTACGAGACGTTGGACGGTTATCAGGTAATATTGGTAGATCCTGTAGGACAGGAGCACCAAAGCAATATGTCTGGGGGGCGGAACCATAGCACGGGCGAAGGGTTAGGCGACGATCATTGGTTCAACACCGAGGTCAAAGTTGCACCCTACACGCCGGGCACGTATCGTGTCTGGCTGGTCAAGGACGGCGTGCAACAGTCACCAGAGACTGAATTCACTTTGGCCGCTTCGCCATTTCAGTATATTCACCTGGATATTTTTTGGTATAAGTGATGAAGCGTGAGGCGTGATCCGTGAGGCGTGATAGGCAAGTGCTGTGTCTTTACGCTTTACGCATCACGTTTTCCGTGTATACATTTGGGAGAGCAGAATAGGAATGATCGTTAAACATAAGAGAACCAAAGTCGTATTGGGGCTTGTGTTGGCCCTGGCGGTGGTTAGTATGGGATGCGGTCTGACGGATCGGTTGAGCCGAAGGATATCGGGTGATTCGGCTGAGCCAACGGCTCTTCCCACGCGTACTCCGTGGCCAACCTTTACCCCGACGCCGGGAAGCGTGGTCATGGTGCCGACCCAGGAGCCCATTAACGCAGCGCCTTCGGCAGTGAAGCTGAGTGACCTGGCAACTGCTGAAATAGAAGCGCCCAACACGCCAGAGGCACCACCGCCCACCGACACACCACAGCCGGCATCACCCACCGACACACCACAGCCAGCACCGCCCACCAATACGCCGGTGCCACAACCGCCACCGCCCACCAACACGCCAGAGGCACCACCGCCTACCACGCCAAAGTATCAGTTCGTACCAGGCCCCTGGTATGCGGGTGATCGGAACGACTCGATCGTGCGTTTTTACGGTTATCTCAAAGATACCAGTGGTACCCCGGTCAACGGTTACGCTGTTAGAGCCACCTGTGGCGATTTTTCGGTTCTTTCCTTCCCCAGCGGCCCGAGTGTCGTTGCACCTGACTGGGCACCCGGCTGGTATGACATTGTCTTTCCCACCCCCATCTCGTGCAACTTTACGTTACAGGTGGTGGAATATCAATGCAACACACCCGGCTTCTTCGACGCTCAATGCGGCCAATTCACCCCGCTCTCTGAAGCAGTCGCTGTTGAGACCAACGTGGAAGCTGGAGAAACGATCATCGTCGCCGAGTGGATCAAGAATTGGTGAAATAGGGTCTTTAGTCTATAATTACCTCTCGGACAACTACGAACTGTTCGGGAGCGATCTTGATCAAGAATAAATACTTTTCCGTCTTTGTTTTTGCGTCTTTGTTGCTGATCGCCTGCGTGGCCGTGGCGGTGATCTATTTCTCGTTGACCCAGTCCCAGTCTCAGGCAGAGCCTGTGGTTGGTCGGACGCCAACGGAAGAAAGCCAGCAACTGCCAATATCCCCGTCGCCGACGGTCACGGCTATGCCAGTACCAGGACGCGATGCTGCGCCTGTCGTCACCCCGACGCCCATCGCGGGTGATACGCCGGCGATCTCCCAACCATCCCCCGCCTCTACTGCCGCAGAGCTAACCACAGAGCAGGTGTTGGCTAACACAGATATCCCCGTCCGGGATCGACTGGATCTGGCACGGCGCTTAAAGCTATCCGACCAGCCCATCCCGGTTGTCGTCAACCTCACGCCGCCTACCTATCAACTCGGTGACCAGGAGACTTTCTGGGTTGGCGAAAGCGACACGCTGCGCCACTTCCAGGTGACGGCTATCCTACGTTACATTGGCCCCAACAGCTATTGGTGGATTGAGGATGGTTACGACGTGTCCGACTCGGACATTGCGGCGTCTGCCGAGACGTTTGAGAACAGCATTTACCCCACCAATCGCGCCTTTTTCGGGGACGAGTGGTCACCGGGCGTGGACAACGACCCACACGTGCACATCTTCATCGGTAATGTGCCGGGTGTGGGAGGCTATTTCTATAGCATCAATGAATACTCGAAACTTATCAACCCCTACAGCAATGAAAAAGAGATGTTCTTTATTAACATCGCCGCCGCCCGACCCGGCACCAACCGGCTGGATTCCATCTTAGCCCACGAATTCCAACACATGATCCATTGGTACAACGACGCCAACGAAGAGACGTGGGTCAACGAGGGCCTGTCCGAATTGGCGATGAACCTCAACAATTACGATACGGGCGGCACTGAGCGGGCCTACGCTCAGACACCCGACACCCAACTCAATGCCTGGGGTGATTCACCCAACGAATCGATCGCGCACTATGGGGGAAGCTTTCTCTTTATGAGCTATTTCCTGGAGCGATTTGGTGAAGAATCGATGCGCGAGGTGGTAGCGCATCCAGCCAATGGCGCCGATGGCTTCGACGCGGTGTTGACTGCTGAAGGACAGGCTTACCGCTTCGACGATGTATTCGCCGACTGGGTGGTGGCGAATTACCTGGACGACCCGACGTTGGGCGAGGGGGTGTGGGGATACGGTGACCTGTCGGTCGACTCGATGGCCATCGATGCCGAACACAGAGACTACCCGGTGCATCAAGAGAGCGCTGTCAACCAGTATGCTGCTGATTACGTCGTCTTTGAGGTACCGCAAGGGGGCCTGACTATTGAGTTTACGGGCACGACGCAGGTAAAGGTGGTCCCCAATGAAGCATATAGCGGGACCTATCAGTGGTGGTCTAACCGGGGCGATGACTCGAATATGACCCTGACGCGTACCTTTGACCTGTCGGGGGTGGACGAGGCTGTGTTGCAGTTTTGGACCTGGTATGACATTGAAGCGGACTGGGACTTTGCCTATGTGGAAGTCTCCAGCGATGGGGGCCAGACATGGGACATTTTGCCCGGCCTATACACCACGACGGAGAACAAGAGCGGCAACAGCTTTGGGCACGCCTGGACGGGAGTCTCCGGCGGCGGGGACACCCCGCAATGGGTGCAAGAGGTGATCGACCTGTCGGCCTACGCTGGCCAGGTGATCGACGTGCGTTTCGAATACGTCACCGACGATGCCATCAACCGGGTTGGTTTTCTGGTGGATGATATCGCTATTCCGGCCATTGGTTATTTTGATGACGCGGAAGCCGGTGATGGCGGCTGGGAGACGGCTGGCTTCGTCCGGATGGACAATGTGCTCCCCCAGCGTTACGTGTTGCAAGTCATCGAGATGGGCGACGAACCAGGCGTGCAGCGAATGACATTGGACAAGCGCAACCACGGCCAACTGAACCTCACCGGTCTTGGCGGCAGGAATGACCAGGTAGTGTTGGTGATCAGCGGGATTACGCCTTTTACGACCGAGGTCGCCAATTACGAGTACCGTGCCACCTTGACAGAATGATATGGGTGTGTTCAGATTCGGTGCGCGCCTTGGGCACCCCCCATCCAAGGGTGCCCTTACAATCACACGCCCATTGAGGAGACCGTTTGATGCCTGAACGTCCCGGATTCGAAATCCCGCCACGCGTTACGCCAGCAGACGACAACGGGTATTTTGAGCAGATGACCAAGGCTATCTTTCAGGCCGGTTTCAGTTGGCAGGTGGTGAATAACAAATGGCCCAATTTCCAGAAGGCGTTCGACGGCTTTGACGTAGACCGGGTCGCCACTTACGGACCGGAAGAGGTGGACCGGCTACTCTCCGACTCAGGCATCGTCCGAAACGGGCGTAAGATCGAGGCCACCATCGCCAACGCCACTCAGTTCCAGACCATCCGCCATGAGTTTGGCTCCTTCGCAGGGTATCTACGCTCGCTGGATGATCTGGCGTATCGGGAACGGCAAAAAATTCTTTCAAAACGTTTCAAAAACCTGGGACGCACCAGTGCCTTTGTCTTTCTGTGGTGTGTCAACGAAGAAGTTCCTGACTGGGAAGAGCGCTGATCTCTGCCAGGGGCTGAAAGTCTACCGAAGACAATGGACACAGGCCTGGTCGTCTTTGTTGCGGGCACGCTGACCCTGACGGTATTCGTCTCCTGGGCCACGTACCGCAGCGCCCTAATGCTCCAACAGTTAGAGGAGGTTGACATCAACCTCCTGTTGTTGCCTGCCGAGAACGTGCTACGGGTGGGGCTGGTCGTCGCCTGTCTGATCTTGGGGTGGGTCAGCGGGTTACCCCGAGAGCAGTTCGGCTGGATCAGTTACGCTCCCCTGATCGATGTGGCCATAGGCGCGGCGGTGGCCGTGGTCATCGAGGTGCCTCTCAATACGCTGACCAACTGGGCGATCAAACGCTTCGGGCCTCAGATTTATTCCCCCCTGGTGATACGCAGCATCCTGCCTCGCACCCGCGAGGAATGGGCCCCAGTCCTGTTAGCCCTTTTTCCAGCGGTATTGGTGGAGGAGCTTCTCTTCCGCTCGTTACTGTTGGGTGGAATGAGCGTCTTTATACCGGTTGCGGTGTTGGTGATCAGCACGGCACTCCTGTTTGGTTGGATGCACAGCCCGCAAGGTCGCCTGGGAATGATCGTAACCGCAGCCATCAGCATTGTGTTGGCGGGTCTCTTTCTATGGCGTAAGAGCCTGCTCCCCGCTTTGGTCGCCCACTACCTGGTGAATGTCCTCCAATTGCTGGTCGCCCGTCGTCATCGTGATCGGCTGATTTAGCTCTTGAACGAAAGACGAAGGACGAAAATCCTGCGTCTCTCCGAGTCGAGGTTGCCTTGAGTGCGTTCATTTTTGGGGGGAAAACGAGGAGCCAGCATCCCCAGATGCGGCTCCGTTCGGCATCTGGTGTATTCTTTACCTACATCGTGACCCTGACTCTGGACAGACATCGTAGCCGAAGGAGAGGAGGAAGCGTTTAGAG
>DAOUMD010000144.1:0-6393 GCA_034412795.1 Anaerolineae bacterium
CTCTAAACGCTTCCTCCTCTCCTTCGGCTACGATGTCTGTCCAGAGTCAGGGTCACGATGTAGGTAAAGAATACACCAGATGCCGAACGGAGCCGCATCTGGGGATGCTGGCTCCTCGTTTTCCCCCAAATCCGAACGCACCCTGGTATGCCCGTGTTCGATGGTCACCCGGATTGACTTGGAAAAGGCTATAGGTGATTCTACATGATATCTGTACAGAGTCCATTTTCCTGTCAGAGTCCTGGGATCGCCAGCCAGGGACACGCCAAAATAGAGCGCCGAAAACTGACCTGGAAACCCAAATGCCGATTCCAGGATGAGATAATTGTCCGCACCGTCCAAATACAGCCAGCAGCCCGCCGCCTGCTACAAGAACCAGCACAAGCAGCAGATTTATAACTCTTTTCAAGAGCCAGATTGACTGAAGAGGGACTTGATTGAACCTGATCAGGGGGAACAAACCGTAGCCCGCCAAGCTCAGGCCAGCACCGAGGATCATCATGCGTCGATTGCCCCAGCGCTGGTCGACTAAACCAGAAGACGGGCTAGAAACGACGAAGGACAATTGACCGACCGCGTTGACCAAACTTACGAACTTGAGGTCGGTGGCCCAGACGAAGCAAGTAGAGGTTGAGCAACACTGCGTAAACGCCAAAGTGGCAGAATCCAAGCCATGCCTGAGAGATCAGGCACAAGCGCGCATCGCGGCTGAAAAGTTGTAGAGTACGTAGGTAGCTGGCGATATTTGTGCTTCTCCAGTTGACCTTGCTTCCGAGAAGGTAAGTTGTGCATCAGTTCAAACGATTGCAAACGACTTCACCGCCCCGCATCACCAGGCGAATCTGGCGCAGGGTGGTGATGTCCTCAAGTGGATTCCCGCTGACGACGACGATATCCGCACCTTTGCCTGCTTTCAGGGTACCAATTTCATTCCCCAGGCCCAACGCCTCGGCCGCCACTTTGGTGCCTGCCATGATCGCTTGCATGGGCGACATGCCCAACTCCTCTACCATTAGCTCTTGAATCAACGCATAATCATCACAGCGTATGTCCATTACGCCTGCATCGCTGCTGGCCACAAACTTCACGCCGTGCTCATACAACTTACGCCAGGTCGCGTTGATCTGGCTGCGCGGCGCCAATCCTTCTTCGAAGCCGCCCCGGCGTTGCATTTGGCGATAATCAATTACATTGGTCGGGCAAACATAGATTCCCTTACGCACGATTTCATCTGCTATCTCTTCATCAAACACCGAGCCTTGCACAGTCATCATTGAGCAATGTTCAATGCGTTGAATCCCGACCTCTACACACGTTCGAATGCCAGTCGTGCCGTGGGCGTGCGCGGCGACCCGCACGCCGAGACGATCTGCTTCTTCTTTGATTGCTGTGAGTTCGGCCAAATTGTACTGGCTGTGATCTGGGTCTCCGCCACCACCGGCCGTGGCCATAACCTTAATAAAATTCGCACCTGCTTCTACCTGTTCGGCGACGGCTTGCCGGACCTCACCGACTCCACTGGCAATTGTGCCAATGCCATGCTCCGCGCCGTGTCCGCCTTCGATGGTGATGGTTGCGCCGCTGGCAACGATCCGCGGGCCTTGAATGGCAGCACTCTCAACCGCGTCGCGCAAAGGGAAGATAATCTCGTTCGGAGCGCCACAGTCACAAACGGTGGTCACCCCAGCCTGAAGGGCCGCCTGGGCATTGCCCGCAGCACGCAACAGGATGAATTGTTGGCTTTCTTCTGGGTCAAGTTCGGGCCCTTTGGCCGCGTCAAATACAAGATGCAGGTGCGCGTCAATGAACCCGGGCAGCAACGTGGCGTCGCCCACGTCAAGCACGGTCGCCCCTGAAAGCCGCAAGGCAATTGACCCATCGCCCCAGGGCTTGATGTCCTGTATACTCCCATCTTGAATGACGACCGCTTGGTCAGTAAGCGGTGTGTCCTCATGGCCATCAATTACCCTGGCTGCTTTGATGATCTTTAATGTCGACTCAGACCCTTTAGACATTTCATGACCCTTTTACCAAGGTACGTCTATTGTCTCCTCGCCTCCATACACTGAGCTTTCAAAGAAGTGCCTGGCTTCCTCTATTGCTTCATCAGGGCCCAGTCCATAAGGCTGGTGGGCGACAGTCAAACGCTATAGAGATAACACGCTGCCTGGTGGTCAGACTCGTTTATCTGATAGAGAGGCGGCTGTTTAGCGAGGCAGTGATCCGTGCGGCTGGGACAACGGGGATAGAAACGGCAGCCACTATCCGCATACGCCCGCAGCTCCTCGTCAGCGGGTAAGCTGATTTGCCCGTCCCATTTTTGGTCTGGGTCGGGCACAGGGATGGAGTCAATCAATTGTTGTACGTAGGGGTGCTTGGGATATTCGATGACACTAACCGTGTCACCTCTTTCAGCGATCGCGCCTTGGTAGAGTAGGTAGATTTCATCTCCCACCTGATAGGCTGTGCTCAAATCGTGGGTGATATATAAAAAGGAGATGTTGTGTTCGTCTCGTAGGCGAAGCATGATGTCCAGGATCATAGCTCGCAAAGAGGCATCGACCATAGAGACCGGCTCATCGGCCACAATCAGGTCCGGCTTCAGGAGATAGGCGCGGGCTACCATCATGCGCTGGCGTTGCCCGCCGCTAAGTTGGTGGGGATGTTTGTGCAACACCTCTTCGCCCTGCAGCCCCACCACTTTAAGGGCATCCTCTATCAAGTCACGCGCTTCCTGCCTCTTACGCGCCAGCTTGAAGTTATTGATCACCAGGTCGAAAATATGCTTAACCGGGTAAAAAGGGTTGTAGACCGCGTAGGGGTCTTGAAAAACGGCCTGCACGTGGCGCCGGTAATCCAGTTTTTGTGCCCGATTCATCTGTCCTATGTCGGTGCCCCTGAAGAGGATTTGCCCGGAAGTCAAGTCCATGAAACCCAGCACGAGATTGGCCAGGGTCGATTTGCCGCTACCGCTTTCACCAGCGATGGTAACGATCTTGGCGGGCTTTTCTGGAATAGTTAAATTGAAATTCTGCAGAGCAACAACCTCGCTGCCCCCTTGCAGAAAACCCCCGCCGAAGATCTTGGTGGCGTCTTTGACTTGTAGTAAGGGTTGGGTCATGTCATAGTCTCTCAGTTTGTTTGCTTTTTTGCCCTGTCAGGTAACCAGTCTCTCAGTCTGTCAGTTTATCGCCTTAGAAGCTGACGATCTGACTGGCTAAAGGACGGATCGGCCATCATAGAGATGACAGGCTACCTGATGGTCAGGTTTAAGCTCCTGAAAAGGAGGTACCACTTCACGGCACGCCTCTGTCACGTGAGGACAACGGAGCTGGAAGACGCAACCGGGAGGCGGGTTGCGCAAATCGTGGGTCAAGCCTTCGGTGATCTTGAGCGGTTTGCGTTCTTTGATCGAGGGGATCGACTCAATCAGCAGTCGCGTGTAGGGATGAAGTGGCTCGGTGAGGGCTGCTTTGACCGGGGCGATTTCCACGATGCTTCCCGCGTACATCACGGCAATACGGTCCACCAGTTGTGCCATCAGGCCTATGTCGTGACCAATCAAGATCATAGAGGCGCCCAGTCGGTCCTTGATATCCAACAACGTCTGAGCCACGATGCGCTGGACAATCACATCCAGGGCGCTGGTTGGCTCGTCGGCGATAATCAACGTCGGGTTGAGGGCGATGGACATGGCGATGCAGACACGTTGCTTCATGCCGCCGCTTAATTCGTGGGGATACATATTGTAGATGCGACTGGGTAGCCCCACCATGTTGAGCAATTTAAGAATGCGTTCTTTTGACGTTTTCTTGGATTGTTTGCCTTCATGTTTATGGATGGCATCAGCGATTTGCTTATGGATGCGCATTACCGGGTTGAGAGAATTCATAGCTCCCTGGGGGATGAGCGACACCTCTTTCCAGCGGACGTCTCGCAGTTCCTGTGAGTTCAGGCTCAGAAGGTCGATTTCCCCTTTGATAATTGTCTGCCCCCCCACGATGCGGCCCGGTGCCTGCACCAATCGCAGGATTGCCATCGCCGTCGTCGTTTTGCCACAGCCCGACTCACCCACCAGGCCCACCAACTCGCCTTGATAGACCTCAAAGCTGATTCCATTGACGGCGATGACATCCCCTTGGGGTGTCTCGTAGTGGACCCGTAGATCCTTAACCTCTAAGACAACCTCCTTCGTTTCTGGATGACTGCCTGGCAGCACATTTTGGATGTCGCTCATTGTTGAAGTCCTCGTAAACGTGGATTGGCAACTTCATCCAGGCCAATCGTCATCAGAAAGAGGCTGACGAAAATGATGACCAACATAACAATCGGAGGGCCCCACCACCACCACATGCCGCGAAAGATGGCAGAAAATGAAAGCGCGTTATTGATAGTCATGCCCAAGGTCGGGATGCGGGTGGGTCCTAAACCAAGCGTCTCCACTCCGGTGGCAGCCAGAATAACAGAAGCGACGGCTCCCGTAAAGCTGGCGGCCAGATATGGCAAGAGGTTGGGCATGATCTCTTTGAACATAATGTCAAAGGTTGAGGCTCCAGAGAGGTGCGCCATTTGGATATAGCCTCGTTCGCGCATGCTGAGAACTTGGGAGCGGATCAGGCGGGTAGGCAAGGGCCAGGCGAAGAGGGCCATGACCAATGCCATACTAACGATTTCAATCTGGGGGATATAGCTAGCAATCACCACCAGTACTGCCAACCCGGGGATGGTAATCATAACATCGGCCAGGGTGCTGATAACCGTGTCTATCCAACCTCCCAGAAGCCCGGCGGTAAAACCAAGAATAATGCCTACCAGCATACCCACCCCGGCGCCAATTAGTCCAACGCGGAGCGAGCGGGGCGTCGCCACGATAAGTACGGCCAGCATGTCTCGGCCTTGACTCTCAGTGCCGAGTGGATGGTCTGGATTAGCTGGTTTGAAAGTAGGCCCAGGAACGCCCTCTACCCAAATGGGGACGGTGTTGGTGGGCGCTGAAGCCATAAACGCTAATTCCTTGTCCCAAACTAGGGGGCCGACAAACTCGATGGAAAGCACCGCCAGAAATATGGCGAGTCCAAATAAGAGTTTGCGGTTCAGCCACGGTGTGTCCCATCTCCTAAAAAAGTGTGCTCTTTTCTTTTCAGGAACAGCTTGTGGAGCAGTGGTCGCTGTCATGCTTTAGCCCTTCTTGTAGGTAATTCGAGGATCAATTAGCGGATAGGCTAGATCAAGAATCAGAATGGCTAACGCCACCCCAAAGATCACATAGAACACAATGCCTTGAATCAAAGCGTAATCGCTGCTCAGGATGGCCTGGTAAAGCAAATAGCCGATGCCTGGATAGGCAAATATTAGCTCAACGATGACGAAGCCACCGGCGATAGAACCCAGGGCCACGCCCAGGGCTGTCACCTGCGGAAGAATGGCGTTACGCACCCCATAGTTCCAGAACACGCGCCAGGGTCTCAACCCTTTAGCTTCGGCCAGGATCATGTAATCTTCGCCATCGGTGGTGATCATCATGCCGCGCATACCCAGGGCCCAAAAGCCCATTCTTACCAGGACTACGGCCATGGCCGGTAAGATGGCATGTTTGAGGACACTCAGAGCAAACTCCCAATTCCAACCCGGGGAAACGGCCAGATCGTGCCCGCCCGCATATGGCAGCCAATTCAGGATATGAGAAAAAATGTATACCAGGAGAATACCAAGCATAAAAGCCGGGATGGAAGTGAAAGTCAAAGATAGAGGGAGGATTGCTCTCACCGGGCGCGGCGTGCCGCGCCAGGCCAATAAGGCGCCAATAGCGTTACCCACAGCGAAGGCAATGGCCGTAGCGACCAACAGCAGACCAAGTGTCCAGGGCATGCTGCGCTGGATCATCTCATCAACTTCAGCCGGAAAGGCTGAGAGTGAATAGCCACTGCGAAATGTCACAGTGTTTAACAGATAACGCAAATACTGAATATGGATCGGTTTGTCCAGGCCAAACCGTACCCGCCAGGCTTCAATCATCTCCTCGCTGTTCTCAATATTGCCCCCCGTGATGGCCATCTGTCCGATCATGCCCTCCACCGGGTCGCCGGGAGTCAAACGAGGTATGATGAAGATGATGGTGGTTCCCAACCACACAGTCAACACAAACATGCCAAGTCGCTTTAGAATATATGCCTTTGACAAAGCGCCCACATCACTCCTTTCAGGCTCTACGCAGATTAGTGGGGTAGATGAGCAATTCAGACTGCCAAGAGAGGTCATGTCATTCTGAGCTTTGCCAAGACGCTTGGGCGTCACTCATTGTGCAAGAAACGTGACACCTACATCATGTCATCCTGAGCGCAGCGAAGGATCTCGTTTCCCTTTGCGATGCGAGATTCTTCGCCTGCGGCTCAG
>DAOUMD010000145.1:0-16640 GCA_034412795.1 Anaerolineae bacterium
TCCTCCCACTCAGATGACATTTGGGGCTGTATATCCTACATTTTATGGCTTCAACGCCCCACCGGTTTTTGTTTCTCGGCTACGATGTCTGTCCAGAGTCAGGGTCACGATGTAGGTAAAGAATACAGTTACGGTTGAATAACCGTAACGATCAGCGACTGGGTTGAGTAGTTACGGATCGGCTATTCGGCCACGTTCTTAACCGTATTTGCGTGACGGTCCCGCAGAAAGGCATCACAATGACGAGCCAAGTTGAAACAGTGAGGCAAACTGCCAGGCAGTTCTGCCTGGAATTCGTCGAGACCCCCTATCTATGCTATACCGAACACGGGCAGCACGCCCTCTTTCATACGCGGCTTTACAACGCCCTGCCCCCCGGCCAACGATACACGACCTGGCAGAAGCACAAAGTGTGCGTGGTCCAAAAGGAATACCCCACCGCAGAGCTTCTGGACAAACCGCAAAGGCAACATTGGGATATCGCCGTGATAAAAACCCCGCCGGAAAGCACCGCCAGCGGCAGGACCGCAACATACGACTATCTCAAGCTGGTCGCCGTGGCTGAATTCGGACTGAACGAAGACATAGAGCATCTGAAAGACGATATCAAACGACTCAGCCACGCCGACGCCAACGTGGACCAGGGTTTCGTTATCCATCTGCATCGCCTGTCCCAACCCGGCGCCAAGATGTCCGAACGAGATTGGTCTGCTACCTCGAGGAGGATCGTCGCCAAAGAGAGTGTCGTCCAAGAATCGGTGGGAAAGACCGTCGAGGTTTATTACGGCATGTACGACGGCACCGGCAAGTACCCATCGGGCGTGTGGCTGATAAGAGATGGTACCATAACGCCGGTGTCGGAGTAGCAGAGGACTTCACCGAAGGCCCCCAGACCCTCAAGCTGGGGGGCGGCACCTGTCGCCTGGACTACACACGCCCGCTATCGCCTTGGCTTGCCCTGGCATAGACTTATATGCGGCTCTGGCCGCTTCCGGTGCCGGATGACCAGTGGTCTTTCGCCTATGGTGGAGGCGCAGCGTCAGTCAAAACTCAGCTTTTATGCAGGAAAACATCGGGATCATATGTTAAGATAGAAATTGGATAACCTGTTTTGGGAAAGCAGAAGTTGAAGACGTCTGACCACCTAAGGGTGACACTATAACTGAGATATTCTCATGTCCAGTGAAATCGAGAACAAAGGAGGCAGAATTGGTTAACCGACGAAGAGTGTTCTTGATTGTTGGATTTATCTTCATCTCCCTTATGGCAGCAACACTTGTTGTCCAACCAGCGAGGCTCCCAGTTGGTTGCTTGGATGTGCTCGCAGCTACCCCAGTCCAACCAACTTCTACTCCACCTCCCTCAATTCCTACCCCGACTCCCATCGATGTTGGGCCGCGGATTGACCAGCTTGAAAAAAGGCTTGATGACCTGGGATATGTTCTGGAAGTACAATCCAATACCTTTGATGCTACAGTGTCAAGGATGGAGTCCAACCTTAATCTGTTACTAATGATATTGGCAATTGCATCCCTATTGGCTGCAATTCTGGGTTTCGGTATTGTTAGAGTGTGGATTAGATCCCTTGTTGAGAACCGGTTGAAAGATCTTACTTCTCAAGAAGTGTCTCGCGCGACCCAAGAAGAATTAGATCGTATCAGAAAAGAATGGGACCCAAAATTTGCAGAGCTTTATGAGGAATATCGCAGATCTATGCAGAGGTAGGTGAAATATGGAACCTGATTCGCAAATCAGGGAACTACTCACGTGCGCGCTACTAAATCTTGACACCCGGATCGTGGATAGAAGAGTTGCCTTGAACAGCGTTCTAGTGGAGGCTGCACTGTTCACCGTTGATAGACCTTCTAGTTTAGATGAACTTCACGAAGAAATCGACCGCATCGTAAACCAGAGAGATTTCCTTCGCGAAGAAGATCTGAGACATGCTGTCAACGATTGCCTTAGCAGGGGGGCGGTGGTTGCTCGTGATGAGAAATACGAGTTAAGTACCGCAAGAAGTGAAGCTTTACAGGCCGCTTTTCAGTGTGCGGATGAGACCAGGCAGCAGGTATATAATGGATTAATAGAAAGCATTGAGCTAGAGATTGGTAATCCACTTTCTTCCGACGCAGCCCGTGAAATTTACGAAAGCGTCAAGCGGATACTCACCACGAGGGTCTATGAACTGTCATTGCAGCTAGCCCGGGAAAGCCTGTCTATGGAGGAAATGCTCTTACGGCTTGACGCCGTCGAGCCATTAGAGGACGTAGAAAAAACACTGGATGAATATGTTCCGTCAGACAGGCCATTGCTTCGGCAGCAAATCAAAGGAGGCATTGTTAACTACTTTCGGCGCTTTACTCCTGATCTTGAGGAAATGCTTAAGCTCATCCACCACAATGTTCTAATTAATCAGATATTGAACCTGGATCCTTCGATGGTTCGTTTGCAGAAGGAGTGGTTCTCACGACGTCGCCTCTACTTAGACACCAATGTAGCTCTTGCGTATATCTTCGAAGGTCAACTGCTTCATACTGTAGTACTCGAAATAGTTCAAGCAACAATCAACCTTCAAGTCCAGTTGCAGATTTCGCCTGTTACGCTGGAGGAACTTGAAAAACAAGTTGAACGAGCCAAACGCAATTATCGTGAACTTGAAAGAGATCCTTTGGTGAGTCGGATGGCTGCGCATGGAGATGACGCAATACTCGCGACCTTCGTCCAACTCCGCAGGAAGCAACCTTCGCTTGAGTGGGAAGCTTTCATTGCTCCCTTTGAAAATCTTGAGGAGACCCTATTGCAGTATGACATCCTAGTAGAGGGGGAGGGGCTTGATAATGTGAGAGACTCGGATAGATTGGACCAGATCCGGAAGGTCATTGCCGAAGTAAAGCCTCACTTTGCGAGTGGCAACGTTATTGAGCATGATACTCTCAATTTCGCCCTTATCCTTCATCTGCGCGAAATGTACCCACCGGATGAGCGAGGTCAAGTAGTGTGGTTGTTGACCATTGACCGTACTCTCAAGAAAGCACAAAGAATTCTTTTTGGAGCCAATGAACTCCCAGATCCTTACTGTATCCAAGCTGACAAGTGGGGTGAGATCGTCTTACCAGCTCAAAACCTTTTGGGATTCGTTTTCAAGGATTTCATTGGTTATCTCGCTCAGGCCAAACTTGGCGCTCTAGCTGATCCACAGATCGTACAACTTGACTTCTTGGAAACAATTCGAGATGCAGAAGTCGATGTGGACAGGTTGCTCAGGCTTCATCCAGATCAGGTTCGTGCTACACTTACTCGCCTCCAAATAAATAAAGAGGCGCGTTCTTTAGTAAAGAATGCTGTAGAGACCCAAGATGAAGTCCAAAAGAAGGCCTACCAGCAGAAACTTCAACTTCTGATTGATGAAACTGTTGAGGAAACCGATCCTGTAACTCTCGTCAGAGAAGAATATGACCGAAGATTCGATCTTCTCCAGCAACACATTAAGCAACGTGATCTAGAAATCGAAGAACTAAAGGCCCATATAGCTAGTGCAGAGTCAACTTTGGGGTTTCGCATTTACTCTTGGATTCAAAACGTCTTAAGGAAAAGCGCGTAGGTTGAGTCGAGATGATGAGACCCAACACTCCCTGGGTCACGTCTGCGGCAATCGATCCTCAAGCGCGCCTTCGAGGGTAGGCTGGTAGTGCAGGGTCCCAACGACGAACCGGCGTCAGTTCTGCTGGAGCGGATCAGAGAGAAGATCCCATGAGCGAGGAAGAAATCAAGAACAATCCTGGCCTGAAAAAGCTTAGAGAAGACGCTGAGCAATTCAGGAGCTTCAAGAAAGCCTGGCCGATATTGAGACCATTTGCCAGACTATTAGGCGTGAATACCACGAGCATCGACGAAAGTCTTGATGAAGCTGCAAGATTAGCAAAGCAAGTTGATGAAATGACAGCTATACCAGATAGATTTAACGACATGCTTTCTGATAGAGGGTGGATTCTCTTTGACAGCATGGAATTAGAAGTGGCACAACAGGCTATCGAGATTGCAGAAAAAGCTGGTATCGATAGGGCAGACGAATTCCTTGTAGAGCATTTTTCACCCGATTGGGTAGAGACCCACATAAACTGGCTGAAATATATCACAGGATTCCAAGAACGGTTTGGATTGGCGCAAGTCGCGTTGGAAGACTATAGGGCCGGTAGATTCTACGCTTCCGTTCTGATTACACTATCGCTCATTGATGGATGGGTGAGTGAACTGAACATCATTGATTTTCATCGTCAGGGTTTCTTTTCCGAAAAGAGCCGGCTGGTAGCCTGGGATTCAATTGCTGCCCATCCCAGAGGATTGGTAAAACTTCAAAAAGTCTTTGGCAAGTCACGAATGATGACGAGAACCGAGGAAATCAGGATTCCATATCGGCATGGCATTATGCACGGAATGGATTTGGGATACGACAACAAGTATGTCGCGGCGAAATGTTGGGCAGCCCTATTTGCTGTTAGGGACTGGGCAATCAAAGCTGCAAAGGATGAATTGAGTCCACCGGAACTTGAATCAGGATTCGAAAAAAACCTCTGGGAAAGCATCGAAAGTTATCGAAAAATCCGTGAAGAAACCGAGAAATTGAAGCAGTGGCAGCCTAGGCAAGTTACGGTTGGAGAATCCATTCCGCCAACTGGCCAAGTGCAGGATTATCCACCTGGTACTCCTGAGCAAAAAGCTGTGGAATTTCTGAATTATTGGCTGAAGAACAATTATGGCTATATGGCAAAGTGTTACGCTCCAATGCTACAAATGGAGCCAGTTGATGTCAGGGAAAGATTCCAGCAATGGCGATTGCTTGAGTTTGAGTTGATGGAGGTTAATGACATAACACCAGCCGTTGCTGATGTTAAAGCGGAAGTCAAGATAAAGACGAAAAACGATGTTTCTAGCTCGATTTACGAGTTCAGACTCGTTGGAAGCAATAAAGAAGGGGACTTAGTCTACGTTAGGAGTGATGATATGGTTTGGGGTATTACAACCTGGAGAATTGTTCGATGACCACCGAATCCGCCACCATCGTCCAACACCTGTGGAACTGTTGCAACGTCCTGGACGACGACGGCGTCTCCTATGATTTTCACCCAAACTGGTCCACACGCTTTCACCCAAAGTGGGCCATGACGGTGCTGGCGATATTCCTCCATCTTGGGCATACTTTCTGTTCTCAAACCAGCGAGAACGGGAGGTGTTATGCCTGGCAATCAAGACATCGCTGGAGTGGGGGGCAGTTGGGAGGAGGACCAAGTCAGGCAGCGTACGAATTCGTCTGGCAAAGCAGGCCAAATTGCCAACCAGTTCTCTTGGCAAAATGAACCATGCCAACTACGGAAATGGAGAAACTATGATCACCGATGAAGGGACCCTTAACTCTTTTGCTGACAGCGACCAACGGGCCGATGGTGAAACGAGTTCGTTCTCAATTGCCGGATTCTGGTATCGCTTTCTCAGCTCTGTCATTGATGTAATTGTTTTGGCTGTTCCTCTAATCATCTTGGGTTTCGTTTTTAGTAGCATTGCATTCTCTCTTGGACCTTGGGGCCGCCTCATAGGCTATGGGATTATCGTGCTCTATTGGGGATACTTCAGCTCTGAATACGGTGCCGGACAGACAGTCGGTAAGAGACTGATGAAAACAGTTGTTGTTGGGGGTGATGGGGCTTTTCTGTCTGTGGGCCGGTCTATGTTGAGAGCTCTTGTACTGGCCCCTATTCTCATGCTGAATGGTTGGTCATTGCCGATATTTCAGAATCCGATACCAAGGATATTGCAGTCCATTGTTGCTTTCGGGGGCGGGCTAGTCTTGTTCTATGGCCTCGTCTTTAATAAGGTAACCCGACAAGGCGCCCACGATTTGGTGGCTGGCTCGTATGTAATCAAGGCCCCGCCTCCTCTCGGTGGCACGGCACCGAGGATGCCGACACTCCACAAGCGGGTGATCTTAGGGCTTCTTGGATTTGCAGTAGTAATTAGCCTTTTGGGTTCAGGTTTAGCGGCAGGCATAGCCGGTCTGCTGCTCAAGGATCCGCCGGCCAATCTGGGGGGAATAGATTCGGGGGAGTGGGGAGAAATCCTTGAGTTACAAGAAACCCTGTCGCAGAGCAAGGAGTGTTTTTCAATCGACGTTCAGAGAACCGATCATTATCAATGGGGACAGTCAGAGGCCGTAAAGACACTCGACATTACCCTGTGGGCGAAGAAACCGTGTCGTCGCAATCCTGAATACTGTGACAATTTGGTGGAGGACACAGCACGTATTGTTCTCGACCAATACGATGGCATTGACGCTCTCTCGGGAATGCAAATAACGATTGTCAATCGCTTCGACCTGGGATTGGCCCATGGGAATGTTACCTCCAGCACAGCAAGAAGTATTGAGCAGTGGCGTCAGGCAATCCAGTCCGGGACGCTGCAGCACGGCTGAGCCGATACTCACTCCGTCGAGCAAGCTCCTCTTGGCTCGCACGGCTCAGCCACCCCGTTGGACACTTCCCTTCTTGGTCGCATCTGGATATAATTGCAGGGTATCTTCTCAAAAAGTAGGGGCAAACCCTTGCGGTTGCCCGCTTGGGCAGGCGCAAGACCTGCCCCTACCCTGAGATATTGAGAAGATACATTGCAGGCAAGGAAGCGATGAGTCAATACCCGGTCAATTCAACCAAGGCGCCGACGCCGCCATCCTTTGTCAGCCGACCTGCCCGCCGGCCTTCCACGAGTTGAAGGTTCGCGAGGTGCTTGCCAAGCCTCGTATCACTTGATCAAGTCACTGTGCTGTAGTCGAAAAAGGGACAAGCCACATGACCAAAAAGAAGAAACCACGACGACTGAAGCGCCACCTTAGAACTCAGACCGGCCCAAAGAAGCAGCCGGCCGGCCCATACCGGGAAGGCGACGCCGTGCGGGTCAAACCGGGCACGACTTGCCCGGACGTCCCGGACCTGGACATCGGTAGCTGGCAAGGCCGGGTCACCGATCTAACCCATGCCAACGACTCGGACCCGACGATTGGTTTTGCCTGGGACAGCATCTCATTGCGAGCCATGCCGGCCTGGTATATTGAGGATAGCGAGCGCAAGGGCCTGGGCTGGAGCACGATGTACCTGGGCCTGGATGAGGTCGAGCCGGCCGAGCCCCGGGATACGGAGCCGGAGGTAGCACAGGCACAGGAAGAAATTGCGGCGCGCTTTGGGTGGCTGGGCATCGGGCCGGAAGGCGAGAGCATCCAGGAGGTGGTGAATACGGCCATAGATAACATGGACGAGTGGGCGGTTCTGCTGGCCTGGGAAGAGCACCTGGGACAGAAGCTGCGGTTCCCCTTCGAGGCCGAGGTCGATGAGTTTCAGGAGCGCGGCCCGCTGCAGACAGGAGACCGTCTGACGGTGCTGGGGATTGAGGACATAGACGACCTGTACGGCATCATCGTCTCCTGCCGCAAAGGCGGGCGGCGCTACCACTTTCCCCTGGCCGATTTGGCCGCCGTCGACGAGAACTCGCCCAATGCGCAGCCGATCCAGGACTACCGCGTGTGGTTTGCCAATCGCTGAGACATGGATGCCTTCTGGGAGGAATTCCTTGCCGAGAGGGAAGAGTAGATGGGCGAACAGTTAGACCACCTCTAGACAGAGGGGGTGAGGGTTTGGACCACGAAAGTCACGAAAGGGCACGAAAGGTGCGAAAGGGTTTCGTGCTTTTCGTGGTGTTTCGCGCCTTTCGTGGTCCAAGCGCCCTCCAACAGGAGATACACGCATGTCCAAACCGCTCTCGACGAAGGGATATGACTTCGGACGGCTGTCCTATGAGACCATTGGCGCCTGTATTGAGGTTCAGCGGCAGTTGGGTGTGCACTGTATGGAGGTGGACTATCAGCGCGCCCTGAAGCTGGCCCTGCCCAAACGAGGCCTGCAGTTTCAACGCGAAGTGGAGATTCCCATCAGCTTCGACGGGGTAGTGATCACCAAAAGGCGGGTGGATGATGACGGCTCTCCAAGAGAGTACTTGCCCAGGCTGTGGGCTACACATGCCAGTCAGTGATAGGGCAGCCTATCAGGGCTATTACAACACGTCGCCGGAGTGCTGGGACGTGTATACCGAAGTGCTTGGCTCCGAATTCAGCAACCCCCTGCTATTCGGACAGATCCATCAGTTGAGCGTGGACACCTACGCCGTACAGCACTCTGGAGGGGCACATCCAGACAAGTCAATCACCATTCATCTGTGTGGATTGTATCTTGTGCTGGAGCGAGGCATGGCCCCAACCAGAGTGCCGAGACTGCTTCAGCGTCTGGCCGATGCGGTTCAGGTGTGGCCGCATTTCCCGCCACCCACTGGCAGGGGGACGCTGACGGTCCTAAATGTAGCACTTTCCGATTCAGTCGAAGCGCATATCGAGACCGTGCGGGAGTGGGCTGGTATGGTGTGGGGGACCTGGTCGCCATACCACGCCGAAGTAGCCGGTCTTGTCTCAGAGCATCTCAGCCTGGACTAGACTGAGACTTTTCGGAAAGTGGCATTCATACCCCGAAAGCAAACGGAATACGCAGTACGCAGTACGCAGTACGCAGCGCGTTCGTAGTGAGTTTTTTGTTTAGTGACATTTGACAGATAATAAGAGTTATAGTATAATATTAATCTAGATTTAACTGGGTCACTAGCTAAGGAAAGGGGTAAATGATGAATGTACGTGAGTTTGCAGAATCCTTCGCAGAGGCGTTCAACACAGGGGACTATGATACCGTTGCTTCCTATCTAGCCGACGATTTTCAGTTCAGCGGTCCAGTGCCGGAACCCATCAACGGACAGCAATGGATCGGGATGACGAAGCTTTTGAGGGCAGCGTTTCCCGACATCCAGTACCGTATGCGCGTGGTGGGCGTCGAGGGGGATGTGGTGACGACCACAACCCAACTGTCTGGCACCCACACTGGCGATCTGGACCTATCGGCCATGGGTATGGGCGTCATCCCCGCTACCGGCAAGTCCTTCTCGAACCCTGAGGAAGTGGGCCAGGGAATCGTCAGGGGCGACAAACTCGCTTCGATCCATATCACGCCAGTGGAAGGTAGTGGCTTGATGGGAATTCTCTCACAGCTCGGCGTTAGGCAACCGGTACGCTGAACTGCGTATCAACAGATTAGCAGCAAGTTAAGGCCTCCCACTGATTGGGAGGCCTTTTTAAACGCAATGGCTCCACAACCGTGACGTCGCCGCCTCAACCAGTAGGGGCAGACAGTTCGGGCACATTTCCTCCGCCGGGTGACCGTGCGTGCCGCACGCCGCCAGCCGCTCCTGGAACTCGGCCACATCCAGCCAGATCAAACCGTATCCCATCTGTTATTATCGTCAACTCTTTGTGCTGGTATTTAGGCCTTAGACCTCAGATAAGAAGCAATCACACCTGGCGTGGCGGTATAGTTTGGAAGATATCCGTTTCACGCTTATAATACCCTTGATGATGCTCTTGAGCATTTCACGTCCCCAGATCGATTAGCATTATGATCTTAACCTGACGACTTGTCCTGCCCAACTTCTCACAGAAGACCTTTTCCTGTACAATTTCTCTATGGAGTGTCCTTTCTGTTGGAACAGGCAGGCTTTCCACAGTCTGATCAGGAGACGCTCCACCTTTAGCACTTATGATCGCGAAACTACAGTCAAGGGTTCGATAGGAAGGAATAGCCCACTCAAGAGGTTGTTTATGTCGGGAGAAAATCATTTCAAGCGAATCTACGCGCAGCAGGCTGAAGGCTACGATGCTCTCATCCGCTGTCACGATGTGGAGGGCAATCTGCTGCGTGCCATAACCGACCTGTATCCATTGGAGGGCAGTGAGGTGGTTGAGTTTGGCGCGGGCACGGGTCGAGTGACGGCATTGCTGGCCCCGCGCGTCAGGACGATCCGGGCGTTTGACGAGTCGGAGGCGATGCTGGCCGTCGCAGAACGCCGATTGGCGGAAGCGAATATCACCAATGTCACGCTTGCGCCTGCGCCGAACACTGGCTTGCCGGTAGAGGACAATAGCGCCGACCTGACCATCCAGGGTTGGAGTTTCGGCCATGCGACCGGCTGGTATCCTGGCTCCTGGCGAGATAAGATCGGCAAGATGCTGGCCGAGATGTCACGCATTACCCGTCCCGGCGGGACGCTTATCAACATCGAGACGCAGGGCACCGGCTTCGAGACGCCGCGCGCTCCCTCCGAGGTGTTGGCAGATTACTACACCTGGCTGGAACAGGAGCACGGCTTTGCGTTCAAGTGGATTCGGATGGATTACACGTTTGACTCACTGGAGGAGTCGGAAAAGTGGATGTGTTTCTTCTTCGGCGATGAAATGGGGGAGCGGGTCGTCAAGAACAACTGGCTGGTCGTGCCGGAGTGCGCCGGTATTTGGTGGAAGACTCTGTGAGAGGATGGTGACCCAGGCCACGCCCGAGATCACGCGCAAAAACTGGGCCTTGCGCCCGATGCTGCAGGCCTGTCCCCGGTTCAACTGAATGGCTCGGTCAAAGATTGCTACCTGCGTATCAGTAGCTGGTATTTAGCCGCTGACTTCGGTGATATCATTGCCATCTACGGGTTCAATACATCACCGACGCATTATCAGAAGCACCCGGTTACGTTGAAACCTATCTTGCCTTCTGTTATCGTCAATTCTTTGTGTCGAGGTCTACCCGCAGAACTCGATCAATCCATTCGTTGTGCTTCATACCGCAACTGATGTAGTACACACTTGGTAGGGGTAAGGAGGGCTACTAGCACCTAGCACTCTAACTCAGCCAACAGCTCCGCCACGGTAGCTTCCAGGTCTCGCGCCCGGCCGCGGGCCTGCGCCGCTGCGACGACGTCCGGCGGCAAGGTGGCGGCGACGGCAGCAATGTGACGCCCGGCAATATCCTGCATCCAGCACGAGATGGCTACAAATGGGTAACGCGACGCAAGGGCATACAGTTCCACCGCCCGCTCTTCCTCGCCTTGATCAGCCAGGAGCAAGGCTATCGCGGGCAGTGCCAACATAAGCGGCGTAAAGGCCCGGATTTCAATGGCTGTCCGTAACGCCTCGGAGAGGTATTTCCCCGCCTGCGGGATATTGCCTAATCCACGAGCCGCGTATCCGAGTCCGGCGAGAGACCAACTCAGATCATCTCGCTGTCCAATATCCCGGAAGACCGTGATGCTCTCCTGGAACAGCCGATGGGCCTCAGCATACCCTCCTGCAGCGAGCTCCACAGCGCCCAGAACATAGCAGCAGCTTGCAATTCCGCGTTGGTATCCAATCTCTTGAGCCAGCGCGAGGTTCACCTGTCCTTGGATTTGGGCTTGTTCATAGTGGCCTTGCCGTATGTTCGCGACGCCTAGCGCATAGTTCGATAGTATCAAGTAATGGCGCATTCCCAGGTCTTTGTAGATCGCTGCACTTTCTTCGAGCAGCTCCTGGGCCTCGACGTGCTTGCCAGGCTGAAGAAGAATCCCACCCATGTTTCTGAGACCATGCGCTATGCCAATCCGATCACCGATCTCGTCGCAGATCGCGAGGCTCTCCTGTACCAAACGTTTGGCTTCTTCAAACGGTCCCTGACGATTAGCTACGCGACTCAATCCATATAGCGACTCTGCTATACCTTTCCGGTCGCCCAGCTCCCGGCGAACCGCCAGGCTTTCTTCATACAATTGTTTCGCCTCGCTGAAGGCCCCCAAATTCCAAGCTAGCCAACCTAAGCTGTGAAGCGCTTTGGACATTCCCCAGCGGTCGCCCAGGACTCTGAAGAACCCTAGACCTTGCTCGTACAACCGTCTAGCTTGCTTACGATCGGATTCAGACGCCACGTCTCCCATTTCCAAGAGGATGTACGCTTTGGCCGCCCGGATATCCTGGCCGTCTGACTCAGCTCGCTCCAAAAGAGCTAGACTCCTTTGCAGCAATTGAGTGCAAACTTCGGTTCGGCCCTGCAATCGGTTATACCAACTTTGAAATGACAGGATTTGAGCCAGTATGCGCCGCACATCACTAACAGACGACGGTACTGTTTTCTCGACCGAGGCCAGTCTGCTGCACGCTTTTCTGCACGCTGCTTCCCCCTCTCGGAGACGCATGCGCCACCCGTAGAAGGCGAACAGGCTATAAATCGCCTGCTCCAGCCGTTCTACCCGCCCGCTGTCTAGCGCCCAGTTCCAAGCGGCCCGCCCATTCTCAAAGTCTGCCTCAAGCTCCGCCAGGGCTACTTGCTGCCGGGCGCCTTTCAGGTCAGTCTCCCAGTCGCGCAAAGCGGCAAGGTAGTACACACTATGCCGACTACGGGCCGCTTCGCTGCCAGCAGGCGATTGGTCGAGTTCTTCGGCTGCATATTGCTTTAAGAGCTCGTGTACCTCATAGCGTCCGCGAGCCGCGCGATAAATCAACGACTTATTGAGCAACCCCATCAAGTCGGGCAGACTGGCGCCGGTGACTTTTTGGGCTGCATCACGGGTAAAGCCTCCGCGGAATACAGACAGTCTTTGGAACACCTCTCGTTCCTGCTCCGAGAGCAAGTTCCAGGAATGATCAAAGACGGCACGGATGCTGTGCTGGCGGGCAGGTAAGTCGCTCAGCTCGGCCTCCAAAAAGTCGAGGCTCTGACGCACCTCTGCCGCAATATCGGAGGGAGTCAGCATCTCCAGCCAAGTTGCCGCCAGCAGGATCGCCAGAGGCATTCCCTCTATCAGGCGGCAAATGCGCGCTACGTGCACCATGTCATCAGCCGTGGGTTCGAAGCTCGGCCACACCCGCCTCGCACTTTGTAAGAACAACCTGACGGCACTGTACCGGTCGATATCTCCGTCTTTCTCCGGGTCTGGAAAATGCATCCCGGCCACAGGGAATAGGTGTTCACTGTGCAGGTTCAGCCTCGCCCGCGAGGTAGCCAGGATCTTGACACCCGGGGCTACTTGGAGAATGTCGGTCACCAGGCCCGCGCCCTCGACTAAGTGCTCAAAGTTATCCAAGATGAGGAGCATGGTTTTCCCACGCAGGTAATCGAGTAGTTGCTGCCCGGGCTGGCCCTCTTCGTAGAAGCGGAAGCCCAGGGCCTCGGCCACCGTGGGTACGATGCTGTCAACTGAATCGAGTGGGGCCAGCGAGACAAAGAAGACGCCGTGGGGGTAGTTGTCACTTTGGGCCGTGGCTGCTTCCACTGCCAGGCGCGTTTTGCCGCACCCGCCTGGGCCGACCAGCGTCAGCAGACGGCAGGTAGGGTCCCCCAAACGCTCCTGAATCTCGGCCAGTTCTGCTTCCCGGCCCACGAAGGGGGTGAGTGGGATGGGAAGATTGGTCAGCTTTGGCCCAACGTGGATAGACTCCAAAGCCTCTATCACGACCTCGGCTGAGGGATACCGATCCTCAGGGTCTTTCGCCAAGAGGCGCGCGACAACCTGCTCCAGCACAGGCGGAACTGTTGACGCGAACTGGCTGATGGGAGGAGGGGCAGCGTGGAGATGGGCTTCCATCATCTCCACTTCGTCTGCGTACTCAAAGGGAAGACGCCCGCCGGACAGCATCTCAAATAGAATGACGCCCAGCGCGTACAGATCGGCCCGACCGTCTATGGCTCGTCCATCAATTTGTTCCGGGGCCATATAAGCCGGGGAACCGGCCATGAAGTCAGTTCCCCTACCCAGAATCGAGCGCAGGTTGGCCAGGCCAAAATCGGTCAGTTTGACGTCATCCGCGATCATCACATTGGCCGGTTTGACATCGCGGTGCACCACCCCTTGCTCGTGGGCATAGCTCAGGGCTTGCAGAATGCCCATCGCAACCTCAAGGATGATGTCCAAAGAGAGCGGGGTTCCTGCCCCGATGATGTCTGACAGATCCCGTCCGTCGACGTATTCCATCACCAGGTATAGGTTGCCTTCTCCCTCGTCAAAGAAGACATCATAGATCTGGGTAATATTGGGATGATTCAAACGGGCCAACATGCGGGCTTCAATCAGGAATCGCTCTCTACGGACAGGATCGTCGGTAGCCTTGGGGCATTTGATGGCCACCGGGCGGTCCAGCAAGGTCTCGGTGGCCAGCCAGATTTCGCCAAAGCCTCCTTTACGGCTGATTACTCTCTCGCGCCGATATCGTTCTGGTTGTGAATCAGCCATCGTTCTGTCCCGGGGCTCCTTGATGGCCTGGAATAGTTGGGCCGTCTCCTCCTCTGGAGACACACCCAGTTCCTCCTGGAGAACTCGCTCACATTCGGCGTATTGGCGCAAGGCGGCGGCGCGCTGATCAGACAACGCATACAGCCGCATCAGGTGGCGATGCGCCGCTTCGTGCAAGGGGTCCACCGCCAGCCAGCGCCGGGCATAAGTGATAGCCGGCTGGTATTCACCCTGAGTGCTGTATCCACTGACCAATCGCTCCAGCGCGCCTGCCAGTTGGTCACGCAGGCCCTGACTTTGAAAGAATTGCCACTCGTCAAAACCGGGGCTGTCCCGCAAGGTGAAGCCGGCCAGAAAATCGTCGCGGTAGAGCTCGGCCGCCTCGACCAGGGGGGGCAGACAGTCCGGGCACACTTCCTCTTCCGGATGGCTGTGTGTTCGGCACGCCGCCAGCCGCTCCTGGAACGCTTCCACATCCAGCCAGATCTCAGCCTCACGGTTGAGACCCACGTTTTCCCGGTCAACCTCCAACCAGCCTTCACCCAGGCATTTCTTCAACGATGCCAAGGCGCGGCGCAGGCCAGCCCGCGCCCGGCTCTGGTCGTGCTCCGGCCAGAACAGTGTGGCCAGCGCATCCCGGCTGTGGCCCTGCCCTGTCACCGCCAGGTAGGCGATGAGGGCCACCGCCTTGCGACGGCGCACGTCGACCGGCTGACCGTCCCGCTCAACGCGAGGCGAACCCAGTAAGTACAACGCCAGACGAGACATGCCTACCCATCCTTCTGAGGACGGCCGCTATGGACAACGAAAGACACCCATAAAAAGGCTTGATCTAGGTGGTAGTTGGCCCTGGACGTTTTCTGCAACGTCTTCAGCAACGACTGGGGCACGGCCTTCAGTTAAACTGTAAGCAAAGAGACTCGAACATCCCAAGCGCAAGACAGTACCTGGTAATCACCCACGGGACAGACCTGACCAGGAGCAGAGCCATGAGCGCAGCCAACGCCAACCAAGGGAAAGCACGACCATCAAACGCCGGGAATACCGCCCCAAGCTCGCTTGACGAATTCGCCGGCTTTCTGGCCAACCCCGCCGCTCTTAAACGAGGGGGAATCGCTATCCAGGCCGCCCGGGGCCAACAGTGCGGGGGACTGTTGGAGCGGCTGGCCCAAGCCGAAGCCAACCGCCTCTTGCGCGCCGAAATCGCAGCCCGTCACAGTAAGTGAGGCCAGACCAATGGCTGCTCAAAGACTTACCCAGCCACGATCCCTCTCCCTCCTCGAATGGTGGGAATGGGTCGAAATCTTGGGAGCCGCCGGCCTCGTCGCCCTGTTGATCCTTCTCATAACAGGCCGCATTCCCCACCCGGCGGTAGTGGCACTGACGCTGCACGTCGCCGCCGACTTCACCTTCCAGTCGCCAGAAACGGCGCTGCGCAAGGGAGAATGCCGCCGCCACCTGCCGGTCCATGCCCTGGCAGCCGGGGGTCTCCCCCTGGCCGTTGCTGGGCTCCTGACACAGAATCCCCTGGCTGTAGTCACCTGGACGGTCGCTGGTGCAATCAGCCATTACGTGGTGGACTGGACACGCAAGTTCGGACTGCGTCAAGTGGCCCTGGCCGTCACCTTGGACCAGGCCTGCCACCTGCTGACCATCCTGGTTCTGGTGCTGATAAGCTGACCTCAGCAGAAAGGTGTCAAGGTGAACATCTTGGACAAATTGCAGACGCCGTCCGGTTGACCGGGCGGCGTAGCGGTAGGGGAGGTAGAGATACAACGGGTGATAAAGATGTGGAAGCTAAGAGCGTTGTCTAATTGGAGAAGCCACTCGGTCGCATCGCGTTAGGCCGGCGATCCTTGTGAGATCTATCTTATCCAGTATACCACAGTTGCCCCGCATCTCCAACCATTCGCGCCTGCCCCACCCGAAAGGCGAGGCCCGATTGTCATGAAGAATCTTAAGGTTGACGTATCCACTTCAGAAGTGTCCCGCCACGTTAAACCCTATCCCTTCTCCCTTTTATTGTCAACTCTTTGCGTCGAGGTCTACCCGTAAATCTAAGGAAGAACGCGACGTCAGGCGACAGACAATTCCCTTGCCCGCGTGAAAAATCTCTTGAAGGATAATAGGTTCTGCCCTCGCTTTTGTTTTGTACGCCGGCATTTTCTCACTTATAATACCCTCACTACGAAACCCATACCGCCTGAATCTCTGTTTGCCTGAGTGTGCGGGTCACCTGAAATGCTACATTGCGAGTATCCCTGCCCCCTGCGGCCATTGGGGAGACGCGGAGGAGAACGCTCTTATTAACCATAAATATGACCTGAGACCGACGTATGCAAAAGGCTGACCTACTCATCCGCACGAAGCTGCGCCTGCCCTTCATCCGACCAGAGCTGGTCCCCCGACCGCGGCTCCAGGAACAGATTGCGCAAGGGCTGCGCGGTCCGCTGACGCTGATTACTGCCCCCGCTGGTTTT
>DAOUMD010000146.1:0-5550 GCA_034412795.1 Anaerolineae bacterium
TCCTCCCACTCAGATGACATTTGGGGCTGTATATCCTACATTTTATGGCTTCAACGCCCCACCGGTTTTTGTTTCTCGGCTACGATGTCTGTCCAGAGTCAGGGTCACGATGTAGGTAAAGAATACAATTACGGTTGAATAACCGTAACGATCAGCGAAAATCTCCAAATATACACTTCCTATACGGAAAAAGCTGTTCTAAGTTGCGGTTTAGGCAAACATTCAGGCCTTTTCATACATTTTTAGGCTTTCTTCTCATATCCAAACAACATGACGGTTATCAGCCTCATGTCATTTCGAGACCGAAGGTCGAGAAATCCCTACTGAGCGACAACGACCGGAGCGCTGGTTGGCCAAAATTCAAGCCAAATTTTGGAATTACCAACCACCTGGCCATCAAAAGTACCGCTCCAGGGATTTCTCCCGTTGGTCTCGAAACCTGTCCTGAGCTTAGCGAATGGATGACATGCTTGAGCAGTTACCCCAAACGCAAGATTTGACAAATTGTTTCTCGCGGACATATAATTAGCCGACATATAGTTGGCCAACTAATTATTAGCCACCTAATGACGAGGAAAGAGCCTATGTGCCAGGAGCCCATGCATGAATCGCTTGACCGCTTGTTGGCGCAGATCTGCAGACTTCACTATACCAGAGCCCACAGCCTGCTGGAAGAGTTGGGGCTGTACCGGGGCCAGCCGCCCATGCTGCATGCCTTACGGGAAAAGGAAGGGCGCACCCATTCCGAGTTGGCAGCGCGCTTGCAGGTCCAGCCATCCACTATGACCAAGATGGTCCAACGCCTGGAGCGAGCTGGCTTTGTAGAGCGCCGGTCAGACCCGGAGGACGAGCGCGTGTCACGCGTCTACCTGACGCCAGCCGGCCGTACCGTGACCGCCGATATGGAGAAGGTTCTGCACCAGATCGAAGGAGAGACCTTCGTCGGCTTCACCGGCGAAGAGCGTGCTCAACTGCGCCGGTATATGTTACGCATTCGTGACAACTTGATGCTGGCCACCGGCAGGCAGGCCCCGCTCTAGACAGACTTCCGGGGGTGCTTCTAGTACACCGAGGCGTAAATGGGTCTATAGTTCGTAGTAACTACTTCAGTCGTTTTGGGGCTGGTTAAGCGACTGAAGTCGCTACTACAAACTATTGGCTTACTTGCGCCTCAGTGTACTAGTTTTTTCGGCGAGTTTGGTTGGAGTCGAAAGCTGGCTCCAAAAACCGGCTGAAGCCTCGACTCCAGAGGGTGCTATCCATTACGTTCAAGAGCTAGATAGTCCCCCGGTCAAGTGTTGTTGGACAATTCTAACCACAAAGAACACAAAGGGCACAAAGTTTTCTCGAATTTTTCTTAGTGATCTTCGTGGTCTTTGTGGTGAATTTCGGCGAGTGCTTATCAACAACACTCAATAGGGGGACTACCAAGGGCTAAATAGGTCGCAATAAGGAGACTACATGAGTTCATTACGCAAGCTGGCCGTTTTTCTGCGGCCTTATTGGAAACTGGTCATCGTCGGGCCGCTGCTGATGGTCCTCGAAGTGGCTATGGACTTGATGCAGCCGCGCCTGCTGCAACACATTATCGACGTGGGAATCGCCCAACTCGATATGCGTGTCGTCGTGAGCACAGGCTTGCTCATGGTGGGGCTGGCTATAATAGGCGCTGTGGGTGGCAGCGGTAACACCATCATCTCGGTCAGGGTGTCGCAAGGGCTTGGCGCAGACCTGCGCAGCACGCTTTTTCGTAAGGTGCAGTCGCTGTCGTTCGGCAACCTGGACCGGCTGGGCACCGGCCAGTTGGTGACGCGTCTGACCAACGACGTCACCCAGGTGCAGGAGGTGGTCCTGATCGTGCTGCGCATTCTGGTGCGAGCGCCCTTGATGCTGGTCGGCAGCCTGATCATGGCCGTCATCACCAGCCCTCGACTGGCCCTGTTACTCCTGGTTCTGGGGCCGTTGGTGTTGGGCATGATCGTCTGGCTCATCAGTCGCGCACATCCTATGTTCTCCGAGGTTCAGCGCTGGCTCGACGATTTGAACACTGTGATGCAGGAGAATCTGGCCGGGGTGCGCGTGGTCAAAGCCTTCGTGCGGACGGACTACGAAATCGAGCGCTTCGGACAAACCAACGCCAGCCTCATGGATCGCACCATCGCCGCCATACGGCTGATAGCCGTGGCAATGCCATTTATGATGTTAGCCACCAACCTGGGCATCGTCGGCGTGATTTGGTTTGGCGGTCTCCAGGTGAACCAAGGCACGATGCAAATCGGCCAGATCATCGCCTTTGTGAACTACCTGCTTCAATCGCTGATGTCGCTGGTGATGGTCAGCATGCTGGTGATGCGCGTCTCCCGCGCCGAGGCATCCGCCGACCGCATCCTGGAGGTCCTGGACAGCCAGCCGGAGATCAATAACACACCCGACGCCCTCGACTCTTTCTCATCCCACGGGCGAGTGGCCTTCGAAAACGTCACGTTCCACTACAACGGCCACACCAGCACACCGGTGCTGCGCGACGTCAGTTTCGTAGCCGAGCCGGGACAAACGGTGGCCATCTTGGGCGCGACGGGGTCGGGTAAGTCGAGCCTGGTTCATCTCATCCCCCGTTTTTACGATGTGACCGAAGGCCGGGTAACAGTCGACGGCGTGGACGTGCGGGACATCAACAAAGAGGCTTTGCGTGGCAACATCGGGATTGCCCTGCAAGAATCGGTCCTCTTCTCGGGTACCATCCGCGACAACATCCGCTATGGACGACCCGACGCCACCCACGAAGAAGTGATAACGGCAGCCAGGGCCGCCCAGGCTCACGAGTTCATCAGCCAGTTCCCCGACGGCTACGACACAGAGCTTGGCCAGCGCGGCGTCAACCTGTCGGGCGGGCAAAAACAACGGATTGCCATCGCCCGGTCGCTGCTCATCCGGCCTGTCGTGCTGATCCTGGACGACAGCACCAGCGCGGTAGACATCGAGACCGAAGCCAGGATTCAGGCCGCGCTGGATGAGCTGATGATAGGACGCACCAGCCTGGTCATCGCCCAGCGCATCAGCACCGTCCTTGAGGCTGACAAAATCATCGTGCTCAACAATGGGATGATCGCCGCCCAGGGAACACACGCCGAGTTACTGAAGACGAGCCCCATCTATCGAGAAATATACGAGTCACAATTAGGAAATGGAGTCCAAGCTCGTGTCTGAGAACCGATCCAATCAACAACAAAAGGGGCCCTTCTTGCCAGGTAGAGGCCCTCACATGATGCTGGGCCAAACTCAAAAGGCCAAGAATACCCAGGGCACCGTGCGCCGACTGTGGGGATACCTGAAGCAGCAAAAGCTAGGCTTGGTGAGCGTGATCCTGCTGGTGGCGGCTACCACCGGGTTTGGACTGCTGGGCCCTTACCTGATGGGCAAAGCCATCGATGAAACCATCATCGCAGGGGACCTGCCGGGACTGGCCCGCATCGCAGTTTTGATGATAGGCGTATACCTGATTACTTCGCTCACCACCTGGCTGCAAATCTACGTGATGGCCGGGGTATCACAGCGCACCGTACGAGATATTAGGAATGACCTCTTTGCCAAGCTCCAAACACTGTCGCTGCGCTTCTTCGACCAGCGCTCGCACGGGGAGTTGATGAGCCGGCTGTCCAACGACGTCGAGAACATCAGCAACGTGCTGACCGAAAGCGCCACCCAGCTAATCTCTAGCGCGTTGACTCTGATTGGGGTAGTGGCGGCTATGTTCGCGCTGAACCCGCGCCTGGCCCTGGTCAGCATGGCCACCATCCCCTTGATGGCATTGCTGACTCAGATGGTGGCAACCCGCACGCGACGTGGATTTCGGCAGCAGCAGCAAAGCCTGGGAGCGTTAAACGGCATAATCGAGGAGACCATCACCGGCGCGCGCGTGGTCAAAGCCTTTGGACGCGAGCAGGGGGCGCTGGAATCCTTTGAGCGGGCCAACCTCCAACTGCGGGCTGCTGCTACGCAGGCCCAAAGCTACGCACTCTTGATGGGGCCGTTGACCAATCTGATCAATAACTTCGGTCTTGCTATTGTGGCCGGGGTGGGTGGCTGGATGGCGCTACAGGGTTTGGTTACCGTCGGCATCATCGCTACCTTCGTCAACTACTCGCGCCAATTCGCGCGCCCGCTGAACCAGATCGCCCAACTGTATAGCAGTGTCCAATCCGCGCTGGCAGGCGCCGAGCGTGTCTTCGAGGTTTTGGACGAAGTCCCCGAACTGACAGACGCGCCGGATGCCCTCCGCCTGGAGCAGGTTCAGGGAGAGGTAGTCTTTGACGACGTGTGCTTTGGTTATGAGAAGAATGTGCCGGTGCTCAAGGACATCAGCCTGCGCGCCGCGCCGGGCCAGACCATCGCCCTGGTCGGTCCCACCGGTGCGGGCAAGACCACCATCGTCAACCTACTGACACGCTTCTATGACATCGACAGCGGCCACATCACGATCGATGGACGCGACATTCGCGAGCTGCAAAAGGCCAGTTTGCGGCGTCAACTGGGCATCGTGCTGCAAGATACCTTTCTCTTTTCCGGGTCGGTGCTGGACAACATCCGCTACGGCCGGCTGGAGGCCAGCGACGAGGAGGTTATGGCGGCTGCCCGGTTGGCCAATGCCGATCCTTTCATCCACCGCCTGCCCCAGGGCTACGACACCCCCCTCTCGGAACGCGGGGGCAATCTGAGCCAGGGCCAACGGCAGCTTCTGGCTATCGCCCGCGCCATCCTGGCCGATCCGGGCATCCTCATCCTCGACGAAGCGACCAGCAGCGTGGATACCCGCACCGAGGTCCGCATCCAACAGGCGCTGCTGCGCTTGATGGCCGGCCGCACCAGCTTTGTGATCGCCCACCGGCTGAGCACCATCCGCGACGCCGATCAGGTTCTGGTCATCGACGACGGGCGCATCATCGAGCGCGGGCAGCACCACGACCTGCTTGCCCAACGTGGGTTCTATCATAATCTGTACACCAGCCAGTTCAAAGGCCAACTGACCCCGGCCTAGCAGGCTGTCGGAGAGAGTATGCGCTTAACCTTCCTGGAAGCTTAAACGGCGCTCTGACCGGGCATTTGGGCACCGTTTAGCCCGAATTTTTGCTCAAGTTGTACCGCCCAGAGCTTCCAGGAAGGTCTCTCCGACAAGCTGCTAGGCGACAGGCGTGCCTGGCGACCCAAACTTCCGTCGCTCATGTTTAGAAGGCTCTACGCAGATTAGTGGGGTAGATGAGCAATTCAGACGGCCAAAAGAGGTCATGTCATTCTGAGCCATAGGCGAAGAATCTCGTCTCACAAGGGAAAATGAGATCCTTCACTCGTACCTCGCTACTAAGATACAAGCGTGTCGAAGGAGTCTCTGCGAGCGCCCTTCGACACGCTTGTATACTGGAGATGCGCTTTACCAACACGAATAGCGATTGACGGCAACCGAACTCGGGCGTATCCTCATGCCTGGGAGGGTAGGAGTTGACTATCGACAAGCTGAGGCGCTGATGAGCGGCCTCTATCCTGAGAAAGTTATCC
>DAOUMD010000147.1:0-15110 GCA_034412795.1 Anaerolineae bacterium
TCAGAAATAGGGTAACACTTTCTCAGCCGGACGAATGACGAATGACGAACGACGAAGAGATCTGGGCCAATAATTGGTCCTTCGTCTTTCGTCCTTCGTCGGCAATTGTTACCCTAATTTCAGGGACATCTGAACCATGCCCACTTCTTGCCGGTCAAATCAAGCAAAGTAATCTCGTAAAATGAACCATGCTTTCTGTTCTCGCTTCCAACCGTAATTTAGAGTAATATGAGAGATTTTATCAACTAATAGCATCTTATCACAACTTGCTGACTGTGTCAACACCTGTGGGTTTTTTCCAAGTTTTGGCTTCACGTCTTTGGAGAAATCTGGTATAATTGGGGGGCCGGGTGGCTAAATCACCGAGGTCGCTGGGACACGTCGCTTGGACACACTGATGGCGCCAAGCCGATGGAAGACTGGAAGTTGAGTGCCGTTCACCTTTCTCCGAACTCAGTTCATCAGCTATTCAAAGGAGATGACAATGAACATCAAGCTGCACCGACCAAAACGGGGTTTGTGGAATCTGGCCTTATTGCTCTTTATTCTGGGACTGCTGGGCATATTGTTGCCCATCCCCTTCTTGAGCCAGTTTGCCCTTTATCTGGTGGTGGCTTCGGCGGGGCTGCTGCTGTTGGGGACGTGGGTGATTTAGCTTGCCATGCAAATACCCGAATTCGATACAAGGACGTTCGCCATTGCGGCGCTCCTGGTTTTTGGGGGGGCGCTGCTCTTCTCCGGGGCGCTGTTCGGCTTTGTGATCTGGCGCGTGCGCAAGATCCAGTTGCCGGCCAACGCCGACTTTTTCACCGCCCTACGCGCCACGCCGCTGATCGTCGTGCTAACGCTCGATCTGCTCGACTTCACGCTGGATTTTCTCTCGGCGCCGGTGGCCTGGATGCTGCTGACCCGCCTCGGACTGGGTCCGCTGCGCGGCGTGACGGTGGTAGAAGGGCTGATACCCGGCACACAAATCATCCCAACCATGACACTGGCCTGGATCGCGTCGCGGCTTTTCAAGACAGAGCGGTTTTTTTGAGGGTTGGATGGTTGGTTAGTTGGGTGGGTGGTTAGTTAGTTGGGTGGTTGGTTGGTTAGTTGGTTAGTTAGTTGGGTGGGTGGTTGGTTAGTTAGTTGGGTGGTTGGGAATCAGGTCCAGGTTCCAGATTCCCCGATCCCTGATTCCCCGATTCCCTGATTCCCAACCAACTAACCAACCATCCAACCATCCAACCAACTAACTAACCAATGATATTCACCCCTTGGCCGGCGAGCCAATCGCGAAGCACTGAGCCGGAGAGCCATATGGCCCCGGAGGGCCCAGGGCCATACGCCCGGGGGGGTCGGGACGCTCGGTCAAGCCAGCAGCACGAAGGGCCGCAACCGCCTGGGCGTTGATCTCCAGGACGCCGGCGCCGAGGTCTGCGTCACCTACCCCAAGGGCCAGGCATTCCAACAGGTCGCCGGGGCGATCAACGTCCGGGTCCATCACCCACGGCCCGGCCGAGACACGCCCCTGCCCGCGCCGGCCCAGGATGAAGCCGGCAATTTCGCCCTTGCGCTCCAGCACCCAGCACAGCTCCGGATACAGGGCCACTCGACGTTCCAGGAAAAAGCGGCGATGCGCGCCAAAGGCCTCCTCGTCCAGCGCGGCCACGGCATCCAGGTCTTCGGCACGCATCGTTCTGACCCAGGGATGGGATTTGCCACGAAGGCGCCCGTAGAACCTCAAGGAACGGCAGACGCGACGGAAGCCGACGCGCTCATAGAGAGACACGGCGGCCGGCACGCCATCCAGGTAAGCCGTTTGGGTGCCGCATTCGTGGAGATAATCAAGCGCGTGTGCCAACAGCCGCCGCCCGATCCCGCGTCCGCGCGCCGCCTCCACGACAATGAGTTCGCCGACGAAGCCGAATTCCTCATATGGAGTAGCAACGCAGATTCCGGCCCGCTGCCCATCAACCTCAGCCACGAAACAGCCGCCGGGGGCGTAGGCCAGGAAACCCTCAAACTCCTGGCGCGTCTCGCTGGCCCAGCCCTCCCGCGCCGTGCATTCGGCGGCGAAGTCGAGGTCCGAGGCTAACATAGGGCGAATGTTCATGAGGCATCATAGTTGGTAGATTGGTCTATCAGCTCGACACCAAACCGGCAAAAAGGGCCATCATCAGGCTGATCACCAAGACAATTATCACCAGCACCACCAGCGCCAGCACAGGCAGGATTACGGCCAGGATCGCTTTGCCCCAATTGACGTCGTATCGTTCCACGTCGCCCTCGGCCGTCGCCACTGGAACAGCCCAACCATGGGCCACCGCCGTGGCCGCAACCCAAATGACGACGCTCCACACCCAGGCCACCAGCCCCAGGACGCTACCCAGGCAAGGCACCCAGCCCAGGATCAACAGCAGGTAGGGCACGGAGGAGAGCGCGGCGGTGCCCAGGAATTCTTGCAACCGTCCCGTGCCACCCAGCAGCTTGGCCGCCAGCATCACCCAGATGCCGTATGCCAGGAAGCTGCCCAGTATGGACAACGGCTGACTCACCCAGGCACCCAGCGCCTCGAACAGATTCCCCACTACCTTGGGCAACGGTGTAGGCAACTCTGCGATGCCCTGGCCAATCCCGATAACTGCCTCAAAGATGTCCAGGAATTGCTCATCAAAGGCTTCGGCCGCCTCGGGGGGCATAAACGGGAGCATCTGGTCGAAGAACTGACGCATCTCCGCCACCTGGTCTTCGACCGATGGGGCAAAGACGCCACCGATGAAAACCACGGCGAACTGGACCGCCCCTACAACGAGCCCCACCAGAATCAGGATGATTATACCACGCCGGAACACATCTTCGGTGTCGCGGAAACGCACCAGGGTGGGGATATCCAGCGTGATCGCACCACGGACAGTACTTAGTAGTTCAGACATCTCACGCCCCTCCCAACAAGACTGAGGCCAACGTGCCGAATGCCAATACACCGATAGCCGCCAGGATCAGACCCAACACCAAGAGGGTCAGCAAAGGCAACACCGTGGCCCAAAAGGCGCGGCCCCAGGTTAAATGATGGGCCTGCTTGAGAGCTATGTAGCGACAGATCAGCGTCCAGGTGGCTACCCCCCCCACGGTCACGTAGGGCACCAACTCGGTCAGCTTCAAGACTTGTGGTGCAACGGCCAACGCAGTGCAGCCTAACGTCTGGGACAGCGTCGCCTCACCTTGCAGCAAGCGGGCGAAGAGATGCGCCAGCAAGCCGTAGATTAGCCAGGCGATGACCAGGCCCACTGGGGTAAGGAAGAGGTTCCCCAGAGCAGAGCCAGGACTGGAGTCTCCAAACGTACGGCCCAGGGACCAACCCAGGTCATACCACTGCCGGAATATCTGGTCGTAACCGGGCACCATCTGGAGCGTCTCCTGATACCAGGGCATCTGGATCATACCCTCATACACAATCTCCTGGATGTCGGCCAGGTTGGGAGACGACGCCCACTCCAGCGCCATGCCCACCAAAGCGGCGAGGGCGACGATCACCCCGACGACCACGATGATGATTAGCCCCGTCAGAAAGGGGCTGCGGGCCTCGCGCATCTCCTCGTAGGCGTCGGTGCGCAGAAACAAGGCACCCGCCACAAGGCCTGCATAACGGGAAATCTGCTGCATGATCCTACCTCCTTTTGTCCTGAGACCTCTCGGAAAATACCATTCGCACGTGGGCGCGCTCACTCCTCCCCTCTATGCATAATGATAAGAGAGGCATCCTCTAATATATCACATTTGCCGCCTACTTTCAATGCTTTTTCAATTCGATTGGCGATCAGCTTCATTACCTGAGTTCGAAATTCTCTGCTCTCCTACCCTTCCACTCCACCTCCCCCTGCCCCTTAACCATCTGTTGTGCCGACCAATGCCTCCAGCAACGACATACACGCTCGCTGGCTGCCGCCATCCTGATCCAGCCTGGGGTTCCAGGAAGAAAGGGAGACTGCGACCACCTGCCCGGTCCCAGACAAACGACGCAAGACGGTCTCTACGGTCGCAGACGATGGACCACCTGGCGCCAGATAATTCTGCGCTGGCGCCTCCTCCGGCGTGACCACGTCTACGTCAAAATGAACGTAGAGGGGGCCGCCCGGCAAGGGATACGCCATCAAGTCCCTCACGTCGGCCAGATGCACCACCTCTGATGCTGACACCGCCTCGTGCTCGGCAGGGTCCAGGTCCCGGGCATCGGTCAAGATGACGTTGGCTTCGGGGAGCCTTTTTAATCCCACGGCAGCCGGCATGGTTTGTCCGCCGCGTCCGACCAACATAGCCAGCGGCATGCCACCCAGAAAGCCACTAGGTGTCGTCTCCCAGGTGTTAAAATCACCATGCGCGTCGAACCAGATCAGAGTGGGGTCGATCCCGGCCCGCTGCAGCCCGGCCAGCACACCTATCGCGGTACAGCAATCACCGGCAATGCTGACCGGCCGGTAGCCGCTGGCCACGATCTCCGCCACAAACTCAGCCAACGCCCGATGAATGACCGACATACGCGTCTGCTGGTCACCGCCAGGCAGGGTAGGTGTGTTGACGACCCAATCCTCTGTTACCAGTGATTTCAATTCAGGAAGCGGCTCATCCAAAAAGAACGGTGAAAGGATATAACGGTTTTCCACAGGCTCACACTTCCTTGCTTAAAAAAAACCGATCCAACTCTTCCATAGCGATCAGGTTAGAGGAAGAAGCCTTTAACGTACAGGTATAGCGTGCAGCGATCTGCCCGCGCCAGACGGAGTCGACCAGCGAGTAACCATCTAGAATGTAACTGGTCAAGAAGCCCACCGCCAGGCCGTCGCCTGCCCCGTTGGTGTCGATCACCGGCACACCTATGTCCACCGCCGGGAAGAAACGGACGCTGTCGCGAGTGCCCAGCGCGCAGCCCTCGGCCCCCATGCCGACGATGATGACGTGGTCGGGATTGACAGCTAGAAAGGCTTCGATAAGGGGCGTGGGGTCCGGGTAGTTGACGGCCGAGCAGAAGAGGATATCGGCATACTCGATGAAGTCCCGGCGATATGCGTCGTCAACCGAGATCACGTCCTGGAGGTCACAGGCCACCGTCAGGCCCAGTTCCCTGGCCATGGGTAACAGGTATCGCGCCCAGTTGGGGAGGTTGAAATGGACCAGAGCCGCCTCGGCCAAAACCACCCGGCAAATCTCCAGATCCGGCCGGAGCTGCATGTGCCCCTTGCCGTCGTAGAAGTTCTTGCGTCGGCCGTCCTGATACATACAATTGACGCTGCGGGCCGTGCCCATAGGATCGGTGAACAGCGCCGTGGTGTCAATCCCATCCCGAGCCAACTCCTCACGAATGAAGCGGCCGTGGTAGTCGTCGCCCACATAGCCGATAAAGGCGGTTCGTTTCCCAAGCTGGGCGTAGCCCCGGCTGGCGTAGCCGCCCGCCTGACCCAAGTAGTCCAGGTTCTCGGTGAAGTTAGCCTCGACGTCAAAATCGATATCCGCACCAGGTAGATACACGTTGGTATCGATGCCAACGCTGCCAACCACCACCACGTCGAATCGTCTATGCGTCATTAGCAATCGGCCTCCACACTACCTTCCCACTACCTGCCGAAAACTCCAGGCTTTGAATCGGGGAATCGAGAGGCAGGGGATCAGGACTCAGTATCTCCCGCCCCCTCATTCCCCGATTCCCTGAGACCCGATTCCTTACGTCCTGATTCCCTCGATGCGAAACACCGGATGGCGCGGCGCCTCGGCCACAAACGCCTCGAGCGGCGCGTCTGGCTCGACGTCGAAGTAAGGCCGGATGATCGCCTCCTGATTGATGTATGTCTTGAGCACGGGCGCGCCCTCCTCCGGACCCACCTCGACGATGGACACCGTCTCCGACTCGCGCCCGCGTGTAAGGGTCACCTGTCCGGCCACGCGCGCATTGCGCACCCAGTTGACCTCGCCATAGGGCGACACCAGCCAACGCTCGGACCCATCCTCGATCGGCAGAACCGGCGTCGAATACAGCTTGCCCGTCTTACGTCCTTTGACCGTTAGCATGTACATGCCCTTGGGGCCGATCCCCGTTTGGATAAGAGTCCGCACGCTGAAATTAATAAGGCGTATGATAGATGTGACACGATAGGATTTAGCCATGAGTCTCCTCCAGTGTTGAGAAATCCTCAATCAAATGCGCCGCTTCAGATGCTCCCCCATAGGTCTTCATCTTCTCGCTGATCCGCCTGGCATTTTGAGTAAAGGACGGGTCAGAGAGCAGATGCCAGACCGTCGCCCGCAGTTCTTCGGGCGACACGTATTTCCGCCACGAACGGTTTTCGGTGGGCACGATGAAGGCTCCCGCCCCCAATGCTGCCACCCGCCGGGCGTTGCTCTCGCGCTCAGAGAAGGTGGGGATGATCGCCGCCGGCGTGCCCGTGTAAAGCCCGGTCTGGCACGAGCCATAGCCGCCGTGGTGAATCATCAGATCGCTCCTCTCGGCCATGGCCAGTCCGGGGATGTAGGGCTCGTGGCGGAAATTGGCGGGTAGGGGCAGAACTGCTTCAGGCAAGGTGTGGTGTCCGGTGCTGAGAACAACCTGGGCATCTTCATCAGCCAGGGCTTCGGTGCACGCCTGCACGACGACGATCGAATCAGTCGGGGTGCGAAGCCTGGGCATATAGCGAGGGTTGCCGGGATAGACCCAAATCACCGGCCTGTCGTGGCTCAACTCACCGAACCAGGCCGGCAATTGCGCCTCATCTTTCTGCCACAGGACCGGGCCGACGTAGGTGACATCGGCCGTTTCCGGCAGGGGATCGGTCTCCGGGATACCCACTACCAGGGTCAGATCGCCAACACTCAGTTCCTCTGTCTTGTTGATGGGAGGCAGGCCATATCCGGCCAGTACATGGTTCAGCACCGGGACCGGCGTGGGCAGGTCCGCGGGAGGTTCTTTCCACCAGATCAACCCGCGAGCAGCGGGATGCGCATCGGCCTGGACCACAGTCACCAGAGGCGTCCCCGTAGCCCGGGCGGCAACACAGGCAAAGGGGTTCCAGAAATCGACAACAATGTCCGGCCTGTAATCGTCTATCAAGGCCCGCATTGCCTCGCACTGGGCGCGCACAAAATTCTCGTTCAGCATACCGGCTATGGCCCCCGCGTGATCTGCGTTCCAGATTTCGGAAGTGGGGGAAGCGAAGCGGGTGGGAACCGACCCAACCAGTTCTCTGAAGAAGTTGAAGATATTTCCGCAGTCCTGTTTCACTCGTTCGGAGGAAAGTATCCGGTACAGACCTCGCAGGTTCAAATCCTCCGTCTGAAGGTAATACAAAGGGTGCCTGGGCACCAGGTTCTCAAACCCGGCGTCCGCGATCAATACCCGGGGGGATTTGGCCACGTTGCAAAAGGCGACCTGGTATCCTCGTTCTGCCAGCTCAGTGGCAATCGGAAGGGAGCGGGTGAGCAGGCCAAGATCGTTGGAGGGCAGAGTGGTAAAAAGGAGTTTTTTCATCGCAAAACCACACGATCCGAAGTGCGCTCCAGGCGAGTCGATCTCATCACGACTACCATCCGAAAGCTTGGAGCTTTCGGATGGTAGCGTGTCAACCCAGCACCCGCAGCAGATTATCATGGGTCAATAGATCGAGATTCACACTCGGCTCCAGGAAGGGCCGCACGTCGGCCACCACTTGGTCCCAGGCCGCCGTTTGCAGCCGGTCGCGTACAAGACCTCGCCAATTGTCTTCTGTGGGCTGGGAGCCGGCCCATCCTGTTTGCTGGAGCGCATTATTGAGCAAGGCCAAGTTGGGCGGCGGCCAGTCGGGGTCGCTGAGATACCACAACAAATCATAGACGTCCCGGCCCTTCAAATAAGAACGCTCCAGGAGCGCGTGCAGCTTGCCGGCCAGCAGCGACGCCCGGTCGTGGTGCTGAAGCTGGAGCGTCACGTGGCGCCGCACCACGGTGATCGTCAACCCTGCCCCGGCAGGCGGGTTGGTATCCACCTCGATCTTCACCGAAAAAACCTGATCCCGGTGAGGCGCCAGGTTCAACTCGTAGAGCAGACCGGGGAAGCGGACAAACGCGTGGTGGACCACCTTCTTATCATTCACCTTGAGGTCCAAGGCATACCCCTCGGCAGCCAACTGGGCCCGAATAGCCCCCAGATAGCTACGAAAGTCGTACGTGTCCCTGTTGCCTTCCAGTGCAAAGTCCAGATCTTCCGAGTAACGGGTGCTGGCGTACAGGAAGCGGAGCGCGGTGCCGCCGTGGAAGGCCAAAGGGATCATTGCCCCAGCGCGCTGGAGGCAATCCAAAATCCGGGCCTGCAAGTACTCGCGGGTCACGTTCTGCCCGTGGGCAGGCGTTGGGGCAGCACGCACCAATTCAGCCAGATAATGTTTCACAGCGCCTCGTACTCCGACGCCTCAAGACGCGCCAATTCGGCCACCAGCCCGGCGGCGCGGCGCAGTTTAGGGCTGTCGGCCAGATCAGCCTGACGCGCCAGCTCATCCAAATCGAGGCGGTCCAGGTTCTGCAAACGCAATTCTCCCAGGTAGCCTGGCGCATCCCCTCCGGGCTGCAAATGGACCAGGTCCAGCAGGGCTTTCTCGGGCGAGGCAACGAAGGCGTGCTGGACCCGGCTCACTTCAATTAATCGGTAGCCACGCAGAAGATCAGCTTTGATGTGGCGGAATTCAAAACCCCCAAAGGGGGTATCCCAGCGGGCAGGCCGTGCCGCGGAGACGCCCGTAGTCACCAACACCAACTCGGGGATGAGGCCATAGTAGGCCAGCGCTGACTGGCAACTTACGTACGAACCACGCACCAGACGGTTGGCGACGAGGAAAGGATGGGGCTTGACCTTCTGAAAAGGGGGCGCCAGCGCGTACAGGCCACGCCGTAGCTGATAAATGCGTCCGGCCTTGGTCCAGCGCGACAACTGGCGGCGCACGTCGGCCGGGTCCACGTCCCCAGCCAGCAGCAGTCCCGTCTCAAAGACCGGCTCATCGCCTACAATCTCGACCAATTGTTGGAAGTCCATGCCAATATTATACCATTGTTGGCATGTTATTGCAATGAGTTTATTTAGTGTTTAGTTGGACAGTTTTTCTATGGCGTTTTTGATGCGCTCCAGTGCCTCAACCAGGATAGAGCGCGGGCAGGCGATGTTGATACGCTCAAAGCCCTCACCCTCCGGGCCGAACACAAAACCTTCATCCAAGAAGATGCGGGCCTGGTCGAACATCAAGCGCTTCAACCCCCATTTGTCGAGCCCCAACCGGCGGCAATCAAGCCAGACGAGATAAGTGCCTTGCGGCCGGACGAGCGTGATTTGCGGGATATGCCGGGTCACATACTCTTCCAGATAACGCAAGTTTCCTTCGATGTAGTCCAGAACCTGCCCCAGCCATTCCTCACCGTGGTTATAGGCTGCTTCCAGGGCGACAACACCGAAGACGCCAACCCAACCCAGCCCGGTGCTCCGCAGCGTCTTCTGGAAGCGGGTGCGCAATTCGTCGTTGGGGATGACAATGTTGGATGTATGCAAGCCGGCCAGATTGAAGGTCTTGCTGGGTGCAGTGCAGACCACCGTGTTCTGTGTGAAATCCTGGCTGATGCTGGCAAAGGGGGTAAAGGTGTATCCCTTGTAGATCAGGTCGCCGTGTATCTCATCGGATACGACAAGAACGTCGTTCTCCAGGCATATCTCGCCGAAGCGAGCCAGCTCATCTCTCGTCCAGACCCGCCCCACGGGATTGTGGGGACTGCACAGGATGGCCATCTTCAGCTCAGGGTCCCGGGCTTTTCCTTCAAGATCGGCGTAGTCCATGCGATACCCGCCGTTTTCGTATACGAGAGGATTGGAGACCAGCGTGGCGCCGTTATTCTGAATGGCATAGAAAAATGGGTGGTAGACGGGGGACTGGATGAGCACTTTTTCCCCGGGAGCCAGGAAGGTGCGTACCAGCAAGTTGAGCGCAGGCACCACACCCGGCGTCGTGCAAATCCATTCAGGAGCGATCGTCCACCCCTGGCGTCTCTCCATCCAGTTGACGACTGCCTCGTGATACGTTTCCGTTTTGGCGGTGTAGCCGTAGATCCCATGGCACGCTCGTTCGACCAACGCATCCACGACGGGCTGCGGGCAGGGAAAATCCATGTCAGCCACCCACATGGGCAGCACCCGCTCATCACCCAACGAGGGGTCGGTACCCTCCCAATAGGACAGATTCTCTCCCTCCCAAAAGAACTCCCACTTGACCGAATTGGTGTCCCGGCGACTTATCTCTGCATCGAAATCGTATTTCATGCCTGCTCCCTTTGATTTTCATTGATTTCACCTACCCGCTACCCGTCCACTGGAAAGGCTCGTCGGATCTGGCGCACCGCCTGTCGCAAGCGTTGTTCATTCTCGACCAACGCAACGCGCAAGTACCCTTCGCCGTCCTCGCCAAAGCCGCGCCCTGGCGCCACTGCCACCTCCGCCTTTTGCAGACATTCCATGGCGAATTCAATCGAGCCCATCCGACGATAGGGTTCGGGGATCTTGACCCAGGCAAACATGGTGGCTTTGGGCGCTTCAATCTGCCAGCCGGCACGGGTCAGCCCCTCGCATAACACGTCCCGGCGCTGTCGGTAGATCTCGGCCTGCTCCAGCATTTCCTCCTCGCAGTGACGCAAGGCAATGACGGTAGCAATCTGGATGGCCTGAAAGATACCGTAATCATAATAGCCTTTGATGGCAGCCAGCAGATGCACCAGGTCCGAATTGCCCGCCATAAATCCAATTCGCCAACCAGCCATATTGTAGCCCTTGGACATAGTCAGCGACTCGACGCCCACATCTTTGGCGCCCGGCACCTGTAAGAAGCTGGGCGCCTTGTATCCGTCATACGTGGTCAGCCCATAGGCGAAGTCATGGATCACGTAAAAACCGAAGCGGCGGGCGAGCTTGACGACTTCTTCAAAAAAGCCAATTTCCACTGTGCGAGCTGTGGGATTGTGAGGAAAGTTCAAAATCACGATTTTGGGCCGGGGGGAAACCGTGCGGCACATCTCCGCAATTTTGCGCAAGAGGGCTTCTTCGCCCTCCATCATAGAAATGCCGATAACGTTGGCGCCAGCGATGACCGGGGCATAAATATGAATCGGAAATGAGGGTGTTGGTGTCAGCGCCACGTCACCAGGCCCGAGCGTGGCCAGGCACAGGTGGCTGAATCCTTCCTTGGTTCCGATGGTGGCAATGACCTCGCTTCCCGGGTCCAGCCCGACGCTCCAATGCTTTTCGTAATACTTGGCCACTTCGCGGCGCAGGTTAAAAACCCCCCACGACGCAGAATAGCGCTGATTGCGTTTGTCGCTGGCCGCCTCGCGCAGCTTATCGACGATCAGGGTCGGGGTTGGTTCGTTGGGATTGCCCATGCCCAGATCGATGACGTCCACGCCGTCCTGCCGCAGGCTATGCTTGAGCGCATTGATTCGACCAAACAGATAGGGCGGCAGGCGATGCATTCTGGCAGCAGCCACCGGTGGGATATCCACGCTCAACAAGGCTTCCGACGTAAATTCATAATCGTATTCATTTACCTGATCCATAAGACCTCCTCCTTAAAAGTCTCAGAATCTATCTGATATGTAGTCCCTCCTGGGGAAAATGACCTGTACAGAACCACAGATTAGCAGGAAACCGCGGACTGGAATCAGGAAGCCCCCATGACTTCCCGCCGATCCGCGGTTTTGGCCTAACATTGATTACGAGGAGCAGACGACACCCCCAGGTGCCGCGGCATCCCCAAATGCCGCAGCATCCCCAAATGCCGCAGCATCCCTAGATGCCGGGCCGCACGTGGGCATGCTGACTCCTCAATTCACGGTTGACAGAGCACCAAGGATTGAGAATTAAATAGCTGCCTCAAATGGACATGGTTCATTTTGCCAAGAAAAATGGTAAACAATTTGGCCCGCTTTGCCAGACACATCCGTAAAACGTAAGGCGTAAAACGTAATGATTCTGGGCGAATGCCTTGCGAATGTGCCTTCAAGTAATCCACCGAAATAAATTGCACGGAGACGCGGGCTTCCAGGCTTCATAGCGACACCAGAACAGTGCAGATAATTTCGGTGGATTACTCACGCATCACGTTTTACGTTTTACGAGGTTACTTTTTTTGATTTGACCGCTAAGAAGTGTCAACCAAATAGTGAACTAATCATTCAAATCCGAAAAGAGGTCTCCCAGTTCTCGCTCCCACACGTCATCAAGGGGCATAAACGAGCGTTCGGAAAAGTCTTTTGCCAACTCTTCCATATACTCTCTTACCTTGAGGCCCGGCAGATTGCGTTCCAGCTCGGCAATCTTGGAATCGAGGGCCGAGACGAGTTCGCTGCTCTGTTGTTCCAGGTACGATAAGTCCAAGCTCAGGTCAAACATATGGTTCAAGCGTCTCATCATATCGTACCATGACTTGAAGTCGCTCTCGATCCGGATCCCCTGGAATTTGTCTTCTGACTGGCCAAAATCATAAGCCGGAACAAATGCATACAGGTCAATTAATTCTACCCGGCGTCTTTCGGCGCGGTCCACCAGCACGGAACCGATAGTTGCCCCCCCCTCATAGTCGGAGAAACGAACGGCGTAGTCAGACAGCTCGTCCTTCATTCCACTCAGGCTATAAACGCAGGATACCTCCCGATCTTTGTCATAAGGCATGGCCCCGTACACTCCACCCAGTGCTGCGACCCGTATTACGCCCAATGCCTCGACGACGTCCAGGAAGGCATCAGCGTAGCGGCCCTCGCTCAGATGGGGCTCTTCGCCTAAAAAGATGACCAGGCCTTTCTTCTCGTCGCCGGTGTAATAGAACTCATTCAGTCGCTCCGTCAACTCCTGCCGGTATCCATCTTTGAGCTTGATCTCCGGCCTGAGGAAATGGTGCGTTCCAGGGATTTGGAACAGATAGAATCCATCTGGACCGATCTCACCGATTTTTCTGGCATCCGTCTGCTGGATAAGGTATTCGGGTAGGCCCGACGAAATATCGCCCGCGTCGGCCCATTGATGCCAGCCGGCGATCATGTATATCTCATCCGCGATCGGTTTCTCCCACAGTTTAACCAACTCGTCCATAACCATACTCCCCCACACCGCCGGTGATCCATGCCCGGGGCGTACTTGATTATACCGGGAGTCGCGGTTCTCGTCCAATGGTGGAAAACAAGGGGGTGCGTTCAGATTTGGGGGCAAACTTCGGAAGTCTTCATAGCCTCCACAGACACTCAGGTAGAGTCGCCGCCCCACACGTTCGCGATCAGCCGCACGATCTCCGCGAACGTGACCGAGTCGCGGCCGGAGCGAGTGGCCGCCAGCCCATCCAGATATGAACACTCCAACAGATCTGGGGCGAACTCGGTCGTCACGCTGCCACCATAAAGGATCCGAGCGCGATCAGCGGCAGCCTCGCCCCATTCTCGACGCAACCAGTTCCGTATGCACGTACACGCGGCGGCTACGTGCTCCGGCGAAGTAGGTGCGCTGGCCCCGATTGCCTCCTCCGGTTCGTATACGAAGGCCATACGCGCCACCTGCTCCGCAGTGCAGCCATCCAGCACACACGCCAGATGGCCTTCCAGTATCTCGACGAGGGACACACTCTCGTCGCGCTCTTCGCTGATAAAAAGAATGGGACGCAGGCCGCCCTCAAGTGCCAGGTGCACTTTGCAGTTGACGAGGACGTCATCGTCGCCCAGATGGCGACGCACCTCCCAGTGGCCTAACATGACCCACTCACAGCCCACGTCGACCAGCAACGCCGCAGAGATCTGGCCGGTGCGCGCCGGGTCCGTGGAGGAAGCCACGTTCTGGGCGCCGAGTTGGATTGGGACTCGTGGAGCATGTTGCGTGTTGGGGGAGGAAGGAGGTATATCCTGTCCGTCTGTGTGAGGGTAGATCTCGTCCAGGGTTTTCGCCAGCGGTCCCAAGGCGGTGTAGGGCGGGCAGAGGATGACGTCCACCACGTTCAGACAATCGCCCGCCAACGCCGAGAAGCCGTGTACGAAAGCCAGGCTCTCAGCGACGGTCATGGCCATTTTCCAGTTTGCAAGAGCTAGGGGTTTACGAGGCATTGTCATTCTCCCTTAGATCGGATGGATGGAGTTGGTTGGTTGGTTGGTTAGTTGGTTGGTTAGTTGTTAGTTGGTTAGTTAGTTGGTTGGTTGGCTGGTTGGCTGGTGGTTGGAGGACTGGGAATATTGTGTTATTGTAGTACCTTAGGCCTATTCGGCAAATTTGGCTGAGTATTTGGGGGCGTAACGTATTGGGAGTCAGTATACCAGGGAGTGCAGGTATCAGCTCGGATGGACTCATGGGTGCATTCGGATTTGGGGGCATCGTAGCATCCTGAGTTTGTCGAAGGATGCGGCTTTTGTGTCGAATCTGTGCAATGGACTCATGTACAATTCTACACAAAGTGTGGTATAATGCAGGTGGTCCTCCTTGGCTGGGCACACAAGGAGGTAAGCATCGTGCGCGAATTACTGGGGGTACTGGAGGCGCTGGCGGGCGTGATCATTAAGAACAGACCAAGACGGATCTTTTTGGGCGACCGAGGATATGAACAAGTTTGCATTGGTAATTGAGGACGACCCCGATCAATCACTCATCTTTGCTGAGGCGTTGCACGCCGCCGGGTATGAACCTGAAATTGTTCGCGACGGTAAGACTGCTCTGACCCGGCTTGAGGCCACGGCCCCCAGCCTCGTGGTATTGGATCTACACATTCCTCGAGTCTTGGGCAAGGAACTCCTGATGTACATTCGCACCGAGGAACGGCTAAGTGGAACACGCGTCATCCTCGCGTCTGGCGATTACCACCTATCCCAGAGTCTGACCAATCAGGCGGATGTGGTGCTGCTCAAACCGATCGGCTTTGAGCAGTTGCGGGACATAGCCGCGAGGATGCGATAGCCGCAAGGATGCGATGTAAAACGTAAAACGACTCTACTGAAAAAACCGGGTTTTTGACGAGTTGAAAGGGACAGCGCCCCACTTTTGGCCAAGAATGGAGTGATTTCAGGGAATGCACTATCAAAAAACCCGGTTTTTGATGCATTTGCCCCAC
>DAOUMD010000148.1:0-48721 GCA_034412795.1 Anaerolineae bacterium
ATATCATCAACCAAGACTAAGGCACTCATTAGATATGTCTCCTGGATCAAACGTTTGGATTGATGATACCAGAAGATTTCTCATATGCCATGCCTGAACTGAATATGTTCGCAAAGTTCAACCTTGGTCAAATACTGGGACATTTATTTCTTTCCACGTCCCATACCCTGAAACATTTGCGCTGGTCGCGAGAATTTTGACTCACAGACAGAAAGGAACACGGACTTCATTTTGCCTATTCGTTTTCGTCAGTGTTCTTTTCCGTCCGTGAGTCGATAATCTCGCTTGCCTGCAGCTTTGCTGCGCTATGCCTTACGTTTTACGAATTTGTCTGGCAAAGCAGGCTAAATTGTCAATCAGTTCTCTTGGCAAAATGAACTATGTAGTACATCTCAGCGTAAATAGGTTCATAGTTATTTGCTCGCCAGGGATTGGCAAATCCCGGCCTTTTACGCCTAAGTCGGGGATTTAATATTGGGACAAATGACCCCTGGGTGATATGTCCCAATATTAAACCCCCTCGGAGCAAAACTAACTATAGACTCATTTCCGCCTTGGTGTACTAGCTCACGGATGCTCACAGATGAACGACGAACCGCCTTGCGAAGCATAACAAGAAAGGGCAATCATGGGGGAAAAATCGATCATCATTATCGGGGGCGGGATCGCCGGGCTGGCCGCCGGGTGTTACGGCCAGATGAACGGCTACCGCACCCAGGTCTTTGAGATGCACTTCCTGCCCGGCGGCCTGTGCACCGCCTGGGAACGCAGGCCATACGTCTTCGACGGCTGCATCCATTACCTGTTCGGCTCCGGACCGGGCCAACCCTTTCACCGGATATGGGAGGAACTGGGCGCCGTTCAAGGGCGACAGTTTATCGATCACGAAGAGCTTATGCGTATCGTCGATCCCGAAGGCCGGACCTTGATCGTCTATACCGACCCGGCCCGCCTGGAAGATCATATGAAGGAGATCTCCCCTGCCGACGGCCAGCTCATCCGGGCCATGTGCCGAGGCATCCGCAAGTTCACCCGCTTCGACATGACGCTTATGTACCAGAAGCCCAAGTCGCTGATGACGCCTCGCGATTGGAGCAAGTTGGGCCGCCGCATGATGCCTTTCGCCGGACCGCTGGCCAGGTGGGGGACCCTGTCGGCGCGGGAGTTTGCCGCGCGTTTCAAAGACCCTTTCCTGCGGCGCGCCATCCCGCACATGTTCGCCTGGCCCGACATCCCGGTGATGGTCGGGCTATCGCTGCTGGCCTACATGCACAACGGCAACGCTGGCTTCCCGGTTGGGGCCTCGCTGGAGTTCGCGCGGGCCGTCGAGCGCCGCTACCTCGAATTGGGCGGCCAGATCCACTACAAGGCACAGGTCGAAAAGATCCTGACCGAGGACGATCCCGGCGGCGGCACGCGGGCGGTGGGTGTGCGCTTGTACGACGACTCGGTCCACCACGCCGACTACGTCATCTCGGCTGCCGATGGGCGTGGCACCATCTTCGACCTGCTGCGCGGCGAGTTCGTGAACGGACACATCAAGGACCTGTACGACGGCCACCTGCCCATCCACTCCCAGGTACAGGTCTCGCTAGGTGTCAACCGCGATCTGTCCGCTGAGCCGCATTGGACCACGTATTTGCTGGACGAGCCGATCACCATCGCCGGCGACGACCGCTACGAAGTCAACGTCAAGCACTACTGCTTCGATCCCAGCCTGGCCCCACCCGGCCACTCGGCCCTCATCGCCATGCTGACCACCCACTACGGCTATTGGCAGCGCATTTACGGCCGCAAACTGTACGACACCGAGCAGACGCAGGTATCGGACATCATCATCGACTACCTGGAGAAGCTTTACCCCGGCCTGCGGTCCGACATCAAGGTCGTGGACGAGGCCACCCCGCTCAGCTATGAGCGCTACACGGGCAACTGGTTAGGCTCCAGTTGTGGCTGGCTGCTCACCAAGGAGACCATGCCTATGATGCTCCGAGGCATGCGCAAGACCCTTCCCGGACTGCGCAACTTGTACATAGCCGGCCAATGGGTCGAGCCGGGGGGCAGCGTGCCGGTGGTGGCCATGTCAGGCCGCAACGCAATCCAGGTGATGTGCCACGAAGACGGGCGGCCCTTTGTGACGACTACGCCGTGAGAATCCCGATTCAGTTCTTCAGTTGGGCAATCAGGGGTGTCAGATGTGGGGGTAACAAACTCCGGTTCCAGCAGGCGTATCTGACCCTGGCTCACAATTCCCCGATATAACAGCCGTTCCATTGATTCACCTCCTGGAGTTATTGTCCACATATCTTTGTTAAGAGGCACTTATTCCTAACGCAAAGACGCAAAGGCGCAAAGACGCTAAGTTTTCTATTGGTTTCTTTGCGCCTTTGCGTCTTTGCGTAAAGAATTGGGTAATCACCGACGCATTACCATTGACAACGGGCTTTAGATATGGTACAATGTAGCGGTCATACTGGTATGACATCTTACCGGTATGACATCTCGGATAATGTTAGTTGGTTTTTGGAGGTAAGCCTTGAATGATTTGAACATCTATCAGCCAGTCGGATCGCAAAAAACTCTGGCCCAACAAGTAACCGACGAAATCCAGAGGCTGATGCTAACCGGCAAGCTAAAGGAAGGCGAAAAGCTACCCTCTGAGCGAGAACTGTGTGAGTTATTTAGCGTCAGTCGAACCGTCGTCAGAGAAGCAATCCGCATCCTACAGACAAAAGGGTTAGTGGAGGTAAGACCAGGAATTGGCTCGATCGTGAGGAGTCCCAGCTCAAATCAAGTCATCGAGGGACTCAGTCTGTTGATCCAGGCCAAAGCCAATGGGGCAGAGATTTCTCTTGTAGCCCTGTGCGAGGTTCGCTCGCTCCTGGAGGTGGAAATCAGCAAGATGGCGGCCGAGCGTGCCACCCCCGAAGACATCGAAGAGATCCAAAAAATCGTTGATGATCTGGAAACGCTTGTCAACCTACCCGCCAGGTTTTATGAAAGGGCAGTAGATTTTCACAGATCGCTAGCTCTTGCAACCCACAACCTCTTGCTGGTGATTATATTCGATGCCATCCAGGAGCTGGTGCTCGGCATGCGGCAGACACTGGTTCCAGAACCCGTCGCCCCTCAAGCGGCGTTAAGGTCTTTTCGACAGATTTTGGAGCACGTCCGGGCCCGAAATCCTGACGGCGCGGCGCAAGGCATAGGGCAGCATCTACAAGAGATAAGACAAAAGTTCGAGGCAGCGCTTTCCAGACTCGATGTCGAAACCAGCGTGTCGTAATACCAAACCAGGTATACCCATAGTACGTTGTCATATCACGCTGTCGTTGGTCGCTGGCGGTTTGAGCGCCACAACAGTTTGTTGCTACTCAGACCAGTCGCTGATCGTTACGGTTATTCAACCGTAACGAGTATTTGCGGATATACATCCGCTGATTATGCCATCAGGCTGAGTAGACTGGGCGGTTTGAGGCAAAGCTTCGTTAGTACTTACTCGCAAATCGTATCTTGACTCTGCCAGTGCTGGTGTCGCGTTTTTTCGGCGTGGAAACAGTGGAGTGGGGAGTAGGGCCGTCATTTTGGGCCTGCTAGTGCGCAACCACTTCGTGCGCGGCATTACCATGGGGGCAGTCAAAGATTAAGGCTCATGTTCAGAACAAGTGCAAAGGTGTCTTTGACGCTCGCGGCGGATATGACTATCCGCCGTCTGGAGCCGCTAGATTTGCCAATCCAGCGAGAGCAATCACTAGTTCTGAACATGAGCTAAGATTAAAAAACTCACTGGAGGTTACGTGTGGAAAAGCCCAAAAAAGTGGCGCTGGTAGGCCTGGACGGAATCGTTCCCGAGTTCGCCGAAAAGTTCATGGCCGAAGGTGTTATGCCAAATTTGAAAAGGTTGAAAGAGCGTGGGTTTTACACGGAGTCGATTCCTTCTTTGCCAGCCTGGACTCCGGGTAACTGGGCCACGGTGGTAACCGGCGCCCAAACCAGCACTCACGGCATCGACGGTTTTGAGATCCATTTGCCGGGCGAGCCTTTGCCTTTTGAAGTATATCATCGCGGATTTGACAGCGACTTGCGCAAAGCGGAAACCTTCTGGGAGGCAGCCGCAAAGCAGGGACGCAAGACATTACTCCTTAAGTTCCCTGGCACCTGGCCGATTCGCCTCAAGGAGGGTGAGGGGACTCAAATAGGCGGGGCGGCCGGCTTTGCCGGTCTGCGCAGCTACCTGGACGTGTGGCACGGACACTGTTTCACCAACGATTCGACCGTTAAGCGCGCTAGCACTGTCGACCCGCAGCCAGCCCAGGGATGGCACAATATGCCCGTACCTGAGGGAGAAGCATTGGAGTGCAAGCTAAACATCGAGATCAACCGCCATCGAGGTTTTCTAACCTTCTATGGACTCATTTATCGCTCAGGCACGGGCGATGAGTACGATCGAATGTTGGTATCCCGATCAAAGGACGGGCACGAGGCGCTGGCCACACTACAGAAGGGACAATGGAGCGATTGGATCGTCGGCGTCTTTGACGAAAAGCGCGAGCTAGAAGAAGGGGGATTCCGCTTTAAACTGATCGAACTGGCGCCCGATGCCAGCCGGATCAAGCTGTTTATGACTCAGAACCACCCTCTGACGGGGTTCACTTTCCCGGACCACATCGCTCAGGAGATCTCGGATTATGCCGGCCCATTCCCCGAACATACCAGCCTATGGCCCTCGCACCTGGGATGGATCGACCACGAGACGTGGATGGAACTCATCCGGGATCACACCGACTGGCTAATCAAGGTAGCCGAGTACGCCCTGGACAGGTACGAGTGGGACATCTTCGTCACCCAGCACCACCCCATCGACTACACGCAGCACGTTTACACCGGGGCGGTCACACCCAGTCACCCAGACTACAACGAGTCGGACATCGAACTGGGATGGGAGGGCATCCGCATCCCCTACCAATGTGCCGACCAATACCTGGGAGCGATCATAGACGCTGTGGGCGAGGATGTTTTGGTGGTGATGACGGGCGATCACGGCACCGAGGTACTCAGCTACCTGTTCTGGCCCAACAACATGCTTGAACAAGCTGGACTGCTCAAGGTCAGGCTGAATGAGAATGGGCAACACGAACCGATCTGGTCCGAAACCAAAGCCTACGCCCACGGACCGAATTATGTTTATGTCAATTTAAAGGGTCGAGACCCAGAGGGGATCGTCGAGCCGGGCGAAGAGTACGAAGCACTCCGCGAAGAAATCATCAAGCTTCTGAGGTCAGCCAAGTGCGAGCAAATGGGGATCTTCCCGGTTTGCGGTGCTATGAGGCGCGAAGAGGCCGATTACTTCGGTCTTTACGGCGATGGGGTGGGCGATGTCATCTATATGCTGGCACCCGGCTTCGACAACGGCACGGCTGAACGAATGGGAAAAGCCAAATATCGAGCCGGGGTGACGGAGAGCCGGGAACTGTTTAGTGTAACCAAACAGTGGCACGATTTGACGGGGGACCACTCCCCGATGCCCCCTTTCTCCCAGCGCAACCGGACGTTGACGGTTCTCAGTGGGCCGGGGGTACGCAAGAGCGTGATACGCCGCACACCGATTCGCCTCATCGACGTGGCGCCCACCATCTCTTATCTGATTGGAACGTCCTATGCGGCTCAAACCGAGGGATCGGTGATTTTGGACGCCCTGGAGGAAAACGACACAATAGATTGAATGGGAGGTCAGAAATTGATGAAAGCCAAGAAAGTGGCACTGGTCGGGCTAGATGGAATTATCCCCGAGTTCGCAGAGAAGTTTATCGCCGAAGGGGCAATGCCCAACCTCAAGAGGCTACGGGAGCAGGGATTCTGGACGGACGCCATCCCCTCGATGCCGGCCTGGACGCCATCCAATTGGGCCACGGTGGTGACCGGCGCCCAGACCAGCACCCATGCGATGGACGGCTTTGAGATCCATTATCCCGGCGAGCCGCTTCCGTTCAAGCTCACCGATTTTCACCGTGGTTTTGATAGTAGACTGATGAAAGCGGAGACGATCTGGGAGGCAGCCGCCAAGCAGAGAAGAAAAGTTTTTCTCTTGAAATATCCCAACACATGGCCGATCCGTCTCAAGGAAAGTGAGGGGGTTCAAATCGGTGGAGCGGCCGGCTTCGGCGGGCTCCGATCTTACCTGGACGTGTGGCACGCCCACTGTTTTACCGACGACCCGGTCGGCAAAAAAGGCGCTACCCTGAGCACCTCCAGGCCGGCCCAGGGATGGGGCGATATCCCGGTGCCGGAAACAGAAGCGCTTGAGTGTGAACTAAACATCGAGCTCAATCATCATCGAGGCACACTTACTTTATACGGACTGATTTACCGCTCCATTTCGGGGGAGGGCTATGACCGCTTGATGATATGCCGCTCGAAAGACGCGGGCCAGGCGCTGGTCACGATCCAGAAGGGCCAGTGGAGCGACTGGGTCATTGGCGTCTTCGACGACAAGGGGAAAACAGAAAAAGGTGGATTCCGCTTTAAGCTGATCGAGCTGGCGCCCGATGGCAGCCAGTTCAAGCTTTACATGAGCGCCAATCACCCCGTGGCCGGATACACCTTCCCGGAGCACATCGCCGGTGAGATCCTTGAGGTGGCCGGCCCATTCCCGGAATACGAGAGTCTACACACCGAGTTGTATGGATGGGTCGATCGCGAGACCCAGATGGAAATTTATGATTATCACACGGACTGGTTGATCAAGGTGGCCGATTACGTGATGAACAAATACGAGTGGGATATCTTCGTCACCCAGCATCACCCCATCGACTACACGCAGCACATTTATATGGGCGCGGTCACCCCGAGCCACCCGGACTACAATGAAAATGACGTCGAACTGGGATGGTACGGTCTGCGGCGTACCTACCAAATCGCGGATAAGTATCTGGGCGGCATCATGCGCGCCGTTGGCGAAGAGGCGCTGGTGGTCATGACCGGAGATCACGGCGCTGAAGTCCTGACCCACGTCTTTTACCCCAACAACCTGCTTGAGAAAGCGGGCCTGCTCAAGGTCAAACTGAACGAAAACGGCGAGTATGAGCCAATCTGGTCCGAGACCAAGTCCTACGCCTTTGGCCCCAGTTATGTGTTCGTCAATCTAGAGGGCCGGGAGCCGCACGGCATCGTCAAACCGGGCGAGGAGTATGAAAAGATCCGCGATCAGATAATCAAGCTCTTGAATACGGCTAAGTGCGAACAGACGGGAACCTACCCGGTCACCATGGCTATGAGACGTGAAGAAGCCGACTTCTTCGGTCTGTATGGCGATCAGCCAGGCGACATCGTGTATATTATGGACCCCGGCTTCGACAGCGGTGCGCCGGTGCGCATGGGCAAGAGCAAGTATCGGGCCGGGGTGACTGAGAACCGGGAAGTGTTCCAGGCCACCAAGCAGTGGGTTGAGTATACGGGCGATCATTCGGCATATCCCCCCTTCTCGCAACGCAATCGCACCTTGACGGTCTTTAGTGGGCCAGGGGTGCGCAAGAACGTAACACGCCGGACGCCGATCCGTCTGATCGACGTCGCGCCCACCATCTCGTACCTCATCGGTGCGCCGTACGCGGCCCAGACCGAAGGATCGGTAATCCTGGATGCCTTGGAGGAGAACGACACGATAGTTTAGGGATAAGGCCCAAAGGTTGGGCCAAAGGTTTTTGGCCTGTCCTGGCCCGCTGGCGAGAGCCAAATGGGTCTTGATCATCAAGAACCGAGCAAGTCAAGACGGAGCTCTCTCGGAAAATGCCGTTCGCACGAAGGCGTGCTCACTCCGCTCTACATAATGAGGGCGAGCCCCCCAGGTGCCGAAGCGTCGGCCCTATTTGACAGACTTTCCGAGAGATCTCGACACAGAAAGGAGGTGCCCAAGGAGGGAAAAGGATCGGTGCTTTGGGAATCGCCGCCCAACAAGTGGCCCTAAGGCAAGTCTCAACTGGCAACCCATTAGCTAATCAAAAAAGGAGAGAGTGATGAAAAAGACCTACGCTGTTGTAGTGTTGCTGTTGCTGCTGGGGATGGTACTGGGAGCCTGTGTGCCAGTAACCCCCGCCTCTGAGCCGGCCGCCGAAGAACCCGCTGAGGAGGAAGCTGCGGCTGAGGAGCCTGTGGCTGAGGAAGAGAAGATCAAGCTTGTATGGTGGAGTCACTGGGCGGAGGAAACCAACAAGCGCGACTTCATCGAGCAGGTGATCACGGACTACACCGCCGAGCATCCCAACGTCGAGGTTGAAACTGTCTGGTGGCAGAAGGAAGAGATGTTCAACGCCATCCAGAATACCTCAATCGCCGGCGAGGGCTTCCCGGACATCTTCTATATCGACCGCACCGCTCCCCAGATGGTGGAGGCCGGCTGGACCGCCGATTTGAGCAAGGGCGTCAACTGGGATAACATCGAAGATTGGTCCAGGGTGTCTTGGACCTGGTCAGACGGTGCTATCTACGCCGTACCGCTTGAGGCGGCCACTATGGAGCTGTACATCAACGCAGCCGCCTTCGAAGAATTGGGCATCGAAATCCCCGAGGACCGCCAGTTCAGCGCCGACGAGTTCATGGAAGTCGCCAAGAAGTGCAAAGAAGGCGGCTACGACGTCTTCGCCGGCGGTATGCAGTGGTGGGGCAGTGGGGCTTTGCCTTTCTGGTACGCCCTGTTGCATACCATGGGAATCGATCAATTCACTCAATACTTCAATGGCGAACTACCAATCGACACCCCCGAGGCCCGAGCCGCCATCGAGTGGGCATATGAGTTAGTCTCGCTGCCCGCTTACGGCGATAGCTACGCCACCAACACCATCGCCGAAGCGCACCAGGACTTCCACACCAAGCAGAATGCCTGCATGTTCACGGTGGGATCGTGGTACACCGGGCGGGCCTTCGTGCCGCCCGAGGAGGGTGGACAGCCGCCGGACTTCAAGCTGAGCTGCATCAAGTATCCAGCAATGCCCGATGGCGCGGCCAACGACCAACACCTATGGTACGTGGGCGGCAGCCTGGCGGCGCACGAGATGAGCCCCAACAAGGAAGTGGCTATTGACCTCATCAACTACATCGCCCAGGAGAAGTACGGCAACCTGTGGTACGCGAAGACCGGCGTCCAAACCGGCATCAAGACCAATCTTGAGACTATGCCGCCCACCGACTTCGACTGGTACTTCGAAGAATTTGAAAGCTGTAAACCAGGGATCAACGGCGTGCCCATCAACGTCTTCAGTCAACCGCCCGAGTTCAGACAGACCTGGATCCAGGTCTTCAACGAGAGCCTGCCTCTGGGGTTGATGGATGTGGACGAGGCGCTGGAGAAACTGGAGGCCGCTCGTCCCCAATAGAGCACAGTTTGGTCCGTGATCGCTCTGGGGAGAAGCTGGGTTCCCCCCAGCTTCTCCCAGAAATTCTGATAGACTTGTGGTGAGGTTGAGGTAAGAAATATGGATATATCTGTGGCCGGTGAGCTTAAACACGGCATCCAGCGGCGAATCTCGCTCAAGCGAGGGTTTGGACAAAGCTCGTGGTGGGCCGTTATCGAATTTGTCGGACCAGCCGCGCTTCTATATCTGTTGTTTGTAGTCATCCCACTCTTCATGACCTTCTTCAACAGCGTCCATGTTCTCCAGATACGCGGCGGCGCGGCAAGCTACGAATTCGTCGGTCTCCAGCACTACCGCGAGCTGTTTACCAAGGACCTGTTCTTTGGTCTAGCCATCCGCAACAGTGTCATATGGGCAGTTACGTCACCCTTCCTAGAGATTCCAATCGCATTCGTGTTGGCCTATTTGGTACACCAGAATCTCCCATTCCGGCGTTTCTATCGGGTAGCCTGGTTTCTTCCGATGCTGATCTCCTGGGTGGTGATTGGAGCCCTCTTCCGATGGATATTCAACGCTGAGTGGGGGATTGTAAACGTGGTTCTGCGCCCCATCGGGCTGGATCATAGGTGGCTTGGAGATCCGAACACCGCATTGCCTTCTCTTATCGCAGTCACCACCTGGAGATTCATCGGTTTTAACTTCGTCATTCTGCTGGCAGGGCTGGCATCCATACCCGAAGAGACTCTGGACGCAGCGATCGTTGATGGTGCCAACCATATCCAGAAGATCATAAATGTCATCTTGCCTATGCTGAAGCGCACATGGATCAGTCTGATGTTGCTGTGCTTTGTGGGCAAGATGCGAGTCTTCGAACTGGTGTGGGTTATGACGCGCGGCGCCCCCTCGGGACATACCGAGACAGTGGCCACGTATATCCAAAAACGGGCCTTCGAATGGATGACGTTCGACCTGGGGTATCCATCCGCCATTGCCGTCGTATGGTTCATCGTGGTTTTCACAAGCTGGTTCTTGCTGTCCCGGATCTTCCTGCGCAGCGAAGCATTGGAGTTTTAGGCTATGAGCGTACAAGAACAAAGAAACCAATTTCTGTTCATCAATCCCAGGCATCTTGGCCGCTACACGATCACCTTCATCCTGCTGATTTACACCGCGGTGATCAGCTTCCCATTCTTTTGGACGGTGGCCAACTCATTTCGTCCCGGGCCTGAGATCTTGATTCAACCATATAAGATACCAATACCGGGAACGCTTCAAAACTACATCAACGTTTTCACCAACCCCACTCTGAGCTTCCCCCTTTACTTCCGCAACAGCATCATTGTCACCGCAGCCGCGATTGTGGTGGCTATGTTGGTCAACTCGATGGCTGCCTATGGCTTCGCCCGGCTGCGTCACAAGTTCCCTGGACGTGAGATCCTGTACTCACTTATCTTTCTCTCAATCATGTTCCCGCCTCAGATTACTTTGCTGGCGTTGTTCCAACTCTTGGTGCGATACAAACTGTATAACACTCTATGGAGCTTGATCTTGGTTTACGCTGTCATGTCTATGCCTATGAATATCTTCATTCTGCGCACTTTCTTTATGCAGATTCCCAGAGATCTGGAGGATGCGGCGCTGATAGACGGGGCTTCAGATCACCAACTTTTCTGGCGGGTGATGTTTCCCATAGCCCGCCCGGCTATATTTACAACCGTGATGCTCAACTTCGTCAACTTCTGGAATGAATTCTTGTACGCGGTGACCTATATCAACAACCCAAAATTGCGAACCCTGCCCCTGGCGGTCATGTTCTTCGTGGGAGAAGCCTATTTGGACGTGGGCATGTTGGCGGCCGCTATGGTCGTCAGCACCCTGCCGGTGATCCTGGTTTACATTTTCATCTCGGAATGGTTCATCCAGGGTATGACGGTCGGGGCGGTAAAAGGGTGATCATTACCAACCCCATAAGGCCGCGTCCAAAAATAACTTTGCGCATTTTGAAGGGTTTCACCCGGAAGTTTGGCCTGAAAACAGGAAGTTATTCTTGGACGCTTCCTAAGTGTTTGAAAGGAAATTACTGGTGACGAGAAAAATCTGGCGCGGTGGTATGATTGGTGCCGGGGCCTGGAGTGAGATACAACTCAACGCCTGGGCCGGCGTGAAAAATGCGGAAATCGTTGCTTTATGCGATCGGCACCCCGAAAGACGCGATCCGATCGTGGAGCGATTCGGCATACCCCAGGCCTTTGATGACTTTGAGACGATGCTGGATGACGCCGACCTGGATTTTGTTGACATTTGCACCCGCCCCTACTCCCATGCGTCCTTAACCAAACTGGCTGCCGGGCGAGGTTTTCGTGTCCTGTGCCAGAAGCCTTTTTGCGAAAGCCTGGAGGAGGCGCAGGAGGTGATAAAGTTCTGCAACCGGGCGGGCGTCCGGCTGATGATCAATGAGAATTTTCGCTGGCAGGTTTGGTATCGAAAAGTCAAGGAACTGCTGGACGGCGACGAGCTGGGGAAGCCATTTTTCGCCAAGATTTACCGGCGACTAAGAGTCTCTCTACCCGAGTTCTACCATCGCCAGGCTTATATGCAAGAAATGCCTCGCTGGGCTGTCTACGAAGTGGGCGTCCATTATCTGGATGTCTTTCGGTTCTTTTTTGGCAATCCAGATGTCATTTATTGCCGACTACACCACGTGAGCCCTCACGTTAAGGGTGAAGATGTGCAACTCATTACCGTTGGTTACCAGGGCCTGACTTGCCTGGTCAACCAAAGCTTCGCCTCGGTGCCCTTACCCGGCATAGACCGGCCCGACGAACCCTCAGCTCCATTCAGCATAGCACACGGGCTGCAAATCGATGGGACGAAAGGGACCCTGGTTCTGAAACCGGACCGCACTCTGCATCTGTTCACGGACACTGATCACCGTGAATGGAGTTTCCCCGAGAACACCCTTGCCCAAAGTCGTGCGGCTGCCCAGCAGCACTTCATCGATTGCCTGGAGAGCGGGGATGAGTTCGAAACAGATGGCCCGGAGACGCTCAAGACGATGGCATTGGTCTACGCGTGTTACCTTTCTGCCGAAGAAGGCCGGGTCGTCTCCCCGAGCGAGATCTTGGCCTAGCGTGACACAAGTCAACACTCGGCTGACTTGCTCATTTTCTTCCCCTCTATTAACGAAATTACACCCACGCGAGGAGCGAATCGATGGATAAGACCAACGTCTTAATGATCATATGCGACCAGATGGTGGCACAACTTACCGGCGCATACGGGCATCCCGTTGTTCAAACCCCCAACCTGAATCGTCTCATCCAGGAGGGCGTGCGCTTCGACAACGCCTATTCCACTTGTCCCATCTGCTCGCCGACCCGCCAGTCCCTCTTCACGGGCAAATACGCGTCTAACATCAATTGTTACGACAACACCAGCGTCTTGAGCTCTGATCAACCCACCTTGTGTCACTATTTGTCCATTGCCGGATATGACACGGCGCTGACCGGGAAGATGCACTTCATCGGTCCCGATCAAACCCACGGCTTCGAGAAACGTCTCACCACGGACGTCTTTCCCTCCGATTTCACCTGGCTTCCGCGGCGGCCCCAGGAGAGCATGATCGAGGATTACGCAGATTTCCACGCCCAGCCGATTGCCGTCGATTACGTAACGGCCGGCATCCGCCAGTGGAGTATGCAGTTCGACTACGACGAGGAGACCCACTTCCGGGCCCTGGAGTACCTGCGCTCGAAACGCAGCCAGTACACGGGCACATTGCAGAAAGAGCTGCCGCCGCGGGATGAGCGGCCCTTCTTCCTGTGCGTTTCCTATTGCCATCCCCACGAGCCATTCCACGCCACCCAGGAATTGTGGGACCTGTATGAGGGGCAGGACATCCCATTGCCCGAAGTCCCTCCAGACCTGGCCGAGCGCGAGCATGCGATGGACCAGATGCTCAACACCTTCCACGGTACCCATCGCGTCGATCTGGACGACAAAGAGGCTCTCTATAACATGCATCGTGCCTATTACGGGCTGGTGACCTACGTGGACCGCAAAGTGGGCGAGTTACTCCAGGCCCTGGACGACTATGGTCTCAGGGAAAACACGCTGGTTATCTTCCTCAGCGATCACGGCGACATGCTGGGCGAACGCCGAATGGTCCAGAAACGGACCTTCTACGAGTATTCGTCCCAGATACCGTGGATCATGGCCCACCCCCAATTGGAGGCCAGTGGCGTCACCGTGGTAGAACCGGTTTCCATCGTCGACGTCATGCCGACGATTCTAGATTTTGTCGGCACTGGTGACGAGAAATTACTTCCCATTGACGGCAAGACTGTACTCCCACTGGTTAAAGGTGGACGAGACCCGGAACGCGCCGTTTTCTCCGAACTCCACGCCGAGGGCGTGAACACCACGTGTTTTATGGTGCGTCAGGGTGATTTCAAATATATCCACGTCACCGGCTACGGTCCCCAACTTTACAACTTGGCCGAAGACCCCAAGGAATGGAACAATCTGGCCGGCAAGCCGGAATACGCGGAGATCGAAGCGAGACTCCACGGGTTGATTACGGCCAAGTTCGACCCCGAAGATATCGAGGCACGCGTTCAGGACAGCCTGGCCCGACGGACGGTGATCCGAGAAGCGATGAAAAAGACCGGTCTGCCCAAATGGGACTACCAACCCCTCTTTGACGCCACAAAACAATACTGGCGTGAAGGCTAATCAGGGAAAAACTATGCGCCAAGATGTCATCAAGTGGGCTGAGGGCACACCCACCAGCAAAATCGTGTCAAAGGAATATCCCAACCATCGTAGTCTTATCGAGATGGTCAGCGGCCTGGATGTGTACCAACATACGTCCGAATCATACAGACGCGCCTACCAGGCGCTGGGTATCGATCTTATCAACCGCGTTCCCCTAGAAAACGCGCCAGAACCAACCCCAGTGGGAGAAACTCGCCCGCATCCGACAAAACCATACAATTACGCGGCTCTGGGAGTGTACGACTCAGTGATGCGGCACACATACCCTTGTACCACACCAGAGGCTGTCTGGGAACTGGATGTGGAAGCTTTAAGCTACGAAGACCTGATAACGCCTATCCCCCACCCTCCCCAGGCTGACGACATCAAAGCCCGAGAGGAAGCCATTGGTGATGTGGGGCTGTATTATCCAATGCTGTATACAACGTTGTTTATGTGGGGTGTCGAGGTCCTGGGATGGGAGATCTTCATGTTGGCGGCCAGTCTCGAACCAGATCATTTTCACGATCACTTCATCGTTCCGTGTGCGGCCAAGTCTAAGGCCATAGTCACTGAAATGGCTCACGCATCAAGCACGCCCCTGATCTTCGTTCACGATGATCTGGCCTCTGCTACCGGGCCGGTCTTCCGACCCAGTTGGTATGACGATTATATTTTCCCGCATTATCCAGAGATATGGGGTGAGACTAAACGACTGGGTAAAAAGATCATCTTCGCCGCCGATGGCGATATGACTGCGTTCTTGCCGAAACTAATAGAGGCAGGCGTCGATGGCGTATTTCTGGAAAGCCCGGCTACGCCGATTGAGGCCCAGATCGAGCATTTTGGAGAACTGGGGCGCTTCTTCGTTGGGGGCATCGGGTCAGCCACACTGACCTTCGGGGCACCTGAAGAGATACGCCACATGGTTCTGGATTTATATAAGCGCGCTGGACACTGCCCTGGTTTTGGCATCCGCTGCTGCGGCCCATTGGCGAGGAATATGCCACTGGAGAATCTTGAGGCCTATTTTGACGCACGGGCCGAGATTGGTGCAACGCCGGAAAACTGGCGAATCTGTTGTCGTGACTGATTGGAAGGAGTGCCGAACTCGTTCGGGCGACGTTCTCGACGAGGTCTCAACAAGTTGAGGTCTCAACAAGTAGCTACAAGCTGCCGTTTATGCTATAATCCGGCAGCCTCCTCTATCTGTTCACCCCTCGGGGAAACAGGAGCAGAAGTTGTAGTGATTGACCCCACTGATATCCGTCTTGACGATGTGGTTCGAATGCGTAAACCGCACCCGTGCGGCGGCTACGAGTGGCGCGTGGTCCGATTGGGCACCGACATTGGGGCACGTTGTCTCACCTGTGATCGCAAGATTCTGATGCCACGAAGCCAGTTTGCCAAGCGCGTCAAGAGGATAGTTCAACGAGCGACGACGGATGACGGATGACCAAAACACCCGTCTTTTATAGGATGGTTCAGAAATAGGGTAACACTTTCTCAACTGGACGAATGACGAAGAGACCTGAGCCAGTAATTGGTCCTTCGCCTTTCGTCCTTCGTCTGCAATTGTTACCCAATTTCAGGGACTTCTGAACCATGCCTCTTTTATCATCTGCCATTCATCAAACAGACGACGCAGCGGGCATGCATGCCAAAGAAAATCCTGATTCTGATGTCGGATACCGGCGGGGGGCATCGTGCCTCGGCCGACGCGATTGCCGAGGCGACAGCGCACCTGTACGGGGACGAGATCAGAGTACGTATCGTTGACGCCTGGCGAAATTATGTGCCCTGGCCACTTAATCAAATACCCGGCGCCTACCCCTGGATGGTGAGCGATGGCCTCTGGTTCTGGAACGCCCTGTGGCGCACCGGCGACAAAGCGTGGTCGCCCCAGGTTGTACAGCAGGTATTTACACCCCTCGTACGCCGTTCAGCCATCGAATTGTTCCGCGCCGAAGAACCCGAGCTGGTCGTCACGGTCCATCCTATCATCAACCACATCCCCTTGCGCGTATTACGTAACGCGCTAAAAAGCGACACCCCTTTTGTGACCGTAGTCACAGATATGGTAACAGCCCACCCCTGCTGGTTCAATCCCCAGGCAGATTATTGCATGGTGCCGACCGAGGCCACTCGGCAACGCGCTTTGTGCTACGGGATGCCGCCTGACCGCGTGGAAGTAGTGGGGCAGCCTGTGGGGCTAAGATTCGCAGCAGGCGTGGGGAAAAAATGTCAGTTGCGGGACAAATTAGGCATTGACCGCGAGCGACCTGCGGTACTGATCGTCGGCGGCGGGGAAGGGATGGGGCCGGTGTATGAGACGGCCCGAGCCGTTGCCTCTAACGTGCCGAGTGCCCAGTTGATCATCGTCGCCGGGCGCAATGCAGCTCTAGAGCAACAACTTAACGCAACCGCCTGGGAGATTCCGACCCGGGTCTATGGATTCGCCACCAACATGCCAGAGCTGATGGGCACCAGTGATGTGCTGGTCACCAAAGCCGGGCCTGGCACGCTCAGCGAGGCATTCATCGCGGGCCTGCCGGTCATCATATCTGGCTTCATTCCCGGCCAAGAAGAGGGCAACGTTCACTATGTACTTGAACACCAGGCAGGGGCCTACGCTCCAGAGCCAGCTAAGATTGTCTCTCTCATCCAGGAATGGCTCCAACCCGGCGACGACACGCTGAGTCAGATGGCCGCGAATGCCGCTGCCCTGGCTCGCCCTGAAGCAGCAATGATCATCGCCCAACGACTACACCACATACTGATCGAGAAACAAGCAAGCCTCCCCATATCGGTCCGCGTTGATACCGGCCCGGCTCCCTCCAGAACCTCATCCTGCGTCACAACCTGCCATGAATTGCACGATGAACGTGACGAATCGTGGCAAACTCGCTATCCGCCAAGAATGTGACAAGCACCCTCGAATGTGGTATACTGGCGACGCGTTTGCTCGTACTCCACTATTGTGACACGGATTCGCTCCATCAGGCTCTATGAAGACTCAGTAGATCCGATTTTCGAGGAGTGAGGCATACCACACCTGTATGGTGCAGCATACCTAGCATGCCGGTAGGCACGGGCAGGTGTGCCCACGTGTCAAACGGAGCCGCACCTGGGGGTGCTGGCTCCTCAAACCCGGATCTAACGAGACTCGTCAATCGCCGGCAGAGAAAGGAGTGGGTAGTGGCACTGCGCAAACCGTCAGCGTCGTGGAACGCGTTCATCATGTTTTACGCCGCAATGTTCATCATCATCACCGGTTTAGACTGGGCTAATGGGATCCTGACGTGGCGATATTGGGCCGTACAAATAGGCCTGATGAGCCTTGGCGTGGCTATCTTTGCACTCATCGGCTGGCGTATGCCAAATCTTACGGCCGAACAGGGCGTGCTTTTAGCCTTTACGGTGGGTGTGTTGACCATCATACCTGCTGTTTTGATGAGCCTGGGCCAGTGGAGCTACTTTTGGCCCCAGTACTTTCTCATCGCCCTGGGTATGGCAGCCGGCAGCTTTCTAGGTTTTGTCTTTGTACGACTCGCCGGTCGTTTTAGCTCAAAAGATGATCGACCGACGAATTGAACGGATGCCAACGTGAGTACTTCATCTTCTGATAAACAAATCCATTGAGGATATAGGCATGATTCAGATGTCCCTGAAATTAGGTTAACAATTGCAGACGAAGGACGAAAGACGAAGGACCAATTATTGGTCCAGATCTCTTCGTCGTTCGTCATTCGTCCGACTGAGAAAGTGTTACCCTATTTCTGAACCATCCCAGGATATATTGGAGCTTCTGTGGAAACGACTGAGTTCTCTATTCGTTGCAGTGTCGGGATCACGGCTCACAATGAAGAAGCCAACATCGGTCATTTGCTTGAGACCATCCGCAACCAACGTCTATACCAGATAGAGATCAGCGAAATCATCGTGGTCGCGTCGGGCTGCACGGACCGGACGGAAGACATCGTCCGCGAACACGCAGCTCAAGACCAGCGCATCCGCCTCTTTGTGCAGGAAAAACGAGAGGGCAAGACCTCGGCCATCAATGTCTTCCTGGCCAATGCCAAAGAGAAGATATGCGTATTGGAAAGCGGCGATACGCTACCTCACGAAGATGCCATCGAAAATATGGTGCGCATGTTCGAGGACCCAGCGGTGGGTATGACCGGCGCCCATAAGGTCCCGGTCAACACTCCAGAACAAATCACCGGTTATTTGAGTCATTTACGCCTGAAGATGGAGCACCAACTCTGCCTGGAAATTCCTCGCCTGGGGGAGCTCATTGCCTTTCGCAAAGTCTTCGACCATATTCCGCCCGACGTGGCTATGGACGAGGCCTTTGTCGAGGCGCTGGTCGTCCGTCGAGGCTTGCAGGTGCGCTATGCACCGGACGCCGTCGTCTTTAATATGGGCCCGGAGACGCTGGGAGATTTCATCAAGCAACGCCGGCGAAACTACGCCGGCCATCTGTACCTGAAAGAGAAATACGGCTACCGGGTCTCAAGCCTGGAAAGCGGGCGCGTGCTCCGTTTGGCACTGGGCGAAATCTGGGGGGCGCTACGCTTGATCTGGATCTTGTTTGCCCTGGGCACCATCGAAGCCATTTCGCGGGCCTTAGGCTGGTGGGACTATCGAGTCCGCAAGCAAAAGCACGTGATATGGGACATCGCCTGGACAACCAAAGAAGTAAAGCGTCCGATTGACGCACGTGGTATAAACATCACTTCCCCCCATTCCCCTGCTCGAAAAGACTAAATAGTAAAGGCAATAAGGGAACGAAACATTGAAAGACCGGCTTTCTACCCTGCTTAAAATCCTCGTCAGCCTGGGGCTGATTGCTTATCTTTTTATCCGTATGGACCTGGCAAAGGTTGGCGAGGCGTTAAAATCGGCCAATTATTGGTATTTGTTGCCCGCTGTCTTGTTTTTCCTGGCAGCTATGACAAATGCCGGGATCAAATGGTATGTCCTGTTGCGTGCCCAGGGAATTCAGGCTCCCTTCCGGGCGGTGCTGGGCTACATGTACGTCGGCTTCTTCTTCAACAACTTCCTGCCGGCCAACGTGGGCGGCGACGTAATGCGCGGTTACGGCCTGGCCCGCTACACCGACCAGGCACCTGAGGCTGCAGTGAGCGTGGTGGTGGACCGCATTGTGGGACTGATGGCCTTTATGAGCTCCGCAGTGGTAGCGGCTCTGGTGGCCGTCTTGCTGCTGGACAAGGAGAACCTGAAGGGTGTTGAGATAGCGGCTTTGCTTGGTCTGGTCGCCATCGCCGCCGCGTTCGGGTTGATCCTCAGCCGGCGGGTGCGAGCGCTGGTAGGCCACCTGCTAACCTTAAAGCCACTGGCCCCCTTCGCACCCACCTACCAACGCCTGTCGGATGCGCTGGACGCCTACCGTCACAGCTATAAAGCACTGGCGCTGGCCTTTTGCATTGCGTTGCTGACTATGGTGTTGACCAGCTTCACCGATTACTTTATCGTGCAAGCGCTGGGCGGGGGGATACCCCTGATTTACATTTTCATTTTTAACCCCATCATCGCCTTTGTGCTGGCATTCCCGATATCCATCGGGGGACTGGGTGTGACCCAGGCCATCTATCCCTTCTTCTACGGGTTGGTGGGCATACCCGCAAACCTGGCTTTCACTGTGTCGCTACTCAAGCAATTGGTCATCTACGTGACCAGCCTAGTGGGCGGCGTGCTGTGGTGGCGACATGGGCGACGCCGGTCAGACACAGCCGAAGCCGAAGGTCGCCCTGACCCGATCCCGACCAGCAGCCCTTAGGCTTTTCCAAGAATTAAATTGCGCAAACGTCCCGCTAAGGCCGCGTCCAAGAATAACTTTGTGCATTTTGAAAGATTTCACTCGGAATTTTGGCCCGAAAATAGAAAGTTATTTCTGGACGCTTCCTAAGGGTTCATAAAAGAACAACTTCCTGTGTGTCACTTCGACCAAAGGGAGAAATCCCTCTCAAGGTTGATTGCGCGGCCAACGCTGAGGGGGATTTCTCGCTATCGCTCGAAATGACATATATGGCTGCTTACGTAAAGCTCAACTATCCTGCCTCGCTGGTCATAAGGAACAGAGGTTTCATCTCGAAACGTCGGAAACGAGGGCGCAAGCGCTCTATATTGTAATGTTCCTCGATGTTGACCACTTTCTTGGAACTGGTGACCACCTCAATGGGCACGTTGTCATAGCGCCCATTCTTCAGAACGACCAGCCGACCGTGAATTCCGCCAAGGATCAAATCCAGGGCTAGATTGCCATAAGCCATAGGCACTATTGAGTCAATGGCATCCGGGTCACCACAACGTACCATGTACCCCAATCTCTGATTGATGACATTGATCGTCTTTCCATTGTTGAACTTGGGAGAAAGTCTTTTTAACTCGGCCGAAACCAGGTCGCCAATGCCACCCAGCTTCTTGTGCCCATAAGCGTCCGTCGTTTGATTCTGGAAGATCATCTCACCGCCTTCGAACATGGCTCCTTCCGATACAAGAACGACCGAATACTTGCTGGGGTTCTTGTGGCGGTCGTCGCTCAACAGGCTGGACAGGTGTTCGATATCGAACCTATACTCAGGGATGACACAACGATTGGCGGCGCCGGCCATAGTTGGCAACATGGCCGTAAAACCGGCATAGCGTCCAAAAACTTCCAAGACCAGGAATCTCTCGTGAGAACCGGCCGACGTCCGTAGAGCATTGGTCATCGAGATAGTTCGGCTCACGCACGTACTAAATCCGATGCAGTAATCGGTCCCAGGGACGTCGTTATCCATCGTTTTGGGGATGGCCACAACCTTGACGCCCTCCTGATATAAACGGACTCCATAGCTGAGGGTATCATCACCGCCAATGGGGATCAGATAGTCGATGCCCAGAAATTCCAGGTTCTTCAGCACCTCTGGGGTCAAGTCATTCACATCATCAGCGTACGTTTCTCTCAAATGCTCTGGAACATTCCCTTTGGGGACGCTACTGGGGCGTGTCCGAGAGGTGTGAATAAACGTACCGCCCGTCCGACCTGCTTTATTCACGATCTCTTCAGTAAGGACCCGGAAATTATCATTGTTGTCAGCATTCTTGTCACGTATGATACTTATGGCCCCCAACCAGCCACGACGAATGCCAACAACTTGATAGCCTTCCCTGAGTGCTCGAATAGTCACCGCTCGAATGGCCGGATTCAAGCCCGGAACGTCTCCGCCGCCGGTCAGGATCCCGATCACTCCTTTTGTCTTTTTGATATTTGCCATTGTTAGACCTCCAATTTGTTTCTTAGCACCCTAAGATGTCAATGATCTAAGATGTTCAAACAAGCGTTCAGTATATCACATATGCGAGCATCCGGCAACAAAAGTGGTACCTCCTCCAGCTCGTGATGGGCTTCAACTACAAAATCATCCTTCAAGTCATCTCTGTTGTCCACCCAATCGCCTCCGAACCAGTGCCAGGAGCACCCCACCTTCTTCGATGCGCAACAGTGTCACCAATGCGCCATAGACTGCCAGCCCTATCAGGGCCGCACCGCCCACCACGATCACTTCGTGGACCAACACCTCGCCCGAAAAGCGTGTCACCAGCCACTGAGCAGTGGCGTACACCGCTCCCCCCATCACCAGCGAGGCCGCCAGCGCCTTCAGCGTGGTGCGTTCCAGGCTCCGCCCCTGCAACGAGCCGACGCGGTGATGGATCAGCCACAACATCACCAGTGCGTGGCCGGTCAGTTGGACCGAGTTCGCCAGCACCAGGTCAGTCATACGCAAATCGCGAACCAGAGCCGGGACCAGTGCCGCCACCAGGTACAGGCCGACGCCCAACACGCCGACCAGGGCCGGGGTCAAGGTGTCCTTACGGGCATAAAAGGCGTACACCAACGGCAGGTCAATCGCAGCGAAGGTAGTACCCAACAGATAGATACGCAGCGCGCGCGCTGCCTGCTCCGTATCAAACGCGGTGAAGTCGCCGTGCTCGAAGACCAACGCCACAACCGGCTCAGATAAAACAAACAGACCCACCACAGCCGGTAGGATGAGTACCAACACCATCTTAAGACCAGTGACCAGCGTGGTCATAAACTCATCGAGGCCAACAGCTTTGAGAGATAACGCCTGCCGGCTGAGGGTGGGCAGAATGGCCATAGCAACGGCAACCGACACTAACCCCAGCGGGAATTGAACCAGCGTGGTCGCGTAGCGCATCCAGGCAATGCTTTGTGCGCCGGTGCGGCTGGCCAGATTTCGATCAATGACAATGCCTACCTGGCTAACCACCAAACCCAGCACCACCGGAGCATACAGTCGAGCGATACGGCGCAATTCAGGATGATGCCAGTTCAGGCTGAAGCGCAGACGCGCATCACGCAATCCTGGAATCTGCAAGGCAACCTGCATCGCCGAACCGATGAGCAGCCCTAACGCCAGGCTCTCGATCCCCCAGCCGAGCAATCCGGTCAACACCAGTGCCACAACCACTATGCTGGCGTTGAAGGCGGCAGCCGTGAAAGAGGGTAAAGTGAAACGCTTGAGGGCGTAAAGGAGACCGGTAGTGATACCCGCCAAGCTGAGAAATACCACAGCCGGGGCCATAATACGCATCAAGCGGGCAGTGTATTCCAGCAACTCGGGCTCAAAGCCGCCGGACATCAGCCAGGCCACCTGAGGGGCAAACAGCTCCAACAGCAGCACGGCCGCGCTCATCACCAACGTCGCCAGACTGAGCATGATGCTGGCGACGCGCCACAACTCGTCCCGGTCGCGTTCCGCCAGTTCCGAGAAAACGGGTACCAGCGCACTGCTGACCAGTCCGTCAATCAGCAGATCGAACAGCATGCGGGGCACACGGGCAGCCACGTCGAAGGCAGAGACGAGCCCAGTAGCGCCGAACAGGTCGGCGATGACCATTTCGCGGAACAAGCCCAACACCCGGCTGGCAACGTTGCCCAGCGCGATGATGATCGCTGCGCCAGCAATGCTCGGTCCAGGAGAGGTCTGAGCCCCAACCTCCCCTGTCTCAATCTGCGAAGCCGCTGCCTCTAACTCATGGGACATAACTACCCTTCAAATCGGCAAACGTGCAAATCGACAAACGTGCAAATCCGCAAATCAGTAAATGTGCAAATTGGCAAATCTGCAAAACAGTCATCATGCTATTCATCACTGATTCCCTGATCCCCCTGGCCACCAATGAGATTCACCAAGTCCACCAGGCGGAGCACGCTGCCAGTCATTGCATCCAGGCGCTCGGCGTGGGCCAGCGGGGCCTTATAATAGCCGCTGTTGCGTTGGCCGTCGCTGCCGCCCATAATAGCCAACACAGCAAAAACCTGTTGAGCAAGCATAGCCAGTGACGCCATTCGCTCGTCCGGCAGACCGATCTCCGCCTTCACCCCTTCTATAGCACCATCGGCGCGGTCGGCCAGGTCGCGGATGGAGCGAAAATCGCCAGCCGCCGCCCGAAAACGCGCCTCCTCGACGATGGCTTTTAAGGCATTGGCGGCCGCCTGTGGGTGCGTACAGAACCCAGCAGCCAATTGCCCTACCAAGAGCTCATCATCCCGGCGCGAGGCGATCACGTCAGGCATGAGGTCTGCTCCAAAGAACCTGCCAGGCAAAGCGAGGCAGTGCCAGCATCCGGCGCCAGCGCCAGGGCTGGGTGATGAGTCGATGCAACCACTCTAGCCCAAGTTGCCGCATCCAGTGCGGGGCGCGCGGGTGTACACCAGCGATGTAGTCAAACGAACCGCCCACACCGATACACACGGGTACCCCCAGCCGGTCTATATGGCGGGCGATCCAGCGATCCTGGGCTGGTGCGCCATAGGCGACGAACAAAACGTCTGGACGGGTGGCGCATATCCGTTCGATAATGGCTGTCTCCTCCTCTGTACGTGGTGACCCGCTGTAGATGCCAGCAACAGCCAGCCCGGGATAACGCCCACGCAATACCTCAACCGCCCTGTCGGCAACCCCCGGCATCGCCCCCAGAAAGAACAGCCGGTGACCACGCTCCGACGACAGGGCAGCCAGTCGTTCCACCAAGTCCACGCCGGGGATACGTTCGGGCACCGGCCGCCCCAAGTGACGGCTGGCCCACCATACGCCCACTCCGTCCGGCAACGCCAACGCCGAGGAATTGATAATAGCCCGAAACTCGGCGTCCGACTGGGCAGCCATCACAAATTCCGGGTTCACCGTAACAATCTGGTGTGAACGGCCGTCGGCGATGAATTCCTCGATGCGGGCTATCACCTGTTCGAAAGTGACAGCATCTATGCGAATCCCCAAGACAAACAACGAGTCAACAGCCGAAAGCCTAGTAGCGCTTGCTTGCAACAGACTCTAGCACCTGTAATACCTCACGGGCGGCTTTGGCCCACGAGAAACTCTGTATCTGTTCGTAGCCCTCTTCGACCAGGGTATGACGCAGATCCTCATCAGCGATCAGACGAGACATAGCCTCAGCAATGGCATCAATGTCCAGCGGGTCAACCAAAAGAGCAGCAGCGCCGGCTACCTCGGGCAGCGATGAGACATTCGAGGTCAGCACCGGTGTGCCACATGCCATCGCCTCCAAAACCGGCATGCCGAAGCCCTCGTAGAGGGATGGGTATACAAGAGCTAGCGCCCCACTGAGCAGCGGGGCCTTGTCGTCATCAGCGACGTAGCCAGTGAAGAGGACACGATCCTCCACCCCCAAGGCCTCCACACGGGCGAACAGATCATCGTAAAGCCAACCCTTCTTCCCGGCCAGGACGAGACGTAGGTCAGCAGCCAAAGGTTGGAGGCGCGCAAAGGCTTCCACCAGGCGAACCAGGTTCTTGCGTGGCTGAAGCGTGCCCAGATAGAGCAGGTAATCACCGCCGATACCATAGCGCCTCTTAACGGCGGCAATCGCCTCCCGGTCATCCACCCGGGTTAGCGATGCATCATGGCCTGGATAGACAACGACGATACGATCTGGATCGGCCTGGTAATGGCGAGTCAAATCAGCGCGGGTGGCCCGCGAGTCGGCAATGACACACGCGGCCAGGCGCGCGTGGCGGCGCGTAGTCCAATCCAGGTACCAGCGGTCAAAGCGGCGATGTGCCTCCGGGTAGTGCAAATAGCCCAGGTCGTGGACAGTGACAACCGCCGGGACCGGGCACACCAGGGGCATTACGTGCGCTGGCACCAACAACACATCGGGCGGATGACGACTCACCTCCCAGGCCAGGCGCAGGTGGGTCCATAGACGGGGGAAAGGGATGACCCGTCCCTCATAGGGCGAGTTGGCCGGTCCCCCACCGGGGGCAGCCTGCCCTACATCCTGCATCACATCTGGTGAGAGCGGAACGGGGGTGTAGAGTCGAAACCGGTGCTCACACCCGGTCTTGATGAGCGCCCGGATGAGGTGCAGCGAGTAAGCTTCGGTGCCGGTGCGTTGGGCACGCGCGATGCGGCTGGCGTCAACCCCAATTAACATGAGGACATTGTACCACAATGAAACGTAAAACGTAAAGCGTGAAACGTATTAGACGCTACGCAAGGCCGCGCGGGCGGCGAAGTAGCCGCACATGCCGTGCACCCCTCCGCCAGGTGGGGTGGACGACGAACATAGGTATAAGCCTTTGATCGGGGTTGAATACGGCACCAGCCGAAATGCGGGGCGGGTGAAGTGTTGCCACAAATCCTGGACACCGCCGTTAATGTCACCACCGACGTAGTTGGGATTGTAACTCTCCATCCCGACCGCATTCCGGGTGTGGCGCGCCAGGATACGGTCTCGGAAACCGGGGGCAAAGCGTTCAATCTGAGCCTCAATCCGCTCCGTCATATCCACGTCCGAACCGTGCGGGACGTGGCAATAAGCCCAGACCGTATGCTTCCCTTGCGGGGAACGGATCGGATCAAAGAGGCTTTGCTGGGCGAGAAGCACAAACGGCTTTTCGGGGTGTTCGCCGCGCCAGACGGCACGCTCAGCAAGGGCGATCTCCTCCAGAGTGCCGCCCAGGTGTACTGTGCCAACGCGGGTACAGGCCTCGGCCTGCCATGGGATAGGACCATCAAGCGCAATATCTAGCTTAAACACGCCGGGGCCATAGCGGTAGCGTTCGAGTTTACGCCGGTACCTGACCGGCAGACGATGGCCTGCCATATACAGCAACTGGCGGGGACTGACGTCGCACAGAACAAGCCGGGCAGCAGGCAGCTCATCAATGGATTCGACGAGGGTGTCCGTGACGATTTCGCCGCCAAGCGAGCGGAGATAAGCCGCCAGAGCGTCGGCGATACGCTGCGAACCGCCACGGGCTACCGGCCAACCAACGGCGTGCCCCGTGATACCTAGCAGAAGTCCAAAAGCGGCAGTTGGACGTTCTTCCAAAGGTAACATCGAATGGCCAGCCATACCCGCGAAGAAGGCCCGGGCGCACCCTCCCTGGAACCGGTGCTCCACGAGACCACGAGCGGAGCGGATCGCGCGCAGGCCGAAACGAGCCAGGACAAGGGGATTGCGTGGTGGGATCGACAGGGGACCGAGTATGTCCTCGACCAGCCCTTCCCAATCAGCCACGAGCGGAGCCATTAACTTTCGATAGGCGCCAGCATCCGGGCCGAGCCCCTCCCCGGTGGCCTCAACCGAGCGCTCCAGCACGAGCGCCGTGCCGCCATCCAAGGGATGGGCCAGCGGGGCCGGCGGGTGAATCCAGTCCAGCCCGTGTTCCTCCAGGGATAGCTCGCGGAATAAGGGTGAGGCGACACCAAGAGGATGCACTGCCGAACAAATATCGTGAACAAAGCCTGGCAGCGTCAGTTCGGCAGAACGTGTTCCGCCACCAATGGTATCCCTGGCTTCGAGCACCAGGACGGAGAGCCCCTCGCGGGCCAAGGTGATGGCGGCCGCCAGGCCATTTGGCCCCGAGCCAGTAACGATGGCATCGCACACATACTTGCTCATCTTCTAAGCTCATGTTCAGAACTAGTGATTGCTCTCGCTGGATTGACAAATTGTGACAAATGTCCCAACACAAAATCCAGCGGCCCAGACGGCGGATACACTATCTGCCACGAGCGTCAAAGACACATTTGCACTTGTTCTGAACATGAGCCATCTTCTATTGTGCTCAGTCTAGCAGATCGGGCAAAAGGTCGAGCAATTCTCCGAACGAGATAGCCCCCGCCCGCAGCAGACGCGGCGGGCTGACGCTCAAATCAACGACGGTCGAAGGAACGCCACCCGGACACTCCCCCCCGTCAACAATGAGCGGCACCCGACCGGCCAGTTGCTCCACCACCTGGAAGGCACTGGTCGGGCTGGGCTGGCCCGATAGATTGGCACTGGTGGCGGCCAGTGGGACGCCGATGGCGTTTGCCAGGGCCAAGGGAACGGGGTGATCAGGGCAGCGGATGGCCACCGTGTCGCCGCCAGCCGTCACAACGGAAGGGACCTTTTCAGCGCGGGGCAGCACCAACGTCAAGCCGCCGGGCCAAAACCGCTGCGCCAAGTCCCAGGTGATGGCCGGGATCCGGCGAGCCACGCGGGTCACATCCTCAGTTTGAGCCACCAGAATGGGAATCGCCTTGGACTTTGGACGGTTCTTAACCGCATAGAGGGCAGCCACCGCTTCAGGTTGAAAGGCGTGAACCCCCACCCCATACACCGTGTCGGTGGGAAAAGCGATCACCTCTCCAGATCGCAGCAGGTGCCAGGCGCGCTCGATTGTTCGCGCATCATCAGCCAGCACGACCTGGGTATTTACCGGCCACATCCCCAATATCCTCTTCTCCCAAGACGTAGCGTTCAATGGCCCAAGCCGCCCCATCAGCTTCCAGAGCAGGAGCTATTACATCGGCGGCGGCTTTGGCCGCGGGACTGGCGTTCCCCATGGCCACCCCCAATCCAGCCCAGGCGATCATGCTCACGTCGTTGTCCTGGTCGCCGACGGCCACCGTCTCCGACCGGGCTACGCCCACGTGCGCAGCCAGCCGCGCTAATGCCTCGCCCTTCGATATGCTCGGGCCTGTGGCCTCGATCAATCGATCCCAGGAGCGCACCACTTGCAGGTGCCCGTTAAATTGGGCCTGCATGTCACGCACCAACTCCGGAACCGCTTCCTCCCGCTCAAAGAACATGAACTTGATCGGTGGGCGGTTGAGCCATCCGGCCAGGTCTTTTACGGCGGTCACCGGGATTCCAGACAGTTCAGCAATACCCTCCGCAATCGGATCCATCCGGCTGACGTAGGCCTGATCGTCTTGCATGTATACCTGAAAGTTAAGTTCGCGGGCCTGTGAGAAAGCGATTAAGGCGCGGGCGACGGGTAGCGGGATGGTGGCGGAGTGTACAGTCTTCCCGTCCTGGTAATCTCGAATCAGCGCCCCCTGGTAGCAAATGATGGGGGCGTTGACGCCCAAATCCTGAGCAAAGCGGGCAGTAGGAGCATAGCCCCGGCCGGTGGCGATGGTCACTAGATGCCCCTGGTCTATGGCCTGCTTCACGGCATGGCGAACGCGCCGGGAGATGATGCGCTCTCCGCCCATAAGGGTACCGTCCAAGTCCAACGCTATCAGGCTTTTTTCTGTTCTGTCATCTATCAGCAATTGACCAGCACTCCTCAGCAAAGCTTGTTTCATATTTGTTATGTCTACTTATAACCAATTTGTCGAACATACTTTACATGAATCCCCGACGCTGTCAACCGAGGCCGGTAGGCGCGTTCATTGCTAGCTTTTGACCTGGCAACAGGCCATGCTATAATGGGCGTCTGTGCCATGAGCCAACAGACCGCACATCCTACAAACCACTTCAAAAGAGGATACGATAACCAATGTGGGTTTCAGACAGCTACGAATACATCTACGCGCTTGCCGAGGCAAGCCTGTCCAGAGGTGATCTTGAAACTGCGCAGGCTAATCATCAACGCCTGAGCGAGCGCCTCTCCAAACTCAAACCGGTCGTTCTGGAAAGGCGACCTGAGTTACGAAGTCTGCTCGTGCTCAGCCTGGCCAAGCAAGCGGAGATCCACCACATCCGGGGTGAATTCGAGCAGGCGATGGAGGTCTACGAGCAGGCGATGGAGATAGCTCCAGAGACCAGGGACCGATGGCAGAGAGAGTTGGCCCAGGTGCGCATTGACATGGGAGAAGCGGAGGAAGGCCTGGATATGCTGCGTGCCCAGGCCATAGCCCATCCTGGTGAATATGAGTTTTGGCTGACTATCGGGGTGGAAGCTGAGGCACTGGGCCGCATGGAGGAAGCTGAGGAAAACCTACAACGAGCTTCCCGGACCGCGTCTACGCCTGACGACAAGGCCCAAGCATATCTGGCTCTCTTCGACTTTTATCGTGAGCAGGGCCAGATAGAGGAAGCCCTGGCCGCCTGGTCCCAGGCGTGGGAAGGCGACGGCCAAGAATCTGATTATGTCTTCCCGTTATACCAGATGATGTGGGAGACTGGCGACCTGGAGCGCTCTCGCGAATATCTGAAGCAGGAAAAGAACCCATTGCGCAAGGGGTACCACCAAGGGTTGCTGGCTGCCAGTGAGGAAGACTCCGACGAAGCCACAAAACAATGGAAGCGCGTGGCGAAGATGAATCCGCTGGAATATGACGAGGGGCACGATGCGTGGGCCGAGGCTGCGCTGCGAGTGGATCACTCACCGGAGGAGGTGATTGGCTCATTATCAGCAGTACTGGAAACAGGTGATTTCACACCCCGGGGGCTCCTTCTACAAGCCATCGCCGAAGCGCGCATAGGTCACACCGAGCACGCCCAAGAGGTTTTGGAAATAGCGCGCAACATCGGGCTGCGGTCCCGGCCACGCGCCGAGAAGCTACCTGCGGCTCACTGGGCGCTGTTTGATGAGCTGGTAGCAAACGACGAAATAAAAGCCCAGTTGCAGCCCCTCTTCGACGTTAAGCCGGAGAGTGAGGTTAAGGAGGGTCAAGAGTAAAACTTATTTTTACCCCTTTTTCCCCATAGACAAAAGCCTTCCATAGTGATATAATGGCAATATTATTGGCCACTCCGCCCCGTTAAGCAATCCCTATCTATTTCCCACACTCGATGGCGGGTCTCACTCTCCCTTCAAACAAGGAGGCCGACGTGACCGAACTCATCGGGCAAATGCTAGGGCCCTACCGCATCATCGAGCAGATTGGCATAGGCGGCATGGCGACGGTTTACAAGGCCTACCAGGCCTCGATGGACCGGTACGTAGCCGTGAAGGTGTTGCCGCGTCACTTTGCAGAATCCGCATCATTCATGGGACGGTTTGAGCAAGAGGCGCACACCATCGCCAAGCTGGAACATCCCTATATCCTGCCTGTGCACGACTACGGCGAGCAGGAGGGCAATACCTATCTGGTGATGCGTCTCGTGGAGGCCGGCACGCTCAGGGACCTGATGGCTGAACGGGGACCACTAAGCCCAGATAGGACCCGGCGCATCATCGAGCAGGTGGGTGGCGCTTTGGGTTACGCACACAGTGAGGGTGTAATTCATCGTGACGTTAAGCCATCCAATGTGCTGCTGGACGCGCGCGGAGATTGTTTCCTGACCGACTTTGGCATTGCCCGGCTGGTAGAAGGGACAACTGAGTTCACTGCCACCGGGGGCATCGTGGGCACACCAGCCTATATGTCGCCAGAACAAGGCATGGGACATAAGGCCGACGCACGCAGCGACATCTACTCACTGGGCATCATCCTGTACGAGATGGTAACCGGCAAGGTTCCCTTCGAAGCCGAAACGCCGCTGGCCGTGCTGATGCAACACGTCACCGCGCCGCTGCCGCCCCCACGAGAGAGCAACCCCGACCTGTCCGTAAGCGTCGAGCAGGTCATCTTGAAAGCCCTGAGCAAGGCCCCCGACAATCGATACCAACACGTTCAGGAAATGGTCAGCGCCTTACGAGACGCTACCAGGTCGCCCGATCCCCTTGGCAAGGAGATCGTTGCCGCGCCGGTCTTGGAGGGGACGACGCGCAGCCCGGACCAGGCGCGGGCGACTGAAGAGGAGCCCGCGGCCGAACCTCAGCCGAGTTTGCCCCTCGGCCTGCTGACACAGAGCAGGCTCAGCTGGTTGCTGGCCGTCATCGGTGGTGGTGCGGTTGTCCTGATCGCGCTGGCGCTGACAGGGGTGCTTCGTCTACCCGAGACAGTAAACAACCCCTCACCCACACCGCGCCCCATAGTGCCGACCCGGTCACCCACTTTCATCACCGTGGCTCAAGCAACGAAGACAGCCACATCGACGACAGAAACACCCACGCCGCAGTCACCTCTCAGGGCCTCAGCCGAAATGTTGCGCGATGCTGAGGTACGCGAAGGCCCAGGTGAAATTTACGCGTCTTTCGCCAGCGTCGAGGAAGGGACAGTTGTCGAAGTGACCGGTCGCAACAGAAAGGGAACGTGGTGGGAGATAATCCATCCCTCCGGTCCGCAGGGCCGGGGCTGGATAGATGTCGATGACGCGGACATGGATATGGATGGCAAGGCTTTGGCCCTGGCACGCATACCGCCCACCCCAACTGTCACGCCAACGCCAACAAACACATCCACGCCGACCGCAACCGACACGCCCACTGCGACCAATACCCCCACTTCGACGCCAACCGACACGCCTACGGCCGTGCCAACCCCTACAGCGACCGATACCCCGACGTCGACGCCGACCGGTACGGCGACCCCGACGGCCACCAACACCCCCACATCAACGCCGACGGCCACGTCAACAGATGTGCCAACGCCCACAGCGACCAATACGCCGACCTCGACGCCAACCAACACACCGACGCCAAGGCCGACCAGGACGCCGACTAGAACACCAACCAGGACGCCGACCAAAACGCCGACCCCAAGGCCGACCAGGACACCAACCGGAACGCCGACCAAGACACCGACCAGGACACCAACCGGAACGCCGACCAGGACGCCGACCATCACGCCGACGCCGACCCCGACGGAACCGCCCTATCGCGAGCCGGTATGGTCTACAGTTGGTTATATCGCCCTATCCGAGCATTTCGCAGGGTGGTCTGTCACCAGCGCGTCCTTCTCACCCACGGGGATAGATGTCGCAATGACCGAGGGGAAAAAACTATACACCGTCACGCGGGATGGCGTACCCGGCGATATCTGGATGGAGGAAGACGAAACGATTCGGCCCATCGGGGGCATTGTCTGGTCACCCGATGGTGGATACATCGCCTTTATGGCTGACCGGAAGCAGAATTGCAGCCAATGCCGGGTGGTGGGTGTGGTCCGACTTTCAGACGAGATGATCGTCTATCTGGACGGCCCCGGCGGTCAAGCCACCGACCTACCGCGTTGGACGGATGATGGACGCCTGCTGGTCACGGTGCACAGCGGCGATTCGACACAAGGTACCACCTATGTGTACGACCAGAGCGGGCAGGGCAGGGCCGCCTCGGGCAGTTACAACTTGAGCAGCAGCCAACGCGGGCAGGACTGGTTCCCCTGGATGCCAGGCAGAACGTGGCGAGTTGGTGAGGGCCGGCCAGACAGCTATTTCGAGGATTGATACGTCAGAACGCCTCCAACGTCCCACGTCGTCGAGCCTGGGTCTCGAACCGGCTGAAGAGCGTAAAGCCGGCCAGGGCATAGATCAGCCCAATGGCCAGCTCACCCGCCAGCAGCGGCCACACGTCAGCCAAAGCAGCACCCTCGACCAGTAGCCGCGCCGCCCGAATGCCGCGCGTGAGGGGCAACACGGCGCTGACCGTCTGCATCCAGACTGGCAATTTATCGAGCGGTATGTTGGCCCCGCTGAACAGCAACAACAAGAAATACACGGTGTTGTTGACGAACATCACCTCCAGCGCCACCAAGCTGACGCTGCCCATCAGCAACCCCAACCCACAGGTGCTGGCGGTGGTGATCAGGATGGTCAGCGCCAGGCCGGGCAGGTTGGCGGCGCTCAGGTCCAGGCCCAGAAGCAGCACACCCCACATAAAGCCCAGCACCACGACCAGCATGCCGTCCAGGATATTAAAGGTAGCCCGGCCCATGAAGATGGCGAAGCGGTTAGCCGGTGAGCCGATAAGATAGATCAGCGTGCCCTCATTGCGCTCGCGGCCTACGGTCATGGTCACGCCATAAATGCCGTTAATGGCCGCCACCTGCAACGCGTTGCCCACGATGTAAAAATCGGCCGTCTGCCGTCCCGTGGCCGACACGCCCAGGAAGGTGAAGAAGAGGATCTGGCTGAGCGGCATAACGATTTTGGAGGCTACGTAGCTGGCCGGCTGGGTCCACCGGAAGAGAGCGATGTAAGCCAGCCAGGCGCCGCTGAAGAAGATCCGTAGCGAAGCGATCAATCTGCGCATTAAACTTTCCATCCACTCAGATACAGGTTATACAGAGATTAGCTCAACGATTTCGCCATTCCCAGTATTCTTCGAGGTTATGGTAAGGAACTTCGGACTCAATGGCACGAGCCATATCCCGCGTCAGATAGTTTCGCCAATAATCGTCAAACACGTCTTCGCCGAAAGATGCGAAATCGCCGCCACCTTCGACCAGCGCTCTTATATTCTTGACAGAGCCGATATTCTTCGTGTTGCCACTTCCTGGTCGTGAGCTGGCGACGCGCCACTTCTCTTGGAGCAAGAAGGTAAAATCTCCTATCACCGAGGTGATCTCCTGCAACTCGTCCAGAAAATAGACTCGACGCTCATCAATTGCTTCGTCGGTGCGGCTGTAAATAACTCCTAAAACAAAATGCTTAGTGTATCGTTCGTAAGGGAATGTGATATTCTTAGTTGACTGTCGTTGTCGAAAGTAGCCAGTGAATGCCCCCAAGGTGAAGCCGTTCACGGTTTCCGAGCTTACTCGGTAGGTACTCTTCAGATCGAGAGCAATGATATCATCATCACGTGTAATGAAACTGATATCTGGGTAGAAGTTCTGATGTTCGCTGAGGACCATCTTGCAGTTGTGATCCCCAGCGAATCGGGAGATGAGAGGAAATAGCATCAATTCGATAATCTTGGAAATGACTTTTGTGTCAACCGACACCGTGTAGACATTCTTGTAGACATCAATGAAGCCCTTCACGACCCAGTCACCTTCATTCGTGGCCAATGCATGACCGAATTCGGTGAAGTATGAGAACAACGCTTCTCGGAAGTCATCAGCGTTCATCATTGAAACTCCTGGGAATCCGTCAATAACCAATGAGAAGAATTTCCTTCGACTCAGAGTTGGTGGAGAGAACGTATTGATACTGTCCGAAATGCTCCACGCGCACGTGGGTCTTATGGCGCTTGAGCAAGTCCACTAATTCTACCTCTGATGGGATACCATCGCTACGATACGACACAACCAAGATACTCCGGCTGAACCTGGCGAACAGTTGATCGAACGCGCCATAGATTTGTCGCTTATCTGTCCAGGCCAATTTCTGAGGTTTCAGCCGAAGATGCTTGGACCCGTGGTCGAGATGTTTGCTCCACTCATCATACATTGTCAAGCCCTCCAGGAAGTGGTAAAAGGAGCGGTAATCCACGCCGACGCCTCTTGCGGAGATGTAAGGCGTGTCAATGTAAACCAGGTCATACTCACCTGGCACAGAGAGAGCATCCAAATTGAGCGAGCAGTTGGTCCGTCTGTTGTCAAACACAGCCTGGTTTGCTTCTCCAGCGAACACAGCAAACCACTCGCTGAAAGGCCGGTCCCAGGTGGTCTTGTTGCCGAAGGAACGGTCCACTTCGGCGAAGCGTATGTAGAGATTCTTGCGGTGGAACAGGTTGTAGGGTCGTTTGATGATACATGCCTGGCAAAGTGCATAGAAGGCCAAGGCAGACTGATACTTGTCGTCGAGGTGTCGGATATTGGTGATAGTCTGATCAATCCAGGCGTTTTCCTCATCGGTAAAATAGATGCCGGAGAAGGTGTCAGCGACGAAACCAGGGTAGTCAATGTCCGGGTGCCAGGTGAGAAGCCAGTCAACTTTCTCCGGGGCCAGTCGAGTATGGCTGTTTTCAATCAAAGCCAGGCCAATGTGATAATTGAAGGTCAGCAAGTCGTTGTACGTCACCTTTTTCCCAGCCTGCTTCAACCGATAAGCAACCGCGCCGGTGCCGCCAAAGGCATCCAGGCAGGAATTGAATTCCAGGTCAGCGATTCTTTCCCAGATCCAATCAGTCAATTTGGCTTTGCTCCCCTGATAACGAGTAGAAGGGAATCGGGCCGTCAGGTCTGGAAAGAGAGAAGGTTGGAAAGTCACCGACATTGCTATACCTCGCTTCAATTGCTAGCATCACTATACCACGAACGAAGGCAGGTTACAACCAAAAGGTCATCGCCCCCGAGGTATCTCACTGTAGCCCTAGCGTCGCCTCTTCCCTGGCCCGGCGCAGTAACACCCGGAAAAGCCAGGCCGAGATAAACCAATAAAGCACGCTGAAACCGACGAGCAAGGCCCAGCACTGGAACACGTAGCTGAGGGAAGCGCCGCCGCTGGAAGTGGCGTGCAGGGCCTGCGCCGCCCAAAAAGGTGCCAGTACATAGCTGATGGGGGTCGTCCAGATGGGCAGCAGGATGACGGGGAAGAGAAAGCCGCCCACGATAAACATAGGGAACTCCAAGGCATTAGCCCACACAGTGGCGCCCGGATTGGTCGACATCAGCGGGGCGATAACCAGCCCCACGGATATCAAGGCCAGCACCGTCAGCAGCAGTGAGATCAAAAACAAGAAAGGATAGGCGACGGTCAGCCGGAAATCAAAGATCAATGCCGCCAGCGTGTAGCCCACCAGCATGGAGCTGAGCGACATGGTCGTGTTGGCCAGCGTCTTGCCAATGATGACCGTCGCCAGGTGGGTGGGGCTGCCCACGATATTCTCCAGATTGCCTGTCCAACGTTCGAACTCGATGTTGAAACTGCTGAAGAAGAGAGTGCCGCTCCACAGACCGGTCATGGCGCTGCCGACGATGACGTAAATGGCCTGGAAGCCTTCGGTGTCGCGCAGCATATAAAGCGCCAATAGCGCCACGATGAGGGGCTGGACGATCACGGTAAAGATGACGAACGCGTCGACAGAGATCTGCTTGAGGTACATATAAAAGACGGTCCATACTACCCTGAGCCGCTTCATGCCTCACCCTTGCGTAATGCGTACTGCGTAGTGCGTACTGCGTGCTGCGCAGTGCGTGGTGCGTGGTGCGTGACGGTCCAAACCACCCTGAGTTGTTTCACGCCTCACCTCCTACCAACCGCACGTAGGCGTCCTCCAGCGTCGGTTCGCGGACCACGACGTTGCCCACGCGCAGCCCGAGCCCTTCCAGCGTGTTGACCACAGGTGCGACGGCCGCCGCGCCATCGCCTGACTGCACCAGCAGCGCCTGTCTTTGCCCCCGATTCTCCACCGACACGGTATCCACGCCATCCAGCGCCCGCAGACGCCCTATGGCCTCGGGCGGGACGCCGAACACCTCTACCTCGACCACCGACAGATCGCGCACGTGATGCTTCAACTCGGCTGGGGTATCGAGCGCCACAATCACCCCCTGGTTGATGACGGCGATACGCTGGCACAGGGCGTCAGCCTCGAACATGTAGTGAGTGGTGAGCAGAATCGTCTTTTTCTCCTCCTGCAAAACGCGGATGGTGTTGCGCAGCTCCCGTGCGCCGACCGGATCCAGGCCGATGGTCGGTTCGTCCAGGAAGAGCAACTCGGGCTCGTGGAGCAGGGCGCGCGCGATGTGCAGGCGTTGCTTCATGCCGCGCGAATAGCCTTCGATCTTCTCGTCGCCCCGCCCGCTCAGCCCTACCAGATCCAGCAGGTAGGGGATACGACCCTTCTGAACGTCGGGGGGCACGTGATACAGATTGGCGAAGTAGGTCAAGTTGTCATAGGCGGAGAGACGCCAGTACAGTCCCCGCTCGCCGCCAAAGACGAAGCCGATGCGCTGCCGGATGTGGTCTGCCTCGTCTACCAGGTCGTGGCCCAAGACGCTGGCCTGCCCGGCGGTTGGCGTGAGCAGTGTGGTCAGCATTTTGACCGTGGTCGTCTTGCCGGCGCCGTTGGGTCCCAGCAGGCCAAAGAGTTCGCCCTGCGCCACGCTGAAGTCAACCCCGTCCACGGCCAGCACTTCCTTGACCTTGCGGCCAAAGACCCCCATCCGGGCGCGGTAGACCCGTTTAAGCCCCTGTACCTCAATCGCGTCCATCGAAGACCCTCAACACGAGGAATTTAAAACACCCTCAGCACCATCGCTTCATCCTTCATTATACTCAAACACTTGTTCTAATACAAGCCAAACACATTCAAAGCCAAGTGATTCCGCTATGGTGGCCCGACAGGTATATTAATCTATAGTCCCACCCTGGTCGGAGAGTTTGGGTCGGAACTGGGTGTGATCCCCGATACGTACTGGTGGGTGGGCAGTAGCCCAAACGAGAGGTGGTCGCCTGAAGTAACAGTCACCACAATCATCACTATTCAAGTTGCCATCAGCGCAACTGGCCCATATACGATCAATTACGCAGCCAGAACATATGGCGCCCCCCTACCACTCCTGCCTATTTGGTAACTGAAACCATCACAATTATGGGCCTTCAAGAAGCGGTGCATCTCCCAATCATCATGAGAGAGTAGCAAGAATTCGTCTGGGAACAGAAACAGATTATCCGCAATGACGGCGATTTGGCAGGTGCTGGTGGCGGAATTCGCAGAGGACAATGAGGGAGCGCTATCTGGACGATAAAGGTATTCACTTCTGGCGGATATACACCAGCGACAGCGGGGCGGATCGAAAAGCAGATATGCCGCGCTATTCGGCATGACATGTTGAGTCTACACATATCCTGACGTCAGGATGTGTGTAGACTCAACAATCTTAAACCGTGAATTCTTTCACCTCGGCGTGGGCAAAGAGTTCCTCGATCACTCGGCTATGGGCCTCAGGTGATCCGTGTACATGCCAGGTGCAGACCATATTCTCGCCCGATTTGGTTCGTTGACGACCAGTCACCTGCAAACCGCAACTGACGAACAAGCCTTCTAGCTTCTCGAAGATATCTGGGGCTATGGAACAAGTCACTTCATAGGTTCGAGCATCGCGAACGTTGTCGATGCAAGCCTCAATCTTTGGAAATACCACCAGGACGACCAGAACCACACCGGCGGCCAGGATCGCTACCAGGAAGTGCCCACCGCCAATTCCCATGCCCAAGGCTGCCGCCAGCCAGATCGTGGCCGCCGTCGTCAAACCCATAACACGCCCCGGGCCACGAAGAATAGTACCCGCACCCAGAAAGCCTACTCCACTGACGATGTTGGCCGCGATCCGGACCGGATCCTCATCTCCACCCAACTTCCGAGAGAACATCGTGAACAGCGTCGCCCCCACGCAGATGAAGATGATGGTTCGGAAGCCAGCCGCCTTATCACGGAATTCACGTTCTGCACCGATAAGCCCGCCCACGAGGACCGCCAAAAGCAATTTGGTGAGAGTTTCGAGTATTGGGTCCAAAGCACCTCTCCCGATTGTGGAGACTCAACAGGATATAAGGACTGCCGAGTCTATACATATCTTGACATTTATTACCACTATAACACATTTCCATTAACGCTTGCGGTTACAAGTTGGTTACAATCGGTGCTCTTCACACTTGGCGGTGGACTCATTTGAAGCGCCATTCCTTAATCGTATCCATGCTCCGTCCTCCGCAGTCGTTTGGTTGTGTGTTCTTCCAAGCTTCGGTGATTATCTCTCTGAGCTTGTATGAAATTCTCAACGCAAAGACGCTAAGACGCTAAGTTTTCTATTGGTTTCTTTGCGCCTTTGCATCTTTGCGCCTTTGCGTTAGGAATAAGTGCCTCTCAAAAAAGACATGGGAGCAATCATCGGGCACCCTCACTTGACAACAGAACACATGTTCTGGTATAATACTCATCAGACCTTGTCTCCTTTTTTGATAGGAAGGATAGGGCAAATCACCTCATAGTCCGAGAGTTGGGCCACGTCCGCCGCCAAGTCGTAGTAGCCATACCTGAATCGAGTTGTTTATCCCCTGAACTGGCTACAATTATGACGTTATCTGTCATGAATATGCGGTAAGATGATGACGCAGACCGCCCGCTGGGCAGTCTGGGGGTATGTTATGCCAAGCACAGTCACCCGTCTCATGACACTGAGCTGGTTACCCACGCATTGTGCTGACCACACGCCGCTGGTACCGCTGTTGAAGAAACGGCAGCGCGCGGCCATGACCCACCGCAGTCGAAGCCAGTCCGAGCCATTGGAGCGTGATGTGGACCCCTACGCGTTGATCCACCGCCGGGGATGGTGGGTTACGGCCCTCAAGTTCTCGTGTTGGAGCCGGAGGAACTGCGGTGTATGGTGAGCGAACGGGCCCGCGCCATCACAGCGCAGTATGAATCCGCTAGAAAAAGCATAAGCTAAGGTATAATGCACTTGCAAAGTGCGTTATACCTTCACTCACGGAGGACACAAAAATGACTGAGCGTGAAGAAATCAACCATGAGTTGGCAACCTACTGCGGCCTGTATTGCGGTGCCTGTTCTATCAAGAACGGCCAAATACGCGACACGGCTCAAAATCTCAAAGGAATGCTCGAGGCCTACGGCTACGCCGGATGGGCGCCACAGGTGGCCGAGTTCGTCCCGGCCACCAAGCATTACCCCGAGTTCGAGGGTGTGTTAGAGTGGCTCACCACCCAGGACTGTCCAGGCTGCCAGGCAAGTGGCGGCAATCCGGCGTGTGCCATCCGCATTTGCGCCAGAGAGAAGGGGTTCGCCGGTTGCTGGGAGTGTGCCGAGGTCACTTGCGAGAAGTTGGGAGAGATAGACCAGGGCAGCCCCGCGCCAGAGAATCGCCAGCGTATCCGCCAGGTGGGGCTGGAGGCCTGGCTCGCGGAGCAAGCCGCCAAAGTTGAGGGTGGCTTCTCCTATTTCACCTGATCATTCAGAAGGTGCAACGCACGTATCTTCTCAATATCTCGGGGTAAGGGCAGGTCTTGTGCCTGCCCAAGCGGGCAACCGCAAGGGTTTGCCCCTACATTTTGAGAAGATACGTTGCATCTTCACTGCGAGGTAGAACGCAAACCATGTTTCGTGAAGAGATCCTCATTCGCGGCGCCAAGGAACACAACCTGAAAAACATCGACGTCCGGCTGCCACGCTTCAAACTGGTGGTGATCACCGGCGTCTCGGGTAGCGGCAAGTCGTCACTGGCCTTCGACACCCTCTACGCCGAAGGCCAGCGCCGCTACGTGGAATCGCTCTCCGCCTACGCCCGCCAGTTCATCGGCCAGATGGATAAGCCAAAGGTGGATTTCATCGGCGGCCTCAGCCCGGCGATCGCCATCGAACAGAAAGCAGTCAGCAAGAACCCCCGCTCGACGGTGGGCACGGTGACAGAGATCTACGATTACCTGCGGGTGCTCTTCGCTCGCACCGGCACGCCGCACTGCCCGGAGTGCGGGCGCGAGGTACGAGCCCAATCGGCCCAGGAGATCGTAGAGCAGGTAGCGAACTTGCCCGAGGGGGCCCGTTTCCAGGTGTTGGCTCCCCTGGCTCGCAATCGTAAGGGAACCTTTCAAGACACCTTCGCCCAGGCCCGCGCCGACGGCTTCGTCCGGATGCGAGTGGACGGCGAGGTACGCAGTCTGGACGATAAGATCAAACTGGACAAAAAGAAGAAACACACCATCGAATTGGTGGTAGATCGATTGATCGCCCCCACAGAGAATGAACAGACGCGCACGGAGTTTATCACGCGGCTCACCGACGCCGTCGAAACCGCCCTGCGTGCAGCCGGCGGGCTGGTCATTATCGATCAGGGCGACGGGGACGAATGGCTACTGTCGGAACAGAACGCCTGTCCGGACTGCAACCTGAGCTTCCCCGAACTGACACCCGCCATGTTCAGCTTCAATTCGCCAATCGGCATGTGCCCAGAATGCAACGGTCTGGGCACCAAGATCGAGTTCACCCCTGATCTCTTTATCGAACCAGATAAGAGCTTGCACGAGGGCGGCGTCCGCACCTGGGGTGAGTTGCAAAAGAAAAAATCAAGCGGCACGTATCAAGTTGTGAAACAAATCGTGGAGCACTTCGGTCAAGACCTGGATACACCCTGGCGCGACCTCTCAGAGGCGTGCCAACAAGCCATTCTTTATGGTGGCGTCCAGGTGACCTGGCAGTCGGCCAGCGATCGCGGCAAATGGCAGGGCGAATGGGAATACGAGGGAACCGTCAACGCCACGCGCCGCCGCTACCGCCAAACAAAGTCAGAACACACCCGGCGCTGGTACAGCAACTTCATGAGCCAGCAACCCTGTCCCACCTGCCATGGGCAGCGGCTACGGCCCGAAAGTGCTGCGGCGACCGTCGGCGCTAGTACCATCAACCAGGTTACGGCCATGAGCATCGGGGAGGCACTCCGCTGGGTCGACGGTCTGTGGTCGGGACTGTCGCCGGAGCAAATACAGATCAGCGAAGAAGTCTTAAAAGAGGTCCGCGAACGGCTTCAATTCTTGATGAACGTTGGGCTGCACTACCTGACGCTAGACCGTCCCGCTCCCACCCTCTCCGGCGGTGAGGGGCAGCGCATCCGGCTGGCCAGCCAAATCGGCTGCGGGTTGGTAGGCGTGCTCTACGTCCTGGACGAGCCCAGCATCGGCCTCCATCAACGCGATAACCGCCGCCTGCTGGACACGCTGGGGCAACTGCGCGACATGGGCAACACCGTCGTCGTCGTGGAACACGATGACCAGACTATGCGCACCGCCGATTGGATTGTGGACCTGGGGCCAGGAGCAGGTGTCAACGGAGGCTGGGTGGTGGCCGCCGGTCCGCCGGATGCTATCACTGAAAACCCCGACTCATTGACCGGACGTTACCTGCGCGGTAACCTGGAAGTGACTTCGCCAAACGGACAGCGGCGGCCGACGAACGGGAAATGGCTGAGCGTGGTCGGCGCCCGGCAGAACAACCTCAAGAACTTAGCCGCCCACTTTCCCCTGGGGCTATTCACTTGCGTCACGGGGGTCTCAGGCAGCGGCAAGTCCTCGCTGGTGGCGCAGACGCTCCACCCTGCGCTGGCCCAGGCGCTCCACGGTGCGTCTCAGAAACCGGGCAAACACGAGTGTCTCCAGGGGCTTGAGCAGGTCGATAAGGTAGTCAATATCACCCAGGCCCCCATCGGACGCACCCCTCGCTCGAACCCGGCCACCTACGTTCAGGCGATGTCCCACATCCGCGAACTGTTCGCTCTGACACCCGAGGCCAAAGCACGTGGCTACAAGCCAGGACGGTTCTCTTTTAATGTCAAAGGAGGACGCTGCGAGGCGTGCAAAGGTCACGGCCAGAAGAAAGTGGAGATGCATTTCCTGCCCGACGTGTGGGTGACGTGCAACGTGTGCAAGGGAACTCGATTCAACAGCGAGACATTGAGTATCCGTTACAAAGGGCTGAACATCTCGGAAGTGCTGGATTTGGATGTGGAGGAAGCGCTGGCGTTCTTCGCCAACGTGCCCAAGGTAAAGCGCATCCTGGGGACGCTGGTCGACGTTGGCCTTGGTTATGTCAAGTTGGGCCAGAGCGCCACCACATTGTCTGGCGGCGAGGCGCAGCGCGTCAAGTTGGCCAAGGAACTGGCCCGGGTGGCCACCGGTGACACAGTCTACATCCTCGACGAGCCAACCACAGGGCTGCACTTCGCCGACATCCAAAAGCTGCTGGACGTGCTCCACCGCCTGACCGACGCCGGCAACACCATCATCGTCATCGAGCACAACCTGGACGTGATTAAGACGGCGGACTGGATACTGGATCTGGGGCCGGAGGGCGGCCAGGCTGGCGGATATATTGTCGCCCAGGGCACACCCGAAACGGTGGCACAGATGGAGGCAAGCTATACGGGGAAGTTCTTGGAAGACATGCTCTAATTGCCATCAATCTAGCAGCTTGTCGGAGAGACCTTCCTGGAAGCTCTGGGCGGTACAACTTGAGCAAAAATTCAGCCTAAACGGGTGTCCAAATGCCTGGTCAGAGCGCCGTTTAAGCTTCCAGGAAGGTTAAGCGCATACCCTCTCCGACAGCCTGCTAGCCCAGCCCGGTCTGGAGGGGAAGTATGCATGTCAAACGACTGATTGTGGCAGGAATTACGGCCTCGGTGCTATTCCTGGTTTTGGATATGATGCTTGGCGCAATAGGAGGGCTCATCGCGGCCAATGTCTTTGGCGTACCCTTCGAACAACCGCCTGGCATCGAGGCCAAGATCAAATTCGGCCTCCTCTTTGAGCTGATCAACAGCTTTATGCTGGCCTTGATCTACGCCGTGATCTATCGCTGCCTGCCAGGCCGGGGCTGGCAGAAGGGGATCAGCTACGGCCTGATCGTCTGGGGTTTGCGGGTGGTGATGTGGGCCTTCTCCACCTTTATGATGACCGGCATGCCCCCGGCACTGATCGCCGTCACCGTGGTGACGGGCTTGATCGAGGTTTTGATCCTGGGCGTGGTGATCGCTGCCATCTACCGGAACAGAGAGGAGGATCTCCAATGAAGACGAATGTGACTCAATGGCTGCTCGAATCGGATGAGCCCTGGACCCGCTATCGCACGCTGGTGGACCTGCTCGACCGGCCCGAGGACGACCCTGGGGTGCGAAGTGCCCGCGCCGAGATGTTGGCTCACCCCCAAATACAGAGCATGATGGCCGAGACGGTCACCTGGGGTGACCGCCCCCTCAAGCGGCACAATGACACTGGCTACCCCATCTACAAATTCAGCACCCTGGCCGACTTTGGCGTGCGGGCTGACGATCCTGGCATGGAGGCCGGAATAGAAGCGGTGATGACCCATCAGTCACCGGAGGGCGCTTTTCAAACCGAGGTGAACCTCCCCAAGAGGTTCGGGGGGACGGGTGAGGATGCCTGGACCTGGATATTGTGCGACGCACCGACGCTGCTTTACGGGCTGCTGGCCATGGGCCTGGACGATGACGCGCGGGTGCAACAGGCGGTGGATCACCTGGTGGGCCTGGTGGACGATAACGGCTGGCGCTGCGTGGCCGCACCTGAACTGGGCAAATTCAAAGGGCCGGGCCGCCGGGCCGACCCGTGTCCCATCGTCAACGTCTATGCGTTGAAAGCGCTGTCCCAAGTGCCAGATCTGATCGATAACTCCGCGGCTCACATCGGCGCCGAGATGCTGCTCCATCACTGGGAACATCAAGGTGAGCGCAAGATGTTTCTGTTCGGCATCGGCACCGACTTTCGCAAGCTCAAGTACCCCTTCGTGTGGTACGACATCTTGCACGTGACAGACGTGCTCAGCCGCTTCCCCTTCGTCCACGCCGACCCGCGTTTCCGGGAGATGGTGGAGACGGTCATCGGCCAGGCCGATGCCGAAGGGTGCTACACGGCGACTTCGATGTACCGCGCCTGGAAGGACTGGTCCTTCGCCGATAAGAAGCACCCGTCGCCGTGGCTTACCTTCCTGGTGTCACGGGTTCTCAAGCGCGTGAGGTATCACTGAGTCCCATCGCCTGAGCGTTGGGGCAGATATTCTTGGCCCGGCAGTGCACGCAAGCGACCTTGGGGAAGACCACAAAAATACGAAATACGAGCAATCCTATTACCGCCAGGAAAATGGCCAGCAGGGTGAGGGAGAAATTGAATATCAGGGCCGGGATCATAACCACGATGGGAACGATCTTGGCCGCCATATACAGGTTATTGTGACACAATAAGCCTTCACCGCGCCTGGCGAAGTCCTTAACGTCTCCTTCCCTGGCAACTCTCTTCGAGACCAGGTTCAAACCGGAGATGCAACGCGCGTTTTCCCACTTGTAATACACGCAATTGGGACACACCATCAGCGGCATAAGCACATACATCTGTATAAAGGCGAAGGCAAGATAAAGAAACCCCAAGAGGTAGGCGCCCCACGAGAAGTTGTAACCAAGCATGATCCCGATGCCGCCCAGCAGATAATGCAACACTGTAACTCCATTGTAGATCAGTAAGCTGGATAGAGGATAGCGCGTGTAGGCATGCGTCCTGGCACTACTCGTCACAGACATGGTTTCCTCCTTGAGCACAACAACGAATTTAAGAATAAAACGAATGATCTAGCAATTCGTTTTATTCCACCGCTCGCGAGGGATGACAACCCAATCTGATCGCGCGGCGAAGTCCACTAAAGAACTCACTACCTAGTACACTGAGGCGTAAGTAAACCAATAGTTTGTAGTAGCGACTTCAGTCGCTTAACCAGCCCAAAAACGACTGGAGTCGTTACTACGAACTATAGACCCATTTACGCCTCGGTGTACTAGCAACTCAACGACTCATTCAGCTTTTTGAGCAGCCGGCTCAGTTGCCGGATTTCATCCGGCTCAAGACCGGCACAACAGCTTCCGAAAATCCTGTCTAAGGTAGGAGTTGACTCTTGGAGTGCTTCCCCCTTCTCGGTGAGTTTCACCAGCAGACTTCGCCGATCATCGGGATTTGGCTCGCGCGTGACCAAACCCTTGCGCTCTAACGTGTCCACAATACCGGTCATGGTGGCCCGCGAGCTATGAGCGGCCGCAGCTAACTCCCTGAGTGGACGGCCATCCTCTTCCCACAACAGAGTCAAGATGAAGTACTGAGGTGGGGTGAGATCCGCCTCTTTGATCGTTTCCCGCTGCATTTGCTTTAGCTTCTTGCCCGCCAGCTCAATAAGCTGGAAGACCTCCGGCATCGAGCCGGACTGATATTTCTCCTCTACCTGATCTTGCGCCTGCTGACTCACACCCACTCCTATAGTTAAGGTATATATTATTAGTATCCTAATTATATCATACCTAACTAAAGGAGTCAATACCTTTAGTAATCCTAACGACGAGTGACCAAAAAGACCAACCCCACCAGTAATCCCACCGCCAGCCCCACCCCGGCCCAAAAGCGCATACGTGCCAGCGCTTTGTCTATGTCAGCAATAGGGCGGTTCTCGGCTCCTTCCTGGTATCTAACGGTGAAGATATAACACGGGATGAGCAACGCGTAGCGGGCCACGGTCAGCATTAGCGCTCGCTCAGGGAACAGGACCGCCCCACCCCCAAGGAGCGCCGCGACCAGGAACTGCCAGCCCCACACCAAGCTGATGGCTGAATTTGGATGGATGAAGAGGCTGGTGTGCCACAGCTTTCTGTCGTAGCCCCACTTGGAATACTCACCACACAGGGGCATATTGAAGGCCACCAGCGAACTCAACCACAGGGCACCCATCACCACCTGACTTACCACCGAGCCCCAGATGGCAAAACCGGGATCACCCATCAGCGTCAGCAGGCCGGCCAGTGTGAAGTACCCCAGGCCACCCCATTCCAGCCAGGTGGGTTTGTCGAATCGCAGGCGGTACCCGACGATAAGCAATGAGAGGACAAACGGCAGTCCCACACTGATCAGAGGGCCAACCCGGGGAATGTCAAACGTGATCCAGTGGATCATCCAGGGGACAAAGGCCAGCGTCATCCAGGTCATGCCACTCAGCGCCAGTGGTCCGGGAGGACGTTGGTCAGACGGCGCATCAACGGCTGGCTCCGACCCGAATAGCGTATCCATCTGAAGTAGCAGACTGAGGTCACCTTCAGCCTGGTAGAGACCCTCCATCAGCGCCTGCCCTCCATCCAACTCGCCCCGGCTGATCTTCAGCCAAACGTCGGATGGGGTAGTGATGGTCAAGGTCGGATCAGTGACGCTGTCCAGATGGAACGTGCAATCCCCCTCGGCGATGCGCACATGGTAAGTGCCCGGCTCCGGCCCGGTAACGTTGAACTGGATGGTAGCGTCCAAACCATCGGCCGCCTCCGGGGCAAAGGTGAGCGTCATCCCTTCGAGCATTTGACGCAGGGTAAGGTTACGAGGTTGTATCATCTTTACCAATTTTCCATCCTTCCAATCTAGCAACCCACCATCTGACCATCAACTCCTAACTGTCGTTGAACAGATCGTTCAGCTTCATCAGCAGACCGGCATCACCAACCGCCTTGTACTTCTGCTGCAAAAACGCTTGCTGGCCATCCAGTTCACCCTGGCTGATGGCCGCCCATACTTCGGATGGCGTTTCGATGGTGAGCTGGGGCGAGGCCGGCGCGCCCTCGTGAAACATACACTTCCCGTCAGCGATACGTAGATAATAGTCGCCTGGCTCCTCACCCCCCACTTTGAAGTAGATGTCAGCCTCCATATCGCCGGCTGCATCGGGGTTAAAGACCGTGGGCATGCCGGCGATAATCGCCCGACACGTCTGGGTAACCGGCTTCATCGTCTCATTCTCTTCGGCTGGAGTCGCCGCCCCGTCCGGACCGTTACCCCCACCTGAAGAAAACCAGCGGTCTATCTTGGTTAATAAGGACGTATCGCCCTCGGCCGCATACGCGCCCTGCATGAACATCTGAGCCCCATCCGCCTTGCCGGTCATGATGTCCATCCACACCCCAAAGGGAGCCTTGATAGTCAGGTTCGGCTCCTCGGCGATGCCCAATGCGGTCTCAATCTTGCCATCCACTATGGTGAAATAGCACGCGCCCTCGACCTCGCTGCTAAACGTAAACTGTAAAACTGCCTCGACGTCACTCGCAGCGGCCGGATTAAATCCGAGCGGCATGACGCGCATGAAGTTCTCGACGGAGTCCGGGCGCGGCACCATTCCTTTCTTATTAAATGCGGCGAGTGTCAGCCCCTCAGCGATGCAGGTCTGCCACGCCAGGTTGGCAATCCGGGCAAAGGAATCCATATCATCAAAGAGAGGCTGCTTGATGCGCCCCATGGTCTCGGGCTGAACGCATCTGGACTCGATTAACTCGCGCCCCGCTTGCACAGTCGCATCAAGAACATCATCCAGTATATCCTTTTGTTGTATCAGGGCTTCGGCTCCAGGCCGGTAGATTTCCGCCAGGAGACTCTCGCCAAACAGAAAATTCATGTAGTGTGAAAGTGCGCCAAACGCCGACTCCTCGGGAAATCCGCACACGGAGAGCAACACGGCACTCGGAGGCTTTTGGCGCAGGGGGTGGACCCAACGGCCGTCATCACGCCGATCCAGAAACGGCTCGCACACCGGGAAGGTACGCTCAATGAAGGTTTTCATAGGGGGTTTACCGTGTGGTGGAACAGGGGCGTGGCATAGATGACAAGATCGGACTCCAGCCATTTGGGGAATAGCTCTGCCGTCATGTCGTCCTGTTGGCCACACTTGCCAGGCGTCTTAGTCATACAGCCAAAACAGCCAATGCAATAATTGACCTCTTTGTCGCGCAGGTGCACGACCTCGACCTCAGCCCCAGCCTGGCGCATGCCCTCAACCAGGTGGCCCAACATCAGTTCGGTTTTGCTCTGGCCTCCACGCCGGAGGCTACTGTTGATTGCCAGTACGTTCATTTCGTATTCTCCTTTTGGGATGGTTTACTATTTGGTTGACACTTTTTACCGGTCAAATCAAAAAAAGTGACCTCGTAAAACGTAAAACGTGATGCGTAAAGGCACATTTGCAAGGCGCATTCGCCCAGAATCATTACGCTTTACGCCTTACGTTTTACGAATTTGTCTGGCAAAGCAGGCCAAATTGTCAA
>DAOUMD010000149.1:0-32120 GCA_034412795.1 Anaerolineae bacterium
GCGTGATTGAGAGGGGCTATGTCCCCCTGCCTTGACGTCGCTAGGCCCGTTCTCGCTATTCGCTTGGTAAAGTGCTATACCAGCCCGTTATTCGGACTTGACACGATTTAGGACATCTCAGGATGCTGGCCGATCTTGGGGTGACTGCGGACTTATTTATGCCATCGTGTACTAGGCCTCGTACCGCAGCCGTCTCTGCAAACGTTGTAACAGAATTGAAAAAACGGTCAGGGGTACAAAGGCGACCACTGCCATGGTCATACCCATAGCCAATCGGTTTGCCAGAAAGCCATAATTGAAGACGACGATAGAGAGAAACTCGGCTGCCTCATTTTGAAAGAGTCCACCCAGGGCAACCAGTTCGTCAAAGACGTTGAACGAATTGAGCAAAGCAAAAATGGTGGCGATGACAAAGGATGGAATCATCTGAGGAAAATAGACCCGGATGAGTCTTTGCCAGTACGCAGCACCGTCTACGATGGCTGCCTCGATGGTTTCGGTTGGAATCGAGAGCAGGCCGGACAGGAAGATGGCCAGGTAGAATCCAGCCATTCTCCAGCCCACCAAGATGGGGAGAATGACAGTGGTACCCGACGGATTCTTGATGTTGATAGGTTTTTGGGTCCATCCCAATTCCTTGAGCAACAGATTCACAGTCCCGGTAGACTCAGAGAATAACATCACGGCCATGAAACCTAGCGCCAGGCCCGAAAGCATATAAGGTAGATAGATTACTGAGAAAATCTCACCTCGAAACCCTATCTCATACATTAGAAGAGCTAGACCCAGGCCGAAGACGTAGACCATGGCGTAATTAAACACCGTGAATCGAACCGTTCTACTCAGGGCGTCCACGTAGGTCTTACGAAGGGAATCGTCCTCAACAAGCTCAGTGAAGTTTTGGGTTCCAATATACTCCCAGTCGCGATCGGTATAATTGAGCCTGTCGGTAAACAGCATCGGTATGGCCACGATGATGGGGAGAATGGTCAGCGCCAAGTACAACACCAGTTGAGGTGTCAGAAAGACGTAACTCCACGCAATCTTGCGCACCTGACGTTTGCTAAAGCGCTTTCCTTTTGGCATTCTGTTTCTCCTCGTGTTTCTGCGCCCGGAGGCTGTCAAAGCCCGGAGGCTGTCAAGCCCGGAGGCTGTCAAAAGCGGTGGCCCGTCTGGGTGTCTTTCCGACGGGCCACCCGCCTTATTGTACGCTACCCGAGAGGTAGCCCTTCGTAACTCTTATCCCAGTTTGCCTGGGCGATGTCCAGTGCTTCCTGGATCGAGATCTCACCTTTGATCGCGGCAATGAACGTGTCATTATAACCGCCGGTGAACCGATCCCAGGGACCTGGCGTGCCTGACTTCAGATAGGGTGCGGCAGCTTGCTCTCCCCACGGTCCGGAGTCCAGTTTGACGTGCGAGAAGAAGTCTTTGCCCACGTACTGCAGGAGACCGTTCCATTGGGGAGCATCCAGCTCAAGAGGGTCATCCAGATCATACAAGGGCACGCGTCCTTCGAGCTCTGCCCTGGCCTTGACGATCGGGGGGCTGAACCAGAAGAAGAAGAGCTCCTTGCTCGTGTCCCAGTAGTCTGTCTCCTCGTTCCCGGCTCGAATCGCCCAGCTAACGTCAATTGACGGGGCTTCCATGTGCAGGATAGTCTCTTTGCCATCCACCGAGGGGAAGGGGAAGCCCAGCAATTCCAAGCTGGGGTCGGCAGCCAGCGCCTTGTCCCACATCCACGGCCCATGCATCACCATAGCCGCCGTCTTGGTGGAGAAGGTGGCTTCCTGGTCAGCTTCCCACTCCCGGTTCCACCAACCGTCCGAGTTCCAACCTCTTTCGAGTGCCTTTTTGCTGAACTCGAACGTGTGGCGATAGGGCGAGTCTTCGGCGTTGAACTTGGCGTCGCCCATCCAGGCGTCGAACTGCCTTTTCCTCTGCCCGTCCGGGAAAGCTACCGGGATTAGATTCATATAGCGCAGGTACATAAAGCCGTTGATCCAGCCCCGATCCCAACCAAACTCCAGCTTGGGGTCTTGTTCGGCGAATACGACCAATTCGTCGAGGAATTTCTCCAGGTCATCCAGAGTCTTGATGTCTTTCTGAGGATCCCAACCCATTTGGTCGATGACGTCTTTGTGATATATGAAGCTGGCGACAATTCCCATGAAAACATCAAGGGTGCGTGGACCGGGCAGGCCAAAGCTGTTAGACCATTCGTTCTCGACGTCATACTGCCACCGGCCGAACCAGGGAAAGCCAATTTCTCCCAGGTTGACCCATTCGGTGTAGTTATCCTTGTTGACGTTGCGGCCTGAGTTGCCCGGAATTCTCTCCATAGCCGGCAGGTATCCACCGGCCACTTTGGCAAGGTAGGCGGCTTCGGTGTCTTCGCTGTAGGTGAAGATGTTCACCTTGGCGCCCGGGTTTTCGGCTTCGAAGACATCCAACAGTTGCCGGTGACCGTTCTCGTACTCAGGCAGATTGGATACGAATTCCAGGATTATCTCCTCTGCCTCGGGCGGAGGCGCAGCAGGCGCCTCTGTAGCAGCCGGCGCTTCGGTATCTGCTGACGGAGCCTCGGTGGCGGGGACGACACACCCGGCGGCCACCAGCCCAGCCGCCGTCAAGGCGCTGGCGCGGAGAAAGTCACGTCGACTCAACTTTTGGCTTTTCATTTTTGTCCTCCTTGACTTCATACAACAGTTGGATATACTGCTGTGATGATGTGGAATGAGTTCCACATTTGCCTGGGGCACACGTCATCTTTCTTCTTGGCCAGGATTGATGGCGTGTGCCCGTCCTTCCTCTTCATTCGTTTCGCGTGGTTCACATCCTTTCAGGTTTCCCTCCTCCTTTCTATTTTGACAATGTTATGTTTTGGCTTTGGCGGCTCGAATCACCTACTTAAGCTCGCGGGGGACGACAGTCCGCTGCCTGAAACGCGGACTGTCGTCCGCTCAGAGCTTCTCTACGAGAACGTGACATTGTCAAGCTATTAAGCCGACTCCCGGCACACCAATTGGTGGGCCACGAGTTTCTGGCGAGCCGGTAACGGGCTTCCGCTATCGATACGTTCCAATAACAACTGAACGGCCGTGGTGCCCAACACGTTCACATCTTTGTGGATGGTGGTTAGCCTGGGCCTGACCCTGATCGCCGTCGGTGTGTCATCAAAACCGATAATTGCCACATCCTCGGGCACCGATAGCCCTGAGTCCAGCGCGAACAGCAATGCATCGACGGCCAGGTGATCGCTGGCAGCAAATACGGCGCTGGGCGGTTCAGGCAGGGATAAGAACTTCTTCATGCCCAAAGCGCCGACCCCTTCCCTGAAGAAATCAACCTCGCATATCAACTCTTCGTCTACGGGGAGGTTGTGGGATGATAGAGCCTTCAAGTACCCTTCTTTTCGCAATCGGCCGTCCCAGGTTGCCTCGGGACCCGCAATGGTGCCTATCCGCACGTGGCCCTTGAGTATGAGGTAAGCAACCGCCTCTTCCGCTGCCTTGGCCTCATCAATCATCACGTTGTCGGCATAAGGGTGCGTGGGACTGTTACCGTGAATGACCACGGCCACACTAGCTTCGACCAGGCTACCGATGTCATCACCGGATAGCTGGTGGGAATGGATAACAACTCCATCCACACCTCGACTGACCAGCACATCCAGGAAATCCCTTTCTCGCTGTAACTCATCTCGGGTACTGTAAATGATGACGTCCAGGTTTCCCTGCTCTGCTTCGCGTTGAACGGCGGCTGCCAGCAGGGGATGATAGGGGGGGGCGATGTGGGGGATCATCAAGGCCAGAAGGTTGGAACGCTTGGTGCGCAACGATCGAGCCGCACTCGAAGGGCGATAATTTAGTGCCTCAACAGCATCCCAGACTTTCTTGCGGGTTTCGTCGCTGATCCTGACGTTGCCGCCGCTCTTGTCGTTGATCACAAAGGAGACCGTCGTGACCGACACACCGGCGAGATCAGCTACGTCCTGGCTGGTGGGGCGCTTCTTAGTTGGTCGGTGTGCCATCACGCTAAGCTCCCTTGGGTTCGACACGTGGCACTTAGATATTTTCGTAGGTATGGGTATCGGGGGAGATAATAGGTCTAGGTAAAAGGATTTAGCTAAAACGTTTTATCAAGTATAGCATGATATTTTACGGGTGTCAAGTATCTTCAGAGCTGGCAATCACCAAATCGTCTCTTGACAAACTCAGCGATATCATGTATCATGTATCATATATAATCCATGATATATAAGATCACTTCTTTATCACTTTTACGACTGGAATGGCACAGAAAAATGGTGCAGACATATGGCGATCACACATCGTAGTTACAGTGACGAAGTTTATCTTATCGTAAAATCAAAGATAATCGAGGGTAAACTTGAATTCGGCGGTAGACTGCATATCGGGGAGCTCGCTGAAGAGCTGGGCGTGAGTTCAACGCCGGTAAGAGAAGCGCTGAATCGGTTGACTGCAAATGGTCTGGCGGAGATAATCCCCCACAAGGGAGTCTTTGTCGTTGATCCCTGTGAGCAGGACGTGAAGGAATTGTGCGACGCTCGCCTTTGTCTGGAGTTGTATATGGCGGAGGCCATAATACAGGATGCCACCCCCGAACAAATTGACAATCTGCGTCGATTTACTGCTCAACCGCTGGACACGCCATCAACGTGCGGTTTCCACGATTATTATGCTCAGATTTCAGGGAATCGAGTCCTGCAAAGGCTTTTTAGTCAAGTACAGGGCGCTCTCACCGTATTGTTTGGTAAAGCCATCAGGAAATCCGAACCAGCTTATTATGTGACCCAACACCTTGAGGAGGAAAAACAAATTGTCCACGCAATCGAGGCCCGGGACGTTAATGAACTTAGAGAAGCAATCAAGTTACACCTCCAAAACTTTGAGGAGTTTTTGCTTACGGCGAAGGTAGCTAAAGCGGATGGGCCATCCAGTCCCATCGAATGATCGGTCGAAGGCAGCCACAGCAAGGGCTTGATTTTCCAGTCGCCGAGCGAACGAAAGCCGAACTGGGATGGGGCTAACCGAAGACACAACTGGACATTAATTCCACTCGAATCTGATTAAGGTTAAGCCCCAATACGGTTTAGTTAAGGATTGTGGTAACATTTGTGAGCGTCGGAGAACCACATATTGTGTTAGCAAGTCTCATCAGAAAAGTGAAGAATTTGGGGTCTGGCAGACCAAAATCAGCTTTACGTAACGCTTAACTGAACCGTATTGGGTTAAGCCCAACACAAGTAGCAAATGGAAAAGGAGATACCGGCAGACTTGGCGGAAAGCGGTATCCCCTTGGCTTGACACAGCACAAAGAGCACATACGTGCAGTTCTATGCACTGGTCGCTGTTAGTATACTACAATTTGACGAAAATTCAACACTACCTGGTGATGGAAAAAGCCCAAGCAAAGCCGATATTGGGCGGCATACCAGGTTGGCGAAAGGAGGACACGTATTGAGCTAACCCCTCGCCACGTAACCTTTATAGTATGAAGGGCCAAGCCAGAAAGGGAGGATCAAAAATGGCAAATCGAAAGCTATCCCGCAGGGAGTTTCTTAACTTGGCGGCGCTGACGTCGGCAGGCGCAGTGCTGGCGGCTTGCGCACCACCTGCAACGCCAGGGGCGGAACCTGCGGCGCCCGCGGAAGGAGAAACTGCGCCCACCACGGCGCCAGGTGCGCCCGAGGAGAAGAAAGTCGAGTTTTGGGGCGTGTCGAGCCCAGCTCACGACGAAGCGGTCAAGAAAACAGCAGATGAGTTGCGTGCCAGTACCGGGCTGTTCATTGATTACGTCAGAGCGCCGGCCGGCTGGAATAACCAACTCGAAAAGTTAAATGCTGCCATTGCGGCTGGGTCTGTCCCTGACTTGGCACACGTCAAAGATTTTAACATGTGGGATTATGCCTGGCGGGAAACAGTGCTGCCTATGGACGACTACTTTGCCTCAAGCAGTATTGATCCCAACGCGTTCCGCAAGTCAATCTGGGATGCTATGCACTATAAGGGGACGGTGTACGCTGCGCCTTGGAAGGGCAGTTTCGTGTGGGTTCAATATATCAACCACGGTCTATTCGAAGCAGCCGGACTGGACCCGGAGACAGATGTTCCCGCCACCTGGGATGATTTGGTCGAAGTTGGCCAGAAGATCGCTGATGAAGGCGCTGGGCAGTACGGGCACGCCTTCTATGGTTTGGGCACCATCGAACCTGATTTCTTCCTATTCACAGCATACGTAGGCCAGGCCGGCGGGACAGTTCTCAGTGAAGATGGCTTGACCTTGGATACGCCGGAAGCCAATGAGGCGCTGCAGTGGATGTATGACATGTTGTGGACGTGGAAGATCGCTCTACCCCCCGATCAGATGCAGAGCGTTTGGGACGTGGTCAAGAGCGGCATTATCGGCACCTGGATAAACGGGGTATGGTTCGTTGAAGAGGCACTGGCAACCGCCCCTCAACTCAAGTGGTCACTTCATCCCATTCCCTGCCACAAGACCTGTGACAACGTGGACACACCCGAATGCATCATAGTTCCCAAGGGGGCTGCGAACCCTGATCTCTCCTGGGAAGCGATTGAATTGCTGCTCGATCCAGAGATCGACTTGGAGCACGCCCTCGTGCAGGGCTTCCTCCCGGCCTACACGGAGAACCTCGACAAACTAGGCGAAGCAGCCACCGAGAATCAAGAGGCTATTAAAACATATGCTGAGATTGGGAAGAACCCGGACTTACGTCCGCGGCAGTGGGTTGAGGGATATGATGAGCTAGTTTCAGTCGTTATGCCCGAGATCCAGGCTGTCTGGTTCGACCAGAAGAGCGTGAAGGATGGACTGGCCTCTGCCGAGCAGCTTGGGAACGAAGTCTTGCAGAGAGTCCAGGAAACGGGTCGCTAGCGGCTAGTTGCGGAATTCCGAAAGACCGAACTCTGGCTGAAGTTGACGCAGGCTGTGACCGGTTAGCTTGTAGGCCACAGCCTGTTCGCTTCGTCGATCTTCGGGGTAGAGTGGGAGTCGTGCTATGCAAGTTAGTATTCGCGGATATAGGCCTCGGTATTGGCAGATTCAACGCGTGGAGGGCTATCTGCTCATCTCGCCGTGGCTTATCGGGCTTGTGCTGTTCACACTGGGTCCAATCATTGTATCCTTCGCGTTAAGCTTCACCAACTGGGACATCGTGCGTCAAGCTGATTTCATCGGTTTGCAGAACTATATCCGCATTTTTACCCAAGACAGGTTATTTAGACAGGCACTATACAACACATTCTATTTCGCACTGGCCAGTGTCCCGTTGAGTCTTGCGCTAGCCCTCGGGCTGGCTTTGTTGCTTAATCAGGGTATCCGCGGCACAAACGTCGCGCGTACGGTTTTCTATATGCCGTCCGTAGTATCTTTGGTGGCTATGGGCTTGCTTTGGCGCTTCATGCTGCAGCCGCAAATAGGTGTTGTGAACTACTTGCTAAGCCTGATAGGCATTCAAGGGCCGACCTGGCTGGGCAGCCCCACCTGGTCAAAGCCGGCCCTGATTCTGGTCAGTCTCATGTACGTCGGCCCGCAGACAGTCATTTTTCTGGCTGGTTTGAAGGGGATACCAATTCATCTGTACGAAGCCGCAGAACTGGATGGCGCCGGTATTTTGGCGAAGTTTCGCCACGTTACCTTGCCTATGCTGTCGCCAACGATTTTCTTCAATTTGGTGACCTCAGTCATCCACGCTTTTCAAATTTTCGCCTTGGTTTATGTGATGTTCAGTGGACCATCAACACCGGCTCACGGGCCTTTAAACTCGACGCTGGTCTATGCTTTGTACGTCTACGAACAAGCCTTTCAGCAACTGCATATGGGCTATGCATCAGCCCTGGCTTGGATAATGTTCGTTATTATTATGGCTATGACCGTGCTGCAATTGCGTTTTTCCACGTGGGTATACTACGAGAGGGGATGATAGATGAAAACAGACGAGGGTTTCTCTCCCACGCACCGACCGCTCACTCACTCGACGGGGGGACGCACGGTGATAGGAAGTTGGTTAGGTCGCAAGAGCATAAGGCATGCCATTCGTAAAGCGCTCACAGTCTTTCTTCTGCTATTCGCCGGGTTCTTTTTCCTTCTACCATTCTATTGGCTCTTTCTCACGGCAGTGAAGCCGGCAGACCAGGTCTTTACTATTCCCCTCGTGTTCTGGCCCCGAGAGTTCGTCTGGCGCAACTTTCCTGATGTCTGGGTCAAAGCTCCTTTTGCACGCTATACAACCAATACCTCCATCATAGCCGCCTTTAATATCGTCGGGCACACGCTGGTGTCGGCCATCGTCGGCTATGGCTTTGCAGTGGGCAAGTTCCGGGGGCGTAACTTCTTGTTTGTAGTCTTGCTGGCAACCATGATGATTCCCCCACAGATTACCATGATCCCGCTTTTTGTTATGTACCGTTATGTTCACTGGCTTGATACCTTCCTGCCATTAATCGTGCCTCCCTTCTTTGGCGTTGGCAGTGCTTTCTACATATTCCTTATGCGCCAGTTTTTTCTGACCATACCACTCGAGTTGGAGGAAGCTGCACGTATGGACGGTGCGGGTACACTGCGCATCTTTTGGAGTATCTACTTGCCCTTGTCAGTGCCAGCACTGACAGCAGTTGGGCTCTTCTCCTTTATATATGCTTGGAATGACTTCTTCGGTCCATTGGTGTTCTTAACGCGACGGGAGAATTGGACCCTGACTTTGGGCCTTGCCGCGCTGGCGAATCCGCAGTATATCGACTATAAAGAGGTGATGGCGGCTGGCTTAATGATCTCACTGCCCTGCATCGTTGTATTTTTCCTGGCGCAACGGTTCTTCACAGAGGGAGTTACCCTAACTGGTATCAAAGGTTAAGGCTCATGTTCAGAACAAGTGACAGTATGGTGAGATACGATGAATAGACTTTCCCCAATTTGCTTCTGCTTTCGTACGTTCGCACTTGTTCTGAACATGAGCTAAGGTTAATTGACAGATATCCTGCATACCAGCCCCCAAGCCTCGCAGGGCAAGTCACATACACATTGGAACGCTCGCTGGAGTTTAAGAACTGTAAACCATAGATAGCCTCCCCGTATCGTGGTAACGCATTCTGGAAGGCGTGACCACAAATTCGTACAAGTGTGCCTCTTGCAAATTAGGTAAAGATAACTGTTATGGATGAGATAGTGGTAACTGGGATTGGACAGTTGAAGAAACTTTTGGGCAAGAATAAGACTATTTCTCCAGGCCAGACTGTAGGAGAGGCGGTGGCGAACTTGAAGTTGGGGGAAGCCGGAGGGCTTCCCATAACACCAATGGTTAATGATCGCGTGGTCGAATGGAGTTACACGTTGCAGCCGGGCGACAGACTTGTATTGGCGCCAACCATTGGGGGAGGCTGTTGGATTTCTAAATGATTACGGGCAAATGAAAGGAGAGCACGGTGATGTCAAAAACCAGGCCACTCGGCGGTACATACGGTAAGATCCTGCATGTGGACTTGAGAACAGGGGCTTCTAAGGTTGAGGAACCCCCGAATGAAGTCTATAAAAAATTGGTGGGCGGACGAGCTCTGATTGCCTATTTGTTGCTGCGGGATCTGCCTGTAGGTGCTGATCCGCTAGGACCAGAAAACTTGCTGATTTTTGCGCCGGGTATCCTGCAAGGCACGAACCTTCCTGGCACGGGTCGGCACGGTGTGGGAGCCAAGTCGCCGTTGACTGGTGGCTTAGGTAGCAGCGAGGTTGGGGGCTGGTGGGGTCACGAATTCAAGCGGACAGGATACGATGCAATGGTAATTCATGGACGGGCTCAGCAGCCAGTCTATCTATGGATTGATGATGAAGAGGTTGAGATCCGACCGGCTGGACATCTATGGGGCAAAGATACTGGCGAGGTAGAGCCATTAATTCGGGAGGAGCTCGGTGACGAGAAGATCCGGATCGCCCAAATTGGAGTCGCTGGTGAGAATTTGGTCCGATTCTCGGCGGTCATGCACGACGTAAACCGGGCAACAGGTCGTGGCGGAATGGGCGCGGTGATGGGCAGCAAGAATCTCAAAGCGGTAGCGGTCAGAGGCACGAAAAGGCTCGAGGTAGCGGACCGGAAGAGAATCGTCGGAGTGGCTAAATGGCTAGGTGAGAACTACGAAGAAAAGGCCGGGTGGGCGGTAAAGATGGGTACTCCGGGGGGTGTCGTGGGCCTTGAAAGCCTGGGCGCATTGCCAATACGAAACTTCCAGGACTTCCGGTTCCAAAACGCAGCGCAAATCGGCGGCCAACGTATGCACGAGACAATCTTGAAGGAGCGAGACTCGTGTATGGTCTGCCCTATCACGTGTAAGCAGGTGGTGGAGTATCAGGACCTTGAGGGTCGGTATAGCATCGACCCCGTCTACGGCGGACCAGAATACGAGACGTTAGCTTCCCTTGGTTCCAACTGCTACGTTGACGACCTGCTGGCAGTTGCCAAGGCCAATGAACGCTGTGCCGCCTATGGGCTGGACACTATCTCTACTGGCGGAACCATTGCGTTCGTGATGGAATGTGTCGAACGAGGTCTGCTCACGGTTGACGACACAGGCGGATACCTGCCCCAATGGGGCGACCCGGAAGCGATGTTGCAGGGGGTTGATCTAATTGCACGACGCGAAGGATTTGGCGACAAGATGGCTAATGGTGTGGCTCGATTGGCTGCGCAGATTGGCAAGGGTGCTGAAGAGTTTGCGCTGCATGCTAAGGGCCTGGAAGTAGCTATGCACGAGCCGCGCTTCAAGCCAGGTATGTTGATCGGATTCGCCACCTCGCCATTGGGGGGCGATCATATCACCAGCGTCCAGGACAGCGACTATGCCCACGCGGGTAACAACGTGGACCGGGTCAACGCCGTCTACAAGGTCGAGCCGCTAGAGCGCCACGACATGGGAGAGGACAAACTGCATCTTATCTACTACGAGACGAACTGGCACCACTTTCTGGACTGTGGGGTGATGTGCTATTTTCACCCCTACCGCTATGAACACATGGCCGAGGCGTTGAGCGGTGCCACCGGCGTGGAATATAGCATCCACGACGTTCTGTCTGTTGGCGAGCGAGCCAATACGCTGGGCAGGCTTTTTAACTATCGCGAAGGTTTTACTCAGGCCGACGACAAAGTACCACGCCGGTTTCTGAAAGCTTTTGAAGAGGGGCCCATTGCCGGAGAAGCGCTTTCGCCGGAGATGTTCGAGTGTTCGCTGCGCCGTTATTACGAATTGATGGGGTGGGATCGAGAAACGGGATATCCACTGCCGGAGCGGCTCAAGACCCTGGGCCTGAATGAGTTGCTGGCGGATATACCCTTTTTATACAAGGAGGTGCCTATAAGCTAAAACTATGTCATCGTCGAGTCGCGGTCCCAATGGAGCGCAGGCACGTGAGTGAAAAGTGGCGTACCTGTCGCCGAATGCGAACCACGTTCTCAAGGTCGGTCTGTGGCTCAGAAGGAGCCGCATCTAGGTAAAATCCTAAGCCAGAGGAGGAAACATCGTGATGAAAAAGAAATTTGCACGCGGTCGCGTTTTGGTCACCCTGGTCCTGACCGGGCTTTTGCTTGCCGGGACTATCCTGGCGGCCTGCGTACCAGCCGCACCACCGACGGCGGAACCGGCAGCGCCCACTGAGGCAGCCCCAGAGCCTACAGAGGAAGCCGAGGCGTCGGCACCCGAACCGCAGGAAGAAGAAGAGATAGTCCTGCGCATTATGGACAATTGGGGCGCCGACCCAACGCACTCAAAATACACCCCTCTTCATTCCGCTTTCGACGATTTCATGGCGCTCTACCCCAACATTAAGATCGAAGAAGAGGTGTTCGAGGACCATGACATCCCCACTAAGGTCGTCACCATGTACATGGCTGGAGATGAGCCTGACCTGGTGTTGCAGAACTTGCATCAGGCAGCCCTGGATTGGCTGAACGATGGGGTGACCGTTGATGCGACCGGTCTGGCCAAGGAGTGGGGCTTGTATGACACGATGAAACCAAGTGCTGTTGCTGAGTGGACAGATAGCCAGGGTCGGCTTCGGGCCTTCCCGGTGGAAGGCTACACCTGGCCGGTGTGGTACAACATAGGGATCCTCAATGAAGCGGGAATCGAGGAGGTTCCGAAAACCACCGATGAATTGATCGCCGCCGCCCAGGCGGTTCGGGAGGCGGGCTACCAGCCCTATGCGACGGGTGGCTCGGAGTGGACAGGACAGTTTGATTTCTTCCTGACCCTGACAACCTATCTAACCGATGAGGAGATTGTGGAACTCTACAGCAAGGGAGGGTGGTCCGACAATCCTAATGCTGTGAAAGGTGTCGAACTCTTTACTGAGCTTCGTGACGCGGGCGTCTTCGTCGATGACGCAGAGGGCATGACGAACGCCGCGCGGAACGAGATGTTCTACTCGGAAGGGGCGGCGATGATGCACGGTGGGGCCTGGTTCTACGCCGACGCCCCTGACGAGATCAAAGACCACATAGTACTCGGTGGTTTCCCACTGCCGCCGGAATCGTCGCGGGAGAAGCCCCCCATCTACGCCAGCTTCGAAGGCAAAGGTCTCTGGATCACTCGCAACGGGGCCGAGAAGATGGATGCAGTGGAAAAATTCGTGAAGTTCTTCTTCCAGCCGGAGATCATGGCGCGCTTCGTGGAGCAGGCGGCCATGACCTCGCCGCTGAAGGAGACCCCGGTGGATGAGAGCAAACTCGACCCTCTCTTTGTCCAGTCCGTGCAATTCGGAGACGATGTCGAGGTTGCGCTAATTCACAAGGTCTACGTGCCCCCAGAGGCTTCCGACAATCTGAGGCGGGTTGCCAACGAGGCGTGGGTGCCAGGCACTTCCGCTGAGACCATCCTCACCCACTTGGATGAAGTCTACGAGGATCTGGATATACAGTAGGCGTGCTTGGGCCAGAGTGGGGCTGGGCCAACAGAAGAATCTGTTCAGCCCCACTCGCTACCAAGAAACAAGCAGGTTACATGTCATCGGAATGACACGTCATTATGACGCGTCATCCTGATCGCCGGCGAAGGATCTCGTTCCTCACCACACAACGAGATTCTTCACTTCCACTGCGCTCCAGTTCAGAATGACATGTTTCTTGCACAATGAGTGACGCCCAAGCGTCTTGGCAAAGCTCAGTAGTGAATAGGGATGGTTATGCACTCAACACTCAGAACTACTCAGGCCGGGTCCAAAACGGCGGGTGCCAAGGGCTATTATTTACGGAAGGTGGTGCGTGATCGCCGGGCCTTTCTCCTGTTCGTGGCGCCCGCGGTGCTTTTTTTCGCGCTGCTGATGCTGTGGCCTCTGGGCAACATGTTTTTCCTGAGCCTCGTGAAATGGCGCGGGCTTCTCAAGCCAAAGACCTTTGTCGGGCTGGCAAACTTCTCCCGGTTGATTACGGACCGGCACATTCATCGTGCGCTGCTGAACACAGGGCTCCACCTGCTGATTTCGATGCCCGGAGTTATGATCCCAGGCTTTATGCTGGGCTTTTTCCTCAGCCTGCGTCGCCCCGGCTACCGCTTGCTGCGCACCATCTTTTTCATGCCGGCCATCGTCTCTGTAACGGCGCTTGCTATGATGTTTGTGGGGGTGTACATGCCCGACGGCATACTCAATACCTTCCTGCGCGCTGCAGGGCTGGACAACTGGGCGCGCCCCTGGCTGGGCACCCCTTCAACTGTGATGCTGGCAATCATTGCGATCGACTTGTACAGCGGCATTGGCTACTATGCCGTGCTGTTTTCCGCTGCGCTCTCCGGCGTTCCTGCCGAGCTTTACGAGTCGGCGCGATTGGATGGCGCCGGGCAATGGACGATCATGTGGCGCATCGCCTTTCCTCTCACTCTGGGCTTCTTCGGCGTGGTCACGATGTTGCACCTTATGTGGATTCTGTTAGGGGCAGCGCAGAGGGTTCTATTGCTTACGGGGGGTGGGCCTGGGGACTATTCGCTCACGCTCGGCTACTATATGTATGAGCAGGCGTTCAATGCCTATCAGTTGGGCTACAGCCAGGCCATTGCTGTTGCCATCTTTGTCATTGGCTTCGCCGGCATACTGATCATCCGGCGGGCGACGCATCGAGACTACCTAGAGTGAGGGAACTGCCTATGAGTGCCTATGTACAACGCCTACGCCAACGCTTGCAGGACGGAACGACGGTATTTGACACGGTCGGGTACGTCCTGTCGATTCTCTACGCGCTGGTCATCATCATTCCGCTATATTACATATTGGTGTCAGCCTTCAAAGATAATATGCAGATCTTCGGTGCACCTCTGGCCCTGCCCGCCAGGCTTGGCTTCGAGAACTTTGTCAAGGCTGAGGCAGCGGGGAACCTGGGCAGGGCAATCGTCATCTCGCTGGGGGTTATGGTGAGCGCTGAGGTGCTGACTCTGCTGGTGGCCTTTCCTGCCGCCTATGCTATCGCTCGCATTCGCACACCTCTGGCGGGGCCGGTGGAGGGGTTTTTCAGCCTGGGGTTCCTTATTCCGGCCTTTGCTATGCTGGTGCCAGTGCTCTTGCTGATGGCTAAACTTGGCGTGCTCTATAGCCCAATGTCGCTGGTGTTGTTCTACCCGGCGTGGAGGCTGCCGCTGACCATGGTGGTGTTAGCCAGCTACCTGCGCACCGTGCCGCGCGAACTCGAGGAGAGCGCCGAGATCGATGGGGCCAGTCGACTACAGATCATTCGTCACGTCCTCTTCCCGTTGGCGCGACCGGGCGTGATCACAGTGGTGATCATAAACGCCATTACCTTCTGGAACGAGTACTTGTTTGCCCTCATCTTGCTGAGCCAGAAAAACCGCACGATGCAGGTTGCCCTGGCGGTACTGAAGGGAGAGCATCTGATCCAATATGGCATGCTGGCGGCTGGCATCATCATCAGCATAGTGCCCGTCTTTGTCGTGTTCATCATATTCCAAGAGCAGGTGGTTGAGGGTCTCTATGCAGGCGCTGTCAAGGGGTGAACGCCCATAGGTGAAGCCAACCGTGCCATCTTGCTCGGAGCGGGTCTGCGCCCTGTGTATCTAGCGAGCCAGAGCCGTTGGGTCACAAACCTGACGGGAGCAGGGATTACCCTGGAAACTCTCGGGGGGCACTACTAGTTCTAAACGTGAGCCAAAACCAAAAAGGAGACACTCGATGTATGTAGAATCTGGAGACCAATTCAATTTCTTCCTTCCCCCTTATGTTGTATTTGGCCGGGGTACTAGAAGTACCATCCCTGAGTACGCCAGGAGGCTGGGAATGGAGCGGGTTCTTCTGGTGGTGGACCCCTTCTTTGTCGAGACGGAATACTTTGCTGAGGTTCAGGGAAAACTCGAAGAGGCCGGCATTGTGGTGACCAGTTGGAGCGGCGTGGTGCCGGATCCAACAGACGTCAGTGTAGATGACGCGGTCAAGACCTACAAAGACGCGGGCTGCGACGGCGTCATCTGTATCGGTGGCGGCAGCGGGATGGACACCGGAAAGTCAGTGGCGGTGGTGATCGGCAGCGGTTCGCAAAGCATACGCGAGCATACCGATCCAACAAACAGATCCGTTGACGGGATGGCACCTGTGATTTGTGTGCCTACCACCTCGGGTACCGGGGCCGAGGTCAATCCCTACAGCATGGTCACCAACACGGAAACAGGCCGAAAGGGAATTGGGTATCCTGCCTGGGAGCTTCTTTCCGCCCAAAGGGTGGCGATTGTCGATCCAGACCTGACTGCTTCTATGCCCCCCAGGCTCACAGCCATCACTGGAATGGATGCACTCTGCCAGGCTCTCGAGTGCTATATCACAAAGACCCCCAATCCAGTATCCGACGACCTGGCCCTCCGGGCCATCTATTCGATAGTCCACAACCTCAAGCGAGCCGTGGACAATGGGCAGGATATGAAGGCTCGGGTGAATATGAGCCTGGCAGCAATGTTGGCTACTGTGGCCTTTCCCAATGCTGGCCTCAGCTATCCCCATGCTTTGAGCGAGCCGATGGCTGATGCGTACCAACTGCCACACGGGGTGGCAGTTGGTTCCGTTTTGGTAGCCACATTGGAGGTGTTACTTCCCTTTAGGATTGAGCGGCTGGCGGAGGTGGCAAAGCTCCTGGGCGTGCCGAGTGAGGGGCGGAGCCAGAGGGAAATCGCCGAAGGTGGAATCAAAGAGATCCAGCAGCTTCTGGAGGACGTTAGGTTTCCCACCCTGTCCGAAGCCACGGGTGGGGCTGAGATGGTGGATATCGATGCCTTTTTGGAGGACTTGGTGGAGAAGAAACCGCACCTTGTTGCGACCCCGGACGACCGGGAGCGAGTAAGAACCATATTGAAACGCTCCCTGGAGTTCTAGGTAGCAGGGGGCAGGAAGAGGTAAAAATGACTGAGAGAGCTGAGGTGGACTACCAGTATGTTCTCTACGAAAAAAAGGGTCGGATTGCTTACGTAACCATCAACCGGCCTCAGGTGATGAATGCCATACACCCGCCCGCCCTGGCGGAGCTAAACGCTATCTGGGCTGACTACATAGCGGACGATGAGTTGTGGGTGGCCATCTTTACCGGTGCCGGCGAGCGCGCCTTCTCGGCGGGAGCTGACCTCAAGTACTTCGCAGAGGAGGCGCATGAAGTGTATCTCAGGCAGCCCGAAAGTCGCCCGGGGCATGTCCTCGATCAGTGTCATAAACCAGTCATTGCCGCGGTGAATGGATACGCGGTGGGCGGAGGGCTGGAAATGGCAATGCGCTGTGACATCATCGTCGCCGCCGAGCACGCCAAGCTCGGGCTGCCCGAACCACGCCGAGGGCTGCTGGCGGACACGGGTGGCGTTCTGAAACTGCCCAGACGGATTCCCTTCCATCTGGCTATGGGACTGATACTTACTGGCAGGTTCATTCCTGCTCAGGAAGCCTTTCGCATGGGCCTGGTCAACGAAGTAGTGCCTATGAGCAACTTGATGGCAACCGCTGAGCGTTGGGCCCAGGAGATTCTGGAGTGCGCTCCTTTGTCAGTACGAGCCGCCAAGCAAATCGTTGCTGAGACTCTGAGCCTTCCCATACCAACCGCTGTGGAGGCCGTAGAAAGCCTGGACACGGTGCGCAGGCTTCGAGAGTCAGAAGACTATATGGAAGGGCCGAGAGCCTTCGCCGAGAAGCGGAAGCCGATTTGGAAAGGCAGGTAGCCACATTGCAGGCAAATGCGACTCTATCCAATGAATGGCTGGGCCGAATAGAGAAGAAGACTCGATTCAGAGATAGGAGATATCACACATGAGCGAAACGAAAGTTGCGCTTGATGGAATCCGCATTATCGATTTCAGTCACGTTTGGCAGGGGCCGGTGGGCACACAACTACTCGCGGATTATGGTGCCGATGTGATCAAAGTGGAGCGCCCTGGCCTGGGGGACTGGAGCAGAAATTGGGGACCTTTCGTCGAAGGGATGAGCATGCCTTACGCCGGCCTCAATCGCAACAAGCGAAGCATCGCCATCAACCTGAAAACAGAAGCAGGCAAGAAGATTGCGATCCAGCTTGTGGAAAGCGCAGACGTTTTGGTCCACAACTTTCGCCCCGGGACGATGGAAAAACTTGGGCTGGGGTACGAAGACCTAAAAGGGGTGAACCCCCGACTCATCTATGCCTATTCGAGTGGCTGGGGAGATGAGGGTCCTTACGTTGAGCAAGGGCGTCCGGGTCACGACCTACTGGCCCGAGCCGCCGCAGGCTGGTTCCAGAGTGTGATCCCGGAGAAGCCGCCGATTCCCGGCGGCATATCGGTTGACCAGCCGGCCGGGCTTATGCTAACGATAGGCATACTCATAGCCTTGGTGGCGCGAGAACGGACTGGTTGTGGGCAACTGGTGACCACGGACCTACTCAGCGTTGCTTTCCACGCGCACATCTGGGAGTCGGCGGCCGTACTGAACAAGAACCGGGTTCAAGATGACACTGGCGTAGGTGCCACCGAGAAAGCCATCGAAAAAGCCTTCCGAACCAGGGACGGCTTGATCGAGCTGTCGCCAGTTTTCTCACCAAATGCGCTACGAGACATCTCGGTGGCGATGGGTTTAGGTGACCTTTCCGAGGACCCACGCTTCTGTAGCGCAGAGAATCAACTGAAGAACAAACAAGAACTGAACGCTATCCTGGCCGAGCGTTTCCGGGAAAGGACCACTCAGGAGTGGATATCGACCTTGGAGCCTCAGGGAGTGTTGTGCGGCGAGATTAAGACTTTTGAAGAAGCGGCTGACGACCCCCAGATACAGGTGAACAACATGGTCGTCGAAATGGAGCACCCTAGATTAGGCAAGCTGCGTCTCCTGGGCACACCCCTCAGGCTCTACGACACGCCTTCATCTCACTACATGCCGCCAGCCGACCTGGGTGAACACAATAGGGAGGTGTTGATCGAGCTTGGCTATTCCGAAGAAGAGATTGCTGAGCTGAGTGAGAAAGGTGTACTTGGTTAGGACTGGTGACGCCCCCTGGAAGAGTTGGTATTGAATGAGAAGAGGAGAGTAAGCCAGGAGTCGGTGCCACACCTGATGCACCACGGGGGCAAAAAGGCTTATTCGCACCCTCAGTTAGTGCCCTCAGGGTGAAATAAGGAATTCGAAATGAGGTGATAGCTGTGATACTTTCAGGCAAAACCGCAATTGTCACGGGAGCCGGTCAGGGAATCGGTAAGGCCATCGCTCGCAGACTGGCCGAGGAAGGTGCAGCCGTGTTGGTCAACGATCTAGTGGCAGAGAGGGCTGAAGCCGTAGCCTCCGCATTGCGAGATGATAATTTGCTCGCCATAGCCTATGCCGCAGATGTGTCGGACGAAACTGGGGTGCGGGCTATGACCGATCGCGCACTGGCCGAATGGGATCGAATAGATATCTTGGTCAACAACGCCGGATATTTACGGCTGTCGCTGGTTGTGGATATGCCGCTGGAGGAGTGGGAGCGGGTCTTCGCCGTGGATGTGCGTGGTGTATTTCTCTGCTGCCGTGCGGTGCTGCCATCGATGATCGAGCGCCGTTATGGACGTATCGTGACCGTTTCCTCGATCGCTGCCTACGTGACGCGGCTTAAGGAAGCCCACTACTGTGCCGCCAAAGCTGCTGCTCTTCAATTCACCCGGGTGTTAGCCTGCGAAGTGGCTCAATACGGCATCACTGCAAACGTGGTGTGCCCGGGCGTCACCGCCACTGAGCTGGTGACCGAGACAACCATCAAAGATCCTATTGCTAGAGAGAAGTGGCGGGCATCGGTGCCGCTGGGTGATTTTGCACGGCTTGAGGATCAAGCACATGCCGTGCTCTTCTTGGTTTCGGACCGTTCGCAACACATCACAGGTCAGGCTATCTCCGTAGATGGCGGACAAAGTCTGAATTGGGTACCGGGTATCAAGTCCTAAAGGATGAGGATGGCTATTGAAAATATTGGTGTAGAGAGAACATTTGATACTGACGTGCTCGTGATTGGCGGCGGGGGAGCTGCCGTTCGGGCGGCGGTGGCCGCTTACGACGCCGGGGCCAAGACAACTGTAGTCTTAAAGGGACAACGTGGCCGTTCGGGCGCTACCGTGTCGCCTGACTCGGCCGGGGTAGCCTGGCAGGCTGCCGACGACTGTTCAAGCCAAGAGGATAGCCCAGAGGTTCATTTTCAAAACATCATCGATGTTGGGCTGGGCATGGCTGACCCTCGCCTGGCGTGGATTCTGGCGTATGAAATACTTGAGCGTACAGAGGAGCTTGAAAACTGGGGTCTGCGCTTCATACCGGACCCGGATGGCAAAAAGCCTCACTATACCGGTTACTCCTGTTTTGGCAACCAGCCTCGGGCGCACGGCATCGCCAACTCCGGCTGGGGTCATGCCGGCGACATCGTTCGGGTGCTCGTCGAGCAGATCAAACAGCGAGACATCGAGGTACACGAAAACACCTTTATCACGGATCTCATTGTCCAGGGAGGCGAGTGCCTCGGGGCCCTGGCCCTGGGGCCTGATGGGGAGGTCATCGCCTACCGGGCCGGCGCCGTGGTCGTGGCAGCCGGCGGTGCGCGCCAGATGTTCCCCCAAGAGCCGGGGCGGACGCAGATAGACACCACGGGCGATGGGTATGCCATCGCTCTGCGGGCAGGGGCCGAGCTGACGAATGTGGAATTCACCCAGTACATGCTACATCCGGTCCCTCCTTTCCCGGTGAAAGTGCCAGGATCGTTTTGGACTCTGTTTCCAGTGCTGAGAAATCGACACGGGGAAGATGCTCTGGCACCATACCTGCCGCCCGGTGTAAGCCGCGAGCAGGCGATGTACGAGCGGACGCTGCACTACCCGTTCTCCAGCCGTGATACCTCCAAGTGGCTGGATGTGGCCATCGCGACCGAAATCAGAGAGGGGAGGGGAACCACCGGGGGTGGCCTTTATCTAGACTTCTCCGAAGTTGACTTAAGCACATTTCAACCGTCCCGGCCCCAGCACTTGCCTGAGGATTATGCTAGGCCGATAGAACTGCCTGAGGGCTATTTGCAGATAAGACCGGCTGCTCACGCCATTAACGGCGGAATCCGGATCGACGAGCAGGCTGAGGCAACTCTGCGCGGGCTGTTCGCGGTGGGTGAGGTAGCTGCCGGGCCGCACGGCGCCGACCGGCTGGGCGGTGGCATGGTCACCAATTGCCAGGTCTTCGGGGAGAGAGCAGGTCGATTCGCCGGCGAACGGGCGCTCCAGGCGAGCACGCGAGAATTGACACCTGAAAGCCTGGAGTTGCCTCTGGCCCGGCTGCGCGGGTATGGGCAGGGGGAACGCAGCCTTGAAGGCGTGTTAGTCGCCCTGCAACAAGCTACCGGGGCTGGCCTGATGGTCACGCGCAATGAGAAGAGTCTACAAATGCTGGTTGACAAAATCCGGGAGTTGAGGGCCGAATGGCTTCCTCGGATAGCCGTTGACGACCCGAGAATGCTGCGGCGCGCGGTCGAGGTTGAGAACTCGTTGCTCACCGCCGAACTTATGGCTCGCGCTGCGCTTTTGCGCCGGGAGAGCCGGGGCAGTCACTTCCGGGAGGACTACCCGTATCAGGACGACGAGGATTGGCGGGTGAACATCATCTTTCGCCAGGAAGATAGGGATTTGCTAGAGGAGACGAGGGCCCTGTAGATAGACATATCCTGCTAGCGTTTGGGGGCATGCCACCGACCTGAATTCATTTGTCAATCTTAAACAGCTAAGTTCTTGTGCGAAGACCAAGTGGAGGTGTCCCGTGACAAATCCTAAAATTGTTGACAACAACTCAGGTGTCGACTCGTACAACGAGAACTGCATCCGGCCGTATGCGCAGAATCCTATGTACTGGCAGTACAAGGGCAGACCTGCCCTTCTGTTTGGCGGCTCAGACCGAGACAACATCTTCCATTGGGCGGGGGAAGGAAACAGATTAACCGACCATCTGGACCTCCTCACGAGCTGTGGCGGCAACTATGTGCGCTGTACAATGAGTTCGCGGGAATACACGGAACATGGGTACCGGTGGGACCTACTTCCCTATCCCTTTAAAAAACTTCCCGGTGGCAAGTATGATCTGGATCAATGGGATCAAAGGTACTGGGACAAGCTACGCACCTTGCTCCACGAGACCGGCAAGCGAGACATTATTGTACAGCTCGAGGTTTGGGATATGTGGAACGAATCCGGCGATTCGGAGGACGCCGAAGGGGGATTGGGCTGGTATTGCTCACCCTGGAACCCAAACAACAACGTCAACTACGATTGGCAAGATAGCCCTTTGCTCACGAGGGGCAAGACTGAATTCTACAACCCCTTTTTTCGAGCGGTCATGACGAATGACCCGGTGCTGGTTCCCTACCAGAGAAAGTTCGTCGGCAGACTCGTCGATGAATGTCTGGCGTTCGATCACGTCTTGTTCCAGATCGACAATGAGAGTGGAATTGACCTGGCAGTGGGCGAATACTGGGCCAAGTTCATCGGCGAACGCGCTACTGTCGCGAACAAGATGGTGTACGTCTGCGATTCCAGGAATTTTCATAGGCCGAGCAAATATGTGACCACGGTTTTCCAGGGTTGGAAAAACCCGGAGATCAGGGCCATTATCACCCACCCGGACGTTTACTCGTTTTGTGACATTTCTCAGAACAACGGCAATACCGGGCAAGACCAATACGACAACCTGGTTTGGTATATATCAAAGGTAAAGCAATTCGGCAAAAGGCCTGTGAACCATACCAAGTGCTATCACTTCAACTGGCCGACCGGTGGGGATTATGCGACGAGGACATCCCCCAGCGATGCGGAGGCCGGTGCCAAGTTCTGGCGAGCGGTGTTCGGTGGAGCGGCGAGCATTCGCTTCCACCGCCACACACCATCATACAAGCCGGACGGGATCAGGGAGGGCTTCGGATTAACGCCGGAGGGACAGGTTCACATCAAGAGTATGCGTATGTTCGTTGAGAGCGTGAATATATTCGCAATGAATCCAGAGAACGGTGTGTTAGATGAAAGGGACAGAAACGAGGCGTATGCCCTGGTGAACCCCGGGGGCGAGTATGCCGTTTACTTCACCGGCGATGGTGATGGGCGGGTTAACATCGATCTCACCGCCGTGACCCGGAGTCTGGCAGAAACTTGGCTCGACGTTTTGGGTAACAGGTGGACTTCAACAAGAACCATAGAAGGCGGTAAGGTCCATACATTGGGATGCCCAGATTCAGGCCAGTGGGTTGTCGTACTCAAGTAGGATAATGCAACTTTTACGTAAGGATTATGATATGAACGAACCCGCTTCTGTTCCTCCAATACGATCGGCCGATCCTGAGCGCTCGGCCCGGATCAACCAACTACTGGATCGGGGCATCGAGGTAGCTCGAGAGGCATATGACGCGGGTCAGTACCTTGAGGATTTTGGTCGCAAGACGATGGATCAGGTTATCGTTGGCTCGCCCCTGGCGTTGGCACAAGCTCTACTGCGTCAAGGGGACCCTGAGTCGATCGAGTATGCAGCCGCGATTATCGAGTCGGTCTTGGACATGCAAGAGACGCATCCCGGGCACCCGCACCGGGGAAACTGGCCGCGCTGGGTTGGTGAAGAGGAAATCACAGATCTTAATTCTGCACCGTTCATCCTGAGGTGGTTGATACCCTTGTTTCTTTATCACGATCATCAACTCCCTCGGGATTTGCTGACGCGTTGTCGCATCAGCCTGCGCCTGGCCCTTGAGGAGTTGGTGCGCATGGACGTCTCAATCATCTATACCAACATTCATCTCAAGACGCTCTTCGCACTGATCGTCGGCGGGGAGTGGCTTGAAGATGACCATTTCCAGAGGATAGGTAAGGACCGTTGGGCGCGTTGGGTTCGCTACACTGTTCAGTCGGGTGCACCGCGCGAGTATAACAGCGCCACTTATATGGGAATGAACCTGACCATGCTGGCCAAGATGCAAATGATGACACGAGATCCGGCTATTCGCCTCCAGGCACGCCTGCTCTACGAGCGCTTCTGGTTACACGCGGCGCTACACCTCCACCGCCCGACGCGCCAACTGGCAGGCCCCCACGCCCGATGCTACTGGACACCTATGTTGACGGGACGGGAGCGTCTCACCGAAATACTCTGGCGTGAGACAGGCTGGTCGTGGCTACTCGAACCAGGGCCTTATGATGGAGAGTCTAGCTCCGAGCTTCCGAGTAACATAGAGTTGGCATTGACCCAGCATTGGTTGCCGGCGTTCGTGTCGAGCTGGTTGGAGAATCAAGACCTGGCGCTGCCGTGTGAGGTGCTTGAGAGCGCCAGCGTGACAGAAAGCTACGATCTGACCACATACCACACGCCAACCTACGCGTTAGGTACCGCGAGCTGTACCTACAGCACGGGTACAGGTATATTGGCCATTGAGCAGATGGCCAATCACCTTATACTGCATTATGCCCGGCCTGGCCAACCCGGCGGATGGGGGATGATGTATTCGCGCTACGTGGTGAATGACCAGCACTGGGGTACCCTACGTTCCTTCTCCTTCCGCCCCACAACGAACTTCTTCGAGCAAGGCCATTTTGCCGGTGCCCAAGTGCGCAACAAGGCCATTGCCCTGTGTGCGCTCCGACCTTTGTATGATACCTACGTATCTTCGCTCAAGACAGTCATCGTCTTCCAGTCAGGCGACGCCATCGAACGAGTCTGGGTGAACGACCAGCCAGTTGAGTGGGCGGAGCTGTCGGAATCGCTTCAAGTGGGAGATTGGATAATCGTGGAGGATGGGGCTGTTTACATAGCCATACGCCCCCTGGAACCTACCTGTCTGAGCCGTAATACACCGATCCTGTTCGAGCGTGGTCCGCTGGGCGAGCTATTTCTAAGTGTTTACAATTACCGCGGCGTGGAAAAGCGTTTCTGGGACTACGCATCACTGGGTGGGGCCTACTGGCGCGGTAATCTACGAGCGGGATTTATCGTTGAAGTAGCAGAGCGTACCGAGTATGCTTCGGCTGCGGCCTTTCTTGATTATCTGAAGCAGGTCACCGTCGAGGATACGGTTGACGATGAGTTTGTTCGAACCGTTGTGTATCGTAGCGGGGGTGATGAATTGGCCCTAAGCTACGACTTATGGAACACAGAGCCCAAGGAACGGTGCTTAAACGGGGTCGTCTACAAGCCGCCGAACCTGGATTCACCTCTGGGGGTACAAGGCGACAGTGGCGAACTGAGAGTTGGAAAGGCAAGATTGGTGACCAATTCGCAACAGGTCTGGCTTATCGCGCAGGAGCTAGAACCGACACGGCGAGCGTGGATTGCTGTCAATCCAGAGGATCGCCCCACACCAATGCGGTTGGAGACCCCATGCGGTGTAATCACCGCGTCTGACTGGGGAATGGGACGACTGGAGTGGCGTGCGCCTGCCGGGGGACAAGCGACTTTGATTGTTGATACGCTGAGAAAACCAGTCGATCTGCAAGTGCCCGAGGGCGTCGCGGTACACTACCGAGGTGTTTACAATGAGTAAGGGAGGGCGATCTTTTGTTGACGGTCGTGCATCCGTGCCAGGCGCTCTGTGGCTGCAAGCTTTGGAATTGTCTCAAGTTTGATGGCTTTTCATTTTGTCGAATCATTCAGATACAGGAGGAGTCATATGCCGGAGAATGAGAAAGAGAATTCGGTACTAGAATTACAGGCGCGTTGGGACAAGATTCGCATTGCCAATTTGTACGATGTCCTGGACAGTATGGGGTATCCTAATCAGTGCCTGGACTTGGGTATCAAGCCCCTGTTCCCGAATCAGCATCTGGCTGGGGTGGCCGTCACCGTTAAGGGAGGGCGCGAGCCACGCACGCGCGAGGAACTCGAAAGAGACGGAAAGGGGACTAAGGTGTACATGAGTGCCAGGGATATGGTATTCCCTGGTTCTGTGGTCGTAGTCGAGTGTGGTGGAGAAACCTACTCAGGCAAGTTCGGTGAGATGACGAGCTGGAGCCTCCAGCAGCGCGGAGCTAGGGGTATCGTGCTTAACTCATACATCCGTGACCTGCTAGGTTTGGAAGTTATTCCAAACTATACGGTATGTGCGCGGGGCACGTCACCGATCGAGTCCTTCAGACGCTGGCAACCTCACGCTTTTAATGTGCCTATTGCCATGCCCGGTACCTTGACCAATCAGGTGCGCGTCGCACCAGACGACTGGATTGTGGGCGGGCCAGATGGTGTCATCGTCGTTCCGCAAGAGATTGCTATGGAAGCCTTGATCAAGGCAGAGAAGATGGAGTCGCTAGAGCAAGGAATGCGCGAAGATCTCGCCGCTGGGATGCCTTTTGATGAGGCATTCGAAAAGTGGGGTCGCGCCTGACTAGAGCGTCCGGGCTGGGTGCATGCTTCCCATTTTGCAGCGACTCCGTACATCAGCATCAAAAGGGCTCACGGAACAACCGTGAGCCTGAAACTATTCTACCCTGAGTTCGGGGTTAGAGGCGATAGCTCAAGAAACTCGGTTTTTGGCAGGTGGTTGAAGTCAAATGCCTGATTACCAGAGCCAATTTGCCGAATTGAAGCCGTATTCAACTGGGAAAAACCGAGTTTCTGTTTAACTCCGAACTGAGGTTATTCTACCCTTCAGGATGACCAATAGCTGTGACCGTAGCAGGGGTGAAGCGATCTCGCCCCTGCTACGGTGGGCGAATTTACTCCTCCGGTGGGTAATACCACACCTCGCCCGGCTCCAGCACCACCGGCTTGACCACCGGCCCTTCGTCGGAGTGCAGGTTGTTGACCAGGGTGACGAACTTCTCCACATCCGGGTTGCCCTTTGCCTGGGAATAGTGATTGGTGAGGACGTAGTCAACGCCCAGCCAGAGAGTTGCCAGTGCCGCTTCGTGCGGGCTCATCTCACCGCAGAACGATTCGGGAATGCCGTGTTTTTGTAACTGACCGCTGTCAGGCATCGATACCACCATCAGCGCGATCTTGGGTTGGTAGAGCTGCCCGAATAGCTTCAGGTCACTGAAGATGGCCGTGTCCCCTGAGTGGTAGACGCTGACATCGGGATCGGGGTAGAAGATGAAGCCCATAGGCGGGCCTGAGATAAATGACCCGTCCGGGTACTCGATGAACGACCAGTGCATGGAGGTCACCGAGCGCACGCGAATACCAGCTTCCACCACTTGCAAGCCCCAGCACATGCCCCGTACTTTGGCCGGGTCCACTCCCCCGTGATGGACGAGGTGGTGGCGCACTTCGCCGCCACAAATGACCGGGCACTCGAACTTCTTGGCAATCTCCAGGGTATCCCCCATATGATCCCATGCGGCGTGGGTCACTAAAACCAGGTCCACCTTATCCAAATCCTTGACCTTGATCGGCGAGCAGTCACTATCATTCAAGAATGGGTCGATAAGGATAACCTTCCCTTCTCGGTTGGTGATACGGTATGCGGCATTCCCAAAAAACTCAAACTTTGTCCTTTCATTCATGTCTTTTCTCCTGATTTTGGATTAGGGTTCATAAAAGAATAACTTCCCGGGTGTCATTTCGAGCGAAGGGCTTAATCCCTCTCCAGGTTGATGGCGCGGCCAACGCTGATGGGGATTTCTCGCTATCGCTCGAAATGACATAATTTAGGTGCGGGAACTTATATATTTACGGACACTTATTCTTGATCAGCCAGGTATTGGCGATACCACTTTATATAATCGGCCACGCCTTTATCGATATCGGCAAATTCAGGTTCGTATCCGAGTTGCTCCCGTGCGTTGTCAATACTGAGAATGCCCCGATAACGTATTTCGATTAAGTCGGCTTCCGACAGGCCCGAGCCGATCTCGATGTCCGCATCGGGAATCTGCTTCTTGACGACCTCGGCCACCTCGCCTGCGGTGACCAGCGGCTGTCCGGTAGCCACGTAGAAGATGCGGTCTTTTACCCTGTCAGCCGGGACGTGCACGGCCTTCAGCACCGCCTGGGCAACGTCGGCAGCGTGGGTGTAGTCGCGCGGGAACTCACGCCCTCTCTCAAAGCGGGTGGGAAGGCCGCGCACTGAATTCTCGACCATGGGTTTGATGTAAATCGGGTATCGCATACCAAAGCCGTACACCGCCGAGGGGCGCAAGACGATGAAGTCTACATCAAATGCCTGGTGGTAAGCCCAGCAGAAGGCCTCTGAAGCTGCTTTGGCGGCGGCGTAGAACCCTCCCCCCGGGCCTTCGGTGCCCAGAAAAACTGGATGATTCACATCCACGGGTTCATACTGGATGCCCGGCAGTACGGCGACGCTGGAGAAATACACCACCCGCCCGATGTCAAACAGGCGCGCGGCTTCGAGGACGTTGAACGTGCCCCCAAAGTTGATGTCCTTGGCCAGGCCCGGTCGCTTGTTGAGGAGCGGCAGGTTCACGACCGCCGCTATATGGACGATGGCGTCCGGCTTGTGTGTCATTATCGCGGCAGCCAAATCGCCCCAACTATCAACGCCGCCCGACACAAACTGGATTTGATCGGCCACCGGCTTGAGCCACCAGGCGGCTTCCGGGCCCGGCTCTCGCATGTCGAAATTGATGACACGGTCCCCGTTTTCCGCCAGTTGGCGCAAGACGTAGCTGCCAACCAAGCCGGAGCCGCCGGTGACCATAACGGTACGATTCATCGTTGTCCTCCTGCCATAAGAATCATCTTGCAAGGCGGACACCCCACGGAAGTGCGTGCAAGTGTCCGCCCTGTGATGAGGCCTCATCACTATGAAGCCTCATTGCTATGAGGTCTCATAGCAATGAGGCTTCATTAAGTCTCGGGTTACACACTATCTATGCAGGCGATAGCGTAGGGCAGTAGACTCAGCTCCAAGGTGCCTTCAGTCGTCTGCTTAGTTTCGCTCTCTTCAGCGCGGAAGTCCGCCGGCGAACTCATCGCCGCTTCTGCGTTCGTCTCGTTCAGATGGCGCACTTGAACATTCTGGCTCAGATTCTGGGCGCTGACCTGCTGCGTCTCAGGACTGAGATTGGCCAGCAGTACCCGTGTCTTGCCATCCTTACGCAGGGCCAGGCCGTCTACCTTCAAGGCGTCGCTGGATGTAGTTGGGATCACCTGGCTACCTGCGAACTCGCCCACGTCGGCCAGGGCGTGGTAGAGGGGGTAGACCGCGCCCGGGATCGACCGGAATTTCTCCGGCACCGGCGCACCGGCTTCTATCTCCATGACCCCGCGCCAGCCGGTGGTCTCGTAGTAAGTGATGCTTTGTGGCCCACTTTCTGCCAGATACTTCAGGCTGCCCACGGTCCAACCCGCGCCAAAGAGCGACATTTGCCGTACGTCCACCTGTGAGGGCAGCTCGCCCGGTCCTGGCTCAGGCTCGGGGCCAGTGGCGTTTGGATTAAAACGCATTTTGAACGTAACCGGGCCGACGGCTATCGGTAGTCCCTCACAGAATTGTCGGGTGCTCTCGACGGTGGAAGCTTGCGCTGCCAGCGTCTCCGCCAGCGAGAGATTATCAAAGGCGTGAACTTGGGGGGTCAGGGAGTAGCAGACCAGGTCCAGCAGATCAAATCGCGGACGACCCCGGTTGAGTTCGGTGAAAAAGGCATTGGTCCCGGACCCCAGCTTGGCGGCAGGATCGTAGTCAGCCAGGTGCTCCCGCGCCAATTTGATCCATTCTTCACTCGTATATGTTGTGCCTTCGTGGAAGATAAGCCAGGCCCAAATCGGTGGCTTGATCTGATCGAGGACGGTCGCCAGTGCCTTCAGTTCGTCAGCGGCTGCGTCAGACACAGTGACACCAACTTCTAGTGGGATACCCAACTCCCTTGCCTCGGTTGTGGCTTGGCGCAGCCTGGCCTCATAGTCCGGCTGCGACAAAGCCAAATCCACCCGCAGATGGGACAAATGCAGTGCTTTGAGACGCTCTATCTCCTTCTGGCTGAGTGGTTGCCTGTGGCTGGCCGAGTCAAGACCAATACGTGGCAATGGACCAACTGAAGATGACCCCACGGAGAAGGTAAGTCCTTGTTCAGGTGTCTCGACCTGCATCTTGGGGATCTCACCCTCAAGTGTTATGGTAACCGATTGGGTAACTTTTGTTCCTTCCTTGACCTCTACCGGGAAGGGCAGCCGTAGGGGGGTACAGTAGGTCTTGTACGAGGCGTCGGTCCAGTTGCGTTGGTCTTCCATTTCAAAGATGTCGCCCGTGAATCGGATTTCTGCCCGCGAGCCCGGCGTAACTTGATACGACATAGCCCTCATTTCGTTGAAGGGGTGAACTGGCTTGACTTCACCGTCGATAACGAACTGGGGCGCAATGTACTGCGGAAAATTACATTCTTCGACAGCATCGTCCACGTGCTCGATGCGGCAGGTCGACCCCGCCAGTTCCATCGGATGCAGGATGCAGAAGCCGACGCGGCAGCGCAGGAAGGTGGAGCGGGCTTGCCCGTCCATGCTGAAAGTGATTGTCCCGTCAGAGTCACCGGTGATGATACCCGTCCAGAAGAAGTCAATGTCTCCCTCTTTGTTCTCTACGTCATAGCTGATACGAAACGAGTCATCGGCGATATCCATCTGGACGTTGGAGATTACTGGGAGAACAGTGCCCCAGTTATGATCCCGGATGGCGATGTACACCCGGCGCAAAATTTCTTTGTCGCCGAGTTTGACGTAGCGCAGATCACCATCTTCGTAGACCAGCGACAATGGTCCGGCCCGCAGTGCTACTTGCTCGGGCAATGGTTCATCTTTTCCGTAGTACAACACGTTTTTAGTCGTCATCTTTATTACCTCCCTGGTGATGAAAGAGTAGGTCACGCTTTTAGCGTGGCAAGGATTGGACAGATTGTGCCTAATCGGGAATCAACGTCCGCAAGTATCCAACGCTGGTAACGGCCCACGCATCCTCTTTTTCGATGGTGGCCGAGAGCGTTTCCTCTGGCGGTGTCCAAAGCTCCAGGATCGCGTTGGGGTCGAGACCCAGACCGCTCAATTCCCCCAGCAGCCAGGGAACGTTAAGTCGTCCCTGGCCCGCCGGCCGGCCTTCAATCGTAAAGCCCATCAGGTGACTGGCCCGAAAGATGGCAAAGTCTTTCACGTGCAGATTCACCACCCGAGGCCCAAGTGCCTTCAGCACCACCTCCGGGCCTTCTAAAGCGCCAAAGGAGTTGACGGTGTCAAGGCAGACGCCGACGTACTGGCTGCCGATATGCTCGATGATCTCGGCCAATGTGGTGGCCTTAAAGCGGTCGTGATTTTCGATGGCCAGACATACCCCGGCCCGCTCGAAATCGGGGATGATGCCTTTGATGATATCAACCACCTCATCAGTGTCTGGGTGATGTTCGGCGGTGTCAATTACCACCCGGAGTATCGGGGACTTCAGCCGTTCTGCGAGCGCCAGGTAGGTGCGCAGATTATTGTGGCCGATACCCTGTGTCCCAACCTCGATACTGATGTCCAACTCAGCGGCACGTTTTGTAAAGGCGTCGAGTTCCGAAGGTGAGAGCCGGTCGAGGGGCAGGTTATCGGCAACTTGTACCACATGCACGTCCAGCTCTGTCGCTCTATCCAATAGGCCAACGGCATCCATCGGTCGCTCGGGAGGGTGTCCCGGCACCCCAATGGCCCACGTGTAAGTCCACGAACTGATGCCTAAACGCATAAGTTGCCTCGTCTTACTTTTTCGTTCGAGCTTGGGTGATGGCCTTCACTTCCTGCATGACGTTTTCGGGCTCAAACACCGTCTTCCAGTCGGGCTGCAAGATTCTCTCCTTGGCCCGCTTAAGGACCAGCTTAGCGCCGTCCGATATATCGGCGTCGATCAGGCCAAACAGGACACCAAGGTTGACACGCATATGCCCAAACGCAAAATCGTGGGCAACCTGAGCGGGCACGCCACGTCGGACTGCTTCGTCGATGGCCTCCTTGATAACTACCTGGCAGGTGAGTATGACTGTCTCGGCCATCGTCGGTTCCAGGATGGCCATTTGCTCCACTGTGATCCGATGCGCATTGATGATTGGAGCGAACATCTTTCGAGAGAGCTGCTCGCCTTTCTCATAATCGCTGTCGGTGCCTTGCATCAGGGCACAGACGATGTTTTGCTTGGCCACCCCGCCCCAGAAGTCCTTTTGTGCCTCTGGGTCAACCTCGTCATTCACAACCGGTGGGTGGCAGGGATGCACGACAAAATAGGCAATATCCTCCCGCTCCGGCAATTCACCGCCGTGCGGGGCGGCCGGGTCGAGACAGATCACCAGCGTGCCGCTCTTTAGTTTGGGTACGACGTCGGCGGCCACGATCTCAATAAAAACATCGGGGACGGCCAGAATCACCACGTCTGCCTCGCGGACTGCCTCTTCCGTAGAGGTCGGCGTAAGCCCCATCTCGCGTAGTCGAGCCAGCCCAATCTCACCTGACTCGACGTATAGCATTCGGTACTCAGGATCGTCCCTGAGTGCGTTGGTGATACGAGTTCCGATCTTACCTGCTGCACCATAGAGTGCAACTGTATCCATAGTTACTAATCCTTTCTTTTATTATTGTAAATTTGGTATTACTCAGCCTGATGGTTGCAGATATGTATCTGCAACCCATAATCGGCGGATGTATATCCGCAAATACCC
>DAOUMD010000150.1:0-15787 GCA_034412795.1 Anaerolineae bacterium
ATAGTGATGAGGCTCCTGTATCTGGTTTTCAGCTTTTTGTACAGGTAAACCCATCACTCCTTTTTTGGCAAATCCTGTTCCTGTTCAAGCACCCTGCCCCTATTTCGGGCGAAATTTAGGTACCTAACCTACAGGACGCAATTCCACTGGAGTCGCTGAATGTCCCTTGCCGAAAACGGAATAAACTCATTTGACCTGGACAATGTGAATGTCGAGTCGAATGACCTCGCTAATTACCCATTGGTGCCGGTCCGCGACACAGTGGTTTTCCCTCGCATACTCAGCCCACTTTTCGTGGGGCGCGACCAATCGATACGCGCCATAGAAGCTGCACTGAACGCCGATAGCCGCCTGGTGGTGGCCACGCAGCGCGACCCCGACATCGACAGCCCCTCTCTGGAAGATTTATACCCTGTCGGCTCTGAGATCGCTATTGGCCGCATCCTGCGTATGCCGGATGGCACTATTAGCATCTTGGCTCAGGGGCAACGCAGAGTTGAGCTGATTGATTTCATCCAAACAACACCCTTTGTGCGAGTGCAGGTACGTCCCCTGTCCGAAGCGTCAGACGTGAGTCTGTCGACTGAGGCCTTGATGCGAGCTGTGCTGGCTTTATTTGAGAAGTGTGTTCAGCTAGATCGCAACCTGCCCGAAGACGTCTATGTAGCAGCAATGAACATAAACGAACCGGGCTGGCTGGCCGACACAGTTGCATCGGTGCTTGATCTGGAGGTTGAGGATCGTCAGCGGATACTTGATACACTCGACCCAACGGTTCGTCTGCAAAGCCTCAGTATTATTCTGGCCCGGAAGCTGGAAGTGCTAGAATTGGAGAACCACATTCAAAGCCAGATCCAGCAAGAAGTCGACAAGGGACAGCGTGAATATTATTTGCGCGAGCAAATGAGAGTCATCCAGAGCGAGCTGGGAGAAATCGATATCCAACTGGCCGAAGTCAACGAATTACGCGAGCGGTTGGAACAAACCAAACTACCGGAAGAAGTGCAGGCCAAGGCTAAGCGTGAGCTTAGCCGGCTGACAGCCATGCCGCCGGCCGCGCCTGAAGTGGGCATCATCCGCACCTATCTCGACTGGCTGATTGAACTTCCATGGGTGGCAGAGACCGAAGATAGTGTCGATATCCAGCATGTATCGTGCGTCCTTGACTCTCACCACTATGGTTTGCCCAAAGCCAAAGAACGTATTTTGGAACACATCGCTGTGCGCCAACGGGCCGCAGACAAAATGCGTACGCCAATACTATGCTTTGTAGGGCCGCCGGGTACCGGAAAGACCTCGCTTGGGAAGTCCATCGCTGCTGCACTGGGGCGGCATTTTGTGCGAGTTAGCCTGGGTGGCATCCGTGATGAGGCAGAGATTCGAGGCCACCGGCGCACCTATATCGGCGCCATGCCGGGACGCATCATTCAGACGATGCGTCGTGTTGAGACCATCAACCCCTTATTTATGCTCGATGAGATAGATAAGGTTGGTATAGATTTCCGAGGGGATCCCAGCGCTGCCTTGCTGGAGGTCCTGGACCCTGAGCAAAACTATGCGTTCTCCGATCATTACTTGGACGTGCCTTATGACCTGTCCAAGGTCATGTTCATTACCACGGCTAACATCCTGGATCCGATCCCACCTGCTCTGCATGACCGTATGGAAGTCATTCAATTCCCCGGATACATCGAAGAGGAAAAGCTTCAAATCGCCTGTCAATTCCTGATCCCGCGCCAACTCGAAGAGCATGGTCTGGTGCCCGAGGACCTCCGCTTTTCTGACGGTGCAATACGCGGTATTATCCGAGAATATACCTACGAGGCTGGTGTGCGAAATCTGGAGCGCGAGATCGGTCGCATTTGCCGCAAGATTACCCGCAGATTGGCTGAAAACAAGCCAGCCCCCCAACACATCACCCGCAGCACCTTGCACCGCTATCTGGGTCCTCCTCAATACACCGAGAGTCTGGCTCAAGAGGTGGACGAAGTGGGCGTCGCCGTGGGCATCGCCTGGACAGAGGCCGGAGGAGATCTGATGCCCGTCGAAGTTTCGTTGATGGAGGGCAAGGGAAATCTCACCCTTACGGGCCAACTGGGCGAGGTAATGCAGGAGTCGGCGCAAGCTGCTCTAAGCTACGCCCGTGCCCGAGCCACCGAATTGGGCATCGATGTCGGCAAATTCGACGAGATCGATATCCACATTCACGTGCCGGAGGGCGCCATCCCCAAAGACGGTCCCTCTGCCGGTGTGACGATGGCTACCGCTCTTATCTCAGCGTTGACCGATCGGGCAGTTCACCACGACGTGGCAATGACGGGCGAAATCACATTGCGTGGTCGGATTCTGCCTGTCGGCGGGCTGAAAGAGAAATCCATGGCCGCCCACCGCGCTGGCATCAGGACTATCATCGCCCCTCGGCGAAATCAGAAAGATATGGTAGAGATCCCCAAAAAGATCCAACGCGACCTCAAGTTCATCTTCGTGGACCGCATGAATGACGTGTTGCCTGTGGTCCTGGTATCTGAACCCGCCAAGCCGCGTAAACGCTCCACGAAGAAGTCTCAAGATTGATAAATTCCCCCGAACCCCTCATCAAGCAATTGACTTAATTGTCATGTTATGGTAAACTGATTATGATAATACGGTACGGACTCAAGTTTTGTCCGTGAAACTTGCCATTCGCACTGTCAAGGGAGGCGGTCTATGACAGCAGGCTTGTTAGCTTTAGGGTTGGCTGCCATACTTGCCCTGATACTGATTCTGGCCTTTCCCAGTATAATCGAGAACTTCTGGAGGATACTGGGGGGTACTCTCATCCTTGTGCTGGGGCTCACTCTGTTCGCCTTGCTGATCATCGCCATCTTCAACATAAATGTCGAGCCGTTTCTCAGGAATTTCGGTGTGATTCTAGCTGGTAACCGTGTCGTCGATTTCTACGCTATATTTCCATCACAGAACAGGGTTGAGCAGATCGACTACGTAGATACCGACGGTGATAGCCAAAAGGAATGGGTTGTCTTCTATCAGTTTGACTTGACCGACGGACGCAGCCCCTATGCCGGGACCGTCTATGATTATGACCGGGGTGATCCGCCGGTTGTGTTTCCCTATCAACTCCTGCCGCCCGATCGAAATTATTTGAGCGAGGGGGAAACACATTTGGAGTTGAGAGACATTGTCACCGTGGGCGAAGAAGCGCAACCGCAGCCAGAACTAATGGTATACGGTAAAGTGCCATCGAGTGAGCAAGCTGGCGGGACCATTACCACGGATCTGAACATCTTTCGACAAATCCCCAATTCGTTTGTGTGGGAGTTACCTCGCGACGAGCCGCGTCGCTACCAGGTGATTGGTTCCTTTCGTGGCGATGGAGGCGTCACCTTCGACTCGAATACCAAGAAGGTCACAGTGTTGAACCGTAAAGATTACGACCGCAGCGAGATTGCTGTCCGAAGCGTGTATGCTATGGACGAAAACCGTGGGACTTATATGAGTGTGGCAGACCCTCAACAGTTAAGTGCCCCCATCTCCTCGGAAGTCGTTTTTGCCTACGGTATGCCGCCTGATGTCCTTAACACGCCTTACCCCGAAAAGCTGGTCCTGGGTTTCTACGAGACGTTGCCGGCAAAGGAGCCAACCGTTCCACCCCAGGATTTTCTCACCGGCGATGCACTCATAAAGTACAACGACAACAATTTGAATTACTTTGGCCTTGGCAACGTGTCTAGCAACTGGGCCGACGTAGAGGAGATGACCGTCACTCAACTCAGTTATGCTCCCGATACTGAGCGTATCGACCCCTCCGTCACCTACATGGGCACGAACCCGCGCCTCCAGATCTCGAGGGTCGCTTTTGTAGCCGAGGTAGGCGGGACTAACATCATTACCCCGGAGCCAATCCAATGGGTTATTACCGTGGTCAACGGCAAATGGAGGATCGATCATCGTCTCGAGTATCAGTAAGATTGGCGGTTTTATTTGTGTCATCCTGAGTTTTGTGGATGGGGCCGCTCCATTGGGCGGTCTTTGTTTTTAGTGTGTCAATCGCGCCGGAGCGGTTTTCAGCTACAAATCGTTCGTGCACCCAGCCGAAAGGCCTATTGTCAGTCGCTCAGCCCTGTGCTATACTCAAGATATCCGCGCAATTTTTTGAGAAGGTGATTGATTTATCTCCGTGTGGAGCGTGTCTGGTGGATTTGGAAGGCTTACCGACTGACCACAATACACAGACACGTCTCTGGTCGCTAACTGTCCTCGACCAGTTGTCTGCGGCTGTTAGCCAGACTCTGATTCTGGAAGATGTGCTGAAAGCCGGCCTGACGACGCTGATTGAGGCTTTTGACTTTGAGGCCGGAGCGGTCGTTATGCGCCATCCAGCCCATCAACTGCAATTGGCATGTCGGGTGGGTCTCTTACCGTTTGCTGTCGAGTCTTGGTTGACGGATGAGACGGGTGGAGGCTGGCTGATGAGCACCCCAGAACCGGTGATATATCCAAATGATACCAATCACCACCTGTGGCCGCCCGACCTGATCCAGCCTGGCCAGTCATTATGTGGCATCCCCCTGCAAGTTGAGGACGAGAGGCTCGGCGTCGCGGTCTTGACGTCGAACCAGGTACGAGACCTGTCGTCGCTGGAACTGACGACGTTGGAACAGGCCTCTGACCGGCTGGCATTAGCTATGGGCAATGCCCTGAGCTATCAACTGGCGTGTAAGGGGTATGGGGATAGTGTCTCCCAATTCACCGATCGCGACCAATTGCGTGTATCTCTGCACTACCAGGTTGCAAAAGAGCTAAGTGGCCAACTGGATACTGATCAGTTACTCGATCAGATTTTGGCACTGGCCCCACGCCTGGGTGCCCAATTTGCTTACATTGTCGTCGAAGAAAAAGATGGTATCTTGCACTTCAGGTCCACCGCACCAGGTCGTGAGGAATTTGTAGGTGCGATTGGGCGTCGATTGGCGCGACATATGCTGCAAAACGGCATTGAGGGCTGGGTTCTGCGACACCGAAGGCCATTGTTGATCACAGATACTTTGACCGATGATCGTTGGTACCAGGCTCCCTATTTGCTTGAGATTGATCGATCGGCGTTGTGTGTGCCTCTGTATATGGACCGAGCTGGTGCACGCGGCACCTGGACACTGACCAGCCGGCAGCCTGGCGCCTTTCATATCGATGATGTCCCTCTGGCCGAATCAGTGGCGTCGCAAGTGTCGGTAGCTTTAGAGAATACTCTGCTTTTTCGCGCAGAAAGCGAACGGTCGGAACATCTTTCCTTAATCAACGAGGTAAGTCAGGCCGCTGCCTCAATCCTGAGCCTGGATTTGATGCTTAATACTGTCACTCAGGCCATTCAGCGCTGCTTTGGCTATTTGCGTGTTTCGATTTTTCTGGTAGACGCCAACGCCGGCGTTGTGACGACTCGCAGCCAGGCTGGCGCGCAAGGCGATGGCATACAGATTGAGTATCAACTACGGCTGGGCGAGGGGTTAGTAGGACAGGCCGCTAAAGAGAATCAGACGAAACTGGCCAATGACGTCAATCGCTACCCCGGTTATCTGCGACTGGGCCCAAATGCCTATAAGGTACGTTCCGAATTGGCAGTACCGATACGGTTGGGCAGCAAGGTCGTAGGAGTTCTCGACCTCCGCAGTGATGAGATTGACGTTTTCAGTCGCCAGGACGTAACCACGATGGGGCTGTTGGCGGATCAATTATCCATCGCCATTGAGAACGCTCGCCTTTATGGTGAGATTCGTCAACGCGTTGAAGAGTTAACCACTCTCAACAAGATCAGCCAGGCAGTCACCTCCACACTGGATCTTCAAGAGACATTGACTCTCATAACCGACCATACCACCCGGCTGCTGGGAGTAGCAGCAACCTCGGTTGTCCTGTACAATGAATCCAAAGACGACTTGTGGTTCGCTGCCGCATCGGGGGAGGGCTCAGATTACGTGCTGGGCATGAGGATGGCCATAGGTCAGGGAATCGCGGGCTGGGTCTACCAGCAGGGCCAACCGGTCATGGTGCCAGATACGTCGAAGGACACCCGTTGGTTCGGAGGCTTCGATACTGACAGCGGGTTCACCACGCGGTCGATCTTGAGCGTCCCCTTACAAACCAAGGGGCAAACCATTGGCGCCATTGAGGCGATGAACAAAGAGGATGGTCCGTTCAATGCTGAGGACTTGCGCCTGCTGACCTCGATGGCAGCACCGGCAGCTACCGCCATCGAAAACGCCCAGTTGTACGATAAAGTACGCCAGGGTATGCGCGAGCTGGAAGAAACCCAGGCCCAACTTGTTCAATCGGCCCGATTGGCAGCCGTTGGTGAGCTGGCGGCTGGGGTTGCTCACGAAATCAACAATCCTCTCACCAGCATTATCGGCTTCACGCGCTTGTTGCTGGAAGATCTTCCTCCTGACGATCCTATGCGCACTGACCTGGAGACCATCGATCGCGAAGCGGCTCGCACCCGTCAAATTGTGCGAGCATTGCTTGACTTTGCCCGTACCAGCGATCCCGTGCTCGTGCCCACTGATCTAAATGGCTTGGTTGAGGAGGCTGTGATGCTGGTCTGTACTCGATCGGTGCTGGCTAAGGTGTCGTTGGAGAAGGATCTATCGCCGCTGCCTCCGGTGATGCTCGATACCAATCAGATCAAACAGGTGCTGGTGAATCTATTGAACAATGCCGTGCAGGCGATGCCAGATAGTGGTCGCCTCACCATCGCCACACGGCTCACCGAGCGGGAGGATAACGGTGTCTACCGCGAGATGGCCGCGGTCTATGTGAACGATAGCGGTGTGGGGATCCCACCCGAAAACCTGGGGCGGATCTTCGATCCCTTCTTCACCACCAAGGAAGTGGGCCAGGGGACTGGATTGGGGCTCTCCGTTAGCTATAGTATCGTCGAAAAGCATAATGGTCGGATTGAAGTCGAGAGTGTTCTGCATGAGGGCAGCACATTTACCTTGCTCTTGCCAGTAAGCGAGATAGCTCGGCAAACGGTCGAGTGAGAAATGAGGACGAAGGATCGTGGATGAGCACATCCTTGTAGTCGATGATGAACCCAGCGTTCTTGCCACCTGTGTGCGTGCATTGAACCGTGTCGGGTATGTAGCCAAAGGGGTGAGTGACAGCGAAACGGCCCTGGACCGACTGACACAGGAAGTCTTTGATTTGCTGCTGGCCGACATCCGTATGCCGGGTCGAGACGGGCTGGAACTGTTGGCGATAGCTAAGGAGTTGGATCCTCATTTGTCGGTGGTGATGATTACTGGCTATGGGACGATGGAGGACGCGCTCCGGGCCATTCGATTGGGGGCGCAAGGCTTTTTGCTCAAACCCTTTGAACCAGCGGAACTGGTGGAAGCGGTGCAAGACAGCCTGCGGCGGCGAGCATTGCTGTGTGACAGTTTACGCTTGCAGACCTTGTTACCATTGCTTGAGATCAACGAAGCATTGCGCACCAGCGATGGCGCATTAAGTTTGGCCCAGCACATCCTTGAAGTTGCCCTGCCTGAGATAGGTGCCTCACGCCTGTGGCTGGTGATGAGGACGTCCTCTAGTGACGAGCTTACCACGGTGGCCTCCGTAGGAGATTCCCCTAGCAACCCTATGCTGCCAGCATCGGTGCCAGAGCAGGTGTTCAACACTGGGAAGCCGGTTTGGGTCGAATCCGACGGACGCATGCACAGCGACCCGGCAGAAGCCCGTCGTGCAGTGGCCCTATCTCGCCCGCTGTTAATGAAGAACCAAGTAGTTGGGGTGTTGAATGCGGAAAAATCGCGGGAACTCCCTCCTTTTAGCCAGATGGGCCTGGAATTGACTTTGTTGATCAGTGGGCAATTGGCCATCACTATTGAAAACGTGGAATTGCACCAACGACAGCAGACGTTGCGCGCTTTTAACGAGGACATCATCCAGAACATGACGAATGGATTGGTGGTGGTTAATGAGACATTGCAAGTGACCGTTTTTAACAAAGCCGCATCCACTCTTCTGGGCTATGACACAGCAGAAGTGTTAGGACAGCCCTTGCGCGATGCAATACCGGGCGCGATGAAGTTAGGCGACATCATTGAGGTCACCTTTCACAATTATGGTCAGGCTCCCTCCCTACAGTCGCAGCAACGGCCAGATAGAATGGTGGCGGCGCAGACAGACTCTACGTCCCGCGGCCCCGCCGTCAGACACCCACAGGATGAGGTAAATGTACGTCATAAAGATGGCAGCGTGTTACCATTGGCCGTGAATGCCTCGCCCCTGCGCGACAGCAGCGGCAAGGTGACGGGTGTTGTCTGTCTGTTTGAAGATTTGAGCGAAGTCAAAGCCATTGAGGCAGAACGCCGCCGACTGGATCGACTGGCGGCGCTCGGTGAGATGTCGGCGGTGGTGGCACACGAGATTCGTAACCCGATAGCTGGCATCGCGGCCGGCGTTGAGTATCTAAGTAAGAACACCCCGGAGGGGTCACCCCACAGGGAAGACATGGCGATGATCCTGGGTGAGATCGAACGAGTCAACCGCATCTTGGAGGACATCTTAAGTGTGGCCCGTCCCTTTCAGCTTAAACTCGGCCTCCAGACAGTGCCGGATATTATGGAGCACGTATTGCATCGTTACCAGACATCCATCGAAAAGAAAACGATTCGTGTCGTTCGTCGCTATGTGTCATCGCTTCCCCAGGTACTGGTCGATCGCCAGCGGATGGAGCAGGCATTTACCAACCTGGTACTCAACGCGGTTGAGGTGATGCCGAATGGCGGGACCCTCGGCATTGGTCTGAGTGCCGACGACTATTGGTTGATCATCACAGTCTCCGACACAGGACCTGGTATCTCACTCGACGTTCAGCAACGAATTTTTGAGCCCTTCTTCACGACCAAGACGCGGGGCACTGGCCTGGGCTTGGCCGTTGCCCAGCGGGTTATTGAGGAACATGGCGGGACAATCGAGGTCTCAAGCGAGATAGGTAGGGGAACCAAGTTTACCATTCAGTTGCCCCTTCACACTGAGGAGGTGCGTTTGTCATGAGTGCCCACATCCTCATCGTGGATGACGAAGATACATTGCGTTACTTTTTGAAGCGGACCCTGCAGGACGAAGGCTATCGGGTTAGTGAAGCGGCTGACGGACAGACGGCCCTCGATCTGTTAGAACACGAGGACTTTGACCTGGCCCTGGTGGATCTGCGAATGACGGGCGTTGATGGGCTGGAAGTGATGCGTCAGTTTCGCCAGCAGTCACCAGAAACCCAGATCATCATTGTAACTGCCTATGCCAGCGTTCCATCAGCGGTGGAGGCGTTGCGTCACGGCGCCCACGACTATTTGACCAAGCCGGTTAACACCGAAGAGTTGCTGGCCAGTGTGGCCGATGGGCTGGCGCGACGAAGCGTTCAGGCACCATCTGCACCCAGGTCGACCAAGGCACAGCTTTCCTATGGTGACCTTACCCTGGACCACAACATGCATCTGGTGACGCGCATGGGTCAGGTGCTTGATCTCACGCCCACCGAATTTGACTTGCTCGCCTGTCTGATGGAGGTCCCGAATGTAGCCCTCGATTCGGTGACGGTACTCAAGCAAATTCGGGGTTACGATGCCACCGAAAGTGAAGCGCGAGCCATCGTGCGTGTCCATGTGCACCGCCTTCGACAGAAACTCGAACCCGACCCCACCCATCCACGCTACGTCATTACCGTGGTCGGCGGTCGCTATGTGTTTATGCCTCCCAATGACCAGAGGAATTGACGTAATTGGCCTGGGTGTATCAACATTGGATGTCGTCACCCTGGTGGACCATTTCTCAACTCAAGATGAAGTCCAACGCGCCTTGGCAGTGACGGTTCAAGGCGGCGGACCGGTGGCCACCGCCCTGGTTACCCTGGCACGATTAGGCGCCCAGGTGGCTATGTTAGACGTTCTTAGCGATGATTGGCGCGGCGACCTCATTCGGGACGAGTTTCAACGTGAGGGAGTCAGCACTGCCTGCCTGGAGCGGACAGAAGGATACACCTCCTCAATTGCCTCCGTCTGGGTTCGTCAAGGCGACGGAGCCCGATCCGTCGCCTACGCCCCCGGCACAGTTCCCGAGCTGTCGGCGGCAGATGTCCCACCGGATGTGGTGACATCCGCCAAGATTCTCCATCTCAACGGTCGCCATTGGGGTGCCTGTCTCCAAGCCTGCCAATATGCCCGCGAGAGTGGGGTCCGGGTTTCATTCGATGGCGGCGCACACCGCTTCCGCCCGGAATTGAAAAGTCTAATGCCTCTGATCGACATTTGCATTGTAGCCCGTGACTTTGCCGAACAATATACCCAGGAGACCGAAATTCAGAAGGCCGCTGAAGGACTGCTGAGCGAGGGGCCAAGCCTGGTGGTGATCACGGATGGCACACGGGGGAGTTGGATCTATCCTCGACGGGACCCGCCTTTCCACCAGCCGGCCTATCTTATGCCTAACGTGGTAGACACCACCGGGTGTGGCGATAGCTATCACGGGGCGTTTCTGTTCGGCATGTTGAAGAGGCTGGATCTGGAGCAGACGGCCGCCCTGGCCAGTGCTGTGGCCGCCCTCAACAGTCAGGCTCTCGGGGGCCGGACCGGCCTCCCCACCCTCAATCAGGTGACCTCATTCCTTTCTGCACGCGCACTTACACCCCCCTCGATGTAGTTTAGGCGCTACTGAGGCCATTTTCACCGCCTGCCTGAGTAGTAACAACCCCCGTAAAACGTAAAACGTGATGCGTAAAGGCACATTTGCAAGGCGCATTCGCCCATAATCATTACGCTTTACGCCTTACGTTTTACGGATGTGTCTGGCAAAGCAGGCCAAATTGTCAACCAGTTTTCTTGGCAAAATGAACCATGCCCATTTGAGGAAGTTATTATTTAATTCTCAATCCTTAGTAAGACCCCAAGGATTTTGAAAACCCCTGGGGTCTGCCATGAAATGTGGACAAATTTGACAGATTGAGTAGAATTATAACAGAGAATGGAAAGTATGATATTGAATGAGGTGTTACGAGAGATGACGGTTAAAAAAGTTGCAAAGACGGACCAGGAATGGAAAGAGAAACTCACGCCGGAGCAATATCACGTCACCCGCCAGAAGGGCACGGAAAGGCCCTTTACGGGAGAATACTACGCTACCAAGGACAAAGGGACTTATCACTGCGCGAATTGCGGTGCTGATCTCTTCAGCTCGGCCACGAAATATGATTCAGGCTCAGGCTGGCCCAGCTTCTGGGAGCCCATTGACGAAGAGAACGTAAGGACTGAGGCCGACCACAGTCTGTTTATGCACAGAACGGAGGTGCTGTGCGCAGCTTGTGACGCGCATCTGGGCCACGTGTTCGATGATGGGCCTGAGCCGACGGGCCAGCGCTACTGCATCAATTCTGTCGCCCTCGAGTTGGTCAAGGAAGACAAGAGCCCTGAATAGTGCCAATGACGACCGCTTGTTACGACAGTGCCACCGGGGTGAACCAGATGTTGGGTAATGTGATTGTCCTGGCTCCTAAAGTTCCGCTTGCCTGGACTTATCCACTGTGATATACTTCACGTCAACAATAGAATACAATAGCCTGGAGGTGCCCATCGGCCCGGAAGCCAGGGCTTAAAGGCGAAGCCGGTGACACCTGCACTGCGTAGGACTGAGGAAGTTATTTAATTCCCAATCCATAGTAGCTCAGAAACGCAGCGCAGGTGAAGTCCGGCGCTGTCCCGCAACTGTAGGGGCAGTAGTCAGCAGCCAGTAGTCAGTAGTCAGAGAGCTTCTTCACGGTTCTACCGTCTACCGTCTACCGTCTACCGTCTACTGTCCGAGCCAGGACGCCCGCCTCTACGGGGCTCAATCAACTTCGCGGAAGGGGGTGAGAGCATAGTCTACCGAGTGTGGATTTGCCCCCTTGTCAAGCACAAGGGGATTTCGCTTTTACCCGACCGAGCGTGTCGGGTATTTTTGTTTGACCATACCGCTATCTGGTGTTTCTTGATAGCCAGGACTCGCAGAGGAGCATTCTACATACCATGAAATATCGTATCTTGTTGCTATATTTGCTGGCAGTGCTCTTGACTGTGGCACTAGCCGCCTGTGCGCCCACCCCGGTGCCGCCTGCGGCTACCCCCATTCCACCCACAGCGACGCCCGGTCCTTTTCCTCTCACGCTCACCGACGACCTGGAGCGCGAAGTCATCCTATCCGCCCTGCCGCAACGCGTGGTGTCACTGGCTCCTTCCAACACCGAGATTCTCTTTGCCGTTGGCGCTGGCGACCAGGTGGTAGGCGTGACCCAGTACTGCAACTACCCGCCCGAAGCTCAGGACCGAGAGCAGATCGGGGGGTTCTCAGCCAAAACCATCAGTGTCGAGAAAATCGTCGCCCTGGAGCCGGACTTGGTGTTGGCCGCCGGTGCGATACATCAACCGGTGATCGAGGCCCTGGAGCAACTGGACGTCCCGGTCTACGCGCTCGATCCCAATACGCTGGATGACGTGTACACCGGAATCGAGCTGGTAGGCCGCATGACAGGACACGAGGAAGAGGCCGCCCAGACCGTGGAAGAGATGAAGGGTAGCGTGGCGGCGGTTACGGAACAGGTGGCCACCATTCCCCAAGAGGATCGCCTGACCGTCTATTGGGAGGTCTTCGACGAGCCCCGTATGACGGCCGGACCTGGTACCTTTACGGGTCAGCTAATTGAGCTGGCTGGCGGGGTCAACATCTTCGCCGACGTCAGCGAGGAATATCCCCAGATCAGTGACGAGGTGGTGATAGGGCGCAATCCGGCGGTGATCATGGGGCCGGAAACGATGGGCGATAAACTGACCATCGAAACGGTCGCCCAACGCCCTGGTTGGGACCAGGTTGACGCTGTGCAGAACAAACGCATTTACCTGTTTGACGGCGATATGGTGTCTCGATCCGGGCCACGCCTGGCCCAAGTGTTGGAGGTCATGGCCGAGGCGCTTTATCCCGATCTTTTCGAGTAAAGACGAATTGAGTTCACGCCGATTTGCTTTCTTTATGCTTCTGTTACTGGCACTGCTGGCCCTGGTTGCGGTGTTTAGCCTGGGTGTGGGCGCGGTCCTTCTGACGCCCGGCCGGGTGATGGATGCCTTGCTCCATCCATCAGGTACAGGCGTCAAGCCCACCGATGTCGCCATTGTGCGCGACTTGAGGTTGCCCCGTGTGTTGCTGGCGGCGATCATTGGCGCAGGCCTGGCGGCGGCCGGTGCCGCTTTTCAGGGGCTATTCCGCAATCCGTTGGCCGATCCCTACGTGGTGGGCGCTTCAGGTGGGGCGGCTTTAGGCGCCAGCCTGGCCATCGTCACCGGGCTGACCTGGACTTTTTTTGGCTTTGGCCCGGTGCCTCTGGCCGCCTTCCTCGGCTCACTGGGGGCGGTGTTCATCGTCTATTTCATCGCCGAAGTGGGAGGCAAGGCATCCGCCATTGAGCTGTTGCTGGCCGGGGCAGCGTTGAGCACTTTGCTGACTGCCATTACCTCCTTGTTGATGCTGGTCCGGGACTCAACGCTGCACGAGGTCTTCACCTGGACAATGGGTGGCCTGTCGGGACGGAGTTGGACTCATTTGAGGAACAGCGCGCCTTATCTGTTGCTGGGGGTGGCCGCTCTGTGGCTCATGGCGCGCCCGCTGGACGCACTGGCTTGGGACGAGGATACGGCCGAAAGCCTGGGACTACCTTTGCGGCGTGCCCGTGGCGGGCTGGTGGCTGCCGCCAGCCTGACCACGGCGGCAGCAGTTGCGGCCGGGGGCATCATCGGCTTTGTGGGTCTCATCGCCCCTCATGCAGCCCGACTGCTCTTCGGCGCAGCGCATCACCGACTTATCCCGGCCAGCGCCTTGTTAGGCGCCCTGCTGCTGGTACTGGCTGATGATTTGGCCCGTACCGTACTGGCGCCCGTTGAGTTGCCGGTGGGTATCGTTACCGCCTTGCTGGGAGGCACCTTCTTTCTTTACCTGCTCAAGACCCGTCAGCAAGAGTTGCGAGGCAAATGATGATGAAAACTTTGGAAGCGCAGAACCTTACCTGCGCCTATGACGGTTATCCAGTGTTGGAAGACCTCTGCATGGAAGCGCATCCCGGCGAGGTTCTGGCCCTCATCGGTCCCAACGGAGTGGGCAAGAGCACACTGTTGCGCGCCATGGCCCGGCTGTTGCATCCCCGACGCGGAAAAGTACTGCTGGCCGGCCGCGACCTGTGGCACACAGCACAGCGGGATATCGCCCGCCAGTTGGCTCTGGCTCCCCAGGCTAACGGTTCCCAGCGGCTCATCACCGTAGAGCAGGCGGTGGCCCTGGGGCGGGCTCCTCACCGGGGCTGGCTGCTACCACTCACTTCCCAGGATCGTTTCGTCACCGACCGGGTGCTGGAGCAGGCGGGTCTCAGCCCTATGCGTGATCGAAAGGTGGCGGAGCTATCTGGAGGCGAACAGCAACGGGTGGTCCTGGCGCGTGTCCTGGCGCAAGAGCCGCAGATTCTTCTGCTGGATGAGCCTACATCACATCTCGACTTGAAGTACCAGTCGGGAATCCTGGGGCTGGTGCATCAATTGGCCCACAAGGACGGGCTGACCGTGATAGTCAGTCTGCACGACCTGAACCTGGCAGCTCTCTACGCCGACCGGCTGGCCTTACTGAGCGACGGGCGACTGGCGGCGGTGGGTCCCCCAGCCGAGGTTCTCACTTCAGAGCGGCTGACGGAAGTATACGGCGTGCCGATCTTTGTCACTCAGCACCCCTTGTATGGCACACCTATGGTGACGCCTGTGATTGATAGAAATGGATCATAATAGGGCATAGAGAACGAGGGACGGGAATAATGATGATGTGTCTTTCTCAGTGGTTGGGTGAGGTATCGGACGGTGGAATCTAAAAGTGAGCAGCAGCAGCAAGTAACTCGACGCAAACGAGTCAGGAAAGGGCTCGTCATCGTCAATACCGGCCCGGGCAAGGGCAAGACGACCGCAGCACTGGGAACGCTGCTGCGAGCCTGGGGGCGGGGGATGCGTTGCTGCGTGATCCAGTTTATCAAGCACGAGTCGGGCAATTGGGGTGAGGTCAAAGCAGCCAGGCAACTGGACATCGAGTGGCACCAAATGGGCGATGGGTTCACCTGGCTTTCCAAAGACACAGACGAAACCATCGCCAAGGCCCGTCACGCGTGGACCGTGGCCCAGGAGAAGATTGCCAGCGGGGATTACGATCTGATCATCCTGGACGAGTTCACGTATCCCCTAAAATTCGAGTGGCTGGACGTGGCCGATGTTATCGCCTGGCTCCGGGAACACAAGGCGGCTATGATGCATCTCATCATCACCGGTCGGGACGCGCCACCCGCGCTGATCGAGTTTGCAGACCTGGTGACCGAGATGCAGAAAGTCAAACATCCCTTTGACCAGGGCACCCGGGCTCAGCCGGGCATTGAGTTCTAAGTAATTGTCCGTAAATAACTTTGCATTTTCAGGACTGGCAGGCCTCTGCAATCGGCCTGCCAGTCCTGGCGAAAAGTCAATTTTGGATAATCACTAAGCCTATATTTCGCACCTTTCCAACTGAATAGAGAGCAGAAGTTGTCTGGCAGTAAGGGGTGATCGCCCGTTACCGAGTCGTGCAGGGTGAAAGTTTGAGCCGCAATAGGGCCATTTTTGTTGGGGCTGGGGTGAGCTTGGCTTTCCTCCTGAGCCTGGACGCACCTCACCCTTCCCGACAGTGCGGGCCTAGGCAGCGACTTGGGTTC
>DAOUMD010000151.1:0-66633 GCA_034412795.1 Anaerolineae bacterium
CCTTTGGCCCGGCCGACCGCCGCGCCAGAGCCTGTGGTCCCAGACAGTTCAAGAACGGCGCCACCGTCGGGCATCATCTTGTTGAATTCTTCAGCAGCTCGCTGGCCTTCCAACACCATATCGGAACCAATGTGAGAGGCATACAAGTCAGGGGGGGCGCTCACACTGCGGTCCACGATGATGATGGGAATTCCGGCATTCTTGGCTTCAGTGAGGACTTGCTCAAAACCGTCTTCAACCACAGGGGGTATAGCAATCACATCCACTTGTTGCTGGATGCATGTGCGCATAGCCGAGATCTGGTTCTCCTGCTTCTGCTGTGCATCCGAGAATACCAACTGCTTGATACCCAGCGTTTCGGCGGTCTCTTTGAATGAAGCCGTATTGGCTGTGCGCCAGTCACTTTCGGCGCCGAGCTGAGGGTAGCACAATGTCATGTCTGCATAGGTGCAATCGGGCGCGCAGTCCGCTGCGCCAAAGGCAGCAGGGGCTTCGGCAGCCGGTGGCTGCGTAGGCGCGGCGGCAGGCGTGCTGACGACACAGGCCACCAGCGTGAACACTGCCGCCAATGCGACCACCAGTAACAACAACCTCTTCATGATTCGTTTCTCCTTTCTTAATGTGTATTTGGTGAAGGGGTGGCATTCCTTCCGGAGCGAAATGCTACCGTTTACAGACTCCATCATATCCGTTGAATTGATTAATATCAATGAATTTTTATCGGGATCATGTTGAAATTAATATGTTGTTTTCTGGACAAAAAAACCCTCCACGGGGAGGGTATGATTTCTTTCGATAAAGGTTAGTTTTTTTTCGATAGTCAGGACCAGGACGGGCAGTCCTCTCGGAAAGGAGCGCCCGTCCTGGATACGTCAAAGCAAGATCTAATATTTGCGGGTCGGCAGGATTTCCGCAGCGTTCTCAGGATAATAAACGCTTTCCTCAGATGGGATCCACTTGGGAACCGGTTCGCCGTTGACTACTTTCAGGGCCAACTCAAAGAACTTCGGACCCAGAAGTGGGTTGCACTCAACCGTGGCGTTCAATTTGCCGTCGATCATTGCCTGGAAGGCGTCTCGAATGGCATCAATCGACACAATCTTGACGTCCTGGCCGGGCTTTAAGCCGTAGGCTTCAATGGCCCGGATGGCGCCGATGGCCATGTCGTCGTTGTGAGCGTACAGCGCGTCAATCTGGTCGCCGTAGCGCTGCAAAAAACCTTCCATCACTTCCTTACCCTTGGCCCGGGTGAAATCGCCGGACTCGGAGGCAATAATCCTCATTTGCGGATAACCTTGCAGGACTTCTCTAAAGCCCACGTAGCGGTCATTGGCGGGGGCAGAGTCTACCGTACCCGTCAATTCAACGATGTTGCCCCTGCCGTTCAGCAGTTTAATCATCACCCGGGCAGCATTTCTACCTTCTTCAACGAAGTCAGAGCCAAGATGGGTGGCGTACAGGTCTTCAGGGACGTCCGCACGCCGGTCAACCAAGATAATCGGAATACCTGCCTCTTTGGCTTCCTGGAAGACGGATTCCCAACCGGTTTCCACGACCGGGGAAACACCGATCACATCCACCTGCTGAGCAATGAAGGTACGGATGGCTTTGATTTGATTCTCCGGCTTTTGCTGAGCGTCCGAGAAGATCAATTCCACCCCCAAGCTCTCGGCTGCCTCTTGGATCGAGGCGGTATTGCCGGTTCGCCACTCGCTCTCGGCCCCGATTTGAGCAAAACCGACGACGAGATCCGAATAGGTCTTCTTGCCCTCGACCTGCTCTCCCGGCAGAGCAGACCTGGAGATTTCGGGAGTTGATTGAGTCCCACAGGCAGCCGCGGTCAGAACTAGCGTCAGTGCCACAATCAGACTCAAGATTTTCGCAGAAGACCATGCCATGATTACCACTCCTCCTTGAGCTCGGCCTGGACACCCTGGGCTGGTCGCCAGGGCAAGCTTGCGCCACACGCATTCAAGGTGCTAAGTCCTTATTTGGAGTTCGACTCATCTTTCAGAGGAATTGCTAATGTTACCCGGGTGCCTTCCTGGTATTGGCTGTCAACGGTAAGGCCATACTGTTTGCCATAAAACAGCTTGATACGCTTATTGACGTTTTCAAGTCCAAACCCACCGTCCTTCAACGTGATGGCATCCGAGTCACTATCCATATCAGCCTGGATTCGGGCAAGTTTGTAGGGCGTAAATCCGACCCCATCATCGTGTACTTCCAGCAAGATCAAATCGTGATCCGTTCGCCTGGCCCGCACGGTGATGGCGCCGCCATTTCTTTTGTTCTTAATGCCGTGATAAAGGGCGTTCTCGACCAGCGGCTGGACGGTCAGCTTCAAGATGGTACCGTCCAGTATATCTTCATCTATTTCGATCTTGTAATCCAGAATATCCCGGTAGCGCATCTTCTGGATGGTCAGGTAGCTGGCTACGTGTTCAATCTCTTGCCGGATTGAAATCCAATCCTTGCCTTTGCTCAGGGCGATTCTAAAGAAACTCGATAGGGCTCGCACAATCTCAATAACGTCAGCGGTCTTGTTAGCTTCGGCCATCCATACGATCGTATCAAGAGTGTTGTAAAGAAAATGCGGGTTGATCTGGGCTTGAAGAGCTCTTAACTCGGCTTTTTTCAGGTTTTCCTGCTCATTGATTTTAGCGTCCAGCAGTTCTCTGATTTTTCCGATCATGATATTAAAACTCATACCCAGCTCGGTGATCTCATCCACGTTTTCGCTGGTTACCAGCGCTTGCAGGTCATTCTTGGTGATGGTCGTGGTTACATCGTGCAGCTTCTTGATCGGGATATAAATGCTGGCCGAAATGATCCAGGCCGCCGCAATAGAAAACCCGACCACACAGGGCAGCAGGATCATATAGATGATGGTCCACCGGGTAAATCGGGTTCGATTTTCTTTATACTGTTGTTCCGCCTGGTTCACCTCAAAGAGCATATAATCCTGCACACTCTCTTCCACCACCTCTGAGACCCCCCGGATATTATCCAAGACCAGTTCATTCTCGGCCACACGGCTGCCCCGCGCAATCTGCGCGCCCATCTTGTCAACGTAGCCGGTGAGCGTACCCATCGTTCGGCGAATCACTTCAAGCTTGATCCTGGATTTATCCGAGTCGGTGTTGGCCATCATCGACTCGATCTGGGAGTCGACCTGCTCGATAATCTCATACTGGCTGCCGTCATTAAATTCTTTCTTGCCGGCCACAATGTTCCACATTTCCGTATCAATGGCCGGCTTGATGTACCCGTTGATGCTGTTCGCGGTAGTGATGTTGGTCATAATAGCATCGTATTGGCGGTTAAATCTGAGTACCTGCAGAATCAGCACGGCGTTGATGGCCGACAACAGAAAGATCACCGTGAAAAACGAGAACAGGATTTTGGCCCGGAGAGATACCTGTATGCCGGCAAAAAAGTCAATAAATTTCTCCATATATCTGGGCATAGGTTCGTTAGCTACCAGTTCAATACTCATACTTTTCCCTACCTCTTGCCACTTTGGGGCTGTAACCGGAATTTTTGGGGTGAGAGGCCGGTGTTCTTTCGAAAAATATAACTGAAATAGTGCGGGTCGCTGTACCCGCTTTGATAGGCCACCTCAAAGCATTTCAGATTGGTTGTTCGCAGTAACTCTTTGGCCCGCTCGATTCTGATCCTGGTCAGATAGTCTCTGAAGGTTTCACCACTCTCACGACTGAACACCGTGCTGAAATGGCTGGGGCTGAGGTTGACCTGGGCGGCGACTTCATTTAGTGATAAACCTGAATTGTTACAGTGGCTCTCAATATAGGCTTTAGCCTGATGAACTATCAGCACCTGCTGATGGCGCACCTGGCTATCTCTAAAAGCCAGGGCACCGGTAAGAATTCTTCTCGTTTCTTCTCTCGCGTGGTCAAGGGTCTTGACATTCATCAGAAACCTTTCAACGTCATTCACCTCAGGGATAACCTGGTCGACGTCCCCACCTAGTTCACTCACAAAATGTGCAGTCGTTAAAACTATGTCCACAAAAATGTAGTTTTTAACCAGGTATGACCGGAGGGCGACTTCGGCGAGTGGCTGAATGGAGGCATCAAAGAAGTCATCGAAGTCGTCCGTTATCCCAAATCTCAGGTAATTTTCAAGCGCCGATTTGTCAAGCTTCAGCAGCTCCGCATTGTCGGCTCCGCCCCCGGAGCCAAGAGGAAGGACTTCCCCGGTGGCACCTTTGACCCTGACCAGCGCTTCAGCAAAAGAATGATGAATATCGCCGAGCCGCTGCCGAGGGCTCCCCATGCCAATCGTGAGCAAGCACGTAGTCTTGTCTTCCACCTCACGTTTGATCCGTTCGGTCAGAGAATACGCCCCTTGCTTCAATTGCTCGGGGCCCTCACCTTTGATAATCAACACCAGCTCTTCCATATCCTTTTTTGTCAGGAAGGCATCCGGATTATCCTCTACCAGGCTTGACACCAGGCGCGCGACTTGCTGGTACTCATAATAGTTAAACGGCTGGGCATTTTCGCACAATTCGACCTTGATAAGAACGACCAGGTAACATTTGGCGATGACATCCAGCCCTAATCCATGGCTGTGTTCGATGGCTGCCGGCGAGGATTCCCCGCCCATCACCAATTTGAGCAAAAAGCCTTCCCTGAGCAGAGCCAGATTGTCTTCGGCCTGGTCCTGCAAGCGCTCCAGGCTTTCCCGCTCTTTCCTTTCCTTGTCGAGCAGGGAGGCTACTTTTTGCAAGGCGTTGCGCAAGTCCAGCGCGCTGAGGGGCTTGAGCAGATATTCGGTCACGCCCAACTTGACAGCAGACTGAGCGTAGTTGAACTCGTCGTGGCCGCTGAGAATGATAATCTTGACCCACGGCGTCCGCTCTCGGATGATCTTACAAAGCTGCAAGCCATCCATAAAAGGCATTTTGATGTCGGTGATCAGCACATCGGGTTGGGCTGTTTCGATGAGGGGTAGGGCTATCTCCCCATCCGGCGCTTCGCCGCAGAATTCAAAACCGGCAGACTTCCAGTCGACGTTATCGCGTATCCCTTCTCGGGTGACAATCTCATCCTCGACCAGAAAGACCTTGTACAACATGTTGCAACTCCTTGGAACCCAACTCTCTAGGGGCGAGCAAGTTGAAACGGCACCGACTGTGAAAACGCGGGGGCAGGTCGAATTAAAGCTGGCTGTTCCTTACGAAGGCTTCGATCCCCTCGGGCCGCCCGTCCCGGTCAGGCCAGGGAGACTCGGGGCGAAGCCTTCGCAAGAATGTTCCCAATCTAATAATACCATATTTGCGCCGCAGGTTCAATAGGCGTTGGCCTAGGGCAATCGCATACTCAACAGGTATGTAGGGCGGGTTCGTAACCCGCCATTTGGGGGGCGGCAGGCTACGAGCCTGCCCTACATATAGGGACGTTCGTCTGATAACGCTGCTATTTTTTGACAGCCACGGTTCAATGCAGTCCCTACCCAATAGGCGTTGGCCCAACTTTTTCTACAGGCATTTAGGCACTCGTTTCAAGCGCAACCACACCGGGGTCCATTTTGCCAGCATGCCAATACGCCGAGACCAGGTTGTTTAAGAAAAGGCCATTTGCCATATGTAATGCTCCATTCTACATAACCGGCGTTGCCACGCTCAAGGTTGCATTGACTTCGAGGAAGCGACCCAGATCCTGGACTTGGTCTTCAAGAGCATCAATGACTTCACCGCCAAGACTCTCAAACGGCTCAACAGTAACGACCAGGTCGCCTCCCCTCCGCTTCTGCTTCCACGTGCCCGCCGCCTGCCCATCCACCAGCAGGGTTGGACGCAGCATGCCTCCGCCCGGATGTACCCGCTTCGCGTACCGCCCCGGCACCGTCAAGTCACGGTTCCGATAACCAAGCAGATAAGGATCAAAGCCCGGCAGTAAGCGTACGACAACTTCGCCTCGACGCGGCTCATCCAGCCACGCGGCGCGGCTCTTCGGAATCCACGCTGAAGAGTCGCCTATCTCAACCTCCAATAATTCGTCCAAAACTGTTTCGTACCCGGTTCGTGCCTCGCTCACGGACAGCCCGGACCATGTCGCGAAATCTTCCGGGCTGGCCGGCCCATAGGCCGCCAGGTAGCGGCGGACGAGCTCGGCCCGGGCAGCGTCCACCTCCATCCCGCCACGCACCTCGACCCAGTCCTCAAGGAGGACATAGGTGGGTTCGCCTGCGCGATCAGGTCCGAAACAAACGAGGCCCTCAAGGCCCGCGTGACGTATGAGGTGATAGGCCGCCTGCCCTTCGGTTGGAATTCCTTCTTCGGCCAATTGCCGGGCCAGCTCGGCGCGGGTCAATGGACTTGTGTTGCCAAGAATCCTTTGGATGGCACGCGTCGCTTTAGCCCAGATTTCCTCTGTCAACCCTAGCTCGGCGTAACGTCGCCGGCTCTTGCGCACAAAGGCCGGTCCCAGGAGAGGCAGGAGCCAGCCCAAGTCGTCCGCCGCCAGCAGATGCAGCGTGCCACGCATGCACCAGGTGCGCACAACAGAACGCTCGTGAACTTGCGCATGCTCGACCTGGGAAGCCACCAGGCCACTGCTGCGAGCCCAAACCGCCAGGACCGCGGCGCTTGGCTCCTGAGCCTGGACACCGCACACGTCGTTCAGGAGTTGAGCTACCCCAACTGAAGCCCGGGGCCCCGCAGGCACCAGGCGTTGCGCGCGCAGACGCAGTTGCCGGGTTTGGTCCGAGGATAAGGTGATCATCACTCGAAGTCGTAGTCGAGCGTGATCGGGTAGCTCTCCGCGTGCGCAGCAGCGAAGCTACCCTCGCCCCGCAGATCGCGCAGATCCCCGGTTCCCGAGCCCGGCACCACGGACAGGTTGGCCTTTGCCACGCCACCCTCGAAGGTCCCGCTATGCTGGAGCACGAAACTCCCCGATCGATCCCCGACGCGGCCGACGATACGCTCCAGGCCGACAAAGCTGGCCGAGCCGTCGTCGCGGTAGATCATCAAGTACTCCAACGCCCCCTCCCCCTCAATGTCCCCCTTGAAGGACTTGGTGACACTGGCACGGGTCAGCTTCGGCCCCCCGTCCATTTCGTCGTAAGGCTTTTCGTCCCAACTCTTTACCTGGAACGTTGCCGTCGCGTGGATGCTCATGTTTGTTGTCTCCTCCCCTATCAGCATGAGATCGTGTGTTCGGCATAACTTGGATTTCCTTTATCGCACACCTGGTGGTAGCACGACATTTAACCATGATGGTGATCTTGGCCTTGTCGCGGGGCGTTGAAACACCCCGCTGATATGCGAAACCTGTTAAAAACAGGTTAATAAACGAAGTTTTAGTGCGTTTTGAACGCACTTCCTCATATCAGCCGATGATTTCAATCATTGGCTCCGGCGCTCCACGCTCAAATGTGGTGCTACCCACCTGGTAGGCACGACGATTAATGTCGAATTGTACACCCGCTTCACTGAGGAGTCTAAGGCATGTTGGGAGTAGAGTGCGGTCCAGATTTTTGGCAGACCCCAGGGGTTTCCCTGGGGTCTTGATGGGCTGGGGGCGGCAGGTGTTTTGCCGGCCCGGCGAGAGGGTCACGCTTGGAGTAATATAGTCTCAGACCGGGAGTGTCGCGTAAAATGCGCGACCTACTGCTGGCTAGCAGGGATGACCGGTGCGCCGCCGCCCAGGATCAGGGTCAAGTCGCCATCCTCCGGTATGAAGTAAATCTTGTCGCTGTCGCCGATGACGTCCTGCAGCAACCGCAGGCGCTCCAGCTCATAGTATTGAGGAGACTGTTCGTAGACTTTGCTCAGCTCCTCGTTGACCAGGTTCTGGCGCTTGGCCTTCTCCACCTCGATCTCGGTCTGGGCCTTCTCCTGCTCCAATTGCTCGTTCAGGCGCTTGGTTTCCTCCTTAGCCACCTCAACCGCCACCTGAGCGTTGGCCTTCTGTTCCAGCAGACGCAGATATTCGGTGGAGGGGACGATGTTGTTGACGCCCACGTCGAGCAGGACGACTTTCACCTCGGCCAGTTCGGGCTCCAGCAATTTGAACAGATCCTGGGCCACGACCTGCCGCCCGGTGGCCTCCGAGCCGGCCACGCCCAGCATCTCGTCCAGAGTGTATTTGGCAGTGACTGCCTTGGCCACGCGGGCCATACGGTTGTGCACCTGCTGGGCCAGGGCCTCATCGCTGACCGCCTCGGAGCGGTACTGGCGCCACATCTCGCTCACCGAGTCAGCGTCGCGCTTACGGGCGTAGGTGATGCCCAGGGTCAGGCCAATGGGCTGTTTGTCGGCGGTGACCAAGTCGGGATCCTCCCACACCAGTGTCTTGGCGCTGGCGTCCATGGTCTGGATGTCGGCGAAGTAGTTGAGGTTGGTGTAGCGGCCGGGCCCGACTACGTCACTCACGCGCACGCCGTCGGGCATGACCAGCCCCACCTGGCTCTCGGCCACCCGGGCGTTGCAATAGCAACCCGGCAGGGCGCCAACCAGGAGAATGATGATCAGCATAATGATGTGTTTGGGTTTTAGTCCGTTCATGGGATGCCTCCTGTGGTTATGGGTAATGGATTGTTGGGTAACGAGTACGGTTTGCATCGCTCAGCGCGAGTGGCGCCCTCGCGCTGAGCGTGAGCGGGAAGGATCAATCGGGCGGAGGGAGGGGCGTGCTGATGAGCACCGAAGAAAGGAATACCCAGGCGACCACGGCGATGACCAGCAGAGCCAGGCCGACGATGGCGAAGAAGATCACCCGGGTGCGGGTGTTGTATTCCATCTCGGCCAGGTAGCGGCGCGTGTCGCGGGCCAGGTCGCGCGCCCAGCCCCCGCCGAAGATCACCAGCACGACCAGCCCGGCGATCAGGGCGATCATATCGTCCACCCCCTTGCCCAGTGGCAGGATGAAGAGGACGACGCGCCGGGTGTAGGGGACGGCGAAAGCGATGAAGACGATCAAAGCGATGATGCCCAGTTTTTTCCAGGTCATAGGTTGCCTCGTAGGGACTCTTTTGTGATTCTACTATACCACACATGAGGGAACTATGCCGCCTGGGAGGCTGATGGTTGGCTGACAAATGGCGAATGCGGTTTAGCGCTACCAACCGCAACACAGCGGCCTGCCCCTGGGGGGCAGGCCGCTGTTCTTTTCTACTCAACCGGAGTCTACTCTGAATTCCGGCATTTGCCATCGAAGCGGCTAGGGTAAATGAGTCGCTTAGCCGCGCGACTGCTTCTACTGTGGGAGTGTCGCATTTATTAACTTGAAGAGCTCTTCAAATCTGTCAAGGGTTTCAGTAGTAAGATTCTGTAGATAGTCTTCCTTAACAGTTGTCGCGCCATAGCCTGCTTGCCGCAGCAACTCGGCTATTTCAAGCGGCAAGTTCTCATCAACCTTGAATTGCATCAAAATCCCTATGCAGTCAAAGCGACGACCCGCTCTCGTGTAAGCTCCGCCGCATAAGCAATGGCAGCCTGTACCGACTCTTTGCTGAGCGATGGGTAGCTGTGTACAATTTCGTCGGATGTCAGGCCAACAGCCAAGTTGTCGAGCACAACCGATACCATGATTCTCGTACCCTTGATGCACGCTTTTCCGTGACAGACGGCTGGATCAACCGTGATGTAATCTCGCCAGTTCATGTTAAGTCTCCTCAGAGCTATCGGCAATGCATACCTCGGTGGCTAGCTGTACTTGTGTCACAATATCTGTGAGCATATTATACCGCATCCCCTCGCGGAAATCTACTTGGAGGCAATAGAGGATTCTAAAACAGTGGAAAAGGCCATCTCAGTTAAGATGGCCTTTGAAGCGCACAGGGCATAACGTTTGCAGCACCAAGCTATACCAATCGACACTGGCAATTGGAGCGGTTGTTGCTCCACTACGCGGCTGCTAACTGCCGGCCAGTTCTCGCAACTCTTCCTCGCCGATAATCTTGGTACCCAAGAATTGAGCCTTGGCCAGCTTGCTGCCCGGGTTTTCGCCGGACAATAGATAGTCGGTCTTTTTGGAGACAGAGCCGGTCACTACTCCGCCGCGGGCCTCGATGTAGGCTTTGGCCTGGTCGCGGCTCATGGTGGGCAGGGTGCCGGTGATGACGAAGGTCAGCCCGGCCAGCGGCTGGGGGGCCTCGGGGGGAGCTTCGGCCAGCATACGCAGGCCGGCCCGGCGCAGCTTGTGGATCAACTGTTGGTGAGGGGGACGGCTAAACCAATCAACAACGCTCCGGGCAATGTGAGGGCCGATGCCCTCGACGGTTTCTAAGTCTTCGACGTCGGCGGCTGCCAGGGCATCCATGGAGGGGAAGGCTTTGACCAAAGTCCGGGCGACCACGCCGCCCACGCCCTGGATACCCAAGGCGGTTACCACCCGCTCCAAGGGTTGGTCTTTGCTGGCCTCGATGGCGGCCAGGAGATTGTCGACTTTCTTTTCGGCGAAGCGCTCCAACGCCAGCAACCGCTCACGGTGTTCGTGCAAAGAGTAAATGTCCCCCGCGTCTCGAATCAGGCCCTCCTGGATGAGTTGCTCGCCGATCTTGATGCCAAAACCCTCGATGTCCATGGCGCCACGGGAGATGAAATACTCGACGCGCCGCACCAGTTGGGCCGGGCAGGCGGCATTGACACAATAGACAGCCACCTCGTCCTCCGGCTTGACCACGGGTTCGCCACAGGAAGGGCAATACTCGGGAAATTGGTAGGGCCGTGAATCGGGGGGGCGCAGGTCAAGGATGGGCTTGACCACCTGGGGGATGACGTCACCGGCACGTTTGATGACGACCGTGTCGCCCTCACGGATGTCTTTGCGTTCCAGGTCTTCCATATTATGTAAACTTGCCTGGCGCACCGTCACACCACCGACGTTAACAGGATCGAGCACGGCATAGGGAGTGAGCACACCGGTTCGGCCCACGTTGACGTCAATCTTGAGCAATTTGGTGGTCGCCTCGCGGGCGGGGAATTTGTAAGCGATGGCCCAACGGGGCGCGTTGCCCACCACCCCCAACTGATCCTGAAGCGCGAAGTCGTCGACTTTGACCACGACGCCGTCGGCCTCATAAGGCAGTGCATCGCGCCGCTCCATCCAACCGTGGATGAAGTCCAGGACTTCTTCGAAGTCGCGGGAACGTACCACGTCGGGATTGACCGGGAAACCCAGCCGCCGCACGTAATCCAGCGCCTCCCATTGGGCAGTCACTGTCTCTCCGCCATCGACGTAACCGATGGCATAAGCAAAGAAGGCCAACGGGCGACGCGCGGTGATCCGGCTGTCGAGCTGGCGCACAGCACCGGCGGCCGCATTGCGAGGGTTGGCATATAAGCGTTCGCCCCTCTCGGCCTGGCGACGGTTGAGCTCATTAAAGTCAGCAATAGGTATGTAGATCTCGCCGCGTACTTCGATGCGGGCGGGAGGTGGACCGTCGGGGGTGACGGGGATACGCAAGGGAATATTGTTGACGGTGCGCAGGTTGGCTGTGACGTTTTCACCCTCGACCCCGTTCCCGCGCGTGGCACCCTGCACCAGGACGCCGTTCTCATAGGTAAGGGCTACGGCCAGCCCATCGAACTTGGGCTCGACGACGAAGGTCAGGTCAGTAATGGCCACGTCGCCTGGAAGAAGGCGCCCAATACGCGCCAGCCAGGCGTGCATGTCTTCATCGTCGAAGGCGTTGCCCAGGCTGGTCATAGGGACAGGGTGGATCACCTTCTGGAACTGATCCAGCGGCGTCGCGCCGACGCGCTGGGTGGGGGAGTCGGGAGTGATGAGTTCGGGATGCGCCTCCTCCAAGGCACGCAATTCAGCCATTAAGCGGTCATATTCGGCGTCGCTGATGAGGGGATCATCAAGAGTATGGTAACGATAAGCGTGATAATTGATCTCGTCGCGTAGTTGGGCAATGCGTTGCTCAATATCGGCACGATCAGATTGGCTCACGAGTTATTACCTCTGCTACTCTCACAATTGCTGTGCTAAGCGCCGTACCTCGCCCTCAAAGAACTGCTTAACATCGTCCCCCTCGAAAGGAACGAGCATGTGCGGTGTTTCGTCTTCCTCGGCGTCCGCGAAGTAAGCTAAGGCACGCAACAAATGGTAGGACAAGATAGTCGTCTCGCAGTGTGAAGAAATCCAGGTCGATGGAGACGCGATGACCTAGATGTAAGGCGGCTGCGCTTCCCCCAGCCAGGTAGAAAGACTTTAGCAGCGGCTCTTGACCAAGTTGGCTCAAGATCTGCCGGGCATCGGCGGGAAGGGTATTGACAAACATAGGACCTGATCCCGGGGTATATCCAGCACCAGCGACCACAAGTTGGCCGTATTGGGAGAAAGGCGTCGGCTGCGGCGCACGACATCAGCAAGCTTTTCAGGGGGGAAGGTCTCTTTGAGCCAGCGAATGGCCTGGTCCCCCCCATACTCTAACACCCGCTCAATCACATAGACTTCGCGGTCGGGCAGGCGCAACTGGGTAAAGTCGACTTCCCAGAAGTAGGGTTGAAGGAAATCAGGTAGCTGGCTCAAGGTGCATTTCCTCGCAATGAGAATTACATGGAGAAAAGGCGCTATTCCTCCGGTGGGGAGCTGGGAGCCAGAAAGTCAGCGCGGCCCCATCCCTCGGTGCCGTCGGCGTTGCGCACGAACCACCACACGTAAACAGCCCCGTTCTCGTCGACCTCTCCCTGTTCATCCTGTTCGGGGCCACCGATGACGGGTAAGACGGAGTCAGCCTCGGCCACAACCAGACGCGCGTTGTTGGTGCCAGGGCCAGCGCGTAAGCTAAGTCCCGCCCCTTCGGTGTTGATGATCTGCACATAACCACCGACCTGGACTTCGGAGGGCGGAACCGGCTGCGGGGTGTCCGTGGGCAAAACGACCTCGGCGGTGGGCGGTAGAGTGGGAGTTTCAGCAGGGGAAACAGGGGGAAGAGACGTAGGCGTTTCCACCACGACTATCGCAGCGGTTGAAGTAGCCGACAAGGCCAAGGTAGGCAAGGCAGGAGGTGTGGGCGTGGGCGCCGACCGCTTGTTGATAAACTGCACTACTCCCAAACCGATGAGCCCGATGGTCAGCAGCCCAGCCAGTCCACCGATGAGCACCCAAACGATGGGAAAACCAATTTCGGCCGTCTCTTCGTCTTCCAACCGCTGGGGGCGACGTCGTTCAGGGGATTCCCATTCCCAGTTATCGTCCGGTTCCTGATCGTAAGTCATATTGTGTGCCTCCTTGCAAGGATGTGTTATATCCAACGCATTTGAGTTTCATTGCACTTTCATAACGAGCAAAGTCATATCGTCAGGCTGAGGGGCACCAGCACGGAAAGCGTCGACGTCGGCGATGATTGCGTGGGCCAGGCCATGAGCCGACTGATCGGCCGCGCCAGCCACCACCGTTTTGAGCCGTTCCAGACCGTAGCGACTCGCACGCGAAGACTCGGCATCAGTGAGGCCATCGCTATAACAGACCAACGCATCGCCAGGCGCGAATTGGAAACCCGCTTCGTTCAATACCAACCCATCCAGACTGCCCAGGAAACGTCCTGGGGCTTGCAGCAGGGATAGCTGGCCAGTTTGGGGCCGAAAGTGAATCGGCAAATCGTGGCCGGCGCGCACATAACGCATCTCACGCGTCACTCGGTCGACGATACCGTAGAAGACAGTGACGAACAGATCCGAGGCGGAAGAGGTCATCAGCAACTCGTGAATTTGAAAAGCAGCGTCACGAGGTGACCGATATTCGGCAGCCTTGGCCAAGAAGAGAGCACGCGTGACGGCCATGTAGAGAGCGGCGTGGATACCCTTGCCCGAGACGTCGGCCATCACCAGACCGAAGTGACCGTCATCCAGCGGAAAGAGATCGTAGTAGTCACCACCCACCTCACGGGCCGGACAGGCGTAGGCAGCAAACTCAAAACCAGGGATGTTGAGAAGTTCAGTGGGCAGGATACTCCGTTGCACTTCGGCGGCAATTTCCAGCTCCCGTTTGAGGCGCTCCTGCTCTACTAACTTAGCCTGGGCAGCTTTGAGATCGGCGTAAGCCTGCTCAAGCTCGAGGTTCTTGGCTTGAAGCTGGGCGATGGTCACCCGGTCGGTCTCGCGCAAGCTTCGAATGACGCCCTGCAACACGGTCAGCGCTGCCTCGGGGCTACGGCGAATCACCCACTTGAAGTCGGTCTCAGTGATCTCCAAGAGACGACTATCAACCAGGGTACGTACCGAAGCGGATCGAGGTTGATTCTCAAGCAAGGCAATCTCGCCGAAGAATGAGCCAGCACCCTGCACACCCAGTGCTTGCTCACCACCATCCGGGAGTCGATGGATGATTTCCACCTGACCTTCCTGGACAATGTAGAAGACGTGCTCCAGTTCTCCCTCGTGGCAGACAACGCTGCCGGCCGGATAATCGCGTGTCTCAGTCACCGCGGCCAATGCCTCTAGCTCCTGAGGTGACAGGTCACGAAACACCTGCTGCAACGTCTTTTCTGCTTTCGACAAGCTGTGTGCGATCCCTCCTGCCGCCATTGTACCCGCTTACCTCACAACGCGCAAACATCCCCGCAGAATGAGGCGCAGTTTATTGTCTCGGAAAGTGTCTTCTGGCCGGCTGTTTTCATCAGCACATCGACGTTGGCAGGGACGAACTCAGCACGCACCATTTCAAAGACGTCCAAGATTTCGTCGGCGATATGTGTCCAGGAATAACGTTCGGTCCAGCGAATAGCTTGTTCGCCCAGATGATCGCGCAGGCTAGAGTGCCTGAGAAGTAGAGCGATCTTGTCAGCCAGTGCGTCTGGGTCTTGCCCCGGGACCAAATAGCCATTGAAGCCGTCCTCAATGCTGAATGAAAGACCACCCACGTCGGAACCGATGACCGGCGTGCCGCAGGCCATGGCCTCCAGGGCAACCATGCCAAAGGATTCGTAATGTGAGGGCATGACGACCATTTCGGCTGCCGAGTAGTAGTAAACCAACGTATCCTGCCCTTTCGCCCCCAGAAAGGTCACCAGGTCGCCGATGCCCAACTCGGCACGCAGTCTTTTTAATCTTTCAAACTCCATCTGCTCCAGCTCGGAGTCAGGATTGGGGTCGCCGCCGATGATGGTGACACACAGATTCTCTCTGAAGTCAGGATATTGGTTGATGACACGTTGCATGGCCCGGATCAGGGTATCGATGCCTTTAAGAGGCTGGATGCGACCCACGAAAAGAATCATCCTTTGATGAGGAGGGATGCCGATCCGCTTTTTGGCTTCGACACGGGGAACGGGGCGAAACAGATTTAAATCAACACCAGCCGGCACGACGGATATCTTGTCGGCGTCAGCACCATAAAGCCAACTCATCTGCCCTTTCTCCAGGGGCGTGGCAGCGACCAAACGATCGGCGAAGCGCATGACGTGGCTCTCGACATCTATACGCCGGGGACTCTCGCGTTCTTGCGGCGTTTGCGCTACGCGATTCTTCATTTCTCCCAGTGTGTGGAACATCTGGATGATGGGCACGCACCACGTAGCGCGCAGGTCGAGGGCGGCCCAGCCGGAAAGCCAGTAGTGACTGTGGATCAGATCATATGCGACATTCTCGCGCACTGCGAAGTCTCGTACACGCTGAACAAACTCAGGCAGGTGATCGAATACAAGATTTTTGTTGTAGGGCCGTTCGGGCCCGGCCGGGATATGGATCACGCGCCCCAGTTCGCCCAGATGGCCGGTGCAAATGCGTCGGATGGTGGGACTCTGCGAACGGGTATAAACGTCAACCGCAATGCCCCGTTGGCTGAGTTCACGCGCCAGGTCGCGCACATAAACGTTCATCCCACCCGTCTCTTTGCCACCCAGAGTTGCCAGCGGACAGGTATGAACACTGAGCATAGCAATTCGTTGAATCATTGTTAGATCATTATTCAGCGCACTGTAAACAGGTGATGAGCGATCTCTGTCACTCCACCAGACAGAAATATGTAGACTTAACCACACCGCGGAAAATGAGAATCTGCATTGAGACTTCTTGGTGAGGGAAACGCAAGAAGATTATATACAGACCATTAAATGGGAGCAAATAGCCTTAGACTGAACCGGATTGAAAGGATTGAAAGCTAAGGGCAACTGTGTTATACTGAACACAATCGCAAAAAGGTAACGGGTACTTATGAGTCAACTACTTCTTCCTCTTGAGTTACCTCAATCGCAGAGACTGGAACTGAGCGGAACCTACCGGGAACGGTTGGCCGCTCTGCTTGCCCAAGACTTGGATTTTCACAGTCAGGCTAGTGGCTATGCGTCACATAATTTCCACGCTTTTCCGGCCAAATTCCCTCCTCAGTTACCTCGTATGTTCATCGAGGGACTGACAGAACCTGATGATGTAGTTCTCGACCCAATGATGGGCTCTGGGACAACCGTTGTAGAAGCCCTCTTATCAGGCCGACTTGGTATGGGGTTTGACATTGATCCGTTGGCCTTGCGCTTATGCACGGTGAAGGTCACACGTCTCCCTTTAGATGAAGTCACCCAAGCTGGAGGCCAAGTACTGGAGCGAGCGACTTTCGTCGTGCAAACACAGCGTGCTGCATTGAATGACATTTTGGAAACACGCTTCGACAGTAAGACACGAGACTTCATCAACTATTGGTTTCAGCCCGAGACGCAACTTGAACTACTGGCTCTTGTCACTGAAATAGAGAACGTAGAAGATGCGTCTGTGCGAGCGTTTCTTGAGTTGGCTTTTTCAGCAGTCATCATTACCAAGTCAGGAGGAGTTTCACTCGCACGCGATTTGGCCCACACTCGACCGCATCGGGTGGATGACAAAATCCCCCGCTCAGCATTGGCAGAATTTAGGAAGCGTTTCCAACAGAATTTAAACAGTCTGACAGAGCTTCCTTGGGCGGAGGGCAAAGTTGATCTCCGCTATGGCGATGCCCAAGCTTTGCCTCTTGACGAGAACGCGGTGGATCTCATTGTAACTTCACCTCCATATGCAGCTAACGCCATTGACTATATGCGAGCCCATAAATTTTCTTTAGTGTGGTTGGGATACCCCATCGACATCCTCTCCCAAAAACGAAAAGAGTATATTGGTGGCGAAGCAGTCAACGACATTGAGTTTGAGAGTTTGCAAGCCAAGACCAATCGGGTTATATCCCAAATTGCAGCTCGAGATGCTAAGAAAGGGCGCGTGCTCCACCGATATTATTCAGAGATGACACGTAGCCTCCGGGAAATGTTCCGGGTGTTAAAACCCGACAAGGCGGCTATCGTTGTAGTAGGCACCTCTACTATGCGAGGTATGGATACTCACACGCAAGATTGTCTGGCGGATATCGGTGAAACGATTGGTTTTGAGACTGTTGACATCGCCACGCGCCGGCTAGACCGTGACCGACGGATGATGCCAGCCCGGCGCAGCCAGAAGCCCTCTTCTCAGATCGAGGAGAGAATGCACGAAGAATACGTGATCGGGTTCTACAAGCCTGAATAACGGAATAGTCTATCAACCAAAGAGGAACGCTATGAGCATCACTGAACTACGCCAGACTTACCATCGCAGTCTTTGTGAGCAGATTCTGGCCGCAACATCAGGTATCCCAAATATTGCAGATAGGAACAGCAAAGCCAGCAGCCTGATCGCCCAAAACTTGGTTCGGCGTTTAGATTACCCGCTCGCTTCGAAGGCTCCCCCAGGTCAGCGAGCAGGCATCCGTTTTGAACAAATCACGAGCGAGTTCCTCGAACAAGCCTTTAACTTACTTCACCATCTTCGACCTGGAAAATGGCGTTTTTCTGTGAACCAGAACATTTCGGAGTTTGAACAGTATGAGCACCTAGCCGATATCAATCGTGCCCTCAAGGAAAAGCCAGAGCTAGCGGCCGCACTTGGGGGTGATTATCTGGTGACTCCAGACATCGTTGTTGGCAGATATCCAGTTGCGGACGAAGAAATTAATCGTCTGGCACAAGTCATAGATGAGACTATTCCAACTGCCCAACTTACTCCACTTCGTGCGGTTAATCGTCCCGCACCGCGCTTGATCTTGCATGCCAGTATCTCCTGCAAATGGACGATTCGAAGCGACAGAGCCCAAAATATCCGGACAGAAGCCCTGAATCTGATACGTAACCGAAAGGGACACGTACCACACGTGAGCGTTGTCACCGCAGAGCCCTTGCCGACACGATTAGCTTCCCTGGCTCTAGGAACAGGCGACCTGGATTGCGTATACCATTTCGCACTGCCTGAGTTGGAAGAGTCTGTGAGGGAAGCTAAGAACGAGGATCAGGGGGATGTTTTGCAGGGTATGATTAATGGCCGTCGCTTGCGTGACATCAGCGACCTCCCATTCGATTTGGCTATATGATCGCCAGACGTTTCATAGCACTCAAATCTTACCAGAAACGAACTCGCAAAATTTGACAGGTCCCCAACTCATCGAACTCACGCGATCACCCATTGATACTACTTGCCATAAGGCAACAAAGATGTTATAATACATGTATATATGTTAAGTTAGTATGTCAAGTCAAGAGAGATGATCGGGGATGCTAGATCGCCTGAACGATCAACTTCGGGACGTGTCGATCAAGGACTGGAAGTTAATAATCAGTCTGCTTATCGTGGCCAATAGCGTGGCTGTCGCCAGTCTGGGTTGGCTGGTGGTCAATCGAAAAGCCCCGGGGCCGCCTTCTCTGGAAGCACGCGTGATGGCCCAAGTCCCCCCCACGCGCACGCCATTACCCACCTTTACCGGTACCGCCACACCGACGCCGCTCCCCAGCCCAACGAACACCCTGGTACCGACCTGGACGCCAACGCCGACTGATACGCCGACCATCACTCCTACACCCACTGATACGCCCACAAATACGCCACAGCCCACCGTCGTTCGACGTCCGGCGGCTACTGCTACACCCACACCCATTCCCACGCCCAGCGTGGACTTTACGGTAAGTGTACGCCAGTTGTCGGCGTGTGAAAATGAGGGGAAGCACCACCTGTTTATATACGTAAAGGATATGAACGGCGAAGGGATACCCGGCATTCGGGTGCGCGTTTCCTGGCCTGGCGGCGAAGCCACGATGATGACGGGAGAGAAAACCCACATAGATAATGGCTTCGTCGATTTTGCCATGTTCAAAGGCAACTACACGGCGCAGGTACTTGACTACTCGTCTGAGGTTGCCGGGCCGATTACGCCTGACATCCCGCGCAACGAGCTGTGTGAAGAGACCGGTAACGGGGTGGCTAACTCCCTATTCCATTACTCGTACGAGATCATATTTCAGAAAGTGCGGTAGGGCTGTATGCCTGACTTCAAGCCCTGGCAATGGGCAACGCTTATCGCGCTGTTAGTGGCGTTAAATATCATGGTCATCGGGGGGTTGATCGTCGTCATTGTTACCTACGATGTGTGGGCCAACCCTGCCTATGTGGCCGCCGAGCCAACTGTGCCTCCCTGGGCCACACCAACTGCCACGCAGCGCCCCACTTTCACACCCACCTACACGCCCGAGACGTGGCCGACGGCCACGGTCACACACACGCCAACGCGCACGCCAACGCCGACAGCCACCTGGACCCCATTGCCCACGCGCACACCTTGGTGGACAGAAACGCCAAAGCCTACCGGCACCGACGTGCCGACTCAGACGCCGCCGCCTACCATCACGCACACTCCGGCGCCATCAACCAACACACCCACGTCGCCCCCGCCACCATCAGCGACTCACACGCAGGTTCCGCCAACCAACACACCCACGTCAACCTCGTCGCCGACGCCGACACCAGTGCCGCCCACTTCCACGCGGACACCTACTTTTACACCTACGCCGCAACCGACGGCTACCCAGACGCCGACAGCCACTTTCACACCATCGCCAACATCCAGGCCCTCGGCCACGGCAACCAGCCCACTCAGAAGACAGTCCATAGCGACGGCTACGGCGCCGGGCACAGAGTTGCCCACGTTTACGCCCAGCCCTTCACCGACTCGTACGCCGCCTGCCACAATGACCAACACGCCAAGCCCATCGCCAACTTCAACTTATACTTATACGCCAACGGCGGCTCCTAGCCCGACGGCAACTGCAACCGCAATTGCGACCGCAACTGCGACCGCAACTGCGGCCCCTTCACCTACCGCCACCGCGTCGCCCAGCCCGACGCCCACCGCCACCACGTCGCCCAGCCCGACGCCCACCGCCACGCCGTCCTCAGAACCTGACGCTCACGCAGCGGAAGCCCTTCTCGTGGCGGATAACGACATCAATCTGTCGTGGGAGCCTGTCGGCGAGGCCAGTGCCTACCGAATTTACAGCGACATGGGCACCGGTTATGGCGTGTATGTGTATAAGGCCGAGACGACAAGCCACGAGCTAACCGACACCAATCTACGCTCTGGCCTGCGATATCAATACCGCGTCGGGGCCCTCACCCCAACAGGGGAAGCGACGGCAGCCTGGTCCCAGGCCATTACACCCTACAGCCCCCAGTCGCAAGCCGGTACGGTCTCTGATTCTGAAGCGACGAGACGTTCTCCAGTCAATGATAGCGAGGATATGCCCCAGCCAGCCTACTCCTCAGTCCGCGTTACCCCGGCGCCTACCCCTCTGCCACCCGACACCATCATCCTGGGTCTACTCAGCGCCACCGACTATGCGGACGACGTGGACGATACGCTGACCATCGTGGGCGAGGTGCGCAACGACTCACACCTGGACGTAGGAGAGACGACGGTCACGGCCACCTTCTACGGAACTGATGGCCAGGTAATTGGCGAGGCGAGCGGTTCGACGATGATCAAGGCGCTGACACCGGGGGTGCGGTCCCCATTTATGATCACCCTCCCCCAACCGGCAGGTCTGGCGAACTATAGTTTGCGTGCCACCAGTCGTCCTGTCACCCTCACCACAGCGAATGCGGGGCTAAACGTAATCAATACCCGTCGCTTTGAGGACACGACCGGTTTCTATCACATAGCAGGGGTTATCGAAAACGGAAGCGAGCGACGGGTCGAAAGTGTCCGGGTGATTGTCACTCTATATGATCGGGCCGGACGCGTCGTCAACGTAGGATTCGCCTATCCGCAACCTTTGTCCCTATCCCCTAAAGATCGTGCCGATTTCGACATCGCCTTCACGTATTATCCGAAGGTCTACAGTCACCTGGCGGTCGCGGTCGGGGATTAATAAGGCCGCGTCGCAAAATAGCTCTGCAAATTTTGAAGGGTTTCACGCGAAATTTTGGCCTGAAAACAAGGAGTTATTCTTGGACGCTTCCTAAGCGAGTCAATTTAACAGTACCGGTCACCTCTTTTCCCACGGGAGACCTCTCGAAAAATACCATTCGCACGTGGGTGCACCTGCCCTGCCGGCAGGTACGGGTGCCGCACCCTGGGCGTGTGATGCGCTCACTCCGCTCTATAAAGCGAGGAGCGAGGCACCCGCAGGCTTCGGGCGCGAGATTCCGCAGGACTATCGGCTTTGACACTCCCACGTCAAACTTCGGGTTTCTATAAATTGCCACTTTGATGGTATAATTGCCCAACTAGGACGAGTTACCGATGACATTGCGGGCAATTCTTCAGAATAAACCAGAGATCCTTGACCAGTTGGCCGATTACTGGCAGCGAGTGACCGGCGGACAGCTTCTTGCGATGGACGAGGAGGGGAAATGGGTAGCAGGAGATAAACCCTTTGCCCATCTCGATAATGGTGCGCTGCCCAACAACTGGAGAGAATGGCTTTCCCAGGACAACGCCAACCGACAGCCGATTACGGTTGAGGGACGGCCAGTCGAGATAGCACCGCTTAGCATCCAGCACACACCAATTGGCTACCTGGTGGCCGTGGGCGAAGCATCGCCCGACCTGTTGCTTTGGAGTGCCGGCACGCTAGAAGAATTACTGACTGCCGAACACTCGCTCCAGGGGATGACGGACGAACTGATCAGCGCCTGGGACCAGCTTGAGTTGGTATTTCGTGTTACCCAGACTCTGGCGTCGACTTCGAACTTGATGTCGGTACTACGCTCGGTATTGGCCGAGGTCAAACAGGTTCTCAAGGCTAGTGAGGGCTTTCTGGTTATAGAACAAGATGACCACCTAACCCATATATCGGTTGGCGGCGATGATCGACTCTCGCGGCAGCGACGGCAGTTGTTTTACCGCCTACAACGCGCCAACCGGTTGGTAATGCACAATGATGCTGAGTCATTGTACGAGTTTTGGTCCGACGCGCCGGATGAGATCAACAATCTGCTGGGTATGCGCCTGCCGACCTCGAGCACGGCTCAGGCGGTGGTCGGGCTTATCAACAAAAAAGAGCACAGCTTCACCGCGGGCGATGGTAAACTACTGACCGCGGTCGCCGAGCAGATTGCAGCGATTATCAACAATACGCTACTCCACAAGCAGATATTGGCCCAAGAACGGATGCAGCGCGAGTTGGAAATTGCAGCCGAGATACAGGTCAGCCTGCTTCCGCACGGGCTGCCAGAAGTTCCGGGGATGGAGTTCGCCGTGGCCTCGCTGCCGGCGACTGAAGTCGGCGGAGATTTTTACGATTTTATCCCTCTGGACGAAGATAATCTGGGCATAGTGGTGGCTGATGTAGCCGGCAAAGGGGTGCCGGCTGCCATGCTTACCTCGCTGGCGCGCACAATCCTACGCGTCGAAGCAGGATACGGGCATTCACCCCAACGAGTCATCAGCCAAACCAACCAAGCCCTGCTCCAGGATCTGCAACGTGCCGAAATGTTTGTTACCGCCCTGTTTGCCTACCTGAACCAGAATGATTTAACCTTGACTTACGCCAATGCCGGTCATACCCCAGGTCTCTGGTGGCGGGCTGATGTGGGCAAATTTGAGCAATTGGCGGCTACTTCTCCGCCGTTGGGTATTGAAATCCCCGACATAGGTGGCGACCGGACACTCCAACTCTCTCCTGGTGACTCGATATTATTCTATACGGACGGGGTAACCGAGACTATGTCACCAGACAGCCAGATCTTTGGCGGCGATCGTCTGAAAGAAGCCCTGGCTGCTCACATTGTAGGAGGCACTGCCGACGACATGGTGCAATCGGTTTTGAGTGCGGTGCGTACGTTCCGCCGAAATGCGCCCTGTTCAGATGACATCACAATGATTGCTATGCGAGTAAGACCATCCGCCACACCCCAACTGCCTCAACTGGAACCGGCCGTAGATTTTGCTCTCCCGGCCGATTTGCAAGTCTTGGAAAACATTTCGCAGCAAGTTACGGAGGCCTGCCGGTCGTTGCCAGATCTGCCGCCTCCCCCAGCGAGCGACGACTTCGTTTATCTGGTAGAGCTGGCCGTATCAGAAATCTGCACCAACATCATCCAACACTCGTATGTGAAGACCAGCGGTGAGATCCGTGGCAGGCTAACTCTGCTGTCGAACGGCATCCAGATCGACCTATACGACGACGGAAAAAGCTTCGATCCTAACACCGTTCCGGCTCCCTCTCACGAACCTGGCACACTGAATGAAGGCGGCTATGGCTTACACATTGTTCGCCAGATAATGGATAGCGTGCAATATCAGGCCGATACCCCGAAGGGGAATCACTGGCGCCTGATCAAATACAGCCCTTCGGAGTGACCCAACCGAAAAGGAGTAGATGATTATGGAGATCACTCGGCAGCCTATTGACGAAGAAACGTGTATCATCAGCCTAGACGGCACGCTGAATGCGCGCTCAGCAGACCAGGTAAAGGAAACCTTCCGGGAAGTAGCTGGCAAAGGTGTGCGGCAGGTGGTCCTGGATCTGGGCAAGGTGCCTTTCATTGACAGTTCTGGCCTGGCGGCTCTGGTGTCTGGGTTAAAGACTTTGAACGAAAAGAAAGGCAGCCTGAAACTTGCCTCATTACAGTCGCAGGCTGACCTGCTATTCAGGCTAACTATGTTCGACAAAGTCTTCGAGATTTACCCTGACGTTGACACAGCCACGCAGGCCTTTGCCTCATGAATGAAGTCAGTATCACGATCCACACCAAACAAGTAAATGAGCGTTGTGCCACCGTTGCTTTGGCGGGGCGACTGGATGCCAGCAACGCCCAGACGTTAAAAGAGAGCCTAGAACAACTCATTGATGGGGGCACAACCCAGTTGGTCGTGGATCTGACTCAGGTGCCTTTTGTTGATAGCGCCGGACTGGCAGCCTTGGTATCGACCCTCAAAGCGACCCGTCGCGTCGGGGGCAATGTGCTGCTCTCCGGGGTTCAACCGCAGGCCCGTACCGTCTTCTCGCTGACGATGCTCGACCAAGTCTTCGCAATCCATCCCAACGTTGAAGCCGCCCTGGTTAGCCTGGAAGCAGATAGCTGACGAGTCCTTTGGCCGCGCTGAGAGGACTGCACCCCCTCCACCAGAGTATGGGGACTACGCCCCCTCTTCTGCGCGTCGAGGACTTCACGGCAAATTGTTGCCGGTTACGGGCAGGAGAGTCTATGACCGTCACGGTTTTGATTATTGACGACGAAATCCACATACGTCGTCTCATCGCACAGATGCTGGAACTGATTGGCTACCAGGTGCTAGAAGCCGCCAGTGGCCCGGAGGCGCTGCGTCTGATCGAAGAGACAAGACCGGATGTGATCACGTGCGACATCTTTATGCCGGGCATGACCGGCTTCGACGTGCTGGAAGCTCTCAAATCCGAGCCAGCCACGGCCGAGATCCCGGTCATCATGCTGACCGCCCTCGGCCAGGAGAAGGACACCAACCGGGCCATGGAGTTGGGAGCCGCCGACTACGTCACCAAACCCTTTGGCACGACCAAGCTGGCCGAGACAATTGAGCGCCAATTGGAGAGGCAACAGGGAGACAACAAATAGGGACAGGTCCCTGTGAGCCTGCCCTACTCGAATGATTTCTGAAATGTCGTAAGTCGTCACCACGAGTCATTCAAATCATATTTAACAAAGCATTATTACGTCGATTCGGGAGTTCACCCACTACTGCTGTTCGGATGCAGCGAGGTGTTGGAGGCCACCTGGCGCCAAGCGCCCTCCTGGCGGACGTAGACCTCAACAGACCGTAATTTGATTTCGCACGTCTTGCCGTCACTCGACCCACCCCGTGCGCGCGCCACGTAGGGCACCACACACACATCCCCATAGAACAAGTACTCTATCTCCACGATCTCATAATCCAGGTAGTTCCAGTCCTTGAAAACTTTTTCGGCTTCGGTCATATAGGCGTCGAAGCCTTGAATGATGCAGCGCGAAGACGGCGCAAAGCCACACCAGCCCGGGGCATAGGTGGGCTCTAACTTGTCTCGATCCCTCTCGATATAAGCTCGGAAGATCATATCAATATGGTGCCGAATCTCGTCCATATCGCGTTCGTGCATAGGGCACCCCTTTCCTCTTACTTGGCACGCACTGGGTGTTGTTGTATCATTAGCTTAACCTCAAGGCATTAAGGAAGCGTCAAGAGGTCGTCAAAAGACGTGGTCGAGTTACGACTGTTGGGAGCTCCATACATCGAGATCTCTGGCCAGGAGGCCCGCCTTCCGTACCGAAAGGCGATGGCGCTGCTGGCCTACCTGGCTGTCACCAGCCAGCCCCACAGCCGGGAGCAGTTGGCCTCGCTGCTGTGGGGGGAAGTGGACGACGGCCGGGCCCGCAACAGCCTGCGCAGCGCACTATCTGTCATTCGGCGAGCAACTGCCCCGGTCCCGATTCTCGAAACCCACCGCGACATGGTCACCCTCTACGCTGACCGGCTGTGGCTTGACGTGGCTGTTTTCAAGGCAGCCATACGCAATGAACAGAGCATAACCGGTCTGACCGATGCCCTGGCCACGTGGCGGGGCCATTTCCTTGACGGCCTCACGCTGGATAGCACCCCTGAGTTTGACGACTGGCTGACGGCCACACGCAACCAACTCGACCGGCTCCATCAGGATGGCTGGCTGGCCCTGAGTCGCGCATTAGAGGCCACCGGCCAGTGGTCCGAAGCCATAGAGGCCGCCCAACGACTGCTGGCCATGGACCCCCTGCGTGAGGCCGGTCACCGGCAACTTATGCGTCTCTACCTCAAGGATCGTGATCGCTCGGCCGCGTTGCAGCAGTACGAGCAGTGCCGGGCTCTGCTGGCTGAGGAGCTGGGCGTGGCGCCCGATGCCCGTACGCAAGCACTGCACCTCCAGGCCCTGGCCGAACGGACACCAGCCCATCTGATCGGCGACCAGGCCACGGGGACCAAGGTTGGTCAGACCAGCATGCAGTTCCCTTTCGTCGGCCGGAAGCGGGAGTTAGCAGCCCTGAATCGCCATCTCCAGGAGGTAACGACGGTGCGGGAAGGCCGGCTGGTGTTGGCCGAGGGGGAGGCCGGCGTGGGCAAGACGCGTCTGATGCAAGAGTGGTTGACGCAGGTTCGGGGTGCACAGGTGCTGGTGGGCCGCTGCTTCGAGGCTGAGCGTAGCGTGCCCTACCACCCGTGGATCGACGTACTGCGCGCTTCGCTGTCCTTGACCGGTCAAGGACAGCGAAGCATACCCGATCTGTGGATGGCCGAGTTGGCCCGGCTGGTCCCGGAACTGCGTGCCATCCTCCCCGACTTGCCGGACCCGCCGGCACCCGACCCGGGACTGGTACGCGGACGCCTGGCCGAAGCTGCCCGCCAATGGTTGCTGGCTTTGAGTCGAGAGCAGCCGCTTTGTTTGCTGCTAGACGATCTGCAGTGGATTGACCACGCCAGCCTGGCGCTCCTGGAGTATATCCTGCGCCACAGCACCAACCTGCCCTTGCTGATCCTGGGTGCGCAACGCACGCCCGAGGTCGGTCCTGACTGGCAACGCACCCAGGCGATGCTGGTCCGGGAGGGGTTGTGCCACCGGTTGGAGCTCTATCGCCTGGCCTTCCCCGACGTGGTAGCTATGGCCCACACGGTGGAGCCGCGTACGGCGGACCCGGAGGCATTCTTCAAGCGGCTCTTTCGCGAGACGGAGGGCAACCCGCTTTTCGTCGTGGAAATCTTGCGCACCTTGCAACGCCTGGATGTTGACCTGGAGGGCGAGTGGCCTATCCCCTCCACGATTCAAGGTGTCATCCACTCACGACTGGATCGCCTGGCGCCCGAGACGCGCCGTTTGCTGAGAGTAGCGGCCGTGATTGGGCCGAGCTTCGACTACCAGACGCTTGAAACAGCCACCGGTCACCCGTCCGACGTGGCCTGGAAGGCCCTGGAAGAGGGCCTGGCGGCTGGCCTGGTTGAAGAGCAAGAGAGCCGTTTCCATTTCACTCACGACAAGATCCGGGCCGTGCTATACGCTGATTCGGGAGTTCTGCGACGCCGGCATTTGCACAGCCGCGTCGCGGAGGCCCTGGAGACGCTCAATGCCGACGACCTGTCTACTGTTTTCAGCCTTTTGGCCCATCACTTTGCGGCAGCCGGCGAGCCGGCCCGGGCGCGCGACTACGCACTGCGCGCTGCGCAGCATGCCGTTGAACTTTACGCCGACGAAGATGCGTTGGCTGAGTATGAGCGTGCCGCCTACCTGAGTGAAAGCGAGAAATTGCCCGACGAGCTACCGGTCCGGTCGGCGCGCGAGGTCGTGCCCTTCTACACACCAACAGACGAAAACAAGCTGCCTGTAGGTGTATTATGCCTGATTCATAACCAACGTGGGTTGATCTACCAACGCATCGGCCGTTATGCCGACGCCGAACGGGAGTTTAACCTGGCGCTGGAGCACGCCGTGGGACGCAACCGACCAGACGAGGAAGCAACCGCTCAAAACCTGCTCAGCTTTCTGAGTTATCTGCGCGGGGATTACGATGGCGTGGCGACACATGCCCAACAGGCAATTGACCGGGCCATTAAAGCAGGCGACGCCTCCCAGCAGGCAACAGGACTGAAGAACCTGGGCATCGTCGCTTACCAGAGCGGCGACTATGATCGTGCCCTGGATTTGTACTACCAGGCACTGACCATCTATGAAACAGTGAGTGACCGGTTGGGCATGGGAGCCTGTTACAATAACATTGGCTTTGTGCAGAACACTCAGGGAGATTTTGGAATGGCCATCGAGTCATTTGAGCAGGCACTGGCGCTCAGGGAGGAACTGGGCCAGATTGAGGGCCAGGCGGTACACTTGATGAATATTGGCCGGGTATACACGCACCAGAAGGACATCCAACAGGCGCATGAGTACCTGCAACGGGCCCAGACCCTCAGCGAAGAAATCAATGCCATATGGGTAACGGCCAAGGTGCACCGCATCCTGGCTGAACTGGGGATCATGGTGGGTGACTGGGAAACGGCCTTGAAACACGCCCGGACAGCGGCCGACCTGGCCCAAGACCTGGGAAGCAAAGAAGACATGGGGGCTGTTTTTCAGTTACTGGGAGAAATCGCTGCCGGCTGTCCAGACAGGGAGTTAGGGGAGCCAACCGATTATTTCGAGCGTGGTATCGCGTTGCTTGAGGAAGTGGGCGAGCAACACAAATTGAAACAAGCCCAGCAGACACTTGAGGAGTATCGGGGGATTGAGGCTTAGAATGGAAAGCATTGTTTTTTAATGTTCCTTTGACGGATTCTTAATGAGCGTATGCTAAGATTTGTCAAAGGTCATTGGCTAGTTGGCAGTGAAAACTCAAAAAAGGAGGAGGAAGATGAAGCAATGGCTCCGGCTAACGGCGGCCCTGGTTCTGCTCAGCCTGGCTGTAGCAGCGTGTGTCCCCCCACCGACAGCTCAAGTGGTTAAAGAGACAGTTGTGGTCAAAGAGACCGTGGTGGTCACCGAGAAAGAGGAGGTAGTCGTCACCCCCACACCGGACCCGTCCGGTATCAAGCGCGGCGGCACGTTGGTGGCCGCCATTGGCGCCGACCCGCAAAACTTTGACCCCCACCTGACCAGCGCCTACTCCAGCTTCGAGGTGCTGGAAAACGTCTTCAACACGCTGGTCACCGTCGACGAGAATCTGAACATCGTGCCCGCCCTGGCCGAATCCTGGGAGATATCTGAGGATGGCCTGACGTGGACCTTCAAAGTGCGCGAAGGAGTGAAGTTCCACAACGGCCGGGAGATGGTGGCCGACGACGTCAAGTACTCGTATGATCGGATCCTGGACCCCGATGTTGGCTCACCGGTGTCCTGGCGACTGGGATCGGTGGAAAGCATCGAGGCTCCCGACGACTACACGGTGGTGATCAACCTGGCAGAACCCTATCCTGGCTTGCTGGCCAAGCTCGATGGGTACACCGGCATGGCCATTGTGCCCAAAGAGGTTGCAGAGACGGGCGGGCTTGAACAAAATCCGGTGGGCACCGGTCCGTTCAAGTTTGTCGAGTATGTCCCGGGTGACCGTGTTGTCCTCGAGCGCTTCGAGGATTACTGGGAGGAGGGGCTGCCCTACCTGGACGGCATCGTCTTTAAGCCCATCTCCGACGACACCGTCCGGTTGACCAACCTGCAGACGGCCGAGGTGGATTGGGTGGACAGCCTGCCGCCCAAGGACGTCACACGGCTGGCCACCTCAGGCGAGTTCATCGTCGACAAGGTTAGCGGCACCGACTACTGGTACATTGGGGTCAACTTAGAGCGCGAACCCTTCGACAACCCGCTGGTACGCGAGGCAATCAACTACGCCATTAACCGGGACGACGTAGCGGCGGCAGCCCTGTGGGATATGGCGGTGCCCACCCAAAACCCGCTGCCCGAGGATAGCTTCTGGTACTCTGGCTACCAGCCCTACGAGTACAATCCAGAGCGAGCCAAGGAACTGCTGGCCGAGGCCGGCTATCCCGATGGCTTCAAGACCGAATTTATGCCCACCAGCCAATACGAGGAGACCGTGCGGTCTGCGCAGGTACTGGCAGCGCAGCTTGAGGATGTGGGCATAGAAGCTGATATCCGAACCCTGGAGTGGGGTACCTGGTTGGAGGAAGAAGGGGCCGGCAACTACGATATGTACCTCTGTGGCTGGCTGGGCAACATCGACCCCGACGACTACTTCTACGCTCAGCACCACAGCGACGAAGTCTTCAACTTCACCGGCTACACCAATCCTGATCTGGATGCCTTGCTGGATCAAGCTCGCGTTGAAGCCGATCCTGAGACGCGCAAGGCGATCTACGAGGAAGTACAGCAGATAGTGATTGATGACAGCCCCTATATCTACCTGTACATCCCGGCCAATGTCAACGCCTGGCAACCCTACGTCCGGGGTTATGAGACTCGGGCCGACTCGGCCATCCGCTTCAAGACGACCTGGCTCGACAAGTAAATGATAAGTGACGCCGTGATGCGTGACGAATGACGTGTGACTCCCGCACGTCACTTATCACGCATCACGCATCACGCGTCACGCATACCTGCACTGCGCGCCCGTGCCGTCTGGCAGGACGGGTGCAGGCGCAAGTGTCACTCATCACGACTCTGACATGACACGTTACATCGTCCGCCGGCTGTTCACCACGCTCCTGGTGGCGCTGGGCGTCTCTTTTATCACGTTTATGATCATTCACCTGGTGCCGGGCGACCCGGTTCGGGTTATGCTGGGGATTCAGGCCGATCAGGAGAAGATCGCCCAAGTCCGGGAGCAGATGGGATTCAACCGGCCTCTGCTGATTCAGTATGCGGACTGGCTTTGGGCCCTGTTGCGCGGGGACCTGGGGGAGAGCTATATCACCGGGCAGGCGGTCGGCGAGGCGGTCCTGGAACGACTACCACGCACATTGACGTTGGCCGGGGCAGCGCTTGTCATAGCCCTGCTGATCGCAATTCCGGCAGGCATCATCTCGGCCATCAAACCCCGCACCTCCATCGACTACGTGACCATGGTCTTCAGCCAACTGGGTGTGTCCATCCCCGACTTCTGGATGGGCATTATGCTGATCTTGGTCTTCTCCCTCTATCTGCGTTGGCTACCGCCGTCGGGCTACGTCAGTCTGGTTGAGGATCCGGTAGAGTGGCTGCGACATCTGATTCTGCCGGCGATCACCGTAGGCATCATCAGCGCCTCGGTTCTTACCCGCTTTGTTCGCTCGTCTATGCTGGAATCGCTGCATCAGGATTTTGTACGCACCGCCCGGTCCAAGGGGCTCAAGGAACAGGTAGTCGTCGCCCGGCACGTGCTCAAGAACGCCTTCATCCCGGTGGTCACCGTCATCGGCTTGCAGATGGCCGGGCTACTGGGGGGCGTGGTGGTCATCGAGGTCATTTTCGCCTGGCCGGGACTGGGCTTCCTGGCCCTGGATGCCGTCCAGCGCCGCGATTACCCTATGGTCCAGGGGGCTGTGCTCTTCGTCGCGCTTTCATTCGCCTTGATCAATCTGGCAGTCGACCTGTTGTACGCCTATCTCGATCCACGCATCAAATATTAACCCATGACCAACCACATGACCCCGGAGGACATCGAACAGTCGCAGGCCCCATCCTGGAAAGCGCCGCCAGAACGACGCTGGCAGGTCTTCCAGCGCTTGATGGGTAGCCGGTTGGCAGCCATAGGCGCGGTAATTATCGCCCTCCTGATCCTGCTGGCGGTTTTCGGCCATCTCATCTCACCATACGACCCCAACGACATCGACATGGGCAACCGGGTGCAACCGCCCAGCCTGGCTCACCCCTTCGGCACGGACGACTTTGGCCGTGACATCTTGAGCCGGGTCCTGATCGGCGCGCGCGTGTCGCTGAAGGTGGGGATTATCGCCGTAGGCATTTCGATGAGCATCGGCACACTGCTGGGCCTGGTGAGCGGCTACTACGGCCGCTGGACCGATGAGATTATCATGAGATCTATGGACATCCTATTCGCCTTTCCCGCCATCCTGCTGGCAATTGCCATCGTGGCCGCGCTGGGCCCGGGAGTTACGAACGCCATGATCGCCATCGGCATCGTCTACACCCCTATTTTTGCGCGGATTACGCGCGGCAGCGTGCTGGCCGTGCGCGAACAAGTCTACGTCGAAGCGGCCAAATCCACCGGCTGCGGCGACAGTCGTATCCTTTCCCGCCACATCTTGCCCAACGTGTCGGCGCCCATCATCGTCGAGATCACGCTGAGCCTGGCCTTTGCTATCCTGGCCGAAGCGGCCTTGAGCTTTCTGGGTCTGGGCACGCAGCCGCCCGACCCAAGCTGGGGCCGGATGCTCAGCGAAGGACGCTCCTTCATACAAATGGCACCCTGGATCGGCGTCTTCCCGGGCCTGGCGATTATGCTGACCGTCATGGGCTTCAACTTCTTGGGGGATGGACTGCGCGATGCCCTCGACCCACGACTGAAGCGGGTGCTGGAGCCGGGAGGATATGAGAAGTAGGCTCCTCCTCAGCGGCATCGCCCTGGTTTCGCTGGCGGGTATGCTGTTGGAGATCGCGCTGACCCGGGTCTTCTCCGTCATCTTCTTCTACCACTACGTATTTGCCATCCTGTCGGCGGCGGTGTTGGGCATCGGGCTGGGGGCAGCCATCGTCCACCAGCGGAGTGAGACCGAGGCCACCCGCGACCCATCCACCCGGCTTCAGCTCCTGGCGGCCCTGACCGGCGGCACCGTCATCGGCCTGGCCGCCCTCATTGCCTTCACGCTGTCCATCGACGGTCGTATTCTTATGACCGCCGCTGTTGCTCTCCCCTACGTATTGATCGGCATGACGCTAGCCACCGCCTTTACCGCCTATACCGGCGCCAGCCCGAAGCTGTACTGGGCCGACTTGAGTGGTGCCGGCCTGGGCGCCGCAGCGGCCATCCCGCTGCTGAATTGGCTAGGCGGTTTTAGCCTCCTGCTGCTGACCAGTCTGCCCTTCCTGGCGGCCTCGATTTGCTTTCGCCTGGCCGCCGGCCGGGGGAGAGCGACCGAGGTAACGCGAGCGCCGCCAAGCGCCGGACCGCTGAATCGTGCCGCTGTTCCAGGACGGCCCAATTCGCAGCCGATATCCCAAAGGCCTGACCTATTATACAGCGCTGCTGCCATTACCCTGGTCATCCTGGCGCTGCTTGGCGTCCTTGGCTGGGGCAACTTTGGCCTGGACGTGAGCCGGTTGGCGACTCCCAAGCCACTGACCCTTCCAATCCAGGATGATCCTGGGGCGCGAGTCATCCATACCCGATGGGATGCCTTCGCGCGTACCGATGTGCTCGAGTCCGCGGCCGATCCATCCCAGAAGCTGATCTTCATTGACGGCGCGGCCGGCTCTGCCATGCCCCGCTATCCGAGCACCCCGGAGGAGGAGAACCGCGTCACGAGCGACATCGGCTACTTTCCATTCCTACAAAAACCGGAGCAGGTATACATCATCGGGCCGGGGGGCGGCAAGGACGTGCTGTTCGCCTTGCTGGCGGGCAGCCGCGATATCACCGCCGCCGAGGTGAGCCCCAGCACCGTGGATGCGGTTCGAGCCTTCAGCGACTTCAACGGTCACCTGTTCAGCCAGCCTGAGGTCAAGGTCGTGGTGGATGAGGGGCGAAGTTATCTGCGGCGGGGCGATCGCCAGTACGACATGATCTATCTGTCCGAGGTCATCAGCCTGTCGGCCGAGCGCAGCAGCTACATGCTGGCCGAGAACTACATTTACACGGTCGAAGCTTTCCAGGATTACGTGGCTCATCTGGCGACCGGGGGCGTGCTGGCCCTCAAACTGTACGATGAACTGACTCTGACCCGAGCTTTTACCACCGCCGTCGCTGCCCTGCGCCAGGGAGGGCTGACGGAGAGCGAGGCGGCGCGCCGCATGGTAGTCCTGGTCGACCCCAATCTGGCCACCCGCGAGACGCCGCTGCGCAGTCCCCTGTTGCTAGTATACCGAGATCCGGTTACGCCAGAGGCGGCGGGCCAACTACTGGCTGCCGCTCGCGCGGCTGATCTTATCCCGTTGCTGGTGCCTCACGTCCATGAAGAGCCGCCGCTGTCGGATCTCACCACCGGCCGGACGACGCTCGACGCGATGGTGGCTGATTTCTCGCGGGCCGACATCTCGCCCACCAGCGACGACCGCCCCTTCTTCTACGAGTTTCGGCGTGGGCTGCCGGATGTGCTACGCAGGCTGCTGGTTGGGCTTGGGGCGGCGCTGATCGTCAGCCTGGTCTACCTATGCTGGCGCGGGTGCACGCTCGAAGGGCCGTTCTGGCCGCTGGCCGCGTACTTCGCGCTGCTGGGCGCCGGCTTTTTGCTGATAGAACTGGCGGTCATTCAGCGCTTGACGTTATTCCTGGGGCACCCGACCACGGCGCTGAGCGTCAGTCTGTTTGCGATTCTGATCAGCAGCGGGCTGGGCAGCCTGGCCGGGGGCTGGCTGGCGGGCGATCATCCGCGGCGGACGATTATGCTGGCTGCCCTGGCCACCGGACTGCTGGTTATAGTTTATGTCAACTCAAAACCTGCTAACCTCGAAGGCCTGGCGCACTTGCCACTGGCAGCCCGCAGCGTGACGGCCGTGGCCCTTATTTTCCCGCTAGCCTTCCCGCTGGGGTTGCCCTTCCCGCTGGGGTTGCAGATCGCCCAGGAAGAGGTGGGCCGGGCCATGGTGCCATTGGCCTGGGGCATCAACGGCGTTACATCCGTTGTAGGCGCGGTGAGCGCCATGGCCATTGCCATGCTGTGGAATTTCAACGTGGTTCTGGTGGTGGCCGGTCTGATCTATGGTGTGGTTGCCGTGCTGGCCTTCGTCATCGCCAACTGATAGCCGCACGATTTCCTCCTCTCGATACGGCAATCATCAAACCTTGTCCACTTCTTTGTCCTTGATCAGGCTGATCCAGAAATCTTCACCCTCTGGCTGGCCAACCGAAGCGGAAGCCGATTCCTCTCGAAAGGCCTCTTCTACGAGCTGCTCAGGTTCCGCAGGGGAGGTTTCTTCCCCCTCGCTGACGAGTGGGGCTGCCATTTCCTCGCTGTCTGATGCAGAACTGCCGACGTGGTCGGTCTTTGCAATTTGATCCTCTGTCTGTTGGGCCAGCCACTCATTACGCTCCTGCTCAGACACTTGCTTGGCGCTCAAGCCAATTCGTTCTCGGAATGAGTCGATGCGCAAAATGCGCAGCACTAACTCGTCTCCACGCTGTACTAACTCGCGTGGATGCGAAGGAGGCGGATCAGCCAAATCACCGGCGTGAACCAGGCCCTCTACCCCCAGATCCAGAGCGACGAAGGCCCCAAAGTCGACGACATTAGTCACTGTGCCGGACACTAATTGATCGACCATGTAGGTCTCGTCCACCAGCGTCCAGGGATTGGGTTGTAGTCGCTTCAAACTCAGACCGATCTGCTTGCGTTCGTGGTCCAGGCGTAGCACGTACACATCAATCTCGTCACCGACCTGCAATACTTCATTGGGGTGCCGGATCCGTCGCCAGGCCAGTTCCGAGATGTGAATCAATCCGTCGGCTCCTCCAAGGTCAAGGAAGGCACCAAATGGCCGTAGGCCGCTGACGATGCCTTGAACCACCTGACCCTCCACCAGTTCGTTCATAAGGCGTTCTCTGCTCTGTTCGCGCATTTGCTGCTGACCAAGCTGCTCCGAGAGGACCAGCCGACGCCGGTTGCGGTTCACCTCAATGACCTTCAACTGTATCTCCTTCCCGACGTAGGCTTCAAAACTTGCTTTGCGCTGATCAGGGGATAGACTTTTTCCGGGTCGGTCCCAGAGATGTGAACCAGGCACGAAGCCGCGCAAATGATCGAATTGCACAAGCAGGCCACCACGGTTATAGTCTACAACTTCTCCACACCATATCTCACCGCTCTCAAGCAGATCTCGAGCTCTCTTCCAGTCCTTTTCAAAGCGTGCCTGATACATCGAGAGAAGCAGATTCCCTTCCGCATCTTCCAGGTGCACAACGCGGGCCTTAATCTCTTGACCTGGTTCCAGCGAGACCGATGTTTCTTCACCTAGCAGCTCGACATCCGTACGGGGGATAAACCCGTCACGCTTGAGGCCAAGGTCCACCACGACCCCCCGTTCGTCTATCTTGAGTATCTTACCGCCGCGGATATCTCCCCGCCGCGGGCGTTCATAAACATATTCCTCGGTCAGCCATGATTCCACCACACTTTCAGCTAACATCCCACTTTCTCTCCTTAAAAAGAAATACCCGGCCTTCCAACGTCACAAGTTAGGAGAACCCGGGCTATCAAGCTGACTTCAAGCTGGGCTATTAGGCCGGTGCCGACTCGCGCCGACAGATACCAAACAAAAGACTCGGAACCCCTCCAACATATCGCGTGACTGCGAAACCAGGAACCGAGCCAACCTCGGCGCTGCTCTTTCTAGAGCAGGCTTCTAACCAGTTGTTACGACAGGACGATGCATCTTATAGACGATGCGTCTCATGGTCACAGTCTGTCGTCTGGCCCCCGACTTTCACGGGGAGTTATCAAACCTCTCCTATGGGCAATCAAATGATCTCCAGAATGGACCTGGATTTAATCCATCCTTCAGTTATTCTACTGAAAAAGAGTGAATTTGTCAAGCCGAGAATGATCGCACCTGATTTGACAGTATCCCGGGTGTAGGGTACACTTCAGACAGTAAGGCGTGGTAAGTTCTGTTCAGGTAACTAATATGCCGTCCAGATTTGTCAAGTCTGGACGGTTTTTTGTTGGGTGCTAGTAGCAAGCCCCGCGCCGTAAACCAGTACATCCCCTTCCGGGGAAAGGAGATTTTCAGAAATGAGTGAACGTGTGACTGGAACCGTCAAGTGGTTCAACGGCAGCAAGGGCTATGGCTTTATCGCTCGCGACGGCGGGGAGGATGTGTTTGTGCATTATTCTGCCATCGAGGGAGACGGGTTCCGCAACTTGGATGAAGGTGACCGCGTCGACTTTGTGATTGAGCAGGGGCAAAAAGGTCCGGCCGCCGCTGACGTGCGCAGAATATAGGGCTGCGTATCCAATGACAGAAGAAAAACTTAAAGTCGCAGATGGCTTGGTAGTTGGTCTCGATTACACGCTGCGACTTGATGACGGCGAGATCGTTGACAGTTCCTCAGATGAGGAACCGTTGGAGTTCTTGCAGGGTCGCGGCCAGATTATTCCCGGTCTGGAGCAGGCACTCTATGGGATGGCAGTCGAAGATCAGAGGGACGTGGTGGTAGCGCCGGCTGATGGTTACGGCGAGCGGGATCCCGACGCAATTGAGTTGGTTGACCGCGATGTCTTTCCCCCAGATCTGGACCTGAAACCAGGTATGGGACTCCGTATGCGAGACAGCTCGGGGCGGGCTCTGAATGTATTCGTAACTGAGGTCCGGCCCAACGGTGTGTTACTTGATCTCAATCATCCCCTGGCTGGCGAGACGCTTTTCTTCCAGGTAAGAATCGCCGGGCTCCGTCCAGCGACCAGCGAAGAGCTGGGCCACGGCCACATCCACGACGCGGGGCACGGAGGATAAGCCTGGCTGTCCCGAACCATCTCACAGCATTTTAGGTGCAACGCACTTCGTAAGTGCGTTGCACCCGGCTTGTGACAGAATGATCGGACGAAAAAGCCCCTGCCAAAGCAGGGGCTTTTTGACACGTGGGGAGACCTTGGTTTAATCAAGCGAGACGGTTAAGATAACTGAACCCCACCAGCTTACGTTGTTCTTCATCCCACAGACGAAACGTGAGCGATTTTAAACTTGACAGTATGGTAATTGGCTTGACTTCCTGGAATATAGGATTCTCACGATAGCAGCTTTCAAGATAGTAATTGGGGATACGCGGACTCAGGTGATGAATATGATGGAATCCTATATTGCCCGTGAACCACTGCAAAACCTTGGGCAGTTTATAGAATGAGCTTCCCTTCAGGGCCGCCGTTGCAAAATCCCAGTTGTCGTGACGCTCCCAGTAGACTCCCTCAAACTGATGCTGCACATAGAACATCCACACCCCGGCCGCACCGGCAATTACCATAATCGGCACCTGAACCAATACATACGCCTTGACACCAATGATTGCGCCCATCACGATCAAGATGCCCAACAGCGCCAGATTGGTCCAATATACGCTGTGGCGTTCGCGCCTGGCTGCTCCCTTATGCGCAAAGCGTTGGCTGATCACGAAAGCAAAAAAGGGGCCAAGGCCGAACATGACCATCGGATAACGGAATAAGCGATACCCCACCCGTTTCCAGGGTGATGCTTCCAGATACTCCTGCACGGTCAACGTCCAGACATCCCCGACCCCGCGTCTATCCAAATCGCCAGCGCTGGCATGATGTACCGCGTGATCGTGCCGCCATTGATAATAGGGTGTAAAGGTCAAGATGCCGGTGAGGATTCCCAAGGCGTCATTGGCCTTGCGCGACTCAAAAAAGGAGCCGTGGCCACAATCGTGAAAAATGATAAAAATGCGCATCAGAAAGCCTGCCGCGATAATCGACAGTACCAGGGTAAGCCAATACGAGACTTCTAAACTGCGCACCATCAGATACCACAGAATGAAATATGGGACGAGTGAATTGACAGCCTGCCACACACTGCGCCGCCAGTCTGAATGCTGATAGTTGGCCACCCCCCGCTGCCAAGATAACTTACTCGATTCGGGTTTCTTTGCTGCAAGCTTGGTGGTCAAATGGGCAACAGGGCCTTCATACAGGGTGAGTTTCACGGTTCATACTCCTTGATGGTCCTCCGTGTAGCACGATGAGTCTTCTAGCATATGCTGGATGGCAGAGAATAGATGCCCGGCCGACAGTCCAGCAGGCAAAGCGCAATCCGCACCGGCTGCCAGCGACTGACGGCGTTCATGGGTTCCGTCTGTCAGGACGAGACAGCCCGTTTCAGGCCACTCCTCTTTGATTTGTCGGAGGAGCTCTCCAACCTCCGCCTCAGGCAGGTCGCTGCCCACCAGTACCAGAGCAGGCCGAACCTCTCTCATCACCTTCAACGCCAAAAGCCCAGTGTCCGCAGTGACCAGTCCGTCAAGTCCCGGCGCCACACTGACTAAACTCTGTAGAGCATCCCGCAAATGCCCGGGCTTGCCGACCAGCAACATCACCGCATTTCGTTGGGTCACATTCACCTCTAGATCTTCAGCCTTGGCCGAAACGAGTCGCCCAACCTCGCTACGGCCGGTGGTGTGTTGATGCACGTCTGGCTACGGGCTAAGCTGGGAGAATAGGGCAGCAGTCAGGAGCGTGCTGCCTGCGCACATTAGTATGTAAGCTACGATAACCAGCAGGGTTGCCCCGGTCATTATAAGTTGTTTGACTGGCTCAGGCCAGTCGTGAGGGGCAAGCATCTTCAGACCTCCTTCTGCTCACGATGCTCCGCTTTGACGGAAGGACAGCGGACGCGCACATGGTTGGGTTGGAACCCGTTGAGAACTTAGAGAACGTGCAGTTCGCAGATCATGCGAAAATGGTAGCCATAAACCGCAAATGTAACGGCCAATGGAAACAGCTTGGGTCGGCGAAATAGCGTCCACAACAAGAGCTTCCAGTAATGGCCACGCTCCTTACCTATGATCCCCAGTTGGTAGATGGATCGAAAGAAGGCCAGGATATGTTGAACGTCAAGCGGGGCTTTAATCTCTGATGACTTATACTCTCGCAAGAAGGTCTTGATACGCTGGTAGTAATGCTCGGGTGAGTAAATGTGTTGCAGTATGTGCTTGTATCCCTCGCGCAATATGTCCAGGTTCATATGTGGGATAATGTTGGTCGTGCCGTCCACGTTATCCCCCGATAATTGATCCAGCAAGCGCCCCTCCTGCTTCAGACGTTCGTAAAGCCTGGTGCCAGGCGGAGCTTGAAGCAGGCCCACCATGGCGGTCACAATCCCGCTATTCTGGATAAAATCAATCTGGTGCTGAAAGATGGAGGGCGTGTCGCTATCAAAGCCGACGATGAAGCCTCCCTGCACTTGGAACCCGGCTCGCTGGATTTGTTTCACGTCTTCGACCAGGTCACGGTTCCTGTTCTGACTCTTACTACATTCGGCCAGGCTGTCCTCATTCGGCGTCTCAATGCCGATAAAGACCATATTGAACCCAGCCTTGATCATCATGTGCATCAACTCCCCGTCATCGGCCAGATTGATGGAGACCTCCGTGTTAAACGGCATATCTCGCTTGTCCGCCCGCCAATCGATTAGCGCAGGCAATAACTCGGTCTTGAGGCGTCTTTTGTTGCCAATCAGGTTATCATCCACGAAGAAGACTGGACCACGCCAGCCGAGGTCATACAGGCCGTCCAACTCGGCGATGATCTGCCTGACGGTTTTGGTACGTGGTTGGTGACCAAATAACGCGGTCACGTTACAGAACTCGCAATTGTAGGGGCAGCCTCGGGAGAACTGGATGCTCATTGAGGCGTATCGGTCCAGATCAAGCAGCTCCCAGAGAGGGGCGGGTGTCTGCTGCATGTCAGGGAACTCGGACGTCGTGTAGGTACGCCTGGTGCAGCCTTGCTCCAGATCAGCTAGAAAGGGCGCAAGGGTCTCCTCGGCTTCATTTAGCACGAAATGATCGACCTCCTCAAACTCTTCGTATTCACTGGTGAAGAGCGGCCCCCCGGCGACAACCTTGACACCTGCTCCTTTGCAGCGGGCAATGATTTCGCGTGCTGACTCTCTTTGCACAATCATACCGCTGATAAACACATAATCAGCCCAGGCCAGGTCTTCTTCGCTGAGCTCGGTCACGTTGACGTCAACCAAGCGTTTTGTCCACTCTGACGGCAGCATGGCGGCCACTGTCAGCAGGCCCAGCGGTGGCGAGGCGGCCTTCTTACGTATGAATTTCAGTGCATGTTTGAAGCTCCAGAAGGTATCTGGAAACTCAGGGTAAATCAGCAAAACGTGCATTTAATCACTCCTCTACTATTATTCTACCCAAATCGCGCTGAAGTCAGTACCCGGTGAGTCGGTAAGATTTACCTGGTTGCTGCCGTCGGCGCCCATCACTTAAATTTCCACGTCGTTGTCGCGGTTGGTTGGGGTTCCGCTCCTTTATGCTTGCCTTCCCAATATGCCTCCGTGTTGCCCCCGTAGTTAGGTTGAACCTGGTAAAACCCAGTGCTTCCCCCCGAGCGACTCAACACTTCTCCGTTTTGGAGAAGAATGGAGTCTTGGGTTTCGTCGTTGGCTCAACCCAACTACGAGTCTGATAGTTGAAGAGCTTTATCCAGTTTTCCGGGTAGCGCGCCCGAGACGGCCTGAGCAACCACTGGCTCTGTACGCTGCATATGGAATTGAAGCTGCCCGAAAGCTCTCCAATCATGGTCGCGGCAGAACTCCAGGCCATCACGGGCAGTGATCCACCCCTGGATAAGCGGCATCCAGAAGGGGCGCTCCAGATCGGCGTCATTCATGCGGAGGGTCAGAGCATAGATTGCTTCACATGAAGCCTGCCACCAGGACACCGATTGATCTGGCCTCTGATAGAACGGTCGATCGTCCATCTTTCGAGCGTTCCAGGCGTTGATGTCCTCAGGGGTAGCCAGCAGTTCCTGTTCTTCCTCCGGGCGGGTCTTATTGTATAGAATATCATTTTTCTCTTCACTGCACCCTAGCCAAAAGGCAAGTCTTGACCTATACAAAAAGCCCGCTCTTGAAGCGGGCTTTCCTGGCCAAGTGGCTAGCTGGAACCTGGCCAAATGTTAGTCCTCCAAACTCACCAATCCCTCCCGAAGCGCGTGCAGCGCGGCCTGGGTACGGTTTTCAAGCCCGAGTTTGCCCAGAACGTTACCGACGTGGAAGCGAACCGTCCCTTCACTAATATGGAGCTGATGAGCAATATTCTGGTTGGACAATCCAAGCGCCACCAGCTTTAGCACCTCCACTTCGCGCTCGGTCAAGGCATCCATGGTGCTCAGTTCAGCATTCCGATCTTCACCGTAGCCAAGGATCAGTTTTCGGGCGACAGCGGGATGTAGCGAAGACTCCCCGCGGTAAACGCAGCGGATGGCTTCAAGCAGTTCCTGGGGTGAAGAGTCTTTTAGGAGATATCCCAAAGCGCCAGCCTTGATAGCTGAAAAGACTTGATCGTCCTCGTCAAAGCTGGTAAGAACCAGAATGCGTGCCTTGGGATTCTCCTGGCAGATCTCCTGGATGGCCTGGATGCCGCTCTTGCCAGGCATGACCAAATCCATCAGGATAACATCTGGCTGGAGGGAGCGGGCCTGGAACACCGCTTCTTGGCCATCTCTTGCTTCGCCCAGCAGCTCCAAGTCTGACTTGCCGCTGATAAGCGCCCGCAACCCTTCCCGCACAATGGCGTGATCGTCCACGACCAGAATACGTATGACTTGGGTCATTAGAAAAGCTCCCGTTTGTGGTGTCATTCTAAGGAAGCGTCCAGAAATAACTTTCTATTTTCAGACCAAAATTCCGAGTGAAATATTTCAAAATGCACAAAGCTATTCTTGGACACGGCCTAAGCACGCCCAAGGGACAAGCACCTTGATGCTTGTCCCTTGGCACGGCTTGGAGAGAATCTGCAACGAACCTCCCAGGTTATCGACCCGCTCTTGCATACTGGCTAACCCGATCCCCCCTTGGTCTCCAAGCGCTTCCAGATCGAAGCCCTGGCCGTTGTCCATCACCTCCAGTCGCAGGCCATCCTCGTCTGCGCCGAGCCGCACCGTCACCCGCGTGGCGGCTGAATGCTTGAGCACGTTGTTCAAGGCCTCCTGAGCAATGCCATACAGGCTTGCCTCCACACTGGGCGGCATTTCAAGGGGTGTCTCGACCAGGAGTTGCATCTCTACGCCCGCCCGGCGCTCGACGGCCTCCAATCGGTGGCGCAAGGCCCCCACCAGCCCTTCTTGCGTCAAAGCCAGCGGATGTAACTGGTAAATCAGCAAACGCATGTCTTTGAGCGCCTGTTGCGCCGTTTCACCCATCCGGTTCAGGTAAAGTTGCACGTGCGTCAGATCCGCGACACGGGCGGAATCCTGGCCCGCCTCGGCAAAGAGGGTCAGGCTGTACAGGGACTGGGTGACCGAGTCGTGCAGCTCGCGCGCCAGCCGCTGGCGCTCTTCCATCACCGCGGCTTGCTCGGCTCGCTGGCGCAGTTGAGCGCTCTCCACGGCTATCCCGACGTGGTTGGCAATAGCCGACAGCAGGGCGATATCTTCCGCTGAGAAGTTCTGGATCGCTTCTCCGAACACACTCAGCACGCCCAAGACGCGCCCTGTGGTGTAGATAGGCACGCCGATGTAGGCTGGATATTCTTCTAGGTAAAAGGTCCGGGGCGTTGGCAGATCGGATGGTAAATTCGGCACGACCACCGTTTCCTTCCGCTCAATACCCCGTCCCCACAAACTATCGCTGAGTGGCTGAGTTTTCACCTGATCGTTCAACTCAGGGGGGATGCCGAGTTGAACGGCCATATGCAACGTCTCTCGTGCTTCATCCAACAAGTGAATGATACCTGCATCACCGCCAATCACGTCCAGTGCCTGCGCCAACACGCGTTCCAGGATGATCTGCGTATCAAGATGTCGGGTGGTAGTCGTCGTCACTTCATACAAAGTCGCCAAGTCGCGCGTCCGGTCCCGCACCAGTTGTTCCAGTGTTTCCGTCGCCCTGACCCGTTGTAACGCGCTACCCCCCATTTCACCGATAGTCGTCAGCGGTCGGCGGTATTCCTCAAAAAACCTGTCCGGCTGACTGAAGGTAATTTGTAGCAGCCCCAAAGTTTCTTCTGAAGCCTGCAGCGGGATAATCGCTGTGGTTGCCAGGCCGCGCCCCAGGTCTTGGGATATCTGGCTGGCAGCCAATGCTACTTGCTCAACGGAGTCTAACAGGATCGGCTGCCCGGTGTTCACGACTTGCCACAAAGGGTCATCGCATGGGAGGTGGCGATGCCCGAGGGACGTTCCGAGCAGCCCGTTGAGACCGGCAACCACCAGTGCATCGTCCGCAAGGAGGAGAATTGCAACCGCTTCTGCCTCAAAGGCATTAACTGTCTCTTCCATCAGGATAGAAATCGTTTCATCGAGCGTTTCGGCCTGGCGTAAGGCCGAGGAAACATTTATCAGCGCTTCGAGCTCTGCGGCCCGGCGCTGCATGGCCTCGGTCCGTTTTTCGACCCGGTTTTCAAGGCCCTCATTCAGACGTTTCAGTTCCTCCTCCGCCCGCACTTGCTCGGTAATGTCGCTCACCGCGACGCGGCATAGAGCCTGTCCCACGCCATCCTGCACCAAGATAGCTGCTAATCGCCCACAAAACTGGGTGCCATCTTTTCTCATCAGCCTAATTTCGCAAACCTGCGGCGACCCGGTTTCAAAGAGCTGCCGGCGATGAAGATAGTAAGTGTCCTGATCCTCCCTGACAATGAAATGAGTCAGCGGCTGTTTGATCAATTGACCTCGTTCCACACCCAACATAGCCGCAGCGGTGAGGTTGACCTCCAGGATTAAGCCCTTCTCACTCAGTGTGAAATATCCGACCGGGGCAAAGTCATATAGGTCAGCATACCTGTCGCGTGATGCTTCGAGCTCCTGCTGTGCCCGGCGCAGCTCCTCATTCTGCATCTCCAGTTCAATTTGATGCACTTGCAACTCGTGAAGCAGATGCCTCACTTCCTCGGATGACAGATTATGGATGTCGGCACGTCGTCCCGGCAGCGCCTCCTCCGCACGCCTACGCAGATCGGCGAATTTGTCGAAGCCAGTCTCTTCTTCCCTCATCGACCCCTTCCTATGGGGGTTGTCAGCCATCAGCTTTCACTTACCACTGATCACTGTCCACTGGTTACCGCTCGCTACCCTCGGTAATATCCTCGATAGCCAGCAGGATCAGCCGCTCCTCACCGGCCTCCCGGCGTACCTCTCGCGCGTTCAGCAGCATAGCCCGCCTGCCAATGGTCTCAAAGTGGTGCGTCACCCTGAAATCCTTGAAAATGCTATGCTGGGGCAGGATGTCTTCCAGCAGATCGCGCAACTCGGGAATGTCCCACTGGCGATTGCCCAGCTCGTACACGCACTGCCCAACGGTCTCTTCAGGGCGCACCTGGAAGCCTTCATAAAATGACTGGTTGGCCGACACCACCCTCAGCTTGGCATTCAACACAACCAGCGGCTCACGGACGGTGTCCACGATGCTCTCCGCGTAATCACGCGCCGCCTGGACGGCCTGTGTCAACTCAAGCAATTGCCCTTGCAGTTCCTTCTGCTGAGTGACGTCGATGAAAGTTATCACCGCGCCCTCAATCACATTTTCCTGGGTGCGATAGGGCATGATGCGCATCAGGTACCAGCAATCTTCCCTGCTGACGACTTCCATCTCGCTAGGTATCAGAGTGTCCAAGACGCTCTGGATGTCCTCCACTAAGTGGTCATAGTCCAGGTTAGAAACAATGTGCCCAATCGGGCGGCCAATATCGGCCTGGATGAGGTTGATCACCCGGGTGGCGGCGGGGGTGAAGCGTTGGATAAGTAGATCGTTGTCCACAAAGACAGTGCCGATATCGGTGCTGGCCAACAGGTTATTCATATCGTTGTTGGCGCGGGCCAGTTCGTCCAGTTTTCTTTGTAGTTCGGTGTTGACTGTGACCAACTCCTCGTTGACCGGCTGCAACTCCTCTTTCGAGGTCTCCAACTCCTCGTTGGTGCTTTGCAATTCCTCGTTCGCCGATTGTAGCTCCTCATTAGTCGATTTGAGCTCTTCGTTGGAGGTCTCCAGCTCCTCGATGGTGGTCTGGAGATACTCTTCCTTGGCCCTCAACTCCTGCCCCAGATCTATGATGCGCTGGTCCTTGTCTGTGATCTGATCTTCTGTCACTTCAACGGCCTCCAAGGGGGCTTCAGGGAGCACGTCCTCGAAGATGACCAGCATCAACCCCCGCATCAAGGCGGGTTCTATCACCGGCTGTACAATCAAATTGAGCGTGTGGGTTTCGCCATTGGCTTTCACCCGCACCCCCTGGCAGCGGATGGCCTCTTTTTGGGCTATCGCTTTCCGAATGGCGGTGGTCATCTCCAGTCTCAACCCCTCGCGCGCCATGCGGAGGATGTTCAGGCTGGCCTCCCCCGAGGCCGGTTCCAGATACTTACCAGTGCGGCCGTGGACATAAAGCACTTCACAACGCTCATTGATGATGACACAAGCCGGGGTATAGTGCGCCAGCAAGGCCTGTTGGGCCAATTCGCGGACGTCGATCTTAGCCGCGCTCTCACCAGTTTTGGACTCCCGCCCGGGCTTTTCCCCCTGTATGAATGACGGACTGGAAAAATCGTGGATCGCCGCACGGGGAGTAACGCTCCCCGTGCGTTGGTACAGTCTCCACTTTCTATCCTCGGCCGCAAAGAGGTCCACAAACTCGCCGATGGTTTCGGAATTGCCCAGGAAAAGAAAACCATCTTGATTCAAGGCGTAGTGAAACAGGGACACCACCTTTCTCTGCAACTCCGGCCCCATGTAGATCAGTAGGTTACGGCAACTGATCAGATCGATCTTGGAAAAGGGCGGGTCCTCGACCACGTTTTGTACAGCAAAAACCACCAAGTCGCGGATCAATTCCTTGATGCGGTAAGCGGTGTCCTCCTGGTGAAAGAAACGCGCCAGGCGTTCCGGGGAGACGTCGGCGGCAATGCTATCGGGATAAACCCCGGCGCGAGCTTTGTCAATGGCCTCGCGGTCAATGTCGGTGGCAAAAACTTGGATCTTCAAGCCCAGTTTGTGCACCTCCACCTGCTCTTGAAACAGCATCGCGATGGAATAGGCTTCCTCGCCGGTGGAACAGCCAGGCACCCAAACCCGCACCTGCTCGCCTGGCCCCCTTCCGGCAAGCAGACGCGGGATCGCCTGTTGGGCCAAAACCTCAAAAGCCTCCGGATCGCGGAAGAAATTGGTGACGCCGATCAAGAGTTCCCGAAAGAGCGTCTCCACTTCCAGGGGGTTTTGCCGGAGATGCCGAACGTAAGCATCCAGTTTCGCAATTTGATGTAGGGCCATCCGCCTTTCGATCCGGCGCCAAATGGTGTTTTGCTTGTAATGGGAAAAATCGTACCCCGTTTGGGCGCGAAGCAGAACAAAGATCTTTTGAAGCAGATCGGCGGCCTTCGGGATAGGGACAGCCACTTTCCGTGGCTCTCGGCCAAAGGCGTGTTGGACGTAGGCAATCAGTTGCTCCGGCATCTCGCCCGGGGGCAGAATGTAGTCCACCAGGCCAGTGCCGATGGCGCTGCGGGGCATGCCATCGTACGTGGCCGACTGGGGGTCTTGAGCCATAGCCATCCCCCCATCTCCTTGATGGCCTTCAAGCCAAGGGTGCCATCGGTGCCGGTGCCAGAAAGCACAATACAAATCGCCCGCTCGCGCTGGTCTTGGGCCAGAGAGCGAAAGAAGAAGTCAATAGGCAGCCGCAGACCACGCGGCGCGACTGGCTCCATGAGGTGCAGCTTCTCGTGCAGGAGAGCCATGTCCTTGTTGGGGGGAATGATGTAAGCGCAGTTGGGCTCCACCGCCATCCCGTCCTCCACTTCGTAGACCTGCATGCGGGTATACTGCTTAACCAGGTCGCTCAAGATGCTTTTGTGAGTGGGGTCCAGGTGCTGAACCAGGACAATGGCCATCCCGCTTTCGGTGGTGACGGGCATGTGGGCAAAGAACTGCTCAAAGGACTCCAATCCCCCGGCCGATGCGCCGATGCCGACGATGGGGAAGGTCGAAACGCCGCCTGTCACGGTCTGTGCTTCGCCTTCGGTCGCCATTTCTTCTGTCTGAGGGAGCTGGGCAGCTTCCTCAGGATTTAGGGAAGCGGCCTGAGGTTTCTCTTGGGCATCGGCGTTACCTTCATCGGGACTTCGGGTTTTCCTCTTCCTGGCCATGTCAATTCCCTTTGTACTATGAGGAGTGCGGAGCCACTAACTTCATTATATATTATGTTTTTCTTTTTGGGTGGTCCCCCTATCGAGTGTTGTTGACAGGAATTGGCTGAAATTCACCACGAAGACCACTAAGATCATTAAGAAAACCTTAAGAAAACTTTGTGTCCTTCGTGCTCTTTATGGTTAGAATTATTCAGCAGCACTTAACCGGGGGACTATCGGATTTTGGGACAGCACCTGAATGACATCCGGGGCAGCACGTTTCATTCTTGTTGGGGTACGGGCGGCTCCCTATGATACGCAGCCTGGGTGATCACGGGTTCGAAACAAGGGACAGCCGATAACGTAGCCTTAAACGTTTAGAAGGTTAGGTTAGGTCGGCTCAATTAAGGAAGAAGGGTGCGTTTTTTGCACGCGCCCTAACCAACTTCTATGCTCGCCTCGTCACCCGCTGGGCTGGCCCAGCATACTCCACGGGCCGGCCCAGGTGATTTCCACGTTCACCCGTTTGCCCCGCCAATCCAGGTCGTCGCCGCCCCCCTCAAAGAAGACCAGCTTGTTGGTCCGGGTTCGGCCCTTCCACCTGCCCTTATGTTTCTCTTCCACCAACACTTCAACCTGCTGTCCGAGCAGTTGGTGGTTGATGTCGGCCAGGATGCGCTCCTGCAATTCGCTCACGGCCTGCAAGCGACGCTTCTTCTCCTCAGGCGGCACGTCGTCCGCCATCTTGGCCGAAGCAGTACCGGGCCGGGGTGAGTACATGGCCACGTGACAGACGTCCATCTTCAGCTCATCAAGCAGGGCCAGGGTCCCTTCAAAGTGCGCTTCGGTTTCTCCGGGGAAGCCCACAATGACGTCGGTTGCGATAGAAGCGCCCGGAATGCGCCCGCGGATGTGATGGATGAGGTGGCGGTAGTCGTCCACGGTGTATCGGCGCTTCATACGGGCCAGAACTTCATCGTGACCAGCCTGGACGGGGACCTCGATGTGCTCGCATACTTTAGGCAATCCGGCAACGGCATCGATCAGCCGATCATCGAAGTAATTGGGATGGCTGGTCAGGAAACGAATCCGCTCAATCCCCTCAACCTGGTGAACCTGCCTCAGCAGGTCGGGCAGGCGGGGACCATCGGGCACGTCATAGCCGTAGCGATCCACAATCTGCCCCAGCAGAGTGACCTCTTTCACACCCTGGTCAGCCAGCGATCGTACCTCGGCCACAATCTCGCCCACGGAGCGGCTGCGTTCCCGGCCACGTCGGTAGGGAATGATGCAAAAGGTGCACACGTGGTTGCAGCCGTAGAGCACCGGCACGTGGGCGCTGACCAGGCTGCCCCGCTCGTGGAGGGGTAGGACAAGTTCGCCATCTTGTGCGTGATAGCGACGCTCTACCTCAGACTGATCCAGGCGATGAGCCTCCCGGTCGAGCAAGTACTCGACCAAAGGTCGAGGATCGCTGGGGGGAAGGAATACATCCACGTGGGGAAAGGCTCCCTGCAAATGCCCATTTCCCTTGACCCCGACCATGCAGCCCATCAGCCCAATCACCGCGTCGGGGCGTCGCTGTTTGAGGGGCTTGAGCGACCACAGGAAGCCGGTAGCTCTGTCCTCCGCGCTCTGACGCACCACACAAGTATTCAACACAACCACATCCGCTTCCCGCACCTGGTCGGTGTACTGGTAGCCCAGCCTCTCCAACTCAGAGCCCAGGCGCTGGGAGTCGGCCACGTTCATCTGACAGCCAATAGTCCACACATGATATTTCACGTCACAATTCCTAACCACGTCGCCCATCCCCCGGGGATTTTCCCCCTCCGAGAGGTTTCACCCCACAGGGAGGGCAATAACTGGATCAATTAGATTGTATTCCTATCCACGACTGGCGTCAAGTAGATCATTCTGCGGGAGGTAATTCAAAATTCCGAAATACAGACCTGTCAGGTTTTGCAGACTCGATTCTTGGTAAAGAACACTCGCCAGATGCCGATTCACGCACACGCGAATGGAGTTTCGGAAACCTGACAGGTCTATAATTTGACTATTCAGGTCTTGTTTCTTATAATGGCAGCACTACATTTAACCGTGGTGGTGACCCTGGCCTTGTCGCGGGGCGTTGAAACACCCCGCTGATATGCGAAACCTGTTAAAAACAGGTTAAGAGGCAAGGCTTTAGTGCGTTTTGAACGCACTTCCTCATATCAGCCGATGATTTTTATCATTGGCTCCGGCTTACTTAATGGAATCAATATGACCAGAGAATTCCTGGCGAAAGTATCGCTGTTCAGCAACTTACCCGAGACCGACTTCAAACGCATTTGCGGTATCGTCGAAGAAGTTCGGCTGGTTGCAGGCCAGGAGTTATTTGCAGAGGGCAGCCCTGGCGACCGGGCGTTTATCATCAAGGAAGGACAGCTAGAGGTACTGAAGACATCGAGTGGACGCGAAGTGTTGCTGGACGTGCAGGAGCCGGGCTCGGTGATCGGCGAGATGGCGCTGGTGCAGCATGTGCCGCGCATGGCCAGCGTGCGCGCTCGGACAGACTGTGTGCTGCTCACAATTCATCACGACCAGTTCGAGCGTCTCCTTAACACCAGTCCTTCGGCAGCACGCGCTATCTTGAATACCGTCCTTACCCGCTGGCGTAACACGGCGGCCATGCTCCACCAGAGTGAAAGAATGGCTCAGTTAGGCACCCTTACCGCCGGTGTCGCCCACGAGCTCAATAATCCAGCCGCGGCTGTCAAACGTAGCGCCATCCAAATGAAGGATGCCATTGAGCAGTTTGAGGGGGCACACCGCCAGTTGAAGCAATGCACGTTTGCAGATGCACAATGGGGAACGCTACAGGAGCTGGGACACTACGCCCGGATACGGGCGACCCAGCCCACGGAGTCCGATGTGCTGGCGCGCAGCGATCGCGAGTACAAACTGGAAGCCTGGCTCGAAGCACAGGGGGTGGCTGACGCCTGGGAATACGCATCAACGTTGGTGAACCTGGATTACGACACGCATGAGCTGGCATCAATGGCAGAACACTTTGCTTCGGACCAACTCCCGGCCGTGATTGGTTGGCTGAGCGCTACATTTGAGATAAGCAGTCTGCTGAATGAGATCGGTCAGGGTGCGGAACGAATCTCCGAGATCGTCAAGGCGCTCAAGACCTATTCGTATTTGGATCAAGCCCCGGTGCAGGCCGTAGATGTGCATGAAGGGTTGGACAACACGCTGGTCATCTTGCGCCACAAGCTCGAAACGAACATCAGTGTGCGACGAGAGTATGCGCCTGATTTGCCGAGAATCCAGGCTTATGGCAGCGAGCTGAACCAAGTTTGGACCAATATCATAGACAATGCGGCCGATGCGATACAGGGGCAAGGTCATGTTATCATCCGAACCCGCCAGGACGAAGAATGGGTGGTGGTTGAGATTGAGGACAATGGGCCTGGCATTCCACCAGAGATTCAGCCCAGGCTCTTCGATCCTTTTTTTACGACCAAACAACCCGGGCAGGGCACCGGGCTGGGCTTGGATATCAGCTATAATATTATTGTCTTTCGACATCGGGGAGATATCAAGGTCAGTTCCAGGCCTGGCAAGACTTGCTTTCAAGTGTGGCTACCTGTTAACTTTGAAGCCGGATAACAGATTGTGAGTATCCTGAACCGAGTTTTGAGCCTTCTTTGAGTTTGCGAGATGACTTTGCAGCGGTCGGGAAATTTTAAGGTTCAAGGGGTTGACAAGCCAGTACCAGGTGTGATATAGTGGCACGTGCAATAGTAATCTCAGCAAAAAAGGAGTGATAAGGAATGCACAACGCCATCATGTTCTGCGGCATCGTCCTTCGCCAGAAGGGTGGTAGCGATACCCCCAACCTTGGGCGTAGTGCGTCCATCGACTGAGACTTTACGTTGAGTTTTGAGGCCGTGGGCGCGCCAGCCCGCGGCCTTTTTGTTGCTTCTGCGTTTAAGCTTCTTCTCTAGCATAATAACGCCATTAGAAGGCCGTGGGCTGTCCAGACAGCACCCACGGCCTTTTTTCGTGGAAAATTGGAGGGAGGCAGGGAGGCAGGGAATCGGGGAATCAGGGAATCGGGAAATCGGGGGAACTCAGGGTAAACCCGTAGGTGATCGGGGGAACTTGGGGGAACCCATAGGGGGTTGGGAAATGGAGATAACTTGGCTGAGTGTATCAGGGCAGATGGGTACTTGGTGTCTCAAAAGGAGGTGATGTGATGACCACAAAAGCATTGGAGATTTTTAAGGCGACGAAGGCTTTTGGGAAGAATGGGGATCATTCGCTTTTGGCACAGTTGCGAAGGCGATCTAAGAACCCAAAGAAAATGGTAGTGGCCGTGGATAGCGTCAGCCTGACGGTAGAACGAGGCGAAATCTTCGGCATCCTGGGGCCCAACGGCAGCGGCAAGTCGACTCTGGTGCGGCTAGTTTCGACACTGATGATCCCGGACGCGGGGCAGATTCGGGTCTTCGGCTACGATGTGCAGCATGATGAAACCGCCGTCAAACACCTGATCAACCGGGTCTCGGTGGACGCGGCCTTTTTCAAGAAGCTGTCGCCTATGGAGAATCTGATGTACGCGGCTCGCCTGTACGGCGTCAGTGCCCGGGAGGCGCGGGAGAAGATCGTGGAGATTCTGACACGGCTGGGCATCGAGGAGCGCAGCATTGGGGAACCGCTGGAGGAGATGTCACGCGGTATGCAGCAGAAGGTAGCCATCGCGCGGGCGTTCTTGTCGGCCCCCATCCTGCTGTTGCTGGACGAGCCGACCACCGGTCTGGACCCGCGCTCCAAGCGGGAGGTGCAAGCCTTCGTCAAGGAGATCCAAGCCAACCACGACGCCACGATGCTGCTGACTACCCACGACATGAACGAGGCAGAAGCACTGTGTGACCGCATCGCCATCATCGACAAAGGCCGCATTGTGGCCCTGGACACACCCGATGGCTTGAAGGCTCGTATCTCAAGCAACGGCCATCCGGTCACCTTGGAAGATGTATTCATGGCACTGACAGGTAAGCAGCTTACGGAGGAGTAGGCAAAGACCCTGATAAGGGTGCGCGAACCGTTCGGCTGAGCGTTCGACCGAGCCCTCGGCGTGAGATCGGCCGAACGCTCACGCCGAGAGCTCACGACGAAGCCTGCGGTTCGCCTGAGACCCTTGGGGTCTCCGAGAGGGGGTGAGGAAATATGAGCTTGATGACGATAACGAATACAGGAAAATTCATCTGGCAGGAGATACTGGCATCTTACGCCTTTGTCGAACGCAATTTCAATCTGGTGAAACGTTACTGGGGATGGGAGGTAGTATGGCTGGCCTACAGCATCGCCAGCGCGATGTCGATCACTTACATCGGCGCGGGGATGGAGCAGATCAGCGGTACCAGCGTGGATACTAACTACCTGGTGCTATACCTGCTCATCGGTACACTTTTGTGGCGCTACCTGTCCATCGTGTTTGACGCCATCAGCGAGATGATCGCCTGGGAACGCTGGGAGGGGACGGTGGAATACACCTTTATGGCCCCTGTTTCCCGGCTGACCCACATGGTAGGGCAGACTATCTTCTCGCTGGTGTGGGGGTTGCTCTTCACCGGCGTCATCTTCCTGGTGGTGACTCTGTTCTTCCACCTGGATCTGGAGAACGCAAACTTGGCGGGCGCAAGCGCGGTGCTGATCGCCAGCAGCATCAGCTTCATCGGGATCGGCATCATGGCCGCCGTGCTGCCGCTGCTCTTCCCAGAGCGTGGTGCCCAGATGACGAACGTGGTTCAGGCGATCCTGCTGTTGATCAGCGGAGTCTACTACCCGATCACGGTGCTGCCGGAGTGGATGCAGGTCATCGCTCACGCCTCACCGGCGACCTACGCGCTAGAAGCTATGCGGGCTGCAATGTTGGAAAGCGCCGGCTGGGCAGAGCTGTTACCATCCCTGGCGCTGCTGATGGCGATGGGCCTGATCACCATACCGATGGGTGTGTGGATATTTGCCCGAGCCGAGCACTATGCCAAACGCACCGGTAGGCTGAAGCGCACCGGTTGATCACAGCCGGGCTCAACACAACGACTGTAAGGCTTATAGACGAGGAAAAGGGGGAAAGCTATGAGCAGACACAAGACCTACGTTTATACACCTGAGGAAGGTGCAAAGCACCTATGAACACCTGAGAATCAAACTGAGTAGGCCGTGTTGACATTTGAGTCTTTGCGCCTAAGCAACAAATAACGAAATGCAACTCTTGGCAGGCGCAAATGTCAACACTACCAAGCTACGGGAGAGAGGAAAAATGTTAGGCCATATGGACCTACTAATGCAACAACTATACCGCGAAGAGGCTATACGCCAGGCCGAGAAGGAACGACTTCTGCGGCGGATACTGGCGGAAAGACCAAGGGGTAACCACCACTATCATCGGGCGCTGAGGTGGCTGGGAAGTCGGATGGTTGACTGGGGACAGGATCTCCAGAAACGCTACAGCACAACAACCACAGCCTCCTAGTTTCCCATCAGCGACTGAGATAAGGGGGGTGATCGCCAATCACCACGGGTGATCACCCCCCACTCGGCGGAAGATCGCAGTGAAGACTGACAAGACCAAAAGTCAAGACTGATAATAGGATGAGAAAACGATGACGGATACATTTCCAAAAGAGCTCACAGTACGTGCCCCAACCATGGGGGATATGGAAAGTGTAGCAGAACTGATAGATATATGCAGCATCGCAGAGCATGGCGAGCCAGACTTTACATTGGAGGATCTGCGCGTTGATTGGCAGAATCCTGAACTCAACCTGGAAACTGACACATGGGTGGTGGTAACGCCTGGGGAGCGGATCGTCGGCTACGCGGTGATGTTCAACAGAGAGAATGTCCGGCTGCATGTGATTGCCTATGTGCATCCTGAGTATTGTGGCCGAGGCATCGGAACCTACCTGGCCCGGACAGGCGAGGCACGGGCGCGCCAGCAAGTCTCTGAGGCCCCCCCAGGGGTTTGTGTCAGTCTATTCAATTCGATCAGCAATGGCAACGACGCAGCGCGGGCGCTGCTTGAAGGGGAGGGCTATAGCGTAACCCGGCATTTCTGGCGTATGCAGATCGACATGGATGAGGCGCCAGCCGCGACTGAGTGGCCGGACGGTATCACCGTCCGTACTTTTATCCCCGGACAGGATGACTACGCCACCTTCGAGGCCATGCAGGAAGCCTTCCAAGATCACTGGGGGCACATCCCCTGGCGCTTTGAGACCTGGCGACAAGTGATGATCGAACGTGAGGACTTCGACCCGAGCCTGTGGTTTCTGGCAACGGACGGCGACGAAATCGCCGGCGGCTCGTTGTGTTTTAGTTACTCCTACGAAGGCTGGGTTGATGAGTTGGGTGTGCGGCGCCCGTGGCGCCGCCGAGGGCTGGGGCTGGCGTTGCTGCGCCACTCCTTCCGCGAATTCTATCGCCGTGAGCAGCTCAGAGTCGCACTAGGCGTGGATTCACAGAACACGACCGGCGCGACAAAGCTCTACCAGCGAGCTGGCATGCGCATCGTCCGGCAGTACGATAGTTATCAGAAAAAGCTTCGTCCGGGGAAGGACCCGACCGCACACGAGGCTGTCGCAGCAGCAGCCACGAGTCCCCCTCAGGGATAGGGAATGCCGCCTGAATGCTTGACAATGTCTTGTTTTGCTCAGAGCCTTTGAGATCGCTATTTTATGTTAACACAACATTGTCAGAAATGGAAGGAAAAACCCCGTCATGATCGCGGTAAATCTTGATCGCGTGAGCGCTACGTATGCCACGGAACCGGTTTTTGAAGACCTGTCGTGGGAAATCCATGATGACGGCTGCGTGGGGCTGGTCGGCCCCAACGGTTGTGGCAAGAGTACCTTGCTGCGCCTCATAGCTGGCGAGTTGAGCAGTGACACCGGGTTCACGGTCCGCCGCCGGGGGTTAACCATCGGCTATCTGAGTCAGGAGCCTCACCTGGAGCCGGGACACACGGTGTGGCAGGAAGCGTTGGCCGCCTCGACCGAGTTGGCCCACGTCGAAGCGGACCTGGCCCAGGTTGAGACTCGACTGGCTGACCCGGCCGTCTACGGCGACGAGAAGGCTCTGACACGAACACTTGACCAACAGGCACGCCTGCTGGAGGAATACGAACGGCTCGGCGGTCCGGGCTACGAGGGGCGGGTTCGCTCGACGCTGAGCAGCCTAGGATTCACCGACGCTGATCTGGATCTGCCGGTGGAGGCGCTTAGCGGGGGACAGAAGAAGCTGGTCGGCCTGGCCAAGCTGCTGGTCACCCAGCCCGACCTTCTCCTGCTCGACGAGCCTGACAACCACCTGGATTTGGCTGGCAAGGCCTTTTTGGAGGGTTTCATCAACGGGTACCGGGGAGAGGTCATCATTGTCTCCCACGACCGATACTTGCTGGACCTGGTAGTGGACGAAATCGTCGAGCTGGAGGATGGCCGGCTGACACGCTACCCGGGTACGTATTCCGAATACGCCGTTGAAAAAGAGTTACGGCTGACCCGCCAGCAGCAACTCTTTCAAGCACAGCAGAAAGAAATCACCCGGCTGGAACAGGCCGCCAAACGACTGATGACCTGGGGCACGGTGTACGACAATGTAAAGTTTATACGGCGTGGGCAGAGTATCATGAAACGCCTGGAGAAGATGGAGCGGGTTGAGCAACCTATCCTGGAGCGCAGGCAAATAGGATTAGAGCTGAACGGCTGGCGCGGCAGCGACAAGGTGTTGGAAATCGTTGATCTGGACAAGGCATTTCCGGCCGCCTCAAACGGGTCCGGCGAGAGTAAAAAAGAGGAGACGATCATCCTGGCCGGGTTGGATCTGCTGGTCTGGCAAGGTGAGCGAGTGGGGGTGGTCGGTCCCAACGGGTCGGGCAAGTCGCTGCTCTTTCGCCTAATCTTGAGACAGGAAAGACCCAGCGGCGGGCTGATCAAAATCGGTCCCAGTGTCAAGATCGGTTACTATGCCCAGGAGCACGAGACCCTCGACTACGAAAGCACGTTGATCGATACGGTACGCCAGGTGGCGACCGTTTCAGAAACAGGCGCGGTACGCTTCCTGGGGCGCTTTCTATTTTCCTACGAGCAGGCGCGGGGCCGGGTGGCGGATCTATCCGGAGGGGAACGCAGCCGCTTGCAGATGGCGCTGCTCATGCTGTCGGATGCCAACTTCCTGCTGCTCGACGAGCCGACCAATAACCTGGATATCGCGTCGGCCGAGGTACTGGAGAATGCGTTGGCCGAGTTTGAGGGGACGGTGTGTGTGATCTCCCACGATCGCTACTTTCTGGACCGGGTGGTGGATCGAGTGGTGGAGTTGGATGAGGGGGCATTGAGGGAGTACCTGGGAGGCTATAGCGATTACCAGGTGGCGAAGGCAACGGATAGATAGCGCTTAAGCAAATGGATGGGGCTCACTCGCCGAAGCGACGAAGGACGCAGCGGATAGATAGCGGATAAACGGATGGATGGGGCTCACTCGCCGAAGCGACGAAGGACGCAGCGGATAGATAGCGGATAAACAGATGGATGGGGCTTATGAGAGCACTTGCCCATCCCAACCTATTGGAAAGTAGGCCTGCGTTTTGATGGCGCTCCCAAGAACCTGGTGAAGACTGTCAGATTAGCACTTGCCAATGACATCGAAATCCTTAATCGGTGGTTCGAGCCTGCCAGCCGCCTTCGCGCTCAAGACCAACGATCAGGACCGGCCGGGGCGTGAAGGCCACTGTCCAGGCGCTAAACGTCGGTTGGTCATAGTCGCCGGGTTTACCGAATTGGCGACACGTCTCACCTCCATCGTGGCTGACCAAGACCCCGGCGTTATCACCAAGCAGATAGATCGTCTCCGACGCTGCCGGGTCGATAACGATGCCCCGGATGGTGCGAGGCTGAGCGTAGCGCTGCACGCGCAAGTTGTCGGTGAGATCGGTCCAGGTCTGCCCGCCGTCGGTGCTCTTGAACAACTCCCCCGAGTCCCCACCGGCGTAGAGTGTTTCTGGTTGGCCCGGGTTGACAGCCAGAGCGCTGATGCGATAATCCAACATCCCTCGGTTGGCTGGCGCAAAGGTCTCTCCCCCGTCGGTGGATTTGTAAACACCGTGGCCCCCACCCACCCAGGCGCCGGTGCCTGCGTAGACCACGTCCGCATCGGTCGGGTCTATCGCCAACGAGAGAACGTACACTTCGTGATCGTCTCCCGGCAGCCCTTCACCGACCGGCAGCCAGGTATAGCCGCCATCGTTGCTGCGAATTAAGCTGCTGGGATGGATCACCATAAACAGGACGTTACTATCGCCGGGCGCAATGTACAGTTGGCGATAGAAGCCACTGAATATGCCGGAGTCGCCCCGGTGTGTCCAGCTCTGCGCGCCATCGGTGCTGGCAAACACATCCCTGCCGATAGCCGCATAGAGCGTAGGTGGAACGCCACGGCTTATAGCCAGCGCCAGCACATCTTCATTGGGTAACCCAGTGGCCGCCAGTTGCCAGGTCAGGCCCGCGTCTTCGCTCTTATAGACACCACTCCCCGAGCCAGACTCCCCGGTGCCAGCGTAGAGAACTTGGGGGTTGGAAGGATCCACTACCAGCGTATTGATCTGGCGCGGCAAGTCGAGGGCCGGTTGCCAGCGCCCAAGCGACAAGGGTGGGAGTGGCACGCTGGCAGACGACGCGGTCGCCGTAGGCTCTGGGCTCGGTGGCGTGACATCATACCGCCAGCCACCTTCACCTTCGACGCCCACCACCAAGCCCGGCTCCGGCTGAGAGTCAAAGATGATGGTCATCGCCAAAAACGACAGATAGTTGGGTTCACCCGGTTTACCCAATGCCTGCCACTTTGTGCCCCCATCGCGAGTGATCAAGACTCCCGCATTATCAGCAAGCAAGTAAACTGTCTCTGGCATGGTCGGGTCTGTGACGATATCCCTGATCGTTGGGTGATCACTCAGCCGGATGGGTAACTCCCCTGTGAGGTCGCTCCAGGTCTGCCCGCCGTCGGTGCTCTTGAACAGATTTCCACCATCCCCGCCTGCGTAGACCGTCTGTGGCTGCACCGGATCTACCGCCAGGGCAGTGATACGATAATCTACCATTCCCTGATTAGCCGGCGAAAAGGTCTCACCGCCGTCGGTGGATTTGTAAACGCCGTGACCTCCGCCCACAAAGCCGCCAGTGCCTACGTAGATCACATTGGTATTCACCGGGTCTATCGCCAAAGACATGGCATACACGCTATGCTCATCCCCCGGTAACCCCTCGCCGACCGGCAGCCAGATGTAGCCGCCATCGTTGCTGCGGGCTATGCCGTGCGATCTGGACACGGCAAAAAGAACGTTTCTATCCCCGGGATCACCGCGCAGCAGGCACTCATAAGCGCCAAAAAAATCTGTGTCGCCCAAGCGCGTCCAGCTTTGGGCGCCATCGGCACTGGCAAATACTTCGCTGCCGACAGCCGCATAGAGCGTGGATGACCCATTATGGCTGAATGCCAACGCCAACACTTGTTTGTTGGGCAGTCCGATCGATACCGAACGCCAGGTCAGGCCCGCATCTTCACTCTTGTAAACCCCACTCCCCGAGCCAGCATAGTCACCGGTGCCCGCGTAGAGTATCTGGGGATTGGCGGGGTCTACTACCAAGGCATTGATGTGACGTGGCAGATCAGGGATCGGCTGCCAATTCCCAACCGGCAATGGGAAAGCCGGCGTCTCAACAGTGGGCGGCGCCGTGGTAGGCGTGTCAATGGCCATCGGTGCAGGGGTCTTGGTCGGAGGAATAGGTGTCGCTGCGGGCGGTTGTGCGCTTGCCACGGGCACGGGCATTTTGGTTGGCAGCGCGGGCGTCCATGTGGGAGGCTTCGCGGCTGGCGTGGGCGTTGCTTCAACCGGCACTTCGGAAACTTCTTGCGACAGGACCAGGTCCTTGAGACCAATCCGATACACGTTGCCGTCTGCATCAGAAAAATAAAGGTTACTGTCAGACACAGCTAGACTGGTTATGTTCCTCTGGACGTCGTCTTCTGTGATCGACAATCTTTGGGGATTACTCCCTTGACTGATTTGATGAATGCCACATTCCCCTTCCCCAAATTTGCCAAAGGCAAATAGAAGCCTTCCCTTCCCCACAGCAATATAAGATAAAACACCATTCGATCCACGCTCTACGATCGGATCTTGTCGATCTCGTGCTAGATGTTGGATCTCCACATGATCAGAAAGGCCAATCCAGAAATTCTTTGTGGGACCACACATACTATAATTCTTCGACTCTGGCCTAAAGCGACCCGCCTGGCCCCAAAGGGTCGCATAGAGTTCTCCCGCTTCCGACGCGGCTATCGACAGTGGAAGCCCTCCCTCGTATAAGCTATCCAAGTTACCATCTTCGCCCAGCACAGAAACCTGACCGCTAATGTAGTCAGCGCCGGCAAGGTAAGAGGGATTGAAGTTTAGGTTGATATCCCCGTCGCTCATCCAGAATCCCAGGTATATCTTGCCAGAGGAGTCTGACGTCATAGAGATCAGACTGTCCTCTAGCTGCGTCAAGGTTGTTTTGTTTCCCTGTTGGTCGATTTTGACAAGGGTATCTTTCTTATCGGCGCAATCGTTAGCGATCACGTCCCCATTGGGGAGGACCGTCAAGGCCCTGTCGCTAAAACCACACCGCTTCAAGCCAGAATACAATTGCTCAGATCTTCCATCGGGCGCAATCTTCAGGAGGTTGCCCTCGATGGTTACAGCGTACACGTTCTCCGCTTTATCGGCGGCCAGCGCAATTACAGCTTCCGGCGCCGTGAAAATCACCTCGGCTGCTGGAATACGAGGTGCCGTGGTCTTGAGGACCGGGTTCAGATTGCAGGCCAGCGCCGCCGTTACCAGAACGGCGATGGTCGCCAGCAGAACCTGGCCATGGGAAAATCTCATCGTTCTCATCGGGTTTCTCCTTTCTCAAGCAAGTAACGCAAGCGACCACTTAGTTCTTTGTGTCGCCCGACCGGTGATTCACTGCAGGAGATCGGCGTGAGTCTGGAAGGTCGGATACAGTTCGACCCTGGCTGGCGGCTGTCCTCCGGTGGTGGGCAAGTAAAAGCTCACGGTACCCTGTCCATTGGCTTCGGCAAGCGCATTAGCCAGCCCCCCGCCGATGATGCTGCCGCTCTCGTCGTAAGCGACGGCTGCCAGCGTGATGTATGTATCTTTTGGCCACGAACTCTTGACCAGCCCCGTCACCTGGGGAAAATATCCGTGGGGATCAGGAACATACTCTACCCCCTCGACCGTAAACGGATTCTCGGTAACCTGGGACTCGACTGGTTCTGCCGGCCGGAGTTGAACCTCCACTCGGGTGACGGTTGCCTCCTCCCGGGCCAGCAGGTCCGCCACCCGACCCAGGCGTTCGCCCGGAAAGACAACGGGGACGTTGCACGAACTGGTTCCCAGGACGGTTCCGGCTTCATCGTAGGCGGCCACCTGGCAGTCGGTGTTCACGGAGGTCAGCGTCGGGCTGGCGTTCTCGACGATAAAAGCGACCACGACCTTGCCGGTGTTAGGATCTCGGAGGAAGCCGGTGGCGACCACGTTGAGCGTTTTCTGCTCTGCCGAGGCTGTTTTGAGCTTGGAGTATTCGTGAAGCCGGGCATAGAGTTCAACGCGGGCCGGCTGTCCGAGCGTCTTTACCTCGACGCTGGCCGGGGCCTGTCCGCCGGCAGGCACAAAATCCAGCCGGCCCTCGCCACCGCCGACCATGGTACCCTTCTCGTCGTAGGCGATGGCCGTCAGCCATACCGTTTCAACATCCTTATCCAACGCGCTCTTGACAATGCCGGTTACCTTAGATTGAACCGGGTCAAGGCTGAAGGCAACTCGTTCGGTCGCAAAGGGGTCCTCGCTCAACTCGGATGCTTGGCTTTGCCCTGGGATAACCTGAACGTCCACTTTGCTAACCTGAGCCTCTGTGAGTAGAGACATAAATCCGGCCACGCCCAGCCGTTGGCCGGGAAAGACGACAGATAAGACGTGCGAATAGGTTCCCAGGACTGTCCCGGCTGCATCATAGGCAGCGACCTGATAGGTGTTGCCTTCGAAGGTGAGCGAAGGGTTGAGGTTCTCAAAAACGAAGGCAAAGTAGAGCGTAGAATACTCCTGCCTAAACCAGGAACCTGCCAGTTGAAATGCTTCGAATTCCACAGCGGTTGTCGCCTCTGCCAGCGCTGTGGGGTCGGAGAGAGAGGGGTAGACATCAACCCGGGCCGGCTCCTCGGTGGTTTCCAGGCGGATGGTAGCCGCCGCCTCTGCCCGGGCCGGGACAAAGTCGATACGGCCCACGCCACTGCTTATGTAGGCACCGCCGGCATCATAGGCGAGTGCCACGACCTTTACATTTTGTATGGAGCTGTTCAGCGAGTTCTCGATCACCACGCTGACGCTGGAGTCGTACGTGCTGGGGAAGAACTCGCTATGCGTCGCCGTGAGTGGATTCTCCTTCATCTCCGAGGCTACGGCCTGGCCCGGCTCGATCTCGACTTCCAGCCTCGCGACTTGCGCCTGTGCCGGCACGACCATACTCCCAACACCGGCCACCGCCAGCCGCTGGCCGGGCAGAACGAGCTCGATAGTGCGGCCCGTCTTACCCACCTGTGTCCCGGCCTCGTCGTAGGCAAAAACCCGGTAGCGGCTGTTGGTCACAGCCAGGTCTGGGTTGGGGTTTTCTACCATAAAGGCAAAGGACAGCCGATCGGGCACGGTCTTGGCAAACCAGCGATCGACTAACACCAGCGGGTGCGCTTCGGACGCCAAGGTTGCCGTCGGCACCGGCGCGGGGGCCGTGGCGGTGGGTGGAGCCGGGGTTGGAGCAATGGCTGTAGCGGTGGGCGATGCAACCTCGGTTGCGATCTCCTGGGTAAAGACCACTGTAATAGGCGATGCTTGCCCAGACTCCAGTGTCGGCTCCCGCCCTGGCGTCTTGTGCACAACTGGGTTACAGGCGATCAGAGCCATCACCAGAAAGGAAACGATGGCCAAGCGTAGAATATGACTGAGTATCTTCAGGAAGCACATATCCCGTCTCCTTACATGGAGCTCTGTTGTTACCGGTATTGCTCGACCCTCGAGGCGCAAGAGGGACAGAATAACCAGTCTGTTGTGTCCGCCATAGCCCTTTGCACCCATGATTCTTCCGCTTGTGCTTGAGACATCCCAAACGCCGCACCAAGTTCAAACGCGGCCGCAGGGGGGCGTAGCCCAGCGCGCACAGCGGTCTTTACCTGGGATGCCAAGTATCGCTTCGCGTCAGGGCCTATCGGTGTGCTGCATAGATCACAAATCGCCATGGAGTCCTCCTTTTCTTCTACAAGTGATACTATGTTTGTGCTTTTCTGAACTGGCCGATTACATTGTAACACACATTCGAATGCACTGCTTGACTTGGACGGGTTAATTTGTCAACGATCGCCAACAAATACGGTACAATCTTGTTGAAAAGATCATCTGGCCCTTGAAGTGTTGAGGAATTATGCTATCATAGGATTAGCACCGGCCAATGGACAGGAGGTCGCTATGCCACCCATCTACAAAGAAGCCAGTTTTCGCGCCGACTACCGGGAAGCGGAAGTCCGGCAGATTATGAGCGCCCTTTACAGATTACGCAGCATCGCCATCACCGGGCTGGCGGGCATGGGCAAATCGAACGTGGTGCGCTTCATCGTATCTCACCCACAGGCCCAACCGCGATACCTCAAGGATAGAGCAAACGATTATGCCTTTATCCATGTGGACTGCGCCGGGCTGGCCAACAACGACGAAACTGAGATACTAAGCGAAATCGCAGCACAACTGCGTCGTGACGGGATCTCAACGTGCAGCGCTGCCCCATCTCCAGTTTCTGGCAGCACGCGACATATCCTGAAAGAGAGTATCCTCAGTGTAGAACCTGACCTGAGCCTGGTGTTGGTGCTGGATTATTTCGACGAGGCCGCCGCCAAACTGGACCCGGCCTTCTTCAACTATCTGTTCCACCTCAGAAACGTGCGGCCTCGGGGCAATCTCTCCTATATATTCGCCACTCGAAGGCCAATGGGCCACCTCCACGAATTACAGGAACTGCTGGATGATGGCTGTACGATTGGACCGCTCAGCACCAAAGACGCTCTGGACTCCATCCGTCGCGACGAGGCGAGGCTGGGATGCACCTTCGAGGCAGCCCAGCGCGCGGTACTAATCGCGTGCACCGGCAGACATCCGGGCTTTCTGAAGAACGCCTGTGAGTTGCTATTCAGCGGGAAAGTTGATGCCAGTTTGGCAGACGGGGAGATCGCGCGGCAATTGCTGCGATCCGACAGGGTCAGGAATCTGTGTGAGGAGCTGTGGAACGACCTGACGCCAGCAGAGCAAGACATACTTCTCAGCGTCGCCAGAGAGGTCCCTTTGTCGCAGTCGGTGGATAACGATCGCGTGGCGTGCCTGGAACAGGCAGGGGTACTCGTCAGAATCAAGGGCGGGCAAGGTGGCCTGGAAGCGGCCATCTTTTGCCCGCTGTTTGAAACCTTTGTGCGCGAAGTCGAGTCTGCTACCTCGGGCGTGGTGCATATCACGGCTGTTTACCCCAATCAGATGCGCATCGAGACAGCAAATGGTGAGGAGTGGATAACACTGTCGCCCAAGCTGTTTGCCCTGCTGATGGCGCTCACAGAAGCGCCGGGGCAGGTGATCCCAATCGACCAGATTATCTCTCAGGTCTACGGGAATGAAGCAATGGGCGTGACTAACGCAGCCCTATCTCAACTCGTCAAACGGCTGAGAGAGGTGATAGATCCTCACGCACAAAGGCTGATAGGCGATCACACGTATACTTGTGTGGAGACCATACGGAGCGTAGGTTACAGACTCAACTTAGGGGATTAGGCCGTGTTGACATCTCGTCGTTTTCCTCTGAAACTCCAGAGAAAAGTCTGATGATGTCTCTCTGGGAGTAATTCAAATGTCAACACTACCTAGAGACTGGAGATTATATCAGCCGCCGGTTCCCAAATCTCTAACCTCCGATCTATCTTTAGAGCTGGCTGCATAGCATGCCGGCTGAGATCAGAGCATAGCGCTTTTGCTGCCGCTCGCATATCTCGCTCTCAAACTGAGCTGGGTGATAATACACGATGGGCAAGGTCGCGTTTAGCAGGCTCAAGTAGTAAGGACGCAGGTCATCCGGACTGCTCAGATAAGCGGCCGCCCGACGGCGAATTTCTTGGATGACGTGCCACGCCTTCTGGAATCGGTCATCCATCAAGGCCTCCACGGACCTCGGGGCCGCCGCCAAATCATAAAGTGCCAGCCCACAGTTCAACAACTCCCTCTCAAAGGCCACAGCCAGACGCAGATCGTCTTGGTCTTGCAGTCTGGTCAAGATGAACTTGACGTCCGCTTCAAGCCGGCAGAAATCGCGTAACGTGTGCCCTCGACCCGGATCGATGGGGATGCCCTCGCGGATGGCTTCACTCGTGCGGGCTACCGATAGCCCGTTGCCGGAGTGAGAGAAGTCGATGAACCAGACACGCTTCTGGCTGTCCCTACCAATTTCAACTAATATGTTTCGGGCGTGGAGATCGCCATGCACGATAGAGCGGTGAATCGGGCCAGCCAGATTTTGCCTGGGCCAAGTTCGCAAGAATGCCACAGGATCATACCAGGGGAAGTCCAAATCAGGGCAGAAATCGGGCTTCAGGTTAGGTCGTAGCCGTCCTTCTACGGCCGTAAAGTTGGTGCGGTAAGGGTCAGCTTCGTCCACAATCTCTCCCACGTGCCCGATAATGGGCTTCTCTTTTCTGCTTAGCAGGTCATATTCGTGGTAGAGATTCACGTGGTCTCGCCCCCCGCTTCGATACCACGTCCGGTCAAGGTACGAATAGATGTCTGCGACCAAAGCCACTATTTCAACAGCGGCGTAACCTTGATAAAATTGGTAAAAGCTGTGTATCTCGTCATCCGGATCCAGACCCACAAACTCATAGGCGATTCCGGCAAAGGTACCCCATTCAGCCTGCCTGAAGAACCTGGCAGCACGACCCAGATGTCCCAGCACGTAATTATGAAACTTATCGTGCTCGTCAACCATCTCACGCCTATCGCCCAATTTGATCACAAAAGTGCGTGGCAAGGGTTTATCGTCCCCTTCACGCTGGAGTTCAGCCAACAGCGTCATGCTGCCGCTATGCCCGCCCGGCAAGGGCTTTACGTGTACGTATTTGACGGCGGGGGAGCGTCCGAAGAGGCTCTGAAGGATGACCAGGAATTCGGCTTTATCCAGGTGTTTGTGTCCATAAATTGCGGGAATGCCTTCATCGAGAGGTTCCCTTTTCAGATCAATTAGTTCCTGGCTGGTCTTTCGAATCCGGCGACAAAAGTAGATGGCGATCCCGGCGAGGGCAAGTATCAACACGGTCAGACCAAACACGAACCAGGAGGCAAAAGGCACATAGAGGAAGCCGTGTTCAGAGGAATAGACCAAGGCCAAGGTCACAGAGGTGATCGCCGCAAAGGCGGAGGCAGCTAAGAGAAGCCAGAGAAGCACTTCACTGCCTGTGACGGGTCTCTTCATATGCTGGTCGCCTTTCTCTGGCGGGAATTAAATGGCGAAGATCTTAACGCATTGGTCTAGGTTTAAAGAAGTAGTTTCTGGCGGTCCCTATCTTAACGCGACTAGGGCTTTCTGACAAGAAGAAACGGCGGGTAGGTTTGGCCATACCCGCCCTACGAACAGAATATAGCTCACGCATAAATGATTTTCCAGCATCATAGTGCGTCATTTGAATTGCGCAGAAGAGGATGGAGCATCCAAGTGGTAAGTGAACAGCAGACGCCACGGTTCACCGTCATCCATAGGGACCCGGATGTCCT
>DAOUMD010000152.1:0-22210 GCA_034412795.1 Anaerolineae bacterium
GATTCATAGTGATGAGGCTCCTGTATCTGGTTTTCAGCTTTTTGTACAGGTAAACCCATCACTCCTTTTTTGGCAAATCCTGTTCCTGTTCAAGCACCCTGCCCCTATTTCGGGCGAAATTTAGGTATGTAAGCAGCACGCCTGGCCAGATTTAAGTTTAGGTCAAATATTGTAAGTCGTCAACTTTATTGTAAGTCGTCAACTTCCGGTGAACTCGCGCCACTTCTCCTCGATGAAGATACCTAGCTCCTGCTTAAAGCGAGTCATACTGAATTGCTCGGCGTTACGGCGAATGGCAACCGGGTCGAAGTCGGTCGAGTCCAGTCGGCGCATGGCATCGGCCAGTGATTCGGGTGTCTGCTCCTGGAACAAGATACCGGTTTCGCCGTCGATCACCGTGTCTAGCGCGCCTCCAGCCGCGTAGGCGACGACCGGCCGCCCGGCGGCTTGGGCTTCGACAGGGGCGATGCCGAAGTCCTCATACCCGGGGAATATGAAGGCCCGGCAGTGGGCCAGCAAGTCACTCAACTCGCCGTCGGGAACGCGACCCACAAAGCGGACCGTCGGCCCGGCGATGGCCTCTAGCGCTGCCCGATCGCGTCCTTCGCCACCGACAATTAGAGGGAGACCTAATTCGCTGCAGGCCCGCACTGCCAGGTCGATCCGTTTGTAGGGAACGAGTCGGGAGACGACCAACAAGTAGTCGCTGGGCGGATCGGCGCTGGGACGGTAACGGTCAGTGTCTACGGGCGGGTATATGATGGTCGAGTCCCGCTCGTAGAAGCGAGCGATGCGTGCCTGCACCTCATGTGAGATGGCGACAAAATGGTCCACCCCGGCGGCGGCGCGCCGGTCCCAGCTTTGTAGCCAGCGGGTCACAGGCTTCAGTAGCACGTCGGTCACCCCGCGGAGGCCCTCACGCGCCGCGTAGCCGGCATAATCCCACACGTAGCGGGTAGGTGTCAGGCAGTAGTCTATGTGAAGTTGCTGCGGGTCGGTGCGTACGCCGTGGCAAAAGCCGCTCTTGTTAGAGATGATCAGGTCATAGCCACGTAGGTCGATGCTTTGCACGGCGCTGGGATAAAGAGGCAAGTAGGGTTGGTGATGTCGATAGATGAAGGGGGCGTGGTCCAGCCACGTGGGTCGAATATCCCAACTCTGATAGCGGATGGGCATGCCACGACGCCAATAAATGGTGGTAAAGACGGGCGCATCGGGGAACATCTCGACCAGTGTCTCAAGAACGCCCTCGGCCCCGCCCAACTGGTTGAGCCAGTCGTGGACAATGGCAACTTTCACCGGGTTAGGGGCTCTCAGCAGTCGCGGTACCTTCTGGTATCTCTGGAGTCCTTGGGCTTTCCGGAGTCTCAGTGCTCTCAGGAGTTCCTGGGGTCTCCCGAGTTTCCGGGCCACCGACCGCCACGGGCCCGCGGACTGTGAACGCACCGCTGGCAACCAGGTCGTCGTTCACGTACAGTTCCAGGCGGTAATCCCCGGCGCCAACCGGATTGGTGAAGACATACGAGAGATCGTCGTTGCCCCACTCCCAAGTTTCCTCACCTCGACTGAATTCGACGTCGTTAAAGTACCATATTTGGGTCCAGGTAATCCCATTTCGCATGCCGCTGTAGGGAAAGGCGGCGTATACCCGGTTCACTGTGTCGGAGAAGACGGTAGTAGGATCGATCGGTTCGCGGCGGTCGCCGATCTGGGTGGCGAAGGCTATGGGACCCATTTGCACGCTGGTCGGGGCCGGGACGGGAGAACTGGCTGACGTCGGTGACGGAGGTACGGAGGTGGAAGTAGCCGACGCTGCCAGGGTAGGGCTAGGGCTGGGTGGCGGAGGGGTGAGGGTCGGCGGTACCGGTGTAGGGGTGGCTGTTGCAGACAAGGTTACGCTGGCCGACGGCTCGTCAGTAGCAGTCGGCATCTGGGTGGGGGGTGGGGTTAGCTGCTCCTCCGTTGGGGGAAGAGGTGTTTCGGTCGCTGCAACTGGGATTTCTTCTTCGGTGGCAGTCGACTCAACCTGGGGATCGAATTCGGCCAGTAACTGCGCACCCGGGACGCTTACCGAAGAAAGCTGCCCACTCAAGAAAAACGCACCCGCCATGATGGCCGCTATTACGCCTGTGACACTGGATACGATGCGGGCGCGCCGCGCGCGGGCGGTTTCCTCTTCGCGCACAATTGGGAAGATAGTCGATCGCGCCTCACGCGCCGACCGGCTGGCGATGGTGATCGAAACGACCATCGCGGCCAGGCTCAGTCCGGCCAGAATGACAAGTAACCATGAAAGTAAGGACATGATACCACTACTCCACGATTTGGATAGCGTCGGGTGTTTCGACGATGATTTCAGGTGCTCCCTGGTACATTTTGACTTGGCCCGTCACCCGCACCAGTTGATCCTGATACATATCTTCAGGTGGCTGGGGGAACAACGGCCACGCCTCGGGAAAGATGACTACTTTGAAAGTACTCCGATAGTCTTCATCAAAGTTCAAAAAGATTACCTTGCCTGAGTTATAAGTGGCTGTTACCCGGCCTTCAACACAGACCATTTTCCCGTCGAAGGCAGCCGCATCTTGCCAGTTGACCACCTGGATGTCTGGTGAGGGCTCCGTTGCATCAGCAGTCGATACGACTGGCTCGCTTGCTGAAGCTGGTTCCTCCCTCGCTGATGGTGTGGCCGTTACGACGACTTGGGTCACGACCGGCGTGCCACACTCGCAGGCTTCTTCTTGGCCCAGGGTTAGCGCGACCTCAATTTGCCACGGGTCTCGCATCACCATCTCGGGCGTGCCCTGGTACTCTTCGATCAGCCCCTGGACTCGAATCCGCCGTCCGTAGAAGAGCGTCTCAGGTGGTGCGGGAAACTTGTGCCAGTCCTCTGGAAAAACAACGACGCTGAAGGTCCCTTGGAACTCTTCCGCGAAGTTAAGGAAGACCGCTTTGCCTGAGTTGTGAGTCTGCACCACCGTCCCCTCAACGATCATTTCGCTACCGACGAACTCCGCAGCATCGGTCCACGAGATTACGTCATCGCGGAGGCCATTGGGCCAAACAATCGATTCGACATCGGCTGAGAGGGAGGGTAACGTGTATGTCGGATAAGGTGTGTAAGTTGGATAAGGTGTGTAGGTGGGATACTGGGTGCAAGTTGGCACGTCATTGTTCGTAACTGTGCCAGACGAGGGTGACGCAGCAGTCTGGCCACACGCCACAGCTAAGCTGATCGTGAGGACCAGCATTACCAACTGCCCGACCCGACACACCTCCCACTCCTTCTTCAGCCCGGTACAACCTTGTTCCCTATGCGGTAGATGTACGCCTTAAGTATACCTGTATTAGGTGGATGTGTCAATCGGCACTGCCAACTCAAACCCTGTAATTATCTGACACCACCCCTACGGATTAAATGACTTAAGGTAGTAACGACTTAAGGTGGCTCCCCACTGGGTGCCTCAGCAGGCTGTTAGCTCCAGATACGGGGGTGAGCTGTCTAGTGGATAGCTCCTCGGTGGGCTGTTCGGTAGGCACCTCAGTAGGCTGCTCGGTAGGCACCTCAGTGGGCTGCTCGGTAGGCACCTCAGTGGGCTGCTCGGTGGGTACCTCAGTTGGCTCTTCCGTGGGCTCCACCGTGGGCGTGAGCGTAGGCACTTCAGTTGGCTCTTTCGTGGGCTTCACCGTGGGCGTGAGCGTAGGAGTGTCGGTCGCAGTTGGCGTTGGCGTAAAAGTAGCTGTGGCCGGCACTGGCGTAGATGTATGTGTCGGCAACGGGGTGTCGGTGGGAGTCGGAATCAGTGTATTAGTGGGTACCGGCGTTAGTGTGTCGGTCGGCGTAGGTGTCTCTGTCGCCGTTGCTGTAGCGGAGGGAACCTGAGTTGGGAAAAACTGAGTGGGTGTAGGCTCCAGGGTGTTGGTCGGCTTCTGTGGCGTGAAGGTGAGCGTTGGCGGTACCGTAGCTGATGGTGTGTCCGTGCGAGGTGGCATTGTGGCCAACGGTGTCGGGGTTAGCAAAATTGGCGGCGCATTGACCAGCGCGATAATCCCCAGGCAATAGCAAGGTATCGTCAGCAGAATGACGGACAATAGCAGTCCATAGGTAGTGCGTTGGCTTTCGCTAAGTTGATAGAACCAATCCTGGAGGCCCATCTCAGATCTCAGATCCCAAATATCCGGGTTGAGGTGTACTCTCGGTCACCCGCCCCAGGCTCAAAACTGCGGCCAAACCGACGAGATAGACAATCACGGCCAATCCTATGACCACGGCAAAGCCATAGCTTTGAGCAATCATCACGGCCAAGATCGAGCCAACTACCGAGCTGAAACCGTTAACTCCCCAGGCCCAGGGCACCAGCGCCGAGTTCACTTGGTCCACCAATCGTATACCTAGAGGGAAAGGCATCCCCATCAATAGACCCATAGGTGCCAGCAACAGAATAGACACAATCACCCGGTACGTGAGCTCCAGGCCTAACAGCACACGGAACAGAGGGGGGAGGACAAAGATGTATGTGACGGTCAAGAGGCACAACAAAGGAATTACCCGGCTCTGAAGCCATCGCGGATCTCGTTCACCAGCTCCCTCGTCGCCAGAATTTTGTGGCGACATCCTCAGCAGCCGACCCGACAGAAGACTTCCTATCCCGGAGAAGGTAAGCACACTAAAAAGTACTACCGAGGTCGAGTAAATGGGGTGTCCCAGGAAAAGAATAAAGCGTTGCATAAGCCCGATCTCGATGAATATGAAACCGATACCCAACGCAGCGAAGTAGACGATGAATCGACGTGCCCCGCGTGTTGCTAACCCCTGCCGCCGGAAGCGCCACAAGGGCCATAGGATGAGGGCACCCGCCAGCAATAACGCCTGGACTAGCAAAATGACCAGGGTGGCTTTGCCCGAGCGGAAATCACCAAAGTTGCTCCAACCATAATACTCAAAGAAGAAAGGACGGTCGTCTGTGGTTGGTGTCACATCCAACGGATAGTCTCGATAGAATTGTGACCGGTCGGGAGCGGCGAAGAATTGGACAAACCAATTTTCGGGATCGGTCTCATCGGGGGCGTACAGCATATCAAAGCCCAGGCTGTCTACCACATCCCGTAGACGGGCGATTTCCTCGGCGGTGAAAGGAGACTTCTTCATTATGAAGGTAGACGTATCTCCGGCACGCACGACCACAAAATGTTGCGCCGGGTCAACCGTCCCCCGCTGTTCCAGGGCGGTAGTACCAATCGTCACCAAGCGGAATGCTTGTCGCGGCGGTTCAAAGTACCACCGACCAACGGTAAGCATCCCGTCATCAGCCAAATGATCATAATAATCCAGGAAAGCTTCGGTGGTATACAGAAAGTTCTCGCTGAGACTGTAGGCCCCGGAAGCAGCCGCGGCCCACGTATCGACCTGGGAGAACTGAATCAAGTCGTACTTCTCCGTGGAGCGGGCAACGAAATTGCGACCCTCGGCCAACTCGATATCGATCTGCGGATAATCGGTGTACAGCCCGCCGGCGTAGTCTCGATACAGATTGTTGTCGGCAACCAGGTTGACGATGAGTGGATTGATCTCAGCGCCGACGATGCGCTCCACGCCGTTGTAGTAGGCAGTGAGCACGTCGATACCGCCCCCGGGGCCGATGAGCAGGGCGTTCTCAAGTGGGTCGCCACGCACCCGATAGGCAAGGCTGCTGGGCGCACAGTTCACAAAAGCGATGCGCTCCAAGTCACCATCGAAGTTAGTTATGGTGGTGATAGCCGCGGCGTCAATGGTGATAAAAAGCTGCTCAGGTGAAGCCGGTGCTGTGCAGCGCGTGCTCATTCCCCACGTCCCGAGGCTAGCACCCTCTTGGTGCATCACGTCTATGCGGGCGAAGGGGGTGAATCCCGTGTAGACCAGGTCGATGGTGGGATCGCTTTGGGCTTGGGATAGCGGCTTACTAGGGGGGATATATAATGGTAGAAACCGGTCGGCGACCGGCGAAAGCGCGAGAAGGAGGATTGCACCTGCTGCTGCCAGGATCGTTGCCCGTGATGCACTTGGTGCGCCCTCTGCTGTTGCCCCAGCACGTAGCCTGCTGAAGAAGAAAGCGGCCAGGGCTGCCAGCCCTGCTGCAAACAGCACCACCCCCTGCCCTGGCAAAAACCATAGGGCACCGATGACCACCAGACAACCCATGCCAGCACCGATAAGGTCCGCGAAGTAAAGCGTGCTAATCCGTTTCGCGAAAGCCGAAAAAGTACCCCCCAGCGCCAGGCCTGCGAAGAAGAAAGGAATGACCACCAGAACGTACTCGGCCAGCAGTAGCAGGATAAGCAATATGGTCTGCCAGGTCTGCTCACTGGGGGGGAGGCCCTCTGTCAAAGGGGCAAGTGGATCGAGCGGCAATCGAACCATGATCGCGAAGCAGACCACGATCGCGACCGCCATCAGCCCGGCAAAGAGGGTCAGATTGCGTTCCAGATTCTTTTCTAACAGGGTCCGGCGCAACGTGAGAAAAGTGCCACTCGCTCCAAATCCAAGCAGCGCAGTACTGATGACCATAAAGGCAAGATGATACCAAAGAGAGACGGAAAAGATACGAGTAAGGGCGATTTCCAGCGTTAGCACTGCCATACTGGTCGTAAAAACACCCAGGTAGAGAGGCCAGCTAACTTTGCGCTCGTTCACGAAACCCGATGCTCCTTATGTAGGGGATTGAGAAGCGGACACTTGCCCTGCCGCCAGGTGCGGGTCAACCGATAGGCATCAGATTGTTGATCCCTTCGCGTCCGCTGCCGTTGCAATTACACAATAAAACCCCGCGCTCAGCGAGATCCTGAGACGGGGCCCAGGCGAACTGGAAGTATGATAGCCTAGCAGTGGGTAGATGTCAAATAATCCGGAGTTAGGGCCTGCCCTAGATTCTTATAAGGCGGCATCTCATTGATCGGGGGGCGTGCCTATGGGTAATACCACGTGGAAGCGACTGCCGGGACAGCGTTCAGGGTCGTGGCCCTCACTTTCCATCCACACCCAACCACCGTGGGCCTCAGCCACTCCTCGTGCGATGGCCAGCCCCAGCCCCGCGCCTCCGCCCATAAAGTCGGTCTTGCTGGTGCTGTGCAGGCTCGGGTCCCGCACCTCATAGAACTGTTCGAAGATGCGATCTTGCTCACTCTGGTTTATGCCGATCCCGGTGTCGGTCACGATGATTTCTACGTATTCATCCTCCAGCGGTCGAGTCGTGTCTGTGATATCTATTTGTTTCTTGTTCAATACCCGTCCACTCACCGTAACACTGCCTCCGTCGGGCGTGAATTTGATGGCATTGCCGATGAGGTGCCCCAGTAATTGCTCGATGCGAGTGCCATCTCCCCAGATTGTGGGCAGGGTTCCCATAGGCTCCAGCGTGAGGTTCAGATTGCGGTGTTCGGCGTTCTCACGATGCAAAGTTACCGCCTTCTTGGCGGCATCGTCCAGTCGCACAGGTGCGCTCTTTAAGTCAAGGGTTTTGGCTTCGATGCGGGTGACATCCAGCATATCTTCCACAATCTCGTGCAATCGCCGTACACCACTCGAGATGCCTTCAAGCAGCACGGCAGCGTCAGGATCGACCTCGGTCAGCGGACCAGCAGGGTCCTGTAAGATGTCCAGATAGCCACAAATGATGGTCACCGGGGTGCGCAGCTCGTGGGCCGCGATAGCGATGAATCGAGATTTCATCGCATCGGACCGGGTGAGAGCTGCGACTTTCTCTTCTAGCCTATCTACCAATCGCTGACTATGCTCACGTAGGTAACTGCGTTCTGCCTCTTTATCTACGTGTTCGCGCCGCCCGCCCAAGAATTCGTTGATCTGATCAGGGAGCGCATCCACGTCTATGGGTTTAGGCAAGTAGCCATCGCAGCCAGCGGTCAAGGCGCGCTCTCGGTCGCCTTCAACTACGTTGGCGGTCACTGCGATGATTGGCGTATCGGTCAGGCCGGGCACACCCTTGATTTTGGTCGCCGCAGCGTAGCCGTCCAGCCCGGGCATGTTGATATCCATCAAGATCAGGTCTGGTCTTGTCTCTTGGGCCAGTCGGATGCCCGCCATACCGTCCTCTGCTTCCACTACCTCATAACCGGCAGCGTACAGCACCTGTTTGACCAGCATGCGGCTGGATACGTCATCTTCAACATACAAGATTCGCCTTCGGGCACTCATTGCGTCCTTACCATTTCCTTGCTCGGACCTTCCGGGTTAAGATCATTTTTTGCCATCACCTAGCGGCAGAGTGAAGCAAAATGTGCTGCCGGTGCCTTCCTCGCTTTCTACCCACATCTGGCCCCCATGCAGTTCTGCCAACCGGCGGCTGATAGGTAGTCCCAGCCCTGTTCCTTCCGCACGCCTCGCTGACGAACTGTCAACCTGGCGAAAAGCCTCGAAAACGGTAGAAATGTCTTCTGGGCGAATACCGATTCCGGTGTCCTCCACAGCGCACAAGACGAATGGTTTACCGTCTTTGGTGGTCGGTTTCACCCGCAAGGCAATATGGCCCTCCTCGGTAAATTTGGCTGCGTTTGAGACCAAGTTCAGGATGATCTGGCGTACTCGCTGGCGATCGGCATAAATAGGGGGGAGATTGGAATCTATCTCCTCTCTCAACTCAATAGGTTTATCACCAACCAGGGCAATAGCAGATGACATAATCCCAGCAGCAATTTCGTGGAAGTCGAGCAGTTCTTTCTCAAGCGTCACTTTGCCCGCTTCGATCTTGGAAAGATCAAGAATGTCGTTGACCAGGTCCAGAAGGTGTTGACCGCTGGAGTAGATGGCGGAAAGATCGGTCCGCTGCATTTCATTGAGAGGGCCGGTGCCACCATTGAGCATAAACTTTGCGAATCCAATGATTGTGTTGAGTGGGGTGCGCAGTTCATGGCTAATAGTGGCCACGAACTCACTCTTTAATCGGTCAGCCTCACGAATCTCCTGATTGGCCTCGCGCAGACGGCGGTTGATGCGGACTAATTCGCGGTTCAAGTCAGCCAGGGTTGCTCGGTCTTCGGCCAGCATCGATACGACCGGCGCAGCGCGCAGATCAGCCTTGCCTTTGTCCGGCGTATCAATGTATAGCACCTCGAACTCGTCGAGCTTGTCCAGGAAGAAGTCGCGGTTTGCCCCTAACAACTCGCCTGCCAGGGACGAGGTGATTTTGTCCTGCTTATAGAGGGAGATTATCACCCAAAGTTCAACTCGCTGCTCAATCTCTTCGGCAGTTATGCCAAGATCAAGCAATGCGCGTCGGATCCCAATCTCAATTGTTTGTGTTTCAGGCGTTGGTAGAGAGTTTGATTCTGTCATCGAACTGTTACTCATCCGATTGTCCGAAAATCGCCAACCACTCTTGTATCTCGTCTTCAGGCAGCGGTGGCATTTCCCTGGTTTCCTCTTTCTGGGGCGAGTGACTTAGTTCCCCAGCGAAGGTTGCTGCGTCAATCACTTGAGCACGGCGATGTCGTGCCACCTCTTGTATGGCACGATCTGATGTCACAACGGTTAGTTCGCGCGGGTTATGATGGCATCGGAGGTCGCGTATCATCAGATCATCAGCGCGTTGGCCGGTACCTGCCTGGCGAATGCTAATGCCCCCCCTGGACCGGCGTTCCGGAGATTGGTAGGCTGCTCCAGGGTCGAAATATACGACGAGACGCTTGCCGGTACGAGCCCGATATGCTCGCAGCCGGATGAGTAGCTTTTCCTCGTCGTCTGGATCATCCAATCTCAGGCCCGGCATCTTGCCAATAAGATTATGTCCGTCTATCAAAATCGCCATACTCAACTATACCTGAGGGGTATCTATGGTATTGTTGAGTCTAACCGCATCTTGACGTCCACTAACCACTATAACACATTTCATTGGAGTTGATGGTTACAAAGCGGTTACATTCACTGCTTTTTATCTTGAGTGGTGGACTTATTGGGACCGTTATCTCTTTAGCAAATCGGTTGGATTCACGTCGAAAATCAGGCCTCGCAGGCCGACAGAACATCTTTATTCGGCCAATGTCACAATGTGAGTAGACTCAGCACCGGTAGCATTATAACATACTCGGCCATCGAATCCAATCGGTATTTCGTGTCGGAACAGGTCTTGACCATTACCCATCGAATGTGGTATGATGAATTCACGTAGGAGGGGCCTATGGATAAAATCGATAGCGTGCTACATCAAAGGTTGGCTGCCGACCCAGAACAGTCGGTGGCCCTGATCGTTCGCACTGACGGTGACCCGGCACCCTATCTGCCTCGTCTGGTTGAATTGGGCTTGCAAGTAGGGCATCAATTCCGGTTGGTACCGGGTGTTTCGGTGACAGGCTCCGCTGGGGCGGCCTTGTTGCTCATTGAGGAGAAGTGGGTTATCAAAATCGAAGAGGATCGACCAGTTACAACCATGCGGAAATAGACAGCAAGAGCCCAAAGGAGAATGGACATGAGCACAGCTAAAATCGCCAGTGATCTACAGACCCAAATCAGTTCGGCTGCCGTGGACGAGCCTGTTGGTGTTATTGTCCGCCATAAACCGCAGGTGTTCATGGCGCAACGAGCGGTAACTGATGCCCAGGTGACGCATAGCCTCAAGCGTTTCCCTTTCACCGCGTTGCAGGTGCGTCCAGGTGACATTGACGCTCTAAGTCGTGATGATGCAGTGGAGTACATCTGGCCCGACTTACCAGTTCACACTTGCCTGAATGTGTCGGTGCCGCGTATCCAGGCTCCCTCGGTGTGGGATGCAGGCCTCCGGGGCGAAGGGATTAAGATCGGCATTGTGGACACCGGTATTGATCCCAGTCACGATGACTTCGAGGGGCGGGTAGTTGCTATGGCCAGCTATGTCGGTGGCGACGGCACCGATGACAATGGGCATGGCACCCACGTAGCGAGCATTGCCGCTGGGACCGGCGCTGCCTCTGATGGAACGTACAAGGGAGTCGCGCCTGGTGCCAGCCTGTATACGGCCAAGGTACTTGACGCCCAGGGCAGCGGCACGATGAGCGGTGTGATGGCCGGCATCGAATGGGCCGTCGACCAGAGCGTGCATGTCATCAACCTGTCGCTAGGTAGCGATGGTCCCTGCGACGGTACGGATGCGCTCTCGACATTGTGTGATGAGGTGGTACAGCAATTCGGCATCATTGTCTGTGCTGCGGCGGGTAACGCCGGGCCCGGGGCCTCCACTGTGGGTTCTCCAGGGTGTGCTCGTTGGGTCATTACCATCGGCGCCGTGGACGACGCTGACAATGTGACGAACTTCTCCTCGCGCGGTCCTACTTCCGATGGTCGGGTCAAGCCCGATATAGTCTTCCCCGGCGCTGGCATTGTGGCTGCCCAGGCCGATGGCACGGCACTTGGGACGGTGGTTGCGCCTGGCTATGTAGAGCTATCCGGCACCAGCATGGCCACGCCGCACGCTGCTGGCAGCGTGGCGTTGCTGCTGCAAGCCAAACCGGATCTTACGCCTAACCAGGTCAAGTGGGCATTGATGACCACATCCCTGGAACTGGGGGAGAATCCCAATGCCCAGGGAAGTGGACGCGGCGACGTGTTTGCCGCCTACCAGAAGATTATCAGCGAAACGCCACCGACTCTCCCTGATCCGCCCGAGCCGGGGGAGCCTGATACACCATCAGAACCTCTCGGTTGCCTGGAGCAGCTCATGCAAATGTTGAGGGGAGGATAACACATTCCAACCTTCCATGTCCAAGGAGTGGCCCCTGACACGTACCATCGTCGTGCTAGAAGATGACATAATGTTCGGGGCCGGCATCGAAGCCGGGCTCCGGGCGCTGGGCTACGAGCCGGTTTCTGCCCGGGCAACCCCCGCATTCGATCGGCTCTTGAAAGGGTTCCCTGTTCTGGTACTGGTCAACGTTGGCTCCCGTACACTTGACTGGGAGCACATGGTAGACCACGCCAAAAACGAGAGCCAATGGCGACAGGTTCCGATCCTGGCCTATGGGCCTCACGTTGATCTGGTGTTGCGCCAGCGGGCGTTGGAAACTGGCTGTGATGCCTTCGTCGGGCGATCGGCCATGTCCAGGGATTTGCCATCGTTGGTGAAAAAGTGGGCCTGGCAGCCCGACTTAAGTCCGTGCGATGAACAACCTCCACCTGGCTTGTTGCGTGGCATTGAGGAGTTCAACCAGCGCCAGTACTTCGAATGCCACGAGACCATTGAGGCGGTTTGGATGGCGGAAACGCGTCCCATCCGTTTGCTCTACCAGGGCATTCTCCAGGTGGGTGTGGCCCTGTATCACGTGCAGCGGGACAACTGGCGGGGCGCGATGAAGGTGTTGGCGCGGGCCATCCCCAAGTTGACTCACTTTGCTCCCACCTGTATGGGGGTTGACGTGGACCGACTGTTGGCCGACACGTGCCACGTTCGTCAGCACCTGGCTCAAATCGGACCAGAACGGATCGGTGAGTTCGACTCGGCCTTAGTCCCCACCATTTGTATTAAAGCCAACGACGGATGTTGAAGCGGTGGAATGGTAAATTGGTATTCTGAACCAGTCTTCCAGACTACCAATTTACCAATTTACCGGTCTACCAAATTACCAACTTCCCGTCTCCTTCTGGAGGCATCACTCTTGAAAGCAGTTGTCATGCACCAGCGCGGTGGCCCGGACGTATTGCGCTATGAAGATTTTCCCACGCCCGAGCCGGGTCCCGGCGAGGCGCTGGTCCGGGTGCGGACCTGCGCCCTGAATCATCTGGATGTGTTCACCCGTCGTGGAGATCAAGGCCGGCGGGTGAATCTGCCTCATATTCCAGGTACAGAGACGGCGGGCGAAGTCGTCGCCTTGGGCGCGGGCGTAACCGATCTGCGTGTGGGTGACCGGGTGGTAAGCGGTCCCGGCATTTGGTGTGGTCGATGCAAGCTCTGCCAGGCTGGAGAAGAGAATATGTGCGTTGAGCGCCAGATCGTGGGCGTGGATGTGCACGGCGGTTACGCCGAGTATATCAAGTTGCCAGCCTATGTGTTTGGACTGTTACCTGATAGTGTCACCTTTGAGCAAGGTGCAGCCACGTTGATCGCCTTTGGCACCGCCTGGCATATGCTCGTGGACCGGGCTGCGTTGAGTCCTGGGGAAACCTTGCTGGTGTTGGCGGCTGGTAGTGGCGTGGGAACGGCCGCCGTGCAAGTGGGCAAATACCTGGGTGCGCGGGTCATCGCCACTGCCAGTACCGACGAGAAGCTGGCCCGCGTCCGTGACTTGGGGGCCGACGAAACGGTCAACTATGTCCAGCAGCCTCGCTTCGCCCGCGCCGTCCGCAAGCTAACCGATGGACGTGGTGCGGACTTGGTGTTTGAGCACGTGGGGGCCGACACCTGGAAGGATAGCGTGGCGGCGTTGGCCATCGGCGGGCGGTTGGTGAGCTGCGGGTCGACCACCGGACGCTGGGGAGAGACCGATCTATGGTCTTTGTTCGCCAAGCAGGCTACGCTGTTAGGATCCTTTAGCTCCACCCAGGATAACTTCCGTACCGTGTTGCGCTTGGCCGGCGAAGGCAAATTGAGGCCGGTGATCGACAGCGTGCTGCCTCTGTCGGCGGCGGCCGAGGGCCACCGTCGCCTTGAAGCGCGCCGCGTGTTCGGTAAGATTGTCTTGCAACCTTAGGGGCGCAAGCTGCGTATATAGTTATAGAGGTAGGGTGGCATCCCCAAGTCGCTGCTCGACAGTGTGGTCAAGATTGCATTATGTTATAGAATCTGATAAACTAACTGAGTAGACAAAACATAGGAGGTCATTCATGAACGCCGAAATACCGGTCCCGGAAAACGATATCAGCGATAATGACAAGTTGATGGCTGCCCTTTCGTATCCGGTTCCCATTATTATATCCATCATCATTTTGCTCTCCGAGACAAACAAGGCACGTCCCTTCCAGAAGTTTCACGCAGTTCAGTCGCTAGCGTACTGGATCCCGTTGGGCATTATCGGCACTGTTCTCTCCGCAGTCACATGTGGTCTTTCGTTCATCATCGTGTGGCTCATCTCCTTCTGGCCAGCTTACAAGGCTTACCAGGGGGAGTATATGGAACTGCCGGTTATCACTGACTTCATCCGCAAGCAGGGATGGGTGTAAGTCCAGTAGACAGCAGACAGTAGATAGCAGACGGTAATAACTGGTAGACGGTAGACGGGGCGTTTGACCTTGTCTACCGTCTGATGAATCTGGGGATTAGAGATTGCCTCCTACCTCCAAACGCTGGCACATATACGCTCGCTTGTCTGATACGCAGTTCGCCCAATTCCCCGACCTGCACCCCTTGATTGTGCAGATTCTCCATAACCGAAAAATCGAGGAATCGGACCAGGTTCGCAGTTTCCTGGCCTGCCAGCCATCCGACGACACCGACCCCTTTCAATTGAAAGGCATGCCCGAAGCGGTGGCGCGCTTACATCAGGCCATCAAAGCCGGCGTCGTAATCGCCGTCTATGGCGATTACGACGCCGATGGTGTCACCGCCACGGCATTGATGACTCACGCCTTGACTGCCTTGGGCGGGAAGGTGATCCCTTACATCCCCGACCGCTTCGACGAAGGCTACGGGTTGAATAAAGGTGCCCTCACCCAACTGGCTCAGAAAGGCGCGCGTGTGGTGCTGACGGTCGACTGTGGCATCCGGTCGGTAAAGGAGGTTGCTCACGCAAACCGGCTGGGCCTGGATATGATCATCACCGATCACCACTTTGTAAGTGACGAGATCCCTCCCGCCCTGGCCGCCATCAACCCCAAGCAGCCAGGATGCAGCTATCCATTCAAACAACTGGCTGGTGTGGGGCTGGCCTTTAAGCTGGCCCAGGCCTTGGTACAAGGGGAGGATCAACTTAGTCATCGCTCCTCCCTGGCATTAGAGGAGATGCTCGACCTGGTGGCTTTGGGCACTGTGGCTGACCTGGCTCCCCTGACAGGCGAGAATCGAGCCCTGGTAGCCCGTGGCCTGGGGCGGCTCAATGCCCCGCAGCGAACCGGGGTGCAGATGCTGATGGCCCAGGCGGGCGTTCAACCGGGCAGAGTTGATGCCACCACGATTGGCTTTGTGCTCGGCCCCCGGCTCAACGCCGCTGGTCGCCTGGAGCATGCCCAGGATGCCTACGAGCTGCTCGTCACCGATGACGTCTTTCGCGGCGGTCAACTGGCCCAAAAACTCGACGATCAAAACCGCGAACGACAATCCCTGACCCAGTCTGCTGTTGAGCAGGCTCGCCAGGTAATCCTGAAAGATGGTGTCAGTCAGCCTCTGTATCTCATCACTCATCCTGAGTTTAACACCGGCATTGTGGGATTGGTGTCGAGTCGCTTGACGGAAGAGTTTTATCGCCCCACGCTGGTGGCTCAGCAGATGGAGATGGAGACCAATGGTTCGGCTCGCAGCATTCCTGAGTTTCACATCACCCAGGCCCTCGATGAGTGTGTCGGCTTGCTAGAGCGGTATGGGGGACACTCCACCGCCGCTGGATTTACCCTCAAGAACGAGAATTTGCCGGCGTTTGAAGCCAGGCTACTGGCCATCGCCGAACGCGAATTGGCTGACGTCGAGTTGGTCCCCACGTTGGAAATTGACGCCAAGCTGAACCTGCCCGGCTTCAAACGCCGCCGGGTTGAGGATCTTCTCTCCGCCCGCGCTGTCGGGCGTGCCATAGATGAGTCGGATGTGGGCTTGCAAATCGTGGATAGTCTGGATCAATTGCGTCCTTTTGGCGAGGCAAATCCGGCGCCGGTCTTTGTCTCCTATGGGCTAGAGGTCAAGGGTAAGCGGCAGGTAGGAACTGATGGCGATCACCTGAAGCTGGTGCTTCACGACGGCAAACAGACGTGGGATGCCATTGCTTTTCGAATGGGAAGTTGGCACGACCAGCTCACCACGCACGTCGATGTGGCCTACACGTTAGAGATTAATGAATGGCAGGGGCGACATCGATTGCAGTTAAATGTACAGGACATCAAACCTTTTGATTCTTGAGGTGCCTGGCACCTCGGTGGACGCCATCGAGCGGGTGAAAAACCCAATTTCTGTTGTCCGTCGCCTGCTAACCAGCGAACACAATGCCGTTTTTCTTTGTCCTCAGTCACCAACCCATCGCTCAATCAATGTGAGCAGAATCCACAGCAGAGCGATAATCGCGACCCCGCCCAGCAGACAGATAAAGGCCAATATCCCCGCGCTTGGTCTGTAGATAATGGCGATCAAGCCCGTTCCGACCACCAGCAGAAACAGCACCACGGCGATGGCCAGCTTGCGATCCGTTTCGCGCCGATAACGGCGGTAATCGGTGGGCGGGCGTGGTTCGGGGGATGACATCGTAAGCTGCCTCCGTTCACGGCGACGACGTGGGTCTTAGCGTGACCGTGGGTGTTTGGGTAGCAACCAGCGTGGATGTCGGCACCTGTGTCGTGGTCAGGGTGGCTGTAGGAGTCAGGGTAAGCGTGGGTGTCGGCGGCGGTCCCCACAGACCACGCTTGGCGTTCCTGGCGCTGGCCTCGGCGTCCAGCAGGTCGGCGCTGTAATTCAGGTCCCTCGCCTCCTCCGAAGCAGTTGCCAGGCCCATTTGGACCATAGTCACGTTAATCATCAATCCCTCTTTCCACGCGTAGCGCAGCAGGTTCCCCTGATCGTCCTGTTCCAGCTCGTCGCTCTCCAGCACCACGACCTGTCGCCCAATCTCCTGTGTAAGCCATTCGACCGCGACTCCCGCCCACGGGTCGCTCAACAGCGGTGGTTCGATGCCCAGCAGCCGCACCACGAACACCCGGCTGATTGGTTGTCCCTCGATCACGACTTCGATGGTGCGGCTATCCTGGATGCCGACCACCAACCCTTTGATGCGCCCCGGCAATCGCGTCGGGGTAGGGCTGGGACCTGGCGTGAAGGTAGGCGGGATCGGGATCACCCGTGTGTTGGTGGGCGTCGGCGGACGTGGTGTCCAGGTAGGTGGAAGAGTCGGTGTGATGGGCACGGTTGGACTCGATACCACGGCGCTGGGGCTCGCTTGCGGCGGCTCGTCACGCACGCCGCAACCCGGCAAAAAGCCGAGGCTAAGCAGTGTGGCCAGGATGATCAACAGGCGTCGGGCCATCCCTATTCTCCAGGTTGGACAGAGACCAAGTAAGTGAGTTAGGTTTCATTATAGCATTGCTCGACCTGAAGTTCAAACATAGTCAGACATCCATTTAGCAAAAGCCCGAGTCGTGCGTGCCAATGACCAAGCTGATCAACTCAGACCTGATGCTTATCGCCACAACATCTAGTGGCTGAGCCGCGTCATTTTGTCTATCTCTCGTGGTGGTCTGGTGAGGCATATCCACGGCCAGACGGCCATTATCTTGTCTTGCTCTCTACGCCAGCTTGTTGTATCATAAGCGGACACTGATGACTTCAGAGTTGAATGTTTGGAAGTAGGGTGATAGAGAGGTTAGCCAGGGGGGGATGTTGTGACTAATGCGCATCAGGTCTTTTACATGTGCGGCGTGTGTTTCCGAACTAGCAGTCAGGCCGAGATGTGCCACGATCGGCCCATGCTCCACTGTGATGCCGGCTGTTGGGGAGATAAGTGCCGTAAACCTCTTACAGCAACCAGCGGGCGGCTTTTGACCCGCGCCCCTCGATGGTGGCTACAGCACCGACCGGAGCTTTTCCAAACCCACTGAGCCCTGCGGTGTGATCAACGCCATACAGTAGTTCTTTTCTCACCCGGACCACCCCAAAGAGTCTAAGTGCCACCGATGGCCAAATATCCTGAAGAGGAGTGTCATGACTGTCGAAAACGTGATTATCATTGGATCGGGGCCTGCCGGCCTGACATCTGCCCTTTACACTGCTCGCGCTAACCTTGAGCCGCTGCTCTTCACCGGCAATGAGATCGGCGGTCAGGTGTCTATCACCAATGAAGTTGAGAATTACCCCGGCTTTCCAGAGGGGCTGACCGGCCCGGAGATGGTCGAAAGATTCCAGAAACAGGCGGAACGCTTTGGCGCTCGTATTGAATACGCCGAAGTGACCGAAGTTGATTTTGATGGTCATCCTTTCCGCATAAAGAGCTACGATAATGAGTATGAGGCAAAGGCGATTGTCATTGCCACGGGGGCATCGCCGCGCAAGCTGGGCGTATCAGGAGAGGTCGATTTCACCGGCCGCGGTGTAAGTTATTGCGCCACGTGTGATGGTTTCTTCTTCCGCGATAAGGAGGTAATCGTAGTCGGTGGAGGTGACAGTGCTCTTGAAGAGGCTGTTTTCCTCACCAAATTCGCCAGCCGCGTGCGTATCATCCACCGGCGTGATCAGTTACGGGCCGGTTTCACCTTGCAGGAGAGGACTAAGCGCAACGAGAAGATCGAATTCGTGTGGGATACGGTTGTTACTGAGATCAATGGTGATGGCGCTGTTAAGTCTGTTCAGATCAAGAATGTGAAGACCGACGCAGTCTCCACCCTGGAGACTGAAGGCGTTTTCATCTATATTGGTCATTATCCCAACAGCCAACTCTTCAAGGGCAAGTTGGAGATGGATGAGCACGGTTACCTGATTACCGATCGGCTCAGTCGCACTAGTGTGCCTGGTGTCTTTGCTGCTGGTGAAATCGCTGATTCGGTCTTTCGACAGGTTGTCACCTCGGCGGGTGAAGGGTGTAAAGCTGCCATACAGATTGAGAGATACCTGGCTGAGTTGGAGGATCGGGCTTATCCCGGTCATCAATAGTCTCAGTAGATCCGATTTTCGACGAGTGAGGTACGCCTACGTGCCGAATCGAGCCGCATCTGGGGAGTGCTGGCTCCTCAAATCCGGATCCACTGAGTCTCTTGGTAGGTACATTGATGTTGTCAAATGGCCCATACGATTCATTTTTGAACCTTTCGGCCTATTGCAATGAGGCATTGCATAAAGTATAATTGAGTAAGAGGAATCGGTGGGTCAGGGGGGGAGGTAGCGCGACGTGCCTCTGAAGATGCTGCTTGTTGAAAATACATCCAAAAATTCCCATTCTGTAGCACCAGACCTGCTTGAGCGAGGGCATGAGGTCATTGTAGCTCATAGTCCTCACAAAGCCCCGTCAATGGCTGTGGCCGATTGGCCTGACCTGGTTGTCGTCAATGCATGTGCCGGACTCTTGGACATCGGCGAAATCTGCCAGGCGCTGGATGAAACTCGGTTTGACTTTCCCCGACTCATTGTCTCACGCGACGAGGTGTATAATAATATGTCGAATGATGTGTTCCTCCTCATCCCATATAGTCCGCGCCAACTCACACAGCGTATCAACAAAGCAATTGGGGAACAGAACGATCGATTCTTGCGAGTTGGAAACATCACCCTCGACGGCCTGAAACGCCGGATGAAGCGGAGTGATCGTATTGAACATCTTACCCCCAAGGAATACAGGCTGCTTCATCTCTTGATGCAGCACGTTGGTGAGGTGTTGGATCGCGGCACGATCATGAAGGAAGTGTGGGAAACCGACTATCTGGGCGATACCCGCACCCTCGACGTGCACATCCGGTGGTTGCGAGAGAAGCTCGAAGACGATCCCAGCCATCCTCAATACATTGTCACGGTACGGGGCGTTGGCTATCGCTTCTCAGCCGAACCTCAGACAGGTGGGGCAACAGAGACCTAGTACCATTCTTTTCAAATAAGGTGCCAGACACTGGTCATTCTATAGTGCCTGGCACCCGGGCAACAGCGCTCATCAAGACAAGGCATAACGAGTCTGGTATCTGTTTGAAAGCTTCTATGCTCCTCAGGGTCGAAGTCCAGACATCGACCCACTTGCTTCGCGTTCCTTTCATTTCACCTTTCTGCTCTAGTCGAGCACCTCAGATTTTTCGATTTCCCTATCACATAGATTGTGCTAAAATGTACGTAATTTAGAAAGGCGAAGCGATGGAAACGGATAGTCACGTCCCTGCAAAGGACTGGCGCTGGGTCCTGGTCTGGGCTGGAGTGATATTGGCTGTCAGTTGCCTGCCCTACCTGATTGCCTGGGTTGCCACACCACCTGGCTATCAGTTTGGCGGCATACTGGTCAACCCCTTCGACGGCAACTCGTATTTGGCCAAGATGCGGCAGGGCTGGGCAGGGATGTGGCAGTTTCACTTGACCTACACGCCGGAGCCTCACGACGGGGCATACATCTTTCTGTTCTACCTTGGGTTAGGACACATCGCCCGCCTGGGGGGGTTGCCGTTGATCCTTGTCTACCATACGGCACGTTTGCTTGCCGGGTTCGCGCTGCTGATTGCCGTCTATGCCTTTCTCACTCGTCTTATCGACGACCGCCACGGGCGGCGGCTGGCTTTCTGGCTGGTGGGCATATCAGCCGGGCTTGGCTGGCTGGGCGCGGCGCTGGGCGCCTTTCCCATTGATCTTTGGGTGCCCGAAGCCTTCGTCTTCTATAGCCTGCTGAGCAATCCCCACTTTCCATTGGCCATCGCGTTGATGTTAGTTATCGTGGCAGGTGTGGTGTGGCCGACGACAGGCATTTGGTGTTGGCTTATGCCTGGGTTGGCGGCACTGGCGCTGGCATTGGTTCAGCCATTTGCCTTGGCTGTGGTTTATGTCTCACTGGCTCTGTACTTGGTATTGCGTGGGTGGCTTGACAGGTCTTGGCCATCGTCTGGGCTGGTGGCTGCCATAAGTGCCGTTGTTTTCTCGCTTCCAGTTTTACTGTACGACTACTGGGTATATACGACCAACCCGGCGTTGGCGGCGTGGGGGGCGCAAAACGTCACCCCAGCGCCGCCTGTGTTGGACCTGATCCTCGGTTTTGGCCTGGTGGGCCTCCTGGCGGTCTTGGGTGGGGTGGTAGCAGTGCGTACGTGTGACCGAGGCGGATTGGTACTGGTGATTTGGAGCATAGTGACGCTGGTCTTGGTATACGTGCCCTTTGCCTTGCAGCGCCGATTCCTCACCGGCCTGGGCCTGCCCTTGGCCGTCTTGGCCGCAATAGGGCTAAGCCGATGGCTCTTGCCGAAGCTATCCAACGCACGTGCACGCTTGGTGGGTGCGGTGACCGTCGGCATTGGTGCGCTGGGGAGCCTCTTCTTGCTGATGGTGCTGATCTTGGGGGTGCTGAATCGCCAGGGCCAGCCTGATTTCTTCGCCCGACTATATCTATCGCAAGATGAAAGTGCAGTTATGGAGTGGCTGTTGACCAACGCACAAGGCCAGATAGCTCTAGCCGCTCCGCGCACTGGAATGTTGCTGCCTGGCCGGAGCGGGGTGCGAGTTTTCACCGGACATCCTTTCGAGACGATTGACGCCGACGTCAAAGATGCCCAGGCCGAAGCCTTCTTTCGGGGCGAGATGTCGGATACTGAATGGCAAAATCTTCGGGAGGAGTATGACATCCGTTATGTGTTCGTCGGCCCGGCGGAGCAGTCGCTCGGCGGTGGCGGCGATTATCTGCGCGGATTCACCCCCGTATTTACCCAGGGTGAGGTGAGTATTTACTACCTGCCCTAGCAGTCTGTCGCAGAAACTGATTTTGCTAGACTTCGGAAGTTTTAGAAGATGATTTTGCCACCAAATCGGCTGAATAACATAGGCAACTATGTGGCAGAGATATCGGTGGAAACTTCCGAAGTCTTTCTCCGACAAGCTGCTATACTTTACTGATAGAGGCAACTTGTTCATGATAAGATGGGGGGTCACACCTCGGATGATTCTTGTTCTTTTAATCGCTCTTGTTGCTATCCTATTACTCGTGAGTGGGCAAACGTTGCTTAAGGTTGGTCTTAACGATATCGGCGGGGTGAGCTTGTTCGATGGGAACCCGCTCGGAAGCCTGCTCGGGCTGTTCCGTACCCCCTGGATCATCTTGGGTTTTGTTTGCTATGGGGTTAGTGCCATTCTGTGGTTGGACGTGCTCTCCAAACTTGACTTCAGCATGGCTTTTCCGATGGTCAGCCTTACCTACGTCTTTGCCGTCCTGATCGGACGCTTCGTTTTTCAGGAAACGGTGGGACTGGACCGAATCGTGGGAGTGCTTTTCATCTTAACCGGGCTGTTTTTCATCATTCGCAGTGGACGCTGACTTTTCACAAACTCAGTTCGGCGGTAGTCTACCCCATTCGTGTTGACGCAAGGAGCTAGCCCATTTTTACCACAAAGACCACGAAAAACACTAAGAAAACTTTGTGCTCTTTGTGCGCTTCGTGGTTTATGTCCTCTGGCTCTGGCAT
>DAOUMD010000153.1:0-6157 GCA_034412795.1 Anaerolineae bacterium
TTGCCAACGAAAGTCAGGCAGCACTCGACACGGAACCCGGCGTAAAGCACCGGCCTAAAGCCGCGCAAAGTGGATACACGGAACGGTGGAACTCGTCGGTAGCTCTCCGGCAACGCCGGAGCAGGCGGCCAAGCCGTATGCGCCGACGGGCAGCATATCCCAAGCCTGCCCTGAGCCAGGCCGAAGGGAAGCCAAGGCCTCGCTGTAATGGCGAGGGTATACGGTCAGTCGCTTTGTTAAGGTGCAAGGGCACAAAAGTCCCTATGACGGCGATTGGGTCTATTGGTCAACCCGGCTGGGACGCGACCCCGGCAAACCGCGACGAGTCACGCGACTGCTCAAAAGACAGAATGGCTGTTGCGCACTGTGTGAATTGCACTTCACGACAGAGGATGTGATAGAAGTGCATCATCACGACAGAAACCACAACAACTATAGTATTCCTCCAAGATTGCTTTTCGAAATCGGAGTACTGCAGGCGAGCCAGTCTTCAACCGCTCGTGGAGCGCTAGCGCCAAGACGACCAGAAAGACGCCGTTTACCAGATAGAGGATCAGGTTGCAGATGGATTGAAGCCTTTAACGATCAGCCATACCGCGAGCACCATTTCCTGCACAGCAATCGGAGCAGCAATAACGAGCTGCAATGCCACATCCGAAACTCCAGTAAACACTTCAAGCATAACCAGCACGGTACCGATTAACATAACGGCAGCAGCAATAAATCCCCAGGCCGATATAAATCGGGGAACGAGTTTCGAATTATATAATACCCAATTAAGCATCAAGGTCCCGATAGCAAAAACGAGCACATAAATCGAAAAGGCCCAAATGTTCTCAGCTTGAATTGAGCTACCGATGTTTTGAAAAAATGAAGCATCCATCCCCTCATTATCTAAATAACCCTGACTTACATTGATCAGTGACAGCTTGTTAATTTGAACAACGATAAAGAGCACTGCCTCAAGAAATCTGAATCCAACATACCCCAGGGCTAATGCTTCATTGTGTTTCTTTAAAACAGGAAACAAGAATACGGGTATGAGAGGTATGGCAATGACACACGCAAACTCAAGCAGGATTCCAATTACCACAATATTTCTATTTGGATAAGCATTAAGCAGGTAATCCGGAGAACTTAGAATAGGATCGTAAAAAGCTTCTCCAACAAAAAGAAAAGCAGTCGCAATAATAAACAATACACCCACAATAATTGCGGTCTTTCTGTGTGTATTCATTTTAGATTCTCCTCTATGTTTGTTTGATGGGTTTCTGTAAATTGGACTTGAATAAAACTTCAGTTTTTGGGTTGAGTTTGTTTGACGTGTCCCCTGCAGTTTGCCATAGATATTCCGCCTGTGCCCCTTAACTGTGTTCACGGCGAGAAAAAGCCGCTGGCTAATCTCACCAGTTGTAGAAATCGTTGATCTTAAGGACACCCTGCATATATTCTTCCTGAGCCGTCCGGCCAGCCCCAGGCTGGTATCGCACAAACGCCAACCACTGGCCGGCCAGGGCGCCTCCAGCGAGTTGGTGGGTGCAATGAGTATCCGGGCTCAGATTATCCCTGTGTCACTGAACTCGGGGAACCCTCCCCAATAGGCAAACCATCCCGCGAAGAGGAGGGTGGACAGGATGTATGCAAGGAAGAAGAAGGTTGTCAAGCTACGTGCGCGCAGGTCGCCCCTCTTTGTGAGCAGCAATGCGATAGGGATCAGGGTTGCGGATGTGAGACCGAAGGGGACCGTGCCGCCCTCGTTGACCGCAGCAAAGAAGGTAAACCCATACAGGATTGCTGAGGGGATGATCACCGCCCAGTGGATGGCCACCGGGATGGATTCTCCATTTGCAGGAACGGCAACGAGAAGGATCGATAGCCCGACTATGGCGATGTGCCACAGATAGTGCGAGAGGACCTCATCGTAGAAATGCACGAGATTGTGGACGTCGCTCGAACCGCCACCGAGCAGGTTGTTGATGGAGTTGGCCGAGAGGTGCATCGCCTGGCCTGCCGTCCAGAGGACAGCAAGGACTAAGAACCCCAGGACGAGTGGCAGGGTCCGAGGGATGCGGCCAGAGTCTGTGAAGAGAAGCCAGTAGATCGGGATTAGCACCAAAGGAGTGAAGACGTCGAGAACATCTGCCCAATGCATAAATTGGTAGGCGGGAAATGGCTGATCAAGAAATGGCGGAACCAGGATGAAGAACGCGAAGGAGAGGGCGAAAAGAAGAATGAGTGACTGTTTGGTGACCATTGGGGATCCTCCTTGTAAAAATCCAATTGAGAGTTGCTTCCTATCCCTTGACGTAGGACAACTTTTCGCAGATGGAACCGTTCTTCACCTGGAATATATCGACTCCTCGGACATGTCCCTTTTTGCCTGCCACATCTACCCAGTCGTACCTCCAGCGCATAATGCACCGAACACCAAAGCCAAAAATCTCCTCGATTTCGATGTGGGCGTGGGGCAACTCGCGGAAGAAGTCCTGCCAAAACTGAGTGACTACTTCCTTGCCCGAGTACACAGCGCCGTCGGGGGCTGGAGCAGTGTTTTCGAAGACACAATCGTCGCTCATAAGCTGCATCATTCCTGCAACATCGTGACGGTTGAAGGCCTGATTGAACTCAAGGACGACGCGGATCGCCGACTCTAAGCGTGATATGCGGATTGGACTCATATCGACAACGACTCCTTCAGTAGAAAGCCGATTGGCCGCCTTTAGACAGGTCGGCCAGTCCAGGGGCCCACACCGGCGATTCTGTTGACTCGAACGCGCGTGATAAACCCCGGCGGGGGATTATCCATAGGCAGGAACTTCACCCCGGCTCCGATGTAGACCTCGGCCAGTCTCTGGAGCAACTCGGGCGCTCCGCCCTCTTCGATGTGCGCCTCGCCGTAGAGCACAATGTCATCCCCATCGAAGCCAATCCAGACAAGGGTGAGCTGGGGGCTGCCATCTGGATTAAGGGTGACCAGGTGCGCCGGTGTTCCCGATTCGATGAGGTTCCGGATCTCTTGCGGAATCTTCATAGGAAGCACCTCCTCAGACATATCATATAGGTGATGGTATTCATCGAGAAAGACTACTATGCTGGCTCACCGTGGTTGAAATCAACCTCCCAATTCCAACGCCTGACATGGGCAACCAGCGGATCAAAGGCCCCGTGATCAAGATAACGCCGAAGCATCATTTCCTCGGCATCAGAATATCCCCAGAAAACCATCATTCCGTCGTTACGCCATTCGCGTTTGCCGGCGATGACGATATAACGCTCTATATCTTTTTGGAAGTCTGTGAATGATGGTTGGAATTCGTGGTAGTATACTGAAAATTGTGTAGCAAGGTGGGAGCCGGTATCCTTAAAGGTTGTCAACTTTGAGACACCGTAACAGGCGACACCCCTCCGATAAAAACGCAGCTTGGGCAGTCTGCTGCATTGGCCTTGGTGCGACCCGTTCGTCCGAAACCGGACGTAGTCCGGGGGATGGGCGGCAAAGGTTGTTTGATCTTTGACAACTGTGTGTTCATATAGGTGAGATGATAGCACGTTCTGTGCGAAACATCAACCCCTATCCTCTTGGTGGGTCTGTCCCAAATTTTAGGACAGACGGGGGGATTTCGGGGGGGATCCCCCCGTTCCCCCCTGTGCTCCCAAAATTTGGGACGCACCCCCTCTTGGTGCAGGAGTGACAGCACCTTCCCCTGGCGTGCGACTGGTCATCAATTCCTTCGGCAGGCTCAAGGACAGGCGTCAGAAGCGGGAAGGAAAGGCAGTAAGCCTTGAGCCAGACAGGATGACCCCGCCAAGCAGATGTGGCTAACGCAAGTGAAGGTGCGTAGGCGTCGTCGTGGTTGTTAGCAGGCTGAATGTTGTGCCTTACGATTCTTTGCAACCCATCTAGTCGAATGTCTCTTCGATCAAGCGTACTGCGTTATCAACCCCGTTCTCGGTGCGTACCCGTTCGCCAAGGGCGGATGCCGTGATGTGCAGTCTGTGATATAATCGGTCAGGCCTTTCATGGAGATACCCCCTTGTTTGAATTGGTCGTTGAGTTTTGAGTTTCATAGACGTCATTTTCGTCAAATTAACTTAGCAAAGCAATTAGAGTAAAAATCATGAAAATTAACAAATATACCACCATCTTATCACTCACTGAATACGCCTCTCCTGTTGCTTATGCTCTCAGAGGACTTAAAAAGGACATGTCCAGAATATTTGGGCAGGAACCAGTGATGGCTAATCAGCCCACTTACAACCAAATACGTTTACAAACAACACCCTTTAACCACGAAGAGGGATTTCGTATTCAAAGCCATGAAGACTTTATCCTCATCGAAGGCAGCGATGGGCTTGGTCTTGTTTTTGGCATTTACCATTTTTGTGAAAAACATTTGGGCGTAGATGCGTATGAGTTTTGGACAGATTACCCACTTGATCCTCAAGATGAAATAACGTTATCACGCTTCACCTATACAGCGCCGGTGCCAGAAGTGCGCTTTAGGGGATGGTTTATCAACGATGAGGATTGCCTGATGGGTTGGCACGATGACATAAAGATTTCATTGGCAACCTGGGAGCAGATATTTGAAACATTGCTCAGGGCCGGTTACAACATGGTTATTCCCGGCACAGGCATTTCTGTCGAAGACCCGCAATTGCAATTGGCTTCAGAAATGGGCTTGTGGATTACCCAACACCATGCCGAGCCGTTGGGCGCATCTATGTTCTCCGATGTATACCCCGATATTTCTCCAGCAATTCCAGAAGAAAAAGAGCGTTTTATCGCGCTGTACAAAGAAGCTATTTCTCAGAATAAAGGCAGAAAAGTGGTTTGGGCCTTGGGGTTTAGAGGCCAAGGTGACCAGGCATTTTTTGAAAACGACCCACGCTATGATACCCCCCAAAAAAGGGGGGCACTCATCTCCGAAATGATCAAACTTCAAAAAAATCTTGTGCTGCAAATGACCGATGGCCCTCAATATTTTGTTCATTATATTTATGCCGAAAGTGCAGAACTTTATCGGCAGGGATACCTGCAACTGGATGACGACATTATTCGGGTTTGGGCTGATAATGGATTTGGCGCGATGCGGATGCGGCGAGATTGGGGACCAGAGGAACATATTCCATCCTTGCCCTTAGCCAACGACAGCAAAAAACCCAACGGCGTTTATTACCATGTTAGTTTTCATGATTTACAAATTTCCAACAAACTGGTTCCCCTGGTAGACCCGGAATTAATCCAGGAACAGTTCCAACTTCTCTTTGAGGCCGGTAATATCCACTTTCTTATCCTAAATGTTAGCAATATTCACCCCCATGTTTTTAATATTGAGCTGATAAACAAACTGACTCGCTTTCCCTCAGAAGAAACCTTGGAAAACATTGTGTCCACACATTACCACACCTGGACACATCGCTACTTTCCCGGTTTTGAAGTCGAAGTACAGAATTTAATGAAACAGTATTATCAAGCTCCTTTTCAGTATGGTCCCTACAAAGATGACAAAGCGGGAGAGCAAGTTTACCACCATACCTTACGTAATTGCATCAAAGGAACACTCAAAAATGAGCCGGTTGATCACTTAATGCAATTTATCCCCAACTGCCCGGCAGATAACAACGCTTGCTTTCGGTGGCTATTGGACCGTGCCCAGGAATCTCTACCTAATTGGGAAACTTTGCACCAGGAAGCAGAAACATTGTACCGGAATTTATCCGGTCGGGATGCCCGTTATTTCAGCGACTCAATTCAAATGCACATTAATTACATGTATTATTCTTGCAAAGGATTTGTATTTGGGTTAGAGGGGTTGATGGCTTACAGTGATACAGATTATAAATCGGCCTTCTGCTTTTTTAATGAGGGAAAACAAAGTATGGAAGCAGCTTGGAAAACTCTCAAAGATTGTGAGCATGACAAATGGCTCCATTTTTACCGGGGAGAGTGGTTAACCGATACGAGAGAAACAATCAGGTATTTAGAAACAATGCGTGGACTGGCTAAAATTATGGGCGATACGAGCCATTGGCGTTCTGAGTGGATGATGGATGCCTTGCAGCTCAAAAAAAGAACTATCCAAACAATCACCCAAGCCTCAACTAGCTACGACCGGCTGGCTCACATCCTTTATCACTCTGATGGTACTAAACA
>DAOUMD010000154.1:0-16828 GCA_034412795.1 Anaerolineae bacterium
GCTGGCTATGACATCACTCGCATGCCCATTGCTCAAATCCTGCGGGGACAACTTCTCGGGTGGCCTCCCAAAACCCTCCAGGAGCTTGTCCCTAATGTGTAACGCTCTCAGATAGGGTATTGACAAATCAGAAATGGTATGTTATATTATATTTATTAAACTCATTGGACTAAATAAATAACCTCGCCACGATTCCAATGACTTCTCTTTTTAGTTTGACAATGTCATGTCTTGCTGAAGGCAGCCCCCACCCCCGCCCTCCACTCTGCTTCGGGCACCCACCCGCAGCAGTTGGCGGCCTGGCCTGCCGTGCGAGTTAGTTTTCCTGTTCCAGGCCTTCTGCAGGATTAGTCACTCACGGCTCCCGGTCGTGAGTCTGCATAACCCAGATAGGAACAGCAAATGACCTCGAAAGCACATTCGCTGTTGATCTTTGAAGATCCCAGGCGAATGATTATCCCAAACAAAAAGGCCACACGCGAGCTGACAAAGCTCCACAACAGACGGCTAGTTTTCACCACAATTTACAATCACAAGAAAATCAGCAGGGCTGAGATTGCTCGCGTTACCGATTTGACTGCCACAACTGTCTCCACTGTGGTGGCGGAGTTGATTACGGACGGACTGGTCGTGGAAGAAGCTTCCGTTCCATTGACAAAGGGCAAACCCCCTACGTTGTTAAAGGTGAACAAGGATGCCCATCATATGATTTGCCTCGACCTGACCCGTAGTGCTTTTCAAGGGGCGGTAATCAATTTGCGAGGAGAGATCCTGGAACGGATGAGCATCCCCATTCAGGGTCGAACTGGCGAAGCCGCTCTGGGCGTGGCGTACGCTCTGGTCGATGCACTCCTTCCAACGACTGACGGTTCTATACTTGGGATTGGCGTCGGTGCACCGGGCATAATCGACCCTGGCAAGGGAATTGTACACAGGGCAGTCAATTTTGGTTGGTACGACTTGCCGCTCCGCGATTTGCTGAAGGAACGATACAAGCTGTCTACTTACATCGCAAATGCCAGCCACGCGGCCGTTTTGGCCGAATACATATTTGGACGGCGTAAGAACACCTCGGATTTGGTGGTAGTCAAGGTCGGTCACGAGGTCGGAGCTGGCATCATCCTCAACGGACAATTATTCCTGGGTCACGGTTTTGGTGCGGGCGAAATTGGGCATGTAAGAGTTGTGGAGAATGGCGAGCCTTGTAGGTGTGGCAACTTTGGTTGCCTGGAGACTGTGTGCAGTAGTCGGGCCGTTGTTAAGCGGGCGCAAGCCATTGCCCAGGATAATCCGAGCTCGCTGTTGAATCGATTCGCTTCCACCCCGGCAGAGCTTGATATTGACGCCGTGCTGCGGGCGTCCGAAGCAGGCGATGTGGCCTTACAGTCGATTGTTGCTGACGTTGGCCACTATCTGGGAGTGGCGATTGCTAACGTGGTAGGGGTTTTGAGTGTTCCATTCGTGCTGATCGCCGGAAGCGTCGGCGATTTTGGCGAGCCTCTGCTGAATGTGATCAACCAGGAGGTAAAGAATCGTTCGCTTGCTCGAATGGTCAGCCAAACACGTGTCGAACTCGCCAGTCTCGGTCCTGACATCGTGCTTCTGGGCGCCGCTGCATTGCTCGTTCACTATGACCTGGAAGTGCTGTAGAGGGTAAACAGATAATGAAGGCATTGTTCCTGGACAACAAACAGGTGCTATCTCTGCGTGAGTTCGAGGTCTCCGAGACAATCGGCCCAGACGACGTTCGGATCAAGATACACACCGTAGGTATATGTGGAAGTGATCTGCACTACTACAGACATGGCCGGGTCGGGCGTTATGAGCTCAAAGAGCCGCTCATTTTGGGTCATGAAGCGTCTGGAACAATTATTGAAACTGGCGAGAACGTAACCGGTCTGAAGCCGGGAGATCGGGTATGCATGGAACCAGGTGTGCCGAATCCTGATGGTGAAGCTTACCGCCTGGGCATCTACAATCTGGATCCAAACATACGCTTTTGGGCCGTGCCGCCTTATCACGGCGTCTTGCGCGAATCAGTCGTCCACCCGGCCTCGTTTGTTTTCAAGTTGCCTGATAATGTAAGTTATGGCGAAGGTGCCCTGATCGAGCCACTGGCCATCGGAATGTATGCAGCTCATAAGGCTGCGATTAAACCTGGTGATATTGCTTTGGTCATCGGCGCTGGCACCATCGGCACGGTCATGACGCTCTCGGCCCTGACGGGTGGATGCGGCCGGGTGATTCTGGCTGACATCGTCCAGGAGCGTCTCGATGTTATTTCCCAGTTCGGCCCCATCGTGCCGGTCAATGTAAAAGAACAGGATCTCCAGGAAGTAGTGTCTGATCTCACCGATGGCTGGGGAGCCGACATCATCTTCGAAACCAGTGGCAGTCCATCCGTCGCTCCCATGATCTTTGACCCGCTGTGTCCGGGCGGGCGTATCATCTACGTTGGCCTGCCGCCGGAGCCGGTGCCTATCGACATCGCCTATGCTACCACCAAAGAAGCACGCATTTACACCATTATGCGTTACGCCCACATGTTCCCGCGGGCGCTGGCGTTGATCGGTTCCGGGCAGCTTGATCTCAAACCCTTGATCACCGACACTTTCCCCTTCAGCGAGAGCATCCAGGCCTTTGAATATGCCAGCAACGCGCGGCCGACTAGCATCAAGGTCCAGATCGTTATGGACGAGTGATAGGGTCTAACCCGCGATATTGTCGAAAGGAGCGTAACATGGGGCAACTTGATAATCAGACGGCTATTATTACCGGTGGAGGAACTGGGATTGGCTTGACGATTGCGAAACGCTTCCACGACGAGGGCGCCTTCATCGTCGTTTGTGGAAGAAGAGAGGATGTCCTTAAAGAAGCAGCAACCGGCATCTCTCCAGATGGCGAGCGTACCCTTGCCGTGCGGGCAGACATCATCAGCGAGGAAGACATCCAGAATCTGGTGGGGAAAACAGTTGATCAAACAGGCCGTATCGACGTCCTGGTCAACAACGCTGGCGCTATGCGCGTCAATAAGCCTCCGGAGGAGACCTCTCTCGATGAATTTCGATCTGTCATCGATACCAATGTAAGTGGTACCTTCCTGGTTTCCAGAGAAGTGGGCAAAGTGATGATCGAACAAAAGAGCGGCCGCATCATCAACATATCCTCCATATCCGGCTCGATCGTCAACAAATATTTCCACGGCGGTTCCTACGAGATTTCCAAAGCGGCGATGAACATGCTGACCAAGACGCTGGCTATGGAGTGGGCGCCGTATAACATCAAGGTCAACGCCATCGCACCAGGCTATTACGGCACGCAACCCAACAAGGACTTCTTCATCAACGATCAAGTACTCTACGAGAAAGTTATGGATCTGGTACCTATGCGCAAATTGGGTGAGTTAGAGGAGTTGGCCCGATTGGCGCTTTACCTGGCCTCTCCCCAGATAGATTATATGAGCGGCAGCATCATCACCATCGACGGTGGGTACACAATGTGGTGAGTGGAAAGGAAAGGAGGTATATATCGCCCATCTAATGAAGATCCAAGCCCCGCATCAATGACGATGCACACTGAAGTGAGGTCGAGCAAGGTGTTACGCAGTTCTACCTATTTACAGGAGGAGTAAAAATGAGTCGCAAAGGAACTTCTATGTCTCGGCGCGAGTTCTTGAAAGCTGCCGGATTCGGGCTTGCTGCAGCGGGTCTGTCGTCCTGCGTAGTCCCTACTGTGACCCCTGGGCCATCAGAAGCCGAACCGACACCGGCGCCCACGGTTCGGTCCAAGGCCGAGGAAATTCGTGTCCTGGTCGTAGGCGACCCATTCCAGTTCGCGCTGGAAAAGGTCGTAGATGATTTCACCGAGGAAACCGGCATCAAGGTCAACCTGGAGAGCCTGGCTTACGACGCCCTAAACGCACGCCTGATCACGTCTTTCGTGAGTCAGACACCCGATGCCGACGTCGTCACGGTGGACGCCATGTGGGTGGGTCAGTACAGCGACAACGGCTGGATCAGGACCTTGGATGACTACATCCAGGCCGACTGCGATGTCGACCTCAAGGACTTCATTCCGCAGGTGCTGTACTCGCTCAACACCTGGCGCGGACATTTCGTCTCACTGCCGATTGCTGCCTATGGCCAGGGTGTGATGTATCGCACCGACGTGTTTGAAGCAGCCGGCATAGAGCCGCCGCCCACTGACCCGGAGGATTCTGCTGGCTGGACCTGGGATAAGTACATGGAGATAGTAAAGGAACTCCAAGGGATGGACATGGAGGGCACCGAGCTGTTTGGCACGGTCATCGTCGGCGCCCAGCCGGTGCCCATCGTGCACATGTACACCCAGGTGGCGGCCAATCGTGGGGTTCGCTGGTTCGAGCAATTCCCTGAAGCTCCCTGGAACTTTGAGCCTACCATCAACACGCCAGAAAACGTTGAGTCGCTTAAGTTCTACAATGAACTGTATGGACTGTCACCAGCAGAGTCCATCAACTATGTATGGTTCGACGCCGGCACGAGGTTCTCGCAGGGTGATATCGGCATGTACTTCTGGTGGACCCCCTACTTCTACCTGGTGAAGAACGACGGCTATATGAGCGGTGACCTGTCGGTGATCGTCGACAACTACGACATTGGCCTGTTGCCTAAGCTGGCGGACGACGCGCCGCAGACCATTAGCCTGGGTGGCTGGAGTTTCGGTATTCCATCCACTTCGGCTGCCCAGGACGAGGCGTGGCAGTTCATCAAGTGGTCGGCCAGTGCTGATACCCAGAAAAAGATGGGGCTGGTCCCGGACTACAACTATCAGTTCAGCGACTTCGCGCGACCCTCGCTCTATCAAGACGCCGAACTGAAAGAGATCTATCCCTATCTGGACACCCAATTCAAGATTATGGGTCAAGGCAATGGCAAAATCGTGCGTCCACCGATGCCCATCTATAACACGCTTGAGGGGATCTATGGATTGCAGATCAACAAGGTCCTGGCGGGTGCGGCAACTCCTGAGCAAAGCTTGGAGGAAACCGACACGCTGTTCCGCAACGCCTTGACCGGGAACCTGCTGCTGCCCTACCAGCTAGAGAGCTACGACGACACGTTGGAGAACACCATAGCGTTGATAGACAGCCTGGCCTGCTAGCAGTCAGTATGCCAAGGGGTGGGGGGCGTTCGCCCTCCACCCCAGCCAAGGAGTGTCAACGGGCAAGAGAAAGATTCTCTGGCATTCTCTGCAGACTCAGGAGATCCGATTTCGAGGAGTGAGGCACGCCCACACGTGCTGAACGAAGCCGCACTGGGGATACTGGCTTCTCATATCCGGATCTGCTGAGACATACAAGTTGAATCGCAGAAAAACTCTGGGAGTGATATACAGGTGACCGTACTCAGATCGCGTAAACTTTTGCCTTATCTGTTGATCCTGCCCTCCATTGTGATCCTGGCGTCTCTCATCATCTATCCCCTGGGCTTCTCCCTGGTCAACAGCTTCAGACTTTGGAATTTGCAGACCAGCCCAGTGCCGATGGGGTTTGTTGGGCTTCAGAATTATCGACTGGTTTTCCAGACAACTCCCTTTGTGGACTCATTGCGCAACACGCTTATTCTCTCCATTGTTGGCATCTTTATAGAGTTCTGGTTCGGTATGGGGATCGCTCTATTGCTGAACTCGCAGGTGAGGGGAGTGGGTGTGGCCCGTGCGCTGCTGATTATGCCAACTACCATCGCCGCCATTGTAACCGGGTTTTTGTTCAGATACATGTATTACGAGAGGGGAGGGCTGATCACCTGGCTACTGACCGAGTCTGGCTTTCCGGTACCGGTTCAGGGCATCCTGGGCAGTTCCAAGACAGCGTTAGCGGCCGTTGCACTGGCCGATATCTGGCAATGGACGCCATTTTTTGCCATCGTGCTGTACGCAGCGCTGCTGGCGATACCGGATGACATCGTAGAGGCTGCAGTTGTGGATGGTGCCTCTGGGCTGCGCATGTTTGCCTGGATTACGCTTCCCTCTATCAGCCGCACGGCGGCTATTGTAATTATGATCCGCTTCATGCAGCTTTTTAATATGTTTGACCTGGTGCTGGTGTTAACGCGCGGCGGACCGGGCACTGCGTCGCGGACCTTGAGCTACAATCTGTATCAGGAAGGGCTAGTTAATTACAATATCGGGGTAGCTGCTGCAATGACCTGGCTGATCGTAATCATTGTTACGATACTTATCAACGTCTATGCCCGTGTGGCTTTTCGCAATTGGGAGTGGTAGAAATGAGGCGACCAGTCCACCAAAACGTGCTCATTTATCTCGGCCTCATTGCGGTCATGATCTTCTTCCTTGGGCCCATTTACTGGTTTTGGGCGTTGGCGCTGCGCTCACCGGCCAGTGCCTTCGCCTCGCCGCCCCAGTTGCTTTTCAAGCCGACGCTCAACGCATTCATCTACACGTTTGTCAAGCCAGGTGCCAACGCCCCACAGTTGCTTTCTAGCCTGGTGGTTGCAATTGGTGCCACACTTCTAAATCTCCCCTTTTCGATAGCGGCAGCCTATGCCCTGTCACGCTACAAGCTACGGGCCAAGGCTTTCTTGATGATGTGGTACATCAGCTTACTGATGGCGCCGCCCGTTGTCTTTTTGATACCTTATTTTATTGTCATGTCGAAGCTTCAACTGCGCGGCACCTATCTATCCATGATTCTAATCTCTCAGACCATTACTATTCCTTTTTCCATATGGTTGCTGAAGAGCTTCTTCGACGAGGTGCCGGTTGACATTGAGGAGGCCGCGCAGGTGGATGGGGCAAACTGGCACCAAGCTCTGACCAAGGTTACTTTGCCATTGAGTCTACCCGGCATTATCGTTACCTCGATGTTTGCATTTGTGTTTACCTGGAATAACATCGTTTTCCCCCTGGTACTGAGCAATCAGCGCACGGCTACCCTGCCCGTTGGCACCTTAAATTTCTTTGCCACAACGGGCGTAACCTGGAACTACATTGCGTCCACGGCAGTTATTACTATGCTTCCTCCGATGGTCATCTTCTTGGTCTTAGGACGCTACATCGTTCGGGGGCTTACCTTCGGAGCTGTAAAAGGATAAAACGCTCAACAATCATCTTCTTATTCTGGAAGGAGAGTAAAGGCAATGAGCACAGCGGAAAAAGTGGGTTTTGGTGTGATAGGCACCGGCATCTTCGGCGAAAATCACGCGCTGGTTTACAGTCGTCTCCCCGAGGCGGAGCTCGTGGCAGTATGTGATATCGATGCTGAACGGGCCAAGGCAGTGGCGGAGAAGTATGATGCCTGTACCTACTACACCGACTATCAGGAGATGTTGAGTAACCCAGACATCCAGGCGGTGTCTGTTGCCACGCCGGACTTCGCCCACCGCGACATCGCCGTGGCGGCGGCACAAGCTAAGAAACACATTCTGTGCGAGAAGCCACTGGCCACAACTCTGGAAGAAGCTCAGGAGATCGTGGATGCGGTGGAAGAAGCAGGCGTCAAGTTGATGGTGGATTATCACAATCGGCTCAATCCACCCTTTGTCGCGGCCAAGCAGAGCATAGAGGCAGCAGAAATCGGCACCCCGGCCTATGGGTATATCCGCCTCAGCAACACCACCTTCGTGCCGATGGAGATGCTCAGTTGGGGTGCTAAAAGCTCTGCCCTGTGGTTCTTGTGCAGCCACACCATCGATATGATGCGCTTCCTGCTAAACGACGATGTGCGGCGCGTTTATGCGGTTACCCGTTCCGGAATTTTGAAGAAGCTGGGTGTCGACACGCAGGACTTTCACGTGGCGATTGGCGAGTTTCAAAATGGAACGGTAGTAACCTTTGAAAATGCCTGGATTCTGCCACGTAGCCACCCCATGGTCTATGAATTTAAGATGGAGCTGCTTGGGAGTGAGGGCGCAGTCAAGGTGAACACCTCGCATCACGGTGCGATTGAAAAGTTCGGTGACGACAAAATTGCCTACACAGATGTGTTCGGGGTCACTCCCACCAGCCAAAGGCGGATAGGTGGCTTTGTCCAAGAAGCTATTGCGCAGTTTGTGGATGCGGTCCTGTATGACCGGCCCGTACTGGCGACCGGCGAAGATGGCTTGGCGGCTGTGCGCGTCGCCAGCGCCATAGAGCGTTCGGCGGAAGCAGGCCAACCCGTGGACCTGTAGCCAGGGCAAGTGCAGGCTCGCAGGGAACGCCACCCTTCAGCCTGCAACCAATAAAGTAGGGGGCGGTTCATCTTGGCCTACTTGGCAAGACAAACCGACCCCTACTTGCTGTTGAGTGCCGCTGCCAATGCAGTGGTCAGGGGGAGCTAGAGGTCTCCTACATGAGCGACAGCCTCTAGAAGGGTATTTCATCCTCGCCCATCTCTGGTGGCGGTGGCTCATCGTAGGAAACGGATGGATCGCTTCCCTCACCACGTCCGCCCAAGAATCTTACCGTAAGGGCCGTCACCTCAAAACTCGCTCGGGGCTGACCATCGTTGCCAGTCCAGACCCGGGGCCCGCCGGTCTCCCGATCAGGATTCATACGGCCTTCGATCAGCACCTGCCGTCCTTTCGACAGATATTGATTGCAGAGTTCGGCTAATTGTCGCCAGGCCGTGATTCGGAACCAGACGGTCTCTTCATTCTGGCTGCCATCCGCATTGTTCCACTTGCGGTTAGTGGCCACCGAGAAATTGGTCACTGGCGTGCCGTCCGGTGTGTAGCGCATCTCGGGATCACGTCCCAAATTACCTACGATGATAACTTTGTGATACATTGAATGCCTCCTCCCTCGGCGTTGAGTCTGGATCGCAAATTTGTTCTAATATTATCCTAAAATTCTAGGAATGTCAATCATGATTCTTGTGAAATCAATATGCAATTGGCCATCCATTATGTGAAAAGTGGGGTTGACAAATAGATTATTTTGTGATATGATGGCGAACAATAGCGTGAAGTGCATATGAGTTAAAAAAGGCGAATACATGCTGATCGTTAGTCTGATTGTAGTCCTCCTTATTAGCTTGCTCCTTATTGTACAGGAGCCATTACCCGTTGGGAGGACTTAAGTCAGACTGGCCGTAGAAGTAGGATTATAGGAAAACAAGGGCCTCCCACACGGGAGGCCCTTTTAGCTTTCACTGACTCAAATTACTTTACTTGCAGCCATGATGCTGCCAGGGCACCGGCGCCCGCCATCTTGTAAGGTTGGGCGTCTTTTTTAAACTTGATTAGGAGGAGCAATATGAGCGAAAAGAAGATCGGTGCCCAAATCGTGTGGGAGAGTCTTTTGAAGGAAGGAGTGGAGGTCGTCTTTGGCCTGCCAGGAGGGGCCACCTTGCCCATCTACGATGCGCTGGCCAAGTACGAGTATCCCGTTCGCCACGTCTTGGTGACCCACGAGCAAGGGGCCTCGCATATGGCGGATGGCTACGCCCGGGCCACGGGCCGAGTTGGGGTATGTATGGCGACCTCCGGGCCAGGCGCGACCAATCTCATCACCGGCCTGGCTACGGCCAACATGGATTCCTCTCCCGTGGTCGCCATCACCGGGCAGGTGTCCACCTCGTTGCTGGGGCGAGACGGTTTTCAGGAAGCAGACGTGCAGGGGGTCAGCCTGCCGGTCACCAAGCACAACTATCTGGTGACCAACGTCGAGGAATTACCTCAAGCTCTCAAAGAGGCCTTTTACATCGCCCGCACCGGGCGACCTGGTCCCGTACTGATCGACATCTGCAAGGACGCACAGCAGGCTGAGACGGAATTTGAGTATCCGGAAAGCGTGGATCTCCCCGGCTACAATCCCAATGTGACCGCCGCCGATCCTGAAGCCATTGCCCGCGCTGCGCATCTCATCAACGAAGCGGACCGCCCGCTTCTGGTAGCCGGACACGGTATTGCGATTGCCCGGGCCGAAGCCGAGTTGCGCCAACTGGCGGAGAAGGCCAACATTCCGGTCGCCACCAGTTTGCTGGGCATCAGCACCTTCCCCGAAACGCATCCGCTCTCCGTCGGTATGGGCGGCATGCACGGCGAGGCATTCACCAACTATGCTTTGCAGGAGTGCGATGTGATGGTTGCCATCGGCGCTCGTCTGGATGATCGTCTGACGGGCGTCTTCAGCACCTTTGCCCCCAAGGCCAGGATCATCCACATCGATTTAGACCCCTCCGAAGTGGGTAAGAATCTCACCATCGATACGCCTGTCGTCGGTGATGCGCTGCTGACCCTCAGGGAATTGCTCCCCCAGGTGGATTTTAACGAACATCCAGCCTGGCTGGCTCAGATCGAGCAGTGGAAGAGCGACACCGACCAGCGAGACCTCCTGGCACAAGAAACTGAGGAATTGGTGCCACCTTTTATCATACGCCAGCTTTGGTACCTGACGAACGAAGGCGACTGCACCGTCATCAGCGACGTGGGCCAACATCAAATGTGGGAAGCACAGTATTTCCCTCACACCAAACAGCGCAGTTTGTTCACCTCTGGTGGTCTGGGGACGATGGGCTACTCGCTACCGGCCGCTATCGGTGTACAAATAGGACGTCCAGACGAAGAGGTATGGGTCGTGGCCGGAGACGGTGGCTTTCAGATGACGATGTCCGAGCTCTCTACCGTGGCCGCCGAGCGTCTGCCCCTCAAAATTGCCATCATCAACAACGGCTACCTGGGTATGGTCCGCCAGTGGCAGGACGTTTTTTACGACAAGCGTTACGCCGGCACCCCTCTTTTCAACCCTGACTTCTTGAAGATTGCCGACGCGTACGGCATCTCGGCGATAAGCATTGACCGTAAGGAAGACGTTGAGGGTGCCATCCAGCAGGCTCAGGCTCATAACGGCCCCTTCCTGATCGATTTTCGGGTGGAGCCTTTTGCCAACGTCTTCCCTATGGTCGCCCCTGGCAAGAGCAATGTCGATATGATCCGCCGTCCGTTGCCTGCCACATCTGAGGAAACAAGTGAGGCATAAGGAGGAAAGCCCCATGAAACATACAGTGATCGCCTGGATGGAAGATAAACCTGGAGTGCTCAATCGCGTGGCTGGCCTCTTCCGGCGGCGCAATTTCAACATCGAGAGTCTGACCGTCGGGCACAGCGAAGCACCGGGTATCAGTCGCATGACCTTTGTGGTGGAGGGCGATGCGCGGCAAGTGCGTCAGGTAGAGACCCAACTTGCCAAGCTCATCAACGTCACTGAAGTGCAAAACGTGACCAACGAGCCGACCGTTATCCGCGAATTGGCCTTGGTAAAGGTGAACGCCGACAGCACCAATCGGTCTGAGATTCTACAGTTGGTGGACATTTACCGCGCCAGTATCGTGGATGTGGCTATGGATTCTTTGGTCATCCAGATAACTGGTCCGGAGGATCGTGTCAACTCGCTGCTCAGCTTGCTAGGGAATTTTGGCATTAAAGAGATGGTCCGCACCGGTCGAGTGGCGATGGTACGCGGCAACGGTTATAGCGCAAACGGTAAATATTAAATCTTAATCTCACAAGGAGGACGAAAATGGCAAAAATCAATTTTGGAGGAACGGTGGAAGAGGTCGTCATGCGAGACGAGTTCTCACTGGACAAGGCCCGCGAGATTCTGAAAGATGAAGTCGTCGCTGTCTTAGGTTATGGGGTGCAAGGCCCGGCCCAGGCTCTCAACATGAAGGACAACGGCATCAACGTCATCGTAGGACAGTGGCTTGGTGACGAGGAGTACTGGGAGAAAGCGGTGGAGGATGGATGGGAGCCCGGTAAGACACTCTTCCCTCTCGAAGAAGCCGCGGAGAAGGGTACGATTATTCAATACCTGGTCACCGATGCTGCGCAGATGCTGACGTGGCCCAGCATAAAATCCGGTCTGAAAGAGGGAGATGCGCTCTACTTTTCGCACGGGTTCTCGGTCGTATACGCCGATCAGACGGGCGTCGTTCCCCCAGAGTATGTGGACGTTATTATGGTAGCGCCCAAAGGGTCGGGAAATAGCGTACGGACTAATTTTCTGGCTGGCAGCGGCATCAACAGCAGCTACGCCGTATACCACGACTACACAGGCCGCGCGATGGATCGAACCCTGGCCATTGGCATTGCGATCGGTTCGGGTTATCTGTTCCCTACCACCTTCGAAAATGAAGTGTACAGCGATCTCACAGGGGAAAGAGGCGTGTTGATGGGCGCGCTCGCTGGCATCATGGAGGCACAGTACAACGTGCTCCGCAAGAATGGCCATACCCCAAGCGAGGCATTCAACGAGACCGTTGAGGAACTGACCCAGAGCCTGATCCGGCTGGTCGACCAGAACGGCATGGATTGGATGTATGACAATTGCAGCGCGACGGCGCGGCGCGGTGCGCTCGACTGGCGACCTAGATTTCGGGATGCCGTCGCTCCCGTCTTTGATGAGCTCTACCAAAGCGTCGTCTCCGGCGAAGAAACGCGCATTGTCCTCGAAACCAACAGCGCGCCTGACTACAAGGTTAAGTTGGACGCCGAACTGCGAGAGATGCGAGAGTCGGAAATGTGGCAAGCAGGCGCCGCAGTCCGCTCGCTTCGGCCAGAGAGTTGGAATAAATAAAGTAGTTGGGTGGAATACTGAAGGGAGGTGGTGATCCATGACGGAAGATGGTCTTGCTGATCTTAAGGGCCAAAATCTGTATCTACTAATAAACAACCGCTCATTTATTGCCTATTGGAAAGGAGATTACCCGTCATGGACGAGGATGGGGTTCGTACCCAAGAAACTCAAGATACTGTACTGATTTTCGACACCACGCTGCGCGATGGTGAACAGTCGCCAGGCGCGACCTTGAACGTGGAAGAGAAGCTGGAGATTGCGCGCCAGCTTTCACGGCTAGGGGTGGACATTTGCGAGGCTGGTTTTCCGATTGCATCCCCCGGTGACTTCGAAGCGGTGCGCCGCATCGCCGAAGAGGTCGGTCCGCTGACCGATGGCCGCCAGACCGGCCAGCCAATGGTCATTGCCGGTCTGGCACGTGCCAACCAAAAAGACATCGCCCGCGCCTATGACGCCGTCAAGGTCGCGCCACGCCATCGCATCCACACCTTCCTGGCCACCAGCGACATTCACCTCAAGCACAAGCTCAAAATAGATCGGGAGGAGTGCATCCAGCAGGTAATCGAGGCGGTGAGCTACGCTCGCAGCCTGTGCGACGATGTCGAATTCTCCCCCGAGGACGCCGGTCGTTCCGATCCGGAATTCCTGACTGTTGTGCTGGGTGAAGCCATCAAAGCTGGTGCTACCACCCTCAATATCCCCGACACCGTCGGCTACACCACGCCGGAGGAGTTCGGCTGGCTCATCGGATACCTGATCGAGAACACCCCTGGCGCTGACCAGGCCGTGTGGTCGGTTCACTGTCACGATGACCTGGGGCTGGCCACGGCCAACACGCTGGCCGGCGTCCAGGCTGGCGCGCGCCAGGTGGAGGTCACCATCAACGGTATTGGCGAACGCGCAGGCAACACCTCACTGGAAGAGATTGTGATGGCCATCCACACGCGTCCTCAAGTGTTCAATCTGCGTACCAACATCGATCCCATCCAAATCACCCGCGCCAGCCGCATGGTCAGTGCTTACACCGGCATCGCTATCCAGCCCAACAAAGCCATCGTGGGCGCCAACGCCTTTGCCCACGAGGCGGGCATCCACCAGGACGGTATGCTCAAAAGCCATCTTACCTATGAGATTATGCGACCCGAGACGGTCGGGCTGACCTCCTCCCGACTGGTGCTGGGCAAACACTCGGGCCGGCACGCGTTCCGCGTCCGTCTGGGTGAGATGGGCTACGGCGATCTGAGCGACGATGAGGTCAATACCGCCTTCGAACGTTTCAAACGGCTGGCCGACAAGAAGAAAGTAGTGGCCGACGCCGACATCGAAGCCATCATCGCTGATGAAATCTACCAGCCAACGGAAACCTGGCATTTAAATCACATCCAGGTCTCGTGCGGCGACCACAGCATCCCAACCGCCACCGTCAGCCTGACCGGGCCTGACGGCGAGGTCTATCAAGATGCTGATCTGGGAAGCGGGCCGGTGGATGCGGTCTACAAGGCCATCAACCGTATCGTGGGTGTGCAGAACACATTGACCGAATTCAGCGTCAAGGCCGTTACCGAGGGAATCGATGCGGTGGGTGAAGTGACCATCCGCATCCAGCCTCACAACGGCCAAGACGATCAGATCCTTAATCCCCAAACTGGGATGCCCTTTTTCCGTACCTTCAGCGGGCACGGTGCCAGTACCGATATCATCGTCGCCAGCGCCCGTGCCTACCTGAGTGCGCTCAACAAAATGTTGGCTATCCGGGAGGAGCAAGTGAGTATCATTGAGCGGCAAGTGAGTGTCGAGGGTTAGTGCAATGACGGTCCAACCCCGAACCCTATTCGACAAAATATGGGATGGCCATGTGGTCGTGGAGGAGGCAGGCAGCCCAGCCGTCCTCTACATTGACTTGCATCTGGTACACGAGGTCACCTCACCTCAGGCTTTTCAGGGACTGCGCGACAGAAGTCTGAAGGTGCGCCGTCCGCTACAAACCGTGGCGACGGTAGACCACAGTGTTCCCACCATCTCCCTGGATCTGTCCTCAGCGGACGATATGGCCGCGCGCCAGATCGCCCAGTTGGAGACCAATTGCCAGGAGTTCGGAATCCCGCTGCACGGGACGAACAGCCCCACACGGGGCATCGTCCACGTCATCGGCCCCGAATTGGGATTGACTCAGCCCGGTATGACTATCGTCTGTGGCGACAGTCACACGGCCACGCATGGAGCCTTCGGCGCGCTGGCCTTCGGCATCGGCACCAGCGAAGTCGAGCATGTGCTGGCCACCCAATGTCTGCTGCAAGCTAAGCCGAGTACCTTTGAGGTTCGTGTGGAGGGCTGCCTGGAGCCAGGCGTCTCGGCCAAGGACATCATCCTGGCGCTGATCGCTCAGATCGGTGTGGGCGGCGGCACAGGCCATGTTCTTGAGTACACCGGCCCGGCGGTCCGCGCCCTCTCGATGGAAGAGCGTATGACGGTCTGCAACATGAGCATCGAAGGCGGTGCGCGCGCCGGCCTTGTCGCTCCTGATGACACGACTTTTGAATACCTGGCCGGTCGACCATACGCACCACAGGGACCTGATTGGGAAGCAGTTCTCGCTCTCTGGCGTGCACTGCCCACAGATGAAGGAGCTACCTACCACCGCTCGGTGACGTTGGATGCCAATGCGCTAGAGCCGATGATCACCTACGGCACCAACCCGGGCATGGGCATTCCAATCACCGCTCCTATCCCCAACCCGGACACGATCCCGGACGTGAGCCAGCGCCAGACTATCATCAAAGCCCTGGACTACATGGCGCTCATCCCCGGGACTCCGTTGTTGGGGCACCCCATCGACGTGGTCTTCATCGGCAGTTGCACCAACTCTCGCATCTCCGACCTGCGCCAGGCCGCAGAACTGATGAAGGGCCGTAAGGTTAAGGAGGGAGTGCGAATGCTGGTCGTGCCCGGATCACAGGGTATAAAGCGCCAGGCCGAAGCTGAGGGCTTAGATCGAATCTTCAAAGAAGCAGGCGCCGAGTGGCGCGAATCGGGGTGTAGCATGTGCATCGCCATGAACGGTGACCAGCTTGAGCCGGGCCAGTATGCCATCAGCACCAGCAACCGCAACTTCGAGGGACGGCAGGGCAAAGGAGGGCGCACCTTCCTTGCCAGTCCCCTAACCGCCGCCGCAGCGGCTATCACCGGCGTCGTGACCGATGCCCGTAAACTGTGACAGGTAACAGATAACAGGTAACAGGTAAGAGGTAATAAGTAGCAAGAAGCGGGTAGTCGGTAGCAAGCGACAGGGGACGAGGGTGCGCAGGGGGTCAAATCTGTTGCATGAAATTGGTTCATTACGCCCCGACCGATTCCGGCACTTCCATACCCAATACCGAAGAATCGGTGGAAAGCTCTACAACCTGCGTCAGGCCGTAATCGATGGACGTGCTAAATAAGGGACACCCTTTCCCTGTTACCTGCCACCTGCTACTTGCTACTTGCCAAAAGGATACACGATGAAACCATTTGAAACCTTAACCAGTCGAATCATCGCCATACCCGTAGAGAACATCGACACCGACCAGATCATCCCGGCTCGCTTTCTAAAGACGACGAGCAAGGCCGGACTGGGAAAGAATTTATTCGCCGATTGGCGTTATGACCCTGGTGGTGATCCCAAGCCCGACTTCGCGCTTAACCAACCCGAAGCCCAAGGGGCACACATCTTGCTGGCCGGCGACAATTTTGGCTGCGGGTCGAGCCGCGAGCACGCACCCTGGGCCTTGACGGACTTCGGCTTTCGGGCGGTCGTCAGCACCTCCTTTGCCGATATCTTCCGCAACAACGCCTTAAAAAACGGCCTGCTGCCGGTCATCGTGGACGCCGAAACCCACCGCCAACTGTTTAGCCTGGTCGAGGAAGAACCCGACACCCAGATCACGATTGACCTGGGGACGCAGACGCTGCGATTGCCCGACGGGCGGGGCGTTACCTTTCCCATAGAGGAGTTCAGCAAAACTTGCCTGCTGGAAGGCATTGACCAATTGGGCTACCTGCTCAAACACGAGATGGGGATTGCCGTCTACGAGGGAAGCCACCCCCCGCGCGTCGTCACTGCTATTGCGTAGCCCAGCAGTTTGTCAACCGAGATTTCGCTGATCATTACGGTTATTCAACCGTAACTGTATCCTTTACCTACATCGTGACCCAGACTCTTTACAGACATCGTAGCCAACCAGATAAATCGGTTTTCCAGTTAGGGGTGCGGTTAGTCCAAGCATCCTCCCAC
>DAOUMD010000155.1:0-2372 GCA_034412795.1 Anaerolineae bacterium
TACGAGCTCCGAGCAGGTCCGAGACCGGTGCTCTCGGCGGCAAATGTCGTGTTATGAACATGGATCAGCCGAAAAACCCCGTTTCGTGTAGAACATTTGTCTAATGTGACATTGTCAAAGTAGTTACGTGTATAGTTGAAGATTGTTGAGGCAAACATGGAATCCCATCTCATTTCTGACCCAGTTCTGGCAGCAACTATCACCCGAGCCGCCAGCAAACAGACCTATTACACCATTCGCTTTCTTGTGGATGACGGGCTGGTTGACGATGCCTACCGGGCCTACGCCTACTTCCGCTGGGTGGATGATTGGCTCGATCAGGAGACGCGCCCTCGAGCGGAGCGCCTGGCCTTTGTGGAGCGCCAGCAGGCCTTGGTGGATGGCTGCTCTCACGGAGAGCCGCTGGCCGATCTGACTCCAGAAGAGTGCCTGCTGGCAAACCTGATCCAGCAGGATACGGATAAGAACAGCGGGCTGCGGGCCTACGTCCGCAACATGATGGCCGTCATGGCCTTCGACGCTAACCGCCGTGGGCGGCTTATTTCTCAGCGCGAGCTGAACGAGTATACCCGTTGGCTGGCCGTGGCGGTGACAGAAGCCTTGCATTACTTCATCGGTCACAATTGCGCCTCGCCGCATGGTGAGATGCGTTACCTGGCCGTCACCGGGGCGCACATTACCCACATGCTGCGCGATGCGCTGGAAGATGCCGAAGCGGGTTATTACAACATCCCCCGCGAGGTGGTGGCTGCTAACGGCATTGCCCCCTGGGATGTGGAGAGCAAGGCTTACCGGGATTGGGTAAAGGAGCGTGTGCCCAAGGCACGCGCCTGCTTCAAGATTGGCAGAGATTACCTGGCCCAGGTAGAAAACCTGCGCTGCCGGATGGCCGGGTATGCCTACATCCACCGCTTCGAGGGGGTACTCGATTGTATCGAACGCGAGGGCTGCGCCCTGCGAGCCCGATACCCCGAACGTAAATCCTGCGGGCGTGGGGTGGAGATGATCGGTTGGGCGCTATGGATGGCGCTCAAATATCGCCGGCCAGCCTCCGTCTCGTCCGCTTTACCAGTCAGGTGAAACTATGAACCAAACATCTATCATCATTATCGGCGCCGGCCTGGGTGGAATCGCCGCCGCGGCCCACCTGGCCCAACGCGGCCTGCACGTCACGGTGCTCGAAAAGAACACCAGTCCCGGAGGGCGCTGCGACCACTTCAGCCGCGGCGGGCATCACTTCGACACCGGCCCAACGCTCTTTATCATGCCGCACGTGTACGAAGACGAGTTCGCCGCCCTGGGGGCCTCACTGCGTGACATGCTCGACCTCCAGCGGGTGGATCCCACCTACCGTCTGGTCTTCGACGATGGCAGCCAGCTTGCGCTCACTTCAGATCTGAAGGCCATGCACGATCAATTAGAAGCCATTGAGCCAGATAGCTTCCAGAGCTATTTGCGTTATGTGGACGAGGGCCACCGTCACTACCACCAGGCCATGCGGCACCTGGTCAACCGCGATTTTCGCAGCGCGGGCGACTTCTTCAATCTGCGCAACCTGCCTTTGCTCTTCAGCCTGAAGCCGTTGTCTCAGCATTACAGCCACATGGCGGCCTACTTCAACGAACCGCGCCTGAAGTCCGCCTTCACCTTTCAGGATGTGTATATGGGGCTGAGCCCGTTCGAGGCCCCGGCTACCTTCTCGATGATGCCCTACACCGAGTTGGCCCACGGCGTTTGGTATCCCAAAGGCGGCATGTACCGCGTGGTGGAGGCGTTGGTGGAGATCGCCCGACAGGCCGGGGTAGAATTCGCCTTCAACACACCGGTGAAACAAATCGAGCTGAACGGCAAGCGCGCCAAAGGGGTGATCCTGGAAAATGGGCAACGCCTGGAAGCCGACGCTGTCCTCGCCAACGCCGACCTGCCGTATGTCTACCAGAATCTGCTGTCCCCTGATCGGCAGGTCGAAAGATTGGCCCGGAAGCGCTACTCGTGCTCGGTGATCAGCTTCTTCTGGGGGGTAGATCAGCCGTACGAGGCCCTCGGCCCGCACACGCTCTTTCTGGCCGATGATTACCGGGCCAACTTCGACGAGATCAGCCGGGATTTGACGGTCCCCGCCAACCCCAGCTTGTACATCCACGCCCCGGCCCGGCTCGATCCGGCCATGGCTCCAGCCGGCGAGGATACACTGATCGCCATCATTCCGGTGGGTCACATGAACGGGCGCGAAGATCAGGATTGGAAGGCACTCATCAAACAGGCCCGGCAAGCGGTGTTCCGCCGCCTGGAATTGCTGGGAATCTCCGACCTGGAAGCGCACATCAAATTCGAGACGTGCTTCACACCGCTTTCGTGGCGCAAGCGTTACA
>DAOUMD010000156.1:0-29832 GCA_034412795.1 Anaerolineae bacterium
GGTCACCGAAGGACCCCCACGGCTCCTGGACGACGTTCACCTTGACACCGGTCTCCTCTTCGTACATGTTGCCGATTTGCTGCAAGTAGTCTGCTGGGTCCCACTGCGCCCACAGAATGGTCACTTCCTCGACCGCTGGCGCGGCGGGCTCCTCAGCGGCGGGCTCCTCAACTGGCGCTGGAGCTTCAGTGGCCGGCCCACCACCGCACTGGGCGGCCACCACCGCCAAAGCGAGGGCGAGTGTCAGCAACAGGATAATCCTTTTCGCCATTTTGACTTTTCCTCCTCATTTTTGGGAACCATTTCACCTAACGAAGTGCCATACTTCCTCGGTTGAACGTGTTGTGCGCTATACCACCTCCTTTCCTGATCTGAGCAGCACAGATGTTTCCTCCGGTTGGGGATAGTCAACGATTTCCGTGACGTCGGCTGGGATCAGACATAGTCGTATACCCTGCCTGGCTTGGTAGGGTTGTCTTTTGTCCTCACCGCTTTTGAGGAAAAACTTGATTCATGCGCCGTTGCCATGAACACGAATTGAACACGAATTTTGCAGTAAACAAGGAGGGACGTAGAGTCTCGTTTGCCAGCAGTGAAGTGTTTGACAGGGACTCTCTGGAGTAAAAAGATGCGGGTCTAGATCTATCGACCGTCTTCATAATAGCACATCTTTCAGCACTCGTCAATTTAAATTGTATCAGTAAGGAACAATGTTCCCGCCTTACAACCAGAAGATGTCATTCTGGCTTGCATTGGTCTTACAGACGAGTAGCCTCAACTCCCATTCGGTGTTATTCCGAAAGCCGTGGACATCCCAAGGCTCCATCATCAACATGTCGCCTGTGCGAAGCATCTGCTCGGTATCATTGACGGTCATGGCGCTTTCGCCATCCAGAACGTAATAAAACTCTCTCGATGTTTTGTGGTAATGGCGATGGAGCTCACTGTTGGGCGGAATGACGACTACCTGCACCAGAGCCCCTTCACATTGCAGGTCGTCGCCCGTCAATAAGATGTTCTTCCGGTAGCCTTGACTTATTATCCAATTCGATTCGTCAAGCTTGATCTTCTTCACAGCGGCACGCCTGGGTGCTTAATCGCTTGCTGAGGTTCGACATATCTTGTGGTCTACAAGGCATCAAGCCCAGAACATCTCGCCCGGCGGCTCAAAGATAGCGGCCTCCTTAAGTGTTGCGACAGCTTTGGCCAGGCCCTCGTCAGTTGACATCAGGGCATCCTCGTGCTCGATAGAGACGACATGGTCGTAGCCAATCAACCGGAAGGCGCTCATAATGTCCTTCCACACCTTCAAATCGTGGCCGTAGCCAATAGTGCGGAAGGTCCAGGATCGCTCGGCGATGCGGTCATAAGGCTTGTTGTCGTTGCAGCCGTTGACGGACACGTTCAGCGGATCCGCGTAGACATCCTTGCCGTGGACGTGGAAGATGGCATCGCCTAACTTGCGAATGGCCGCTACTGGGTCTACCCCGTTCCAGAACAAGTGGCTGGGATCGAAGTTGCAGCCCAGGACCGGCCCGACTGCATCACGTAGCCTGAGCAGCGTGTCTACGTTGTAAACCAGCATGCCGGGGTGCATCTCGAATCCGACCTTCACACCGTGATCCTCGGCGAACCTGCCAGCCTCCTTCCAGTAGGGGATCGTCTTCTCGTTCCACTGATAATCCAACATCTCCAAGAACTGCGGTGGCCAGGGGCATGTGACCCAGTTGGGCGTCGTATCTCCTGGCGCACCCGCTGGAAGACCAGAGAAGGCATTGACCACCGGCACTTCCAGCAAGCTGGCCAGGCGCACACTCTTGCGGATGTCCTCATCAGCCTTTTTGGCGGTCTCCGAGTCGGGGTGAACCGGGTTGTTGTGGCAACTGAAGCTGCTGAGGATCAGGCCCCGTGAGGTGATGGCCTCCAGGTATTCCCGGCGTTTTGCCTCGCTTTCCAGTAGTTCGTCTACTGGGCAGTGCGGACTGCCTGGATAGCCACCTGTCCCAATCTCTATAGCCGACACGCCTGCAGCAACAGCCTTATCCAAGGCTTCTTCCAGTGATAGATTGCCCCACAGGGCGGTGAACACTCCGATACGCATAGGACACCTCCTTTATGTTTTGGAGATCTCTCGGAAAGTGACTATGGCGCAAGACAACAACAAATTTAGAATAAAACGAATGACTGGGTGAGCGCGAAGAATTCGTTCCTTTCCCAATTCGTTGTTGTGTTGGCTGACTTTCCCAGAAGTCTCTTTGGAAACAATGGGCCCGGCTTTTTGTGTGTGCTTGTCTCTACCCCTTCAGCGCCACCCAGTACGTGAGATTAGCCGGATTATCGGGATCCTGTCCTCGCGAAAGTGACTTATAATAGGCCATAAAGTGAACGGGTGGGATATACAATATGTCGCGGACAAACTCGGGTAGGCCTGATCCGATTTCGACCAGATAATCTGTTACTCTTTCGATCTCAGAATCGGCTTTATCGCAGAGTGTTAGAGTTAGCCCGCCCAGGTCTTTCATGTCTTCGAGAAACCGGATCTCTTCTTCCCTGGCGCTATCTGACATCAGCAAGGTGATCAGCATGTGTTCATCGACGTTTGATTTGGGGCCATGCCGGAAGTCCAGAACCGGGTAAGAGTCGGAAGGCAATAGAACCATTTCCTTTATTTTGAGTTGGCACTCGCGGGCCAAACCATAAAAGGGGCCGTTGCCGACGAAGGCGAACTTGGTGATTACCCCATTGGCGGCAATCGTGTGTCCCAGGTGTTGAAATCTTTCCAGTACACGACGACCGATTGTAGGCAATGACCTGAGTTGCTCCAAGTAATCAGGTCGGTCTGAAACGATGGCGGAGATCACCTGGCCACACAGAACCATGCTGGTCAGCGATTGGGTTGTGGTTACGCTCTTTTCATTGGCAGCCTCCAACACACAGGTTTGGGTAGCCTTCTGGGCGAGCTGGCTATCTGGATAGCATGTGATGGAAAGAGTCTTCACGTCTCGTGACCGGGCTGATTCACAGGCTGCGACTGCCTCGGTAGTCGATCCTGAACGGGATATGGGCACTAATAGTGTGTTCCCATCTCTGGCGAAGACCGTATCGGGAAAGAAATTGATGTCTGCTGCTGGCGCCACTCTTGTCCTGATGCCGGTGAATTTCTGAAAAGTAGGCGCGAATGCGTAAGAGACGTTCAAGGCAGATCCACAGCCTGTGAAGATTACCTGATCGACATCCTCAAACAGATCCTTGATTCTGTCGGCTTTGGCTTTAACCTGTTTGATGGTCTCTTCCCAGGCTGTTGGCTGGTTGAGGATTTCGGAAAGCGTGTGTTTGCCCTTTTCAGTTTTCTCCATTTTATGTCCCTTCAGTTTTACGATGAATTCTTGATGCCAGGAAGCTGTCAATTTCTTGGACGCCAGAGACGATACCTGCACTACCGGCTTTCGTAACGGCAATAGCTCCGCAGGCGGTTGCGAATTGGGCTGCTTTATCCAGGTTCCATCCATGAAGAAAGGCGTAGATGAACCCGGCGTTGAAGATGTCGCCAGCGCTTGTAACGTCGACTATGGGTACATCGAAGGCCGGGCAATGGCTTGTCTTGTATTTGTTCCTAGCTATGCAGCCTTTGGCCCCTTTTTTGATGACAACTGCCTGGGCATGTTCACCCAACACCCGCAGTGCTTCCTCTGGTGTGTCAGTCTGGCTGACGGCTAAGGCCTCGGCTTCGTTTGGCAGGAAGACGTCGACAAGTGAGAGCACATCGAAAAGATCATTGCCCCATTCGTTAGCAGGGTCCCAGCCAGGATCTAACGAAGTGGTCAGGTTTGTTTCCCTGGCTTCCCGGAAGAGATCCATCAGTTCAGGCCGCAGGTTTTTCTGCAGGTAGTAGGAGCCAACGTGTATGTGATTGGCGCCTCGCAATAGCTTCCTGTCTATGTCCGATCGACGTAGCTCGCCGATTGACCCCAAGAAGGTGACAAATGTGCGCTCCGAGCCAGTGCTAAGCACGACAGTGATCCCTGTCTTCACGCCAGGATCGACGATGATGCCGGAGGGATTGACTCCATCATGTTTGAGCTGTTCGATAGCCTTTCTGCCGTATGTGTCCTCACCGACCTTGCCTACAAACGTCACGTTCACACCGAGTTTGGACAGTGTCCTGGCAATCGTACCTGTTTGGCCGCCTATTACTACCTCGAAATCCGTGGCAAGGACTTCTTGCTCTGACTGCGGCAATGTCGAAAGACCGGTGAGTATCAGATCGGCGTTGACGTCACCCACAGCCAGGACACGGTGTATTGATCTCCGAGACGAGAAAGGCAATGCGTTCACGAAACATCTCTCGTGTTATTTCTTTGGGCCATACCTCTCATATATCGGCTCTGTCAATCTAAAACGCATCTTGTTGGCGACGCAGCTTCACTACGATACTGTCTTCGTCCAGTCTTACGTCTTCCCAGGTTAACATTTGGCCTGCCGGAACAGGGCGAACCACCTCGGCGCCTGGCGCCAGGCCAACAGGTAGGGCGCTCAGTTCGCGGGCTACTTCGGCCCGGTCCATCACGCCGTGGAAGGTGTAACCGCCAAAGTCGTCAAGACGCTCGCCGGGCTTGAGATCCCGCTTGGCCACCGTCATCGCCTCGGCCACTGGCCGGTCCAGCGGGGCCAGCGTCACGTGACGATGGAGGTGAGCCCGGGCGATGGAAATCGGCGCTTCCAGGAACCAGAGATGATAGGGGCGGAAGAAGGTGAAGTATTTGCCTTTACCCACTTTGAGATATTGCAGGTCGCCACGGATGCGCTCGTCCTCTACCCGAACGGTGACAAAGACGCCGCCTGCCATAGAGTCGCCCTGCACAAAGTCCACCGCACCTGGGAATTTGGTGATGCCACCATCCTCTTCCAGGGCAAAGACCTCAGACACGGTCTCCAATGTCGCCTCGGGGCCGGTCATTCCGCGCTGCATCGGCAGGCAACCGGTAGCATTGGCCGCACACGTCATCTCGAACATAGTCTTGGTGCCATCGACGTAGGATGCTACCTGGAAGGGGTCCTTGTCGGCGCGCCGGGCGGACTCGGCCACCGTGTCCGGCGTAGCTGCAGGGTTGAGTGGGTTGTTCTTGCCCTTGCCAATAACGATCAGTTCATAGCCCAGGCTGCCTACGAAGTCGTAGAGCTCCATCAGGCAACCAGGCTCGTCACCGGATGATACCGAGTAGAGAACACCGGCATCCTGAGCCAGTTTTTTCAGGGCCCGCCCTACGGTCACGTCGGCCTCGATGTTTACCAGCACTACATCTTTGCCGTTCTGGATGCCGGCATAGGCGGTTTCAGCGCCGATAGCGGGTGATGGTGTGACATCGGTTACGATGTCGACTGACTCTAGCTGGGCGGCAAGGGTATAGGACCCGGTGACGACCCGCTTGCCGGCGCGCAGGGCGTCCATAGCGGCTCCTGTCGTATTGGCTTCGACGATGTTGTCTCTTTCGACGCCTGTCGATGTGAATACCTCCCACGCGGCGCGTGTGTCGACATCAGCCAGCACGGCCACTTCCATTCCCGGCACGTGCGCTACTTGGGTCAGGAAACCGCCACCCATCCAGCCGGCGCCACTGGCACCCACGCGGATGTGTTTGCCTTCAGCCTCAAGGCGTAACAGCTCTTGTAGTAGCATCAATTGCTCCTCATTTACTTGGCTGCGATGGCCTCGCGCGCAGCCGTGACGATGTCTTGTGTGGTGAGGCCATATTTCTCTAGCAGCGCCTCAGGTTCCCCTGAGTCTGTGTAGGTGTCGGCCAGTCCGACGAAACGCATCGGCACGGGATGGGAAGCGGCTACAATGCGTGCAATATTGCTGCCCATACCCCCGTGGAGCAGGTGCTCCTCGGCAGTTACGATCGCGCCGGTCTCCCTGGCGGCAGCAGTGATGGCCTGGGCGTCCATGGGCCTGATGGTGTGCATATCGAGGACACGCGCCTCGATTCCTTCCTCTGCCAACATCGCCGCGGCATCCAGGGCAGCGGCCACCATAAGCCCACAGCCGATGATCGTCAAGTCGTTCCCCTCGCGTACGACGTTGGCCACCCCGATTTCAAAGGGGCAATCGTCTTCCGGGTAGATATGGGGCATAGCTACCCGGCTGGAGCGCAGATATACCGGCCCCACGTACTCGGCAGCCGCGTGCACCGCCTTGTGCATGGAAGCTGGATCGCAAGGCACCAGGATCACAAACGTAGGCAAACAACCGACGAGTGCCAGGTCCTCAGCCGCCATGGCGGTGGCTCCGTCCTTCCCCAGTGTGATCCCGCCGTGGCTGCCAACGACTTTGACGTTGACGCTGGCAACGGCGACTGATATGCGCAACTGGTCGTACCCATTGGCGAGGATGAACGACGATAAGCTGGTTGCGAAAGGAATAAAGCCACACGACGCCAGCCCGGAGGCCATGCTGATCATATTGCTCTCGGCGATGCCGATGTTGAAGAAACGGTCCGGGAATTCTTGACGCACGTCGTGGGTCCTTGTAGTGCTGGCCAGGTCGCCGTCCAGGATGACTACTCTTTCATTCTCGCGACAAAGGTCCAAGATAGCGTCGCCAAACACTTCGCGCAGTCGCTTAGCGGGCTTGAGACCCGCGCGTTCACCTAGTTGCATAAGATTTCCTCCCGCGCCTTTTCGGCCTGCTCTGCTGAGAGTGCCTTGCCGTGGAAGGTATAGTCTGCTTCCACAAAGGATACACCTTTGCCTTTGACAGTGTGGGCGATGACTACCGATGGTTGTCCTTTCACCTTCTGGACAGCTTTCAGGGTCTCGATAATTGCTCCAATATCGTGTCCGTCCACTTCCTCGGCGTGCCAACCGAAGCTGCGCCACTTCTCGGCAAATGGTTCCAGTGCCATCTCGCGACTGATAGGCCCGCTCTCTTGGTACTTGTTATAGTCCACGATGGCGATCAGGTTATCAGCCTTGAAGTGGGAAGCTGCCATAGCTGCCTCCCAAATCTGGCCTTCCTGGCACTCACCGTCGCCCAGCAGTACGTAAACGCGATAGTCAATCTTGTTCAAGCGGCCAGCCAAGACGTGCCCCAGCCCTACCGATATACCTTTACCCAATGAGCCGGATGTTGTCTCGATACCGGGCAGCTTGTCCTGGACCGGGTGACCCTCTGCCCGGCGGTTGACTGTGCGTAAGCCATCGAGTTCTGTGCGGTCGAAGTATCCGACGTCGGCCAGCACCGCATAGAAGATCGGTGCCGCGTGCCCTTTGCTTAGAATGAAGCGATCCCGCTCCGGCCAGTGGGGCTCGTCGCTGCGATAGCGCAGGACGCCACCCTGGTACAGAGCTACCAGTATCTCCACCGAGGAGTAGGAACTTGAGACGTGACCTGAAGCCACCTTGCTCGTAATTTCGAGAACTTCAAGTCGCAGTTCTCGCGCTTTCTCGTTGAGCGCTTGTAGGTCTGACGTTTGAGACATATACTTCTCACCTATTCTAGTTTTGTTGGCTAAGGAACTCATCTACCATAACTGCGGTGGGTAGGGAGGGAATAACGCCTTGCTTCAACGCAGTCAGGGCACCTACGGCATTGGCATAGTGTAAAATCTCACGCATGCGGGCCATCGATAGCTGGGCACGCCAGTCGACGCCGACCACAAGCTGGCAGAGCAGGCCAGCGACAAATGCATCCCCACATCCGACCGCATCCACGGCCTGCACTTTGAACGGGGGGACGAATTCGCCGCCCTCTGCTACCCGGAAGTAGCTGCCATCGGGACCCAAGGTCACCACGCACAGGTCGGGGCCCATTTGCAGCAGGGTCTTGCTGGCGGAATCCAGATCTTCACTCCCGGCGAGAAGGACCAGTTCTACCTCGTTGACTTTGAGTAGGTTGGCGTGGGGAATGGTAGCCATAACCTGCTCATAAGCTTCTTTGGGACTGCTCCATAAAGTCGGGCGGTAGTTGACGTCGAAGGAGATAAGCGCACCGGCCTCGCGGGCGATCCGGGCCGCCTCCAGGGTTGCGCCGCGGCTGGGTTCCTGGCCAAGGCTGAGGGACCCGAAGTGGAATGCACGCGTCTCTTGCAACAGCGCGCGATCAAGTTCATCCGCCTGCAGGCGCATATCGGCCCCAGGATTACGGTAGAAAACGAACTCGGCCGTGTTCTCATCCGGCTTGGCGATGAAAGCCATCCCGGTGCGTGCCTCTTCGTCGAAGCGCATCCCGCGGACGTCTACACCCTCCTGTCGCAGGATATCGGCCAAGTGATGACCGAACGCCTCATCACCTACCTTGCCAATGAAGGCACTCTGTGCCCCCAAGCGTGTTGCGGCCACAGCCACGTTGGCTGGCGCGCCACCCGGCTTGGGCCGGAAGGCCGAGACTTCAACTAGCCTCCGGCCCAACTCGGCCGGAAACATATCAACCAGAAGTTCACCTAAGCAGATAATGTCCATATTTTGCACCTCCCAAACGCCTACGATCCGCCCAGCATACGTCGCATCAACTGTGAGATTTTGATGGCATCGGAGGTTCGGAAGCACTCGCGCAATTCGTCCCGTGGCACGCGATCCAGCAGTTCGAAGCCAAACTTAAGGTTGCGGATGCTCTCCTCGGCTGCCTTCTCCGGTGGCTCTCGGTAGGGGAACAGATCCAGCCCGTACCAGCCGTCGTAGCCCCATTCATCTAGCCAGAAAAGGGCTTCCAGCGTCTCCCACAAGTTGACGGTACCCACGATCACGTCGTCGTCGAACAGTTTCCAGTTGTCGTTCCAGTGGGTGTGGAACAGTTTGCCATAGCGGCAACAGAGTGCAATCGACTCGGCCAGATTCTCTTTCATAATCAATGCGTGGCCCATGTCAATGTTGACACCCAGGTTGGGGCGGTTGATTTCGTTGATGACCGTCATGCAGTGGCCAATGGTGGGCAGCATATTGTGCGTGCGCGGCTCGAAAGCTTTGTACTCTACGACCACTTTCTGCTGGGGATTGTGATCGGCCCACTCGGCCAAGCCTTCAATCAGATCATCAAGCCGCTTGCGGTGATCGGCCTGGAAGGGATAGTCGAAACCGTCTTGGGCCGGCCAATAGACCATGATCTCGGCTTCCATATGGGCCGCTATATCTGTGGTGCGCTTGGCTAAGTCGATGGCTTCACGGCGCAGGTTCGGATCAGGATTGCTGAACTGCCCGAACTGCCAGCGTCGATCTACCCACAAGTGCGGACAGAACTGCACGATTTTCAGTCCCAGGTCGTCGGCCAATGTTTTCAGAGGTTTGTAGGTTTCGTCTGTCACCTCCGTCGGATAGTGCATCTCGAGACCAGCGACTCCCTCCATGCTTGCAGCCAGTTTAAAGCGCTCTTCCATGGTTCGGTCTGGGCGATAACCTTCCTTTACAAAGCGGTCGCTCGTCGCGCCCAGATACCAGACTCCTACCGAGACCTTTAAGTCTTTCATGATTTCCTCTCTTCTCTTGCCGCCTTGAGTTACCAGATTAGATGCTCCGACATTGCATCAGGGGGCCTTGAAAGGCTATCCTTGCAGCTCGCTATACAAGACGTATCGATCAGCCCGATAGAATATGCGTAGAAACTCGACGGGTAGGTTCTCCTGTGAGTAGGATACCCGCTCGATTAAGAGCAGGGCCGACCTGGGCCTGATCCCCAGTGTACTGGCCTGTTCAGGTGGTGCCAGGATGGCCCGAATCATCTGCTTGGCGCGTACCAGGCGGATGCCGTAGTCTCGTTCCAGTGCCTCGCGCAGTGGGTTCGATGCGTAGTCACCCTCCAGCACCTCGGGGCAGTAGCGATGAACCAGGTACGACTCCTCAATGCTCATCGGCTCCCGGTTCGCCAGGCGCAGGCGTTTCAGGTGTGTGAGTTCCTCGCCCGTATCTATTTCCAATTTCTCAGCAATATCCGGTGGAGCAGGTACGAGTTCTGAAAGAAGAACTTTGGTCCCCGGCTCGAAGCCTCGCTGATGCATGTCTTCGGTGAAGCTAATAATCCGCACTAATCCCTGTTCTACCGTCGGGTGTGTCACGAACGTGCCGCGCCCTTGTTCCCGCTCGATCAAGCCCTCGCTGACAAGCATATCCAGCACCTGACGTACCGTGGTGCGGCTGACTTGGTAGCGCTCGATCAGCTCAGACTCAGGCGGGATCATATCACCCGGCTGCCACTCACCATTCACGATATTGCCGCGTAGAATTTCGTACAACTGGTGGTAGAGCGGGAGCTTACTGGTGCGGTCGATAATCTGTCTCATTGCGTCCTCGTACGTCGGATCAGGATGACCAATAATATGAACACGCTTTTTAATTTGTGTAGAAGTAGACAATCAGAGGAGTGGTATTCCCGAAGTTCCCTGCAAAGAAGCTACGACAATATTATAACATCATGATGTCTCAGAGTCAAGGGGGAATTTTTGATCGCGTGGTGAGTATGAGATTTCTCGATTTTGTTTGACGTGCTCTTTCCTTCGTGGTACTATGAAGCATCATCATTAATCGGTAGTTTATGGGGTGTGTGAGTGTTCGATAGTGAATTGACAATCATTGGCGGAGGGCTGGCGGGCAGTGAGGCAGCCTGGCAGGCAGCTCAACGCGGGGTGCGGGTGACGCTCTTTGAGATGCGGCCTGGCCGGGGCACGCCTGCCCACGTAGGTGACCGATTGGCCGAACTGGTCTGCTCCAATTCGATGGGGGCGCGTTCGGTCGACCGGGCAGCAGGGTTGCTGAAGGAGGAGATGCGGCGGCTGGGATCGCTGATCATCGCTAGCGCTGAGGAAGCCGCGGTTCCGGCGGGCGCGGCCCTGGCGGTGGATCGTGACGTCTTCGCGGAAAGAGTCACTGGGCGGATTTCAAAACATCCTAATATAAAGTTGCGGCGCGAGGAAGTGACCCACATTCCCGATGGACCGTGCATCATTGCCACTGGACCTCTTACGTCGGACGCACTGGCAGAGGAGATCGTCGCTCTCACTGGACAGGATCAACTCTACTTCTTCGATGCGATGTCACCCATCGTAGAGGCCGAGTCCATCAACATGGACATCGCTTTCCGTGCCAGCCGATATGGTCGGGGGGAGCAAGCCGAAGGGGATTACATCAATTGCCCGCTGACGGAGGAGGAATACGAGGCCTTTGTGGAGGCTCTGTTGGAGGCTGAGGTTATCCCCTTGCGTGATTTTGAGCGGGAGGATAAGCGCTTCTTTGAGGCCTGCCTGCCAGTTGAAGTCCTGGGTGCCCGCGGACGTGATGCTTTAGCTTTCGGCCCGCTGCGACCCGTGGGCCTGACGGACCCGCGTAACGGTAGGCGTCCATACGCCGCAGTGCAGTTACGCCAGGACAACCTGGCGGCCACGCTTTACAATATGGTGGGTTTTCAGACCAATCTGCGTTGGGGCGAACAAAGGCGCGTTTTTCGAATGATCCCTGGTCTGGAAAACGCTGAATTCTTGCGCTACGGCCAGATGCACCGCAATACGTTTATCAATTCACCGTCATTGCTGGACGCGACGCTCCGCTTCAAGTCAACTGGCCGTCCTGGGGATTGCATCTGGTTTGCCGGGCAGATCACGGGCACGGAAGGCTATGTTGGAAGCGCTATGAGCGGGCTGGTCGCTGGGATTAACGCGTCCCGCCATCTAGAAGGCAAACCAGCGTTGGTCTTTCCACCGACTTCAATGATTGGTGCCCTGTTGTATTACATCTCCCACGCTGAGCCCAGCGATTTTCAACCGATGAAAGCCAATTTTGGGTTGCTGCCACCATTAGAGAAACGGGTGCGCCGCAAGAGGGACCGCTATCAGGCTTATGCCCGGCGGGCTTTGTCTGATTTGGGTGCGTTCCTCGACAAGGCTGGTATTTCCTTGTCGCCGGAGAAGGCCTTGCCCATTGGGGATCAGTCTTTCGCGTAGTCATAGTACTATATCACATACTACAACCAATAGAGAATCTTAAAATTGCGACATCCTGAGCTAGCTGCTTGGCTTCAAGAGCACCGAGAGTCACTTATTGCCCTATGCGAGCAAGGGGAAGTTGACATGGTTTTGGTTGACAACATATTGGAAACAGCTCGCACCGGTAGGGTAGATCACCTTGACTCTGCAATTGACCAGGCTGTGCACCGGGCAGTCGCTCAGGAGGTGCCCCTGGATTGGTTATTGAGAAAGCCGCAGCACCTCAAAGAAGTGATATGGGGGGAATTGAAGGAAGGGGAATTGTCCGCGTCTCAGGCTCTAGCACTTATCGAAGCCACCGAGCCGATCTTTTCCCGAATCTTCAAGATTGCAATGCGCTCCTATTTCGGGGCCAGCCAGCGGATGCAGGACGTGCTGGCCTCGGAAATCGCCCGCCTGCACAGCGAGTCTGAGCGTAGGGTCATGGATCGTACGGCTGATTTGACTCGTGCCAACGTCGAACTGAGCAAGCTGGAGCAGGCCAAGACTGATTTCATCAGCATTGCCGCGCACGAATTGAAAACGCCACTAACCTTGATCCGGGGTTACATCAACATGCTGCACGAGATGGGCCTGGAAGGGGATGGGGTGAGTGGGTCGAGCCACATCGTGGAAGGTATCTTGCGAGGTGCTGAGCGGTTGAGCGCTATCGTCGAAGATATGCTTGATGTGTCAGTTATTGATACCAATGCCCTTTCTTTGCGTATCGAGGAGGTGTCTCTGTCGCATTTCGTCAGTTTAGTTGTTAGACAAAACGCTGCGTACATCGCTGAGCGCCACCTCACGGTTCACGTAGGGGACCTCGATAGTTTGTCGCCGATCGAAGTGGACCCTCGCCGGCTGCATCAGATCCTCAGCCACTTGTTGAATAATGCCATCAAATACACACCCGATCATGGGGAAGTCTTCATCGAGGGGCGCGCCGTGTCTGGTGACCATCCAGCGCAGGATGGTCCGGCAGGCGCCAGTCAGTTTGTGGAGTTAACCATCCGGGATACGGGTATAGGCATCGCGCCGGAGGATCGGGAACGCGTCTTCGAGAAATTTTACAGAGTGGGTAAGTCAACACTCCATTCCAGTGGCAAGGTGAAGTTCAAAGGGGCGGGTCCTGGATTGGGGTTACCTATCGCCAGGGGGTTGGTAGAGGCACACGGTGGTCGTCTTTGGGTCGAGAGTCCCGGTCACGACGAGATTAATTGCCCGGGCAGTACCTTTCATATGCTTCTGCCTGTTCAAGCTGTTCCTAAGCCAGGCATCACTGTTACCTGGGTCGAATCACCCACCCGTGGGGAAGAAGAGCAAGATTAAACAGACTGACCTGGAGAGATCTGAATCTATTGAGCTAAGTTGGAGGGGAGCATCCTGAAGTCGTCGGGCAACGAATCCATTGCTGTCACCAGTGTACGCAACCAGCGTGTGGTTGAGGCTCGCAAGCTTCGGCAGCGTAAGCATAGGCAGCGGCAAGGTCGTTTCTTGGTGGACGACTCATCAATTTTGCAAATGGCACTTGGCGCTGGTGCACGACCGGTTGAGGTCTTTTACTGTGAGAGCCAGTTGGTCGAGTTAGAGGCAGTGGCTTTGCTGGAGATTGGCCGGCAGACTGATGTCAAGATGGTGGCTGTTTCACCCAAGGTGATGGGGACGCTGTGTGAACGTGATACGCCTCAGGGCATAGTGGCTGCATTCAGCTTGTTTGAGATGTCAATACAGAGTTTGCGCGTGAGCGGAAGCAGTCTGGTTGTGGTATTGGATCGTCTTCAGGATCCTGGAAACCTGGGAACGCTCATCCGTACCTCGGACGCAGTTGGCGCAGCGGCCGTGATCTTGATTGAGCCCTGTGTGGACCCTTTCGATCCCAAAACTGTGCGCGGCACAATGGGGTCGCTGTTCAATGTACCGCTGGTGCGGACATCCGATGTGCCGGGGCTATTTGCCTGGTTCCAGAAAAATCGATTGCGCGTGGTGGGCACCGATGCTGAGCGAGGTGAAATATGGGGTGATAAGCTGTGGGCGGGGGGCGTGGCCCTGGTGTTGGGAAATGAGGCGCGCGGGCTGTCGAACGACGTGCGTCCCCTCGTGGAGACGTGGGCACGCTTGCCTATCGTAGGTAAAGCCGAGTCTCTTAATGTCGCCGTGGCTGGCGGCGTGCTGATGTATGCCTGGCTATGGGCTAATCTGAGAGAACAGAGCAGCAGTCAAGAACACGCTGCCAGCACACAGCAGAATGTAAGCCAAGATTACTAATAGGGTTGCCCCGGTCAATAGAATGTGTTTGACTGGCTTAGGCCAGTCGTGGGGTGCAAGCATAGTCCGGCCTCCTTCTGCATGACTATTACACCATATTTGGTGTTGTTTTGCTTGACTCGCCGCCTGTTAGACTCCAACGTGTTGCCTACCGTTAGCCAACGCGTGGGTGACATGGCATCCAGCTTCTGCGTGTCAACCATGAGTACCTCCAGGTGCTTATGAGCCCTTGTGAGCGACGTTTCTGCATATTAAACGAAGCTACTATGAGAAATTCGTCCATAACCATGTTTTTCATAAGGAAAAACACCCAAACCTGGATAAAGTTACTGCTGTTGAAGGACGACTTTGCCAATGCCTTTACCCAGATCTTTCCGGTTCTCTGCTACAAGTCTGCAAGACTATGTAGACTGTGAGAGGCGCTTTCAACTGCGCTACGTGCTCCAAGTTGCCTGGCCTGCGCCTGAGGCGGAACCTATCAGTGAGCGGGAGCGCCACGCTCGATTAGCTCGTGACTTCCATCGACTTGTCCACCAGCACCTGCTGGGTATTCCGGCAGACACTCTGTCTGCTTCGGTACACGATACGGATCTGCATCGGTGGTGGCAAGCTTATTTGGCATATGTGCCTACCTTCGACAATGCTCGGGTGATGCCAGAGGTTAGTCTGTCAATCCCATTATCAAAATGTCGGGTGATCGCCCAGTATGATGCTATCGTTGTCAATACTAAGCGTGCTGTTGAAAAGGGGATGACAGTTGCGGATGGGCCGCCGTTACTGATAATTGACTGGAAAACCTATCGCCAGCGTCCCTCAAGGGCGTGGCTGGCTCGCCGGCTACAGACTCGTCTTTACCCGGTGATACTGGTGCAGGCAGGGGCTTCTCTCATCGACCAGGCTCGTGTTGAACCCGGCGATGTTGAAATGTGTTACTGGCTGGCAGAATATCCCCACACTCCAGAGACCTTCCCGTATGACGCAGCAACTTATGAAGCTGACGTGGAATTTCTTTCCACCCTCATTACTGAAATTGATGAACGCATCAGGGGCACTTCTGCTTCATCGTCGGCAACGGATGAGGTCTGGCCCCTTACTGTTGATTTGAAACGCTGTCGTTTCTGCAATTACCGGTCCTTGTGTGGACGCGGGAACGTCGCTGGTCCCTTGGCCGACTATGTGGAAGAGGTTGATCAGGGCCAGCTACCCGCCGACGAAACTGGCCCTGACTTCGACCTGGACTGGGGTCAAGTACAAGAAATTGCCTATTAACTGTGATATGGCCAACTGGATCGATCCTCAACCTGTCGTGGTTTCCGATACAATGTGCGAGTCCGTAGGTGGACATCCACTGGTGGCGGAGGCGCTGGTGCGTCGCGGCATCACCACACCGGAGTCTGCTCGTGCATTCCTCGATCCTGACTACTACATACCTGCCTCCGCCGCTGATCTGCCTGATGTGGAACGGGCTGCTGATCGCATCTCGCGTGGTCTTGCAATCGGTGAAACGATTGCCGTCTTTGGCGACTTCGATGTGGATGGTCTGACTGCCACCGCACTGTTGGTAGAATCACTCCACAAACTCTCCGCAACTGTGGGAACACAAGACAGTACGCGTATACATTACCGTGTTCCACAACGTAACCAGGGACACGGTATTAAGCTGCTTGCTCTGGATGAAGTGTTAGATCAAGGTACTTCGCTACTCATCACCTGCGATACTGGTGTGGATGCCTTTGCTGCCATTGAGCGGGCGGCGGATCGAGGATGTGATGTGATCGTCACTGATCACCACGACCTGCCCAACGAGTTGCCACGTGCGTTGGCTATCGTCAACCCCAAACGATTGGCGGTCGGTCATCCGCTCCGTGAGTTGCCGGGAGTAGGCGTAGCCTGCAAGTTGATTGGGTACTTGTTTCAGCAAACTGGACTTGACAATGAGTCTCAGGCGCTGCTTGACCTGGTAGCGTTGGGTATTGTAGCTGACGTAGCCAGGCAGGTAGCTGACGTGCGTTACTTGCTTCAGCGTGGATTGGAGACACTACGCGCGACCCAACGAGTTGGCCTGCGTGCACTCCTGGACCAAGCTGAGTTGCGGCCAGAAGGTCTAACGGAAGGGCACATCGGGTATCAGATTGCCCCCCGATTGAATGCTATGGGCCGCATGGGTGATTCGCGCAAAGGGGTGGAGTTACTACTCACTCAAGATCTTGCTCGGGCGCGCATCCTGGCCGCCGAGATGGATGGTCTGAATTACCAACGGCGGCTTGTTACTTCCCAAGTTGCCGAAGCGGCACTGACTCAGATCGAGCGTGACCCATCATTGCTTGATTACCAGGCACTGGTCGTAGCTGGAAACAGTTGGCATCCCGGTGTTTTGGGATTAGTCGCCGGTCGTCTGGCCGAGCAGTTCAATCGTCCGGCAGTTGTATTGTCTCTTACTCGTGAGGGAGTGGCACGTGGCTCGGCTCGCTCGGTACCCGGCTGTGATATCCATACTGCTCTAATGGGGGCTGCCGACTTGCTGATCCGTTTTGGAGGGCATCCGCGTGCAGCAGGCCTGACTCTTGATCCGTCGAACGTGGAGGCCTTTCGTAAATCTCTGTCACGATCGGTGACCAGGGAATGGGATCTCGCTGCTGCCTCACCGGATCTTCAGATCGATTCCTACGTTCCCCTGGATCAGCTTTCGTTGGAATTGGTGGCTGAATTGGAGCGACTTGCCCCCTTTGGCATGGGCAACCCTCCGGTGCAATTGGCTACATACGACCTGAAGATCGTAGAAGACGCGTTTATTGGGCGTGATGGGGAACACCGCCGCTTGGTGGTTGCGGATGCACACGGTACACAGCAGACGGTTCTCTGGTGGCAGGGCGCCGGTCAGGCGGTGCCCGAGGGGGAGTTTGATTTAGCTTATGCGCTGCGGGCGCGTGACTACCGTGGCGAAACGCAGTTACAAGTCGAATGGGTCGATGCTCGTCCTCGTCAATCAACGACGCTTACTTCCTCTCCGCCGACAACAGTGTTGGTAGATCGACGAGCTGACGCCGATCCGAGAAAGGCACTTGCCAGCCTGCCCGAAACAGGGGTTGTCATCTGGGCGGAAGGTGATAATGATCTACGCGTTACTGAAGGTGCGGGGGGTACCGACCGACTAGGTCTGATCCCGTCACCGGTGCTGGTCATCTGGACAGTCCCTCCCGGACCAGATGAGTTAGCCCAGGCCATGCAGTCCGTGAATCCAGATAAAGTGTACCTGTTCGCCTTCGAGCCAACGACTGATGTGCTTCGCGTATTCATAGAGCGCTTGTCGGGAATGGTGAAGCATGATCTTCGAACAAGAGGGGGCCGGGTGAGTATTCGGCGTCTGGCGGCCGGCCTGGGTCATCGCGAGGTAACCGCACGGGTTGGGTTGGAATGGTTGGCGGCGCTCGGAAAGCTGCACGTCGTTGACGCGGATGAGGATACTTGGACGCTTCAGGCCGGTGGAGAGCCTTCGTCCGATTCTCAAGAGGTACAATCACGCCTGCAACATCTATTGGATGAGACGGCTGCCTATCGGCGTCATTTCCGCTCTGCGCCGACTGAGATTCTGGGGATTTCAGTGTAAAGCTCGGTTGGTTTGCAGAATGGCCTGAATGACCGCGTCGGTATTTGTCAGGTCAGGGAAAACGTAATCTGCACCGGCGGCGATAAGGGGATCTGGTGAATATTGGCCGGTAGCAACGCCGATGGCAGCCACCCCTAGATGTCTTCCGCAGGTGATATCGGCGGGAGTGTCGCCGATAATGACCACGTCCTTACCCGAAAATGTGTGACCGGTCAACGCTTGGGCGCGGTCGATGGCCACCGCAGGCAATTGTGACCGGATGCGTCCGTCGTTTCCATAGGCGCCAATGCAGAAGAGGGCGGGGTCAAGGTTGGCTGCGCGCAGTTTAACGGGAGCTGTAGTTGCCAAATTCCCGGTCAAGAGGCCTAATATTGCCTCGGAGGAGTGGACGGAGAGCCACCCGAGGAGCGCCGGAACGCCGGGACAGACACGTATCTGCCGTTCCTGGGCGGTCTGAACCATGTGACGGGCTACTGCTTCGAAGCATTCAGGGAGGCTGGCGTCAACGCTGCTCTGGTCGATCCCGACGGCCATCAACAATTCGGTTATGATCTGCCAGTCGGTCTTGCCTGCCATCGGCAGTGAGTCGGTTGGTCCGGCGACGCCAAACAACTCGCTCAAGGCGCGGTTAATCGCCGCGCGACCAGCACCATCTGGCCAGATAAGAGTGCCGTCAATGTCAAATAGAATCAGCTTCATCGGTGTGGAAGGTAAGCATTAGCTGGCCGCAGCGCACACTATCGCCGTCGTTCAATGGTGTGGGCTCAGAGGGGGGGATATGTTTATCATTGACGAACGTGCCATTCGTACTGTGCAGGTCTTCGATCATCCAGTCATCGCCTTTGCGTAGTAGACGGGCATGTTGTCGCGAGACACCGGCAGTTCCACCTCCGTATGTGGCAAGGTCGATATCCGGCACAACCTTTCCTCTGGGATCGGCCCGGCCAATCAGTACATCATCTTTTTTGGGTATGATCAGTAGAGAGCCAGTGGCGGCAACGACGAAGCGAGGACCCTTGAGATATGATTGGACTGAGTCTATTTGCAGTGTGGCGTGGTGGATGGTATCGTTTGCCAGTGGTGATGCCAGATGTGCAGGCATCTGGAGCATCTCCCATGTAGCCTCCAGGCTGGTAATCATGGTTTGCATATCAGGATAACGCTCGGCAGGTGTTTTGGCCAGTGCCTTGAGTATTATGTCTTCCAACATCTCAATGGTGCCCGGGACGAGCTCATGCGGCTTGGGAGGGGGTTCGTTGATGTGCATCAGCAGTACGTCAAAAGCTTTCTCCGCCTGGAAAGGTAACTGCCCGGTTACCATTTCATACAGAACTACACCCAGTGCATAGATATCGGCGCGATGATCGGCTGTTTCGCCCAGAGCTTGTTCTGGGGAGGTGTAGTCGGGGGTGCCCAAGATCATACCGGCTTGCGTAAGGGCATGGCGTGCTTGTTGAAGCTTGACCAAGCCAAAGTCGGCGAGTAACGGCCAATCCTCCCGAGGCAATAGAATATTGGCTGGTTTTACGTCTCGGTGGATGATGCCCTGCTCGTGGGCAAAGGCCAGTGCCCGTCCTACCCCAATGGCAAGTCCCACCGCTCGTTGTGCTTCAAAGGGCTCTCCTTTAAGCCGATCTTTGAGAGTCCCCCGTTCCACGTACTCCATAACAATATAGGCCATGCCCTCTTCTTCGCCGTAGTCGTAGACGGTCAAGATATTAGGATGACGTAAGGCGGCTACGGCTTTGGCTTCGCGCCGGAAACGAGCCAGTGCATCGGAGTCGTCGGTGATATAGGCCGGATCCAGGACTTTCACAGCTACCCAACGCTCCAGCTTGGGCTGGTATGCCTTATAGACGGTTGCCATGCCGCCCTTACCCAGCTCTTCGGTCAGATCGTAAGCGCCGAGCGTGCGATTAATCAGGCTTTCCATTCGTGAGCCCTCATCTAGGCAATGCCAGGAAAATAATAGCCCAATGCACAAACTCGCATCAGCTCAAGTGAACCCATCTGTAGTCTGTTGCCCGGGGTCTGCTATCTAGCGTCTACGCACTTGCCTGGACAATAATCACCGTTATGTTATCATCGCCCCCGTTATCATTGGCGACTTGGATCAGTTGTTCGCAGGCTTCTTGTGGAGACCGAGCGCGATTAACAAGTTGCCAGATCTCGGCGTCCTCCACTTTTCCACTTAATCCATCGGAACACAGCAACAGGCTGTCGCCTGGATTCAATTTCTCGACGAAGAAATCGATCTCGGCTTCTTCCTTGTCCCCAATAGTGCGATAGATAACGTTACGTTGTGGATGGATGCGTGCCTCATCTGGGCTGATCTGACCCAGGGCAACCAATCGTTCGACCAGTGAATGGTCAGTTGTGATCTGGCGAATGCTGTCGTTATTGGCGATGAGATAAGCTCGGCTGTCGCCGACGTTGGCGATGTGTGCTGTATCGCCGATCAAGAGCGCAGCAACCAACGTGGTCCCCATATTGGTACCGGTCAACTGCCGATGGGTGTATACCGCTGAATTGGCGGCCTGAACGGCATCTGCCAGCCAGAGCTGTGCATCAAAGGATTCGGTGTCAATGTCGCTGCTGAGCTGGGGTACCAACAAATGGGTGGCCATTTTCTCCGCCATTGTGTTCATGGCCAGGCCACTTGCTACATCCCCAGCAGCGTGGCCGCCCATACCGTCGGCCACGACGTATAGGCCGATGGGGCGGCTGATCGAGCGATGCACGCGGTCCAATTCCAATGTGAGTACGCTGTCCTCGTTTAAGTCGCGGACCATACCGACATCGGTATGTCTTCCTACGCGCAGGCGGAGAGTAGTTGGACGACGGATGGTAGTCATTGCCTCACCAAAGGCTTCGGTCAAGGCTTCAGCCGTCGTTATTTCACACGTGTCCAAGACTCGTTCAAAAACGCTGCCCGCCGCCTCTGGCAGATTTGCGCGGGATAGTTGGGTGTTGTTGCTGCCCGTGGCCAAGTACAGCACAGCGTTTGTCAGACCGAACACGTCTTGCGCTTTCTGCTGTACTGACTTGGCTTTGTCCGACGAAAGTGGCTGGGCCGCTCTGAAATCTAGCCACATAGCCTGGCGCTCGCGCAGCGCGATATGGTCAGGGCTGATCTGTTGCCACCCAATATTGTGCGCGTGTAGGTAAGCCAGCGCGTCGGCCAGTTGTTTACCCCAGTCTAGTACGCGAGCGACCTTTTGGGGCAACGCCACATTGCTGGCAAGCATCGGCATAGGGTCTGGCAGGACCATATAGTATCGATCCTTGTCTCCGTAAGGCCGTTCCACAAAATAGTGGCAAAGGAGTAGCCCCGGATGTTTCAGGTCCAGTTTTGCTATATGGGCAGCCGTGGCCACCTCTGAAGAATCTCGATATTCGTGCAGTTGGTGTCGCCGGTGAATAGGCATCACACCATTCAGCGGAGTGTCACACGCGGCACAGTGTTGCTTACCGGTTGGATTCTCCAGGTAACCACATTTCAGATTGGGACAGGGGAAGATGGGCCGCGTCTCCTCTATGCCATACACGTTGCAGTCGTGGCCTTCAGAACGGATGCTTGTCACGTAATAGGTCTCACTCCCTAACAAAGCACCCTCTGGCAACGCTCGAAAGCCATCCTTAGGCGGTACTATCCGCTGTGTGGGACGGTCATCTACAAAAGGACCCCGTCGGGGGGAAGAGGATTCTGCCTGCACTGTAGGCTCTCCTAAAATGTTGTCAGTCGAGGGGGCCGGTGTCTGATTCGCCATCGTGATATGTCAGCGTGACGCTGCCTAAGCCAATCACCCAGCCGTCTTTGAGCAAGTTTCTATGTGGCGCTTGTCGACCATTAATGAAAATCCCGTTCGTGCTATGTAGATCTTCAATAATGACATTGCCATATGTCGCATTGTAATAGATACGAGCATGCCGGTTGGATACTGTGTTGACATTTGGAGTTGCTTCTTCAATTATAAGATCCACGCCGTGTCTGCCCCGACCGATGATCAGTCCATCTTTGCTGAGCTTGTCAAGACGGAAATAAAGATTGCCATCCGTGGATTTGAGGAACGGCACGGATGATATCTGCAAGGGACCACGACGAGCCGGACGTCGCCGGCGTCGGACATACAGGAACAAGAGCATTGCCAAAACCAATAGGGCAATGCTTGCTATTGCTGCCCAAACGAGGATTCCTCCAGCAAAAGGCAGCACCCAGCTCTGGGTCTGTGTCAATTGTCCTGTTGGAGGGGGGGTAACTTGCACAGGAGTAGGCGAAGGAGGCACGCGTGTCTCATTTAAGGGCTCTGCCGCCGAGCCAGGGATAGGATGGGTGAGTACACTCGCCAATATGGCTAGAAATGCAAGGCTGGCTACAAGTCCATATCGCATCCATAGGATGCTAGAGGTGTTAAGCCTCCGAGAAGGAATAGGATACCTGGGTTTTCTAATGCCGTCTTTGCGCACGTCCGTCCCGTCCCGAACGTTGTCTTGCGTCTCAGCTTGAGTAACGCCTTTAACGATTTCTAACCTCATTTTACCACAATTTGGCAACATTGGTAAATGAGACTTTGGGGCTGGCTTTCAGCGATAAAAAAACTTGAAATATTTGCCATTCACCGGAGCGGGTGGTATAATCTTGCGGTATGTGCATTTGTACTAGGGAGGCTATTCATGAGTGAGCAAGAATTGTCGGTCACTGTGGCGGGCAGTGAGGAAAAGACCGAGGGCGACGGCAAAGCTGAAGGGGCGTCCTTCCCCGCATCAATTTCAGATCTTGAGCCAGGCATGGAATTGAAAGGTAAAGTCAAAAGCATCACGGATTTTGGTGCTTTCGTCGATCTGGGAATTGCCCAGGATGGATTGGTCCACATCTCCGAGCTGGAGCGTCGCCGTGTCAAAAAAGTGACCGATGTTGTGCAGGTAGGCGATGAAGTGCAGATATGGGTCAAGAAGGTAGATAAGAAGCGTGGCCGAATTAGTTTGACGATGGTCAGGCCTGTGACTCGTCGCTTTAGGGATGTGAAACCCGACACAGTGATTGAAGGTACGGTTACCCGGATTGAGCCTTATGGCGTTTTCATCGACATTGGAACGGGGCGTGATGGATTAGTACACGTCTCGGAACTGACCGAAGGCTATATCGGCTCACCTGATGAAGTTGTGTCTATTGGGGACAAAGCAAAAGTCAGAGTCCTAAAGGTTGATCGCAAGGCACGCAAAGTTGACTTGAGTATGAAGGAGTTCGTCGAGGTCGAGAGGAAGTCACCCGATCCAGAGCCGGAAGTGCAAGCGGATGAACCGACTCCGACGCTTATGGCACTGGCATTTCAGGCAGCGATAGAAGACAACGATAAGGCAAAGAAGCAGCGTGACATTGAGAAGATGATCGCCGATAGCCTGAAGCGCTAGGAGTATTATCTTATTTGCTTGGCGTTCTACCAAATATTTTTGCTCGCGCCTACGCCTGTCCTCACGATGTCTCAAGGAGGATGGGCGGTTTTTACATTGTCGTCAACCTAGTTAGCGTATCGTTGCCAGGTGCCTCCATTGAAGAGTACCCAAACCTCGCGATCCAAGGGGCTGTAAAGCATCACCCCACCCTGGAAGAATTGCACCACGCCGTAGCTGTTTGTGTCGCCGGTTCCTTGTTCCGAGCCACGAGCGGCTCCAATCGCTTCGGCAATTTCGGGATTGTCACACCATAACTTGCCAAAGCCACGAATCGGTCCGTCGGGATTGGCTCGTGCTGCGTCACACGAGTAAGAATCTCCCCCGTCCCAAGTGTCCTCGTAAGGGCCGGTCCAGCGGAAGCCCCGCCGTGCACTGGGTTGGCGGATCTCCACAGACCAGATTAACCCATAGTCGTCGTCGGGTTGATCCCACCAATAGAGGTAGCCACGTTCAAAGTATTGTCTGGCGTAGTTCCGGCCGTCGATGGCCGCCTTGGTTGGGTACCCCACGTAGTCTCTTACCTCCGGTTGTTCCCACACGGATTTAAAAACTTGGTGTGTCTCGATTCCGGTCGGATCGAAGGAAGGGGGAGTCGCCGTCGGAGTTGGAGTCGCGCATAACGTACCGCACCCACCGGGGCAGACATCTGGGCAGTAATATACCTCATCGGCTTTGCAAAGTGGAGGGGTACAGGTCACAACCGGTGTATTGGTAGGCGCTTGGGGGGGCAGGGTTGAGGTTGAAGCCGGTGTTGGAGTCTGCGTAGGTTTCGGTGTCGTGCTGGGGGTGGGTGATGCTTGCGTTACCTGTGCAGGCTCCGTGGCAGACGGTGTTTCTGTTCCCAAAGTGATGTTTACTGGCTGTGAGTGGCCTTCTGTTCCTTGACCGTCAAAGGCCTTGACCACGATGATGTGCTCGCCAGCCACATCGCTTTGCCAGGACTGTGACACGATGTAGGGCGAACTCATATCGGGATTCGAGTCCACGCGGTATAGCGTGTCGTCCACCCACAGTTCAACACGCTGAACCCCATCCTCGTCGGTTGACGTGGAATCGACCGTGAGTGGCTCTCCAACCGGCCCCGTTTGGTCAGGTAAAGGATCGGTGATAACGACGCTTGGCCCACCCGCCGCTGGTGTGGCGCTCCGTCTGGTGCTGCAGGCGACGCTGGCTGCCAGCAGAATGCCGACAATTATCAGGATACGGAAAATTCTTGTAATTGGCTGAGACATAGGTTCCCCATCCCTTCAGGGTATCAGTTCATGCTTATGCTGTGACGTCTACGACCCAGGGTTCGTTGGTATTATTCCTCTTCTTCCACCTGTCCCTGGAACTCATACAGCTTGCTGATGGCCTCCAGTGGGGTCAGACTGTTCACATCGAGCTGGCGCAACGCTTCAATCACAGGGTGAGGCTCGGTAGAAAAGAGAGAGAGTTGCCGGGCCGCCGGTGCTGGATGGCTGGATGGGACCGGGCCATGCGCGCCTTCTCGCTCTAACTCGGCCAGTATCTCCTGGGCGCGATTGACCACTGGACGTGGCAATCCAGCCAATTGGGCCACGTGAATACCATAACTGCGATCAGCGCCGCCGGGTACGATTCTATGCAGAAAGACCACCTCGTCACCTTCCTCAGTGACGGCCACGTTATAATTGCGCACCCGGGGGAGCAGATTGGGGAGATCTGTCAATTCGTGATAATGGGTGGCGAAAAGAGTCCTGGCTCGAAGGTTAGGGTGGTTATGAATGTATTCTACGACTGCCCACGCGATTGACATCCCGTCGTAGGTGCTGGTGCCGCGCCCAATCTCGTCCAAGATGAGTAGGCTACGCTGCGTAGCGTGGTGCAGAATGTTGGCTGTCTCCACCATCTCGACCATGAAGGTGGATTGGCCAGCGTGAATGATATCCTCGGCCCCGATTCGGGTGAAGATACGGTCCACCAGTCCGATGCGTGCCTCGTCGGCCGGTACAAAGGAGCCAATCTGGGCCATTAACACGATCAGGGCTGTCTGGCGTAAGTAGGTTGACTTGCCACTCATGTTAGGGCCAGTGATGACCAGGACTAGCTCCTCGTCCGACAGATGGACATCATTTGGGACGAAGGGGTCAATGGTGCCGCTCAGTGCCACCTGCTCGACGACGGGGTGGCGGCCGGCGATAATTTTTAGCTGGGTGTCATCGGCCAGTTCGGGCCGGACGTAGTTGTTGCGCACGGCGACCTCGGCCAGAGCAACGCAAGTGTCGAGCTGTGCAACAGCGCGTGCTGTTGCCAACAGCCGGGAGGCGGCGACGGCGACTTGGGCACACACCTCCCGATATATGCGCGTCTCGACCTCCAGTTGCCGCTCCTCGGCGTTGAGAACGAGTGACTCATATTCTTTTAATTCGGGCGTGATAAAGCGTTCGGCGTTGACCAGCGTCTGCTTGCGGATGTATTCATCTGGTACTGCGCCCAGATTGCTCTTGCTGACCTCGATGTAGTAACCGAAGACTTTGTTGAAGCCGACTTTGAGGTTCTTGACACCGGTGCGTTGGCGCTCAGTCTGTTCCAGGTTGGCGATCCAGGCTTTGGCGTCGCGGGCGGCGACCAATATGTTATCCAATTCGGTCGAGAATCCCCGCCGGATGATGCCGAGCGAGGTGGAGGTGGCTGCTGGATCATCGGAGATGGCTTGGCTGATGAGATCGACTACTTCCGGACATGGGTCGAGTCCTGCCTGGATTGCGTTCAGTAGAGGAGAAAGAACGTCTTCCCCGGCCGGCGCTGATGAGCCAGGTTTCGCAGTGTTTACGGCTGTTAATGCATTCTTTAGAGGAGGGATGGCTTCCAGACTTTCGCGCAGCGCCAGAAGTTCACGTGGTCGGATAATGCCCTGGGCGGCTCGATTAGCAAGTCGCTCGAGATCGGTCACGCCTTTTAGAGCGGCACGCAGCTCTGCTCGAATGGAGGTGCTCTCAACCAAAACCTCGACCGCGTTGAGGCGTTGGTTGAGAGCTTCCAGGTCGAGCAGGGGTTGATGCAACCAGTGGCGGAGTAGCCGAGCGCCCATGTGTGTCACTGTCAGGTCGAGCACACCCAATAGAGACCCCTTCACCGAGCCAGTGCGCAAGGTTCGCGCCAATTCCAAGTTACGACGCGTGGCTGCATCAAGGGTCATAAAGTTGTTAGTGGAATAGGTGACGATGTGCGTCAGATGATCCAGGGCACCGCGCTGCGTCTCAGTGAGGTACTGAAGGGTGGCTCCGGCGGCGCAGACTGCCAGCGGCTTGCCTCCCAGCCCGAAGCCGTCCAATGTACCCACCTCAAAGTGATCGAGAAGTACTTGACGTGCGGTTTCCAGGTCGAAGCGCCAGGCGTCGTAGCTGGAGATCAAGGATTGAAGGTCTGAGGCAGGAGACTGAGGATCGCTCAAAGGCATTGTGAGTGTGGGGAGTTGAATAGTTTGCTGGTCTGGCACTAATAGTTCGGCTGGCTGAAGCCGCGTCAGCTCCTCGGCGATGGCGCGTCCGCCGTCGGAAGCGTCGAGCTGGGTAGCGGCGAATTCGCCGGTGGAGACGTCAGCGTAAGCCAAGCCGGCCCGGTTACCCTCAACGAACAAGGCTGCCAGGTAGTTGTTACGTCGATCGTCCAGCAAAGTCGGCTCCACTACGGTTCCGGGTGTAACGACACGCACCACCTCGCGGTGAACGAGTCCCCGCGCCTGATCCCCAGAAGCCTTCTCGCCGCCACCACGGCTCATACCGCTGCGCAGGTGACTGGATACACCGCCTCCTACTTGCTCTACGATGGCTACTTTGTGTCCCGCGGAGATGAGACGGGCGATGTAACTATCGGCGGAATGATAGGGCACACCTGCCAACGGTATCCGCTGATTCTTGCCAACCGGCCGGGAGGTGAGTGCGATGTCACACACGTCGGCGACAACCTCGGCGTCTTGGTCGAAAGTCTCATAAAAATCGCCGAGCCGGAAAAAGACGATGGCGTCTGGGTACTGCTTTTTTATCTGCAGGTACTGGCGGCGCATGGGGGTAGTCATGGAGCCTCCGGGCCAAAGCCGAAAAGGAGCGTTAACGACTGTCTAATTTTAGGGGAAATGAGAGGATTGGTCAAAGGTTGGATGCGATTGTCGCAGGCGAAAGCTTTTTCGCATAGTCATAGTACTACACTCACAACCCACTACCAAACCAACACTAAAAAACAATAGACTATGCGAAAAAGTGACCTCTTCTCTTGGCAAAATGAACCATGCCGAATCTACTTCGCATTTTAATTCAGGCTATGCTATCATAGCATTGAAATCTCTTATGCAAAAGGGGGGACTGAGGTGCAAATAGCATATCAACAAGAAGAGCAAGCATTTTTTCCCGCCTGGTCGGCTAACTTGATAGTTTTTCTCTCCTCGGGGGCGATTATGGTCCTCGAATTGGTCGCTGGACGATTGATGGCTCCGATTTTGGGCGTCTCTCTATACACCTGGACAAGCATAATTGGGGTGATACTGGCTGGAATTAGCTTGGGTAATTACGTTGGCGGCTTGCTGGCCGACCGTTTTGCATCGCGAGGTACCTTGGTGGTACTCTTTATACTTTCAGCGTTGACCAGCGCCAGTATCCTGTGGACGATTGAAGTGACAGGCACAATCACGGACCTATCAGTGCCGGTCATGCTTCAGGTGCTGCTGGCTTTTGCCATCGTCTTTCTTTTGCCGGCTATGTTGTTGGGGACCATTTCGCCGGTAGTCGTCAAACTTACGCTATCTGACCTGAATGAGACGGGCAACGTGGTAGGTCGAATCTATGCGGCAGGCGCGGCGGGTAGCATTGCCGGAACCTTTCTGGCCGGCTTCTGGCTGATCAGCGAGTTCGGCACGCGCACGATTGTGTGGGGCGTAGCCGGTCTCTTATTTGTAATGGGACTGGTTGTAAGTTGGGGGAGTCGCCGCTTAACGGCGGTGAGCCTCGTCGCCTTGTTGGTCTATGGTGGGCTTTCGCTCCTGGTTTGGTCGCAAGGGATCTTGGCCAGCCGCTGCCTGCGCGAAACAAATTATTTCTGCATCCGTGTGCATCCCGACGACGATGATCCTCTCATACAGGTACTCACTCTTGACAGGCTGGTGCATAGCTACGTCAACCTCGAAGACCCGACTGACCTGCGCTACGGTTACGAGCGCATCTATCGCGATGTCTTGGAGGGGGTTGTCCCGCCAGAAGAGCCTATATCGGCTTTTTTCATCGGCGGTGGAGGCTACACCTTTCCCCGCTATATTGAGGTGACCTATCCCAACAGTCAAATTGAGGTAGCCGAGATTGACCCCGGCGTGACTGAGACGGCCTATGAGTATTTGGCTCTGCCACGCGACACGCGCATTGTTAGCGTTAACGAAGATGCACGTCGCTACCTGGCACATGTCCCTCGGGAACGTCGTTTTGATCTGATTCTCGGCGACGCTTTCAATGATTTTTCAGTTCCCTATCACCTGACCACGATGGAGTTTAACCAACTGGTTGTCGACCATCTGACTCAGGATGGCTTTTACATGGTCAACGTGATAGATGGGCGTCAGGGACGTTTTGTGCGGGCTTATGTCTCCACGCTAGGGCAGGTTTTCAACCATGTTTACGTCGCGCCCATCGGGGGAGACCTTGGTACCGTGGCCCGACAGACGTTCGTCATCGTCGCAGCACAGCACCCAATGCCTATCGGCGATGACGTGGTCTCAGCAAGTGATGCGCCTAGTTTGCGCAACGACTTTCTCTCGGAGGTCGAGTGGCAGGCTTATCTGGGGCAAGGGACAGGTATCATCCTCACAGATGATTTCGTGCCGGTGGATAACTTGTTGGCCCCCGTCTTCTCCGACTCTGGTCTCTAGACATCTTCATAAGACAGATCTCTGACAAACGAGACAAGAAATTAGGCCGTGTTGACTTTGAGTCTTTGCGCCTGAGAACCCCGCAACAAATAACGAAATGCACCTCTGGGAGTGCGCAAACGTCAACACTACCTGGCTCACGGATGTTCACGGATGAACACAGATATTTCAAATTGTTATCCTATCCGTGTAAATCTGTGTTCATCCGTGAGCCATCAACTGGGCGGTTTGAGGCAAAGCTTCGCTAGTATACCGAGACGCAAATGGGTCTATAGCAGGTATTGCAGATCATGCCACTTCTTTCATCAATTCCAGTTCAAGGACTGCCTCTTCGGGGGGAGGTTGGGCACCATTGTCCTTCGACTGGTCAGGTTCCGCTTCAAGCAGAGTGAGATCGGCCGATTCGCGGACACGGTTCTCGATTTCCACTGTGAGGTCGGGGTTCTCACGCAGGAATTCCTTGACGTTCTCGCGACCCTGGCCCAGGCGGGTCTCGCCATACGAATAGAAGGACCCGCGCTTTTCCACGATCCCCTCATCCACCGCGATGTCCAACACATCCCCGACCTTCGATATCCCCTCGTTGTACATAATGTCAAACTCCACCACCCGAAACGGCGGCGCTACCTTGTTCTTCTTGACCGTCACCTTGGTCCGGTTCCCGATCACCTCGCCCCCATCTTTGATGGCCT
>DAOUMD010000157.1:0-6920 GCA_034412795.1 Anaerolineae bacterium
CGCCAATCTGGCCGAAGGGTACTCTCGTGGTACTTACAAAGATCGGGCTCGCTTTTACGAATACGCGCTGGGCTCAGCCCGCGAGAGTCGCGACTGGTACTGGAAAGCCCGTCACACCCTGACTGAGGCTGTCATCGACCATCGTCTGCAATTACTCACCGAGATCATCCGCTTGCTGCTGACCATGGTCCCCCAACAGCGCGGGCGCACCCTCCGCGAAGAGAGGTCACTATACGACGTTGATCCAGACGGTGCTCAACCAAACCCATCCAATGAACAGGAACTGAACAACCTACTACAACACATCCCACTTCCCTAACCACACCCTTACGCTTTACACTTTACGTTTTACGTTTTACGACCTTAATTCACAGGACAAACACACAAAACCTATGACCGAAACACAAATCATCAAACGCACCGGGAATCGCCCGGTGACCGTGACATCACTGATGGCCGACCTATCCGCGCTGGGGGTGACACCGGGGATGACGCTCTTGGTCCATTCCTCGCTGAGCGCGCTGGGCTGGGTGAATGGCGGCCCCATGGCCGTCATACTCGCCCTCGAAAACGTATTGGGGCCGGAAGGGACGTTGGTCATGCCCACCCACTCGGCCCATCTCTCGGACCCGGCCGGGTGGGAAAACCCGCCCGTCCCCGAAACCTGGTGGGAGACAATCCGTCAGACGATGCCCGCCTACGATCCCGACCTGACGCCGACCCGGGGCATGGGCGCCATCCCGGAATGTTTCCGCAAGCAAAGGGGCGTGCTGCGCAGCTTCCACCCCCACTTCTCGTTTGCCGCCTGGGGAAAAGATGCGACCGCCATCACCCAAGGGCATTCACTTGAACTGAGCCTGGGCGAACGATCACCCCTGGCCCGCATCTACGATCGCGAGGGTTGGGTGCTGCTGCTGGGCGTGGGGCACGACAACAACACCTCGCTGCACCTGGCAGAGTATCGCGCCGACTACCCCGGCAAGCGGTTGATCACCTACGGCGCACCGCTGAAGACCGAGAATACAGATCCAACCTGGACCCAATTTGAAGACGTCGATCTGGACGAGTCCGACCTGAAGCAAATCGGCGAAGATTTCGCCAGGGATACCGGCCTGGAGCGCCAGGGCCGCATCGGCCTTGCAACCGCCAGATTTGTCCCCCAACGGCCGCTGGTTGATTACGCCGTGCAGTGGATGGAGAAAAATCGGAAATAGATTGATGCGTGAAACGTAAAGCGTAAAGCGTGATGCGTATTGCATACTACGTATTGCGTAAGAGGATTCACGTTTCCCCAATGGGGCTGACGAATTACGGATCACGTTTTACGTTTCACGCATCACGCATCACGTTTCACGCTTCAAGGAGGCTCTTACAATGCTCGACATCACATACATCCGCGAACACCCCGACCAGGTCAAAGAGGCCCTGGTTAATCTCAACACCGAGGCCCCCATTGACGAGATACTCGAACTCGACCGCCGGCGACGCGAGTTGCTCCAAGAGGTCGAGGCGCTGCGCGCTGAGCGCAACACCGGCTCCAAACAAGTCGGCGCCTTGATGCGCGACGGCCGGCGCGACGAAGCCGACGCCCTTAAGGGACGCATGAGCCAGATCGGCGATGAAATCGCCCAACTCGACGACGGGTTGCGCCAGGTCGAGGCCGAGCTGCGAGAGAAGCAACTGTGGGTGCCCAACATGCCTCATCCCAGCGTACCCGTTGGCCCCGACGAGTCGCACAACGTCATCGTGCGAGACTGGGGCCAACCCCGCCAGTTTGACTTCGAGCCGCTGCCCCACTGGGACCTGGGCGAGACGCTGGGCCTGATCGACCTCGAGCGCGGCGTGAAAATGAGCGGCACCCGCTTCTACGTCCTCAACGGAACCGGCGCCGCCCTGCACCGCGCCCTGATCAACTGGTTCATCGACGTCGGCACCCGCGACCACAGCTACACCGAAATCTATCCGCCCGTCATGGTCCACGAAGAAGCCATGATCGGCGCCGCCCACCTGCCCAAATTCCGCGACAACATGTACTACGACGCCGAAGACGATTTTTGGTTCATCGGCACCGCCGAAGTGCCGCTGACCAACCTCTACCGCGACGAGATCCTGGATGGCGACCAATTGCCCATCCGGCTGCTGGCCCACACCCCCTGCTTCCGCCGCGAGAAGATGAGCGCCGGCCGCGACGTGCGCGGCATCAAGCGCGTCCACCAGTTCGAAAAAGTGGAGATGTACAAATTCACCACACCCGAAACCAGCTACGACGAACTGGAGAGCCTGTTGGCCGACGCCGAAGCACTGGTGCAGCAACTGGACATCCCCTATCGCGTCGTCGAGATGTGCACCGGCGACCTGGGCTTCGCCGCCGCCAAAAAATACGACATCGAAGCTTGGAGCCCCGGCAGCGGCGAATGGATGGAGATCAGCTCGTGCAGCAACGTGACCGACTTCCAGGCCCGCCGCGCCGGCATCCGCTTCCGCCGCGAGCCCAAAGCCCGGCCTGAATTCGTCCACACCCTCAACGGCTCCGGCCTGCCCCCCGGCCGGGTCATGATCGCCGTCATGGAAAACTACCAGCAACCGGACGGCACCGTCATCGTGCCCGACGTCTTAAGACCCTACATGGGCGGGCTGGACGTTATTAAGGGCGCATAAACGCCGGTAACGCCTAAAGCAGTGGATTGGTAGATCAACCCCGGATCACCTATGTCAGTCCTACATTGCATATTTGAAAGGAGAAACGCAATGGGTTTTTTTGATCGGCTTCGTGGCAAAGAAAGTAAGCAGACCGAGGCGACCTCGGTAGCAACGGCGTCAGAACTGGAACCACAAGTCGTGTGGAAAATTTCTAGTACCGGTGCGCCGGGGTGCCTTGCCTTCTCGACAGACGGGCAATACCTGGTTTTTCCCAGCGACACTTACGGACCCGGTGGGCTCTTTGTGCATCAAGCCTCTGATGGAAAACACGTGCGGAGGCTGGGCGAGAGGGCATATATCGACCTGGCCTTTCTGCCTGATGAGGGCACGCCTGTGGTGACTACGGCCTCAGAACGCTCGGTGGACCTGTGGCGTTTCGCCGATGGAGCAATGCTGCGTTCCTGGCAGGAAGATGCCCGAATCTTCAGTCTGGCTTTTGCCTCCGGCCTTGACCAATTACTGGCCGTGGGCGTGGGCATGTGGATAAATCTACGCAAATGGCAGGATGGCAGCCTGGTCCGGACTCTGAAAGGACACACCAATGCCGTCAAAAGTGTGGCCTTCTCCCCCGGCGGCGAGTTTCTGGCTTCGGGTAGCGTTGGATCCAAAGCAGATCAAGCCTTATGTCTGTGGCAGGTGGGCGATGGCTTGCTCCTGCACACCTTGGAGGAACAAGAAGAAGCACAGCCTGACAGCAAGGGAATATACCACGGTGGTGGAGTCAATAGTGTGATCTTCTCGCCGAATGGAGAGTTTCTGGCTTCAGGATCGGTAGATGGTAAAATACGTCTGTGGCGGGTGAGCGACGGCACGCTAGTGCGCACCCTGGAAGGACATAACGAAGGCGTTTATACCGTCGCCTTCAGCCCGGACGGGAATATTCTGGCTTCAACTGGGGGATATGATGACAAAACTGTCCACCTGTGGCGGGTTGCCGATGGTACCCTGCTGCACTCACTGGTAGCCCCCGACGCTTTTAAGAAGGCACTGGGAGTCGCATTCTCCCCCGATGGGAAACTCCTTGCGGCGGGTATCGGCGGCTCAATGCAAGATCACATCTACATGTGGCGCATCCAATGACCCACATGCGCGTAAACTGAAACGGCGCTTGCTCCAATCTGAATCAGCTAAGGATTGGGAATAAAATAACTTCCTCAAATGCAAGCGAAATACTAATACATCTCGGCGTAAACAGATACATAGTTATTTGCTCGCCAGGGATTGGCAAATCCCGGTCCTTTGCGCCTAAATCGTAGATTTGGCAATCCTCTCAGAGCAAAACTAACTATAGACTCATTTCTGCCTTGGTGTACTGCTGGACGTCATAAGAGATGTGTAACGAGAGCCCTTAGGAAGCGTCCAGAAATAACTTTCTATTTTCAGGCCAAAATTCCGAGTGAAATATTTTAAAATGCACAAAGTTATTCTTGGACGCGGCCTTATTCTGGAGGAGCCTAATTCGATACATGGAAGACACCTCTTTCAAAGCCATAGTCCGGCTCACCTACATTGGGTTGGCTATGAGTGCCATTTACCTGGTGTACGTCATAGCCTTCCCCCTTATCTCCAATACCCAGGCGGGCGGCCCGGCCGCCGACTTGGAGATTCTTATACGCGACCACCGCTGGTTGGCCTCAATCTACGTCCTGGGCATCCTGCTGCTCTATTACCTTTTCTGGAAGGCTTTACACTTGGCGCGAAGTTTGCCTGGGCCGGGCCCCACGCCTGATAAGGCCAGAACCCTCGTCCTGGCCTTCGGCCTGCTTTTCGGTTTTACGCTGGTCTGGCTCTACCCCATCACAGCCAACGATCTCTTCCGCTACGTGCTGCGCGGACGCATCTGGGCCGTTCATGGCGCCAGCCCCATGCTGTCGCCTCCCAGTGATTTTCCGGACGATCCCTATAGCGCTTTTGCCGGAGAATTTGGGGACTGGACATCCGGCTACGGGCCGGTGTGGGAGATGCTGGTGCAGGTCCCGCTCCGCCTGGGCGCTACGGATATGGTCCCCGGATCTATCAGCCTCAAGCTGATCGTTCTGCTGGCGTATCTAATGTGTGCCATCCTCATCGGTTGGTTCGCAGCGCCGGGTGGCACCAGGGCAAGCCCAGAACATACGTCGTTAGCCCCTCTCGTTTTCTTCGCCTGGAACCCGCTCATCTTGATGCAAGGACCCGGCAACGGCCATAATGATATGCTTCCCATATCCCTGATGGTGTTAGGCATCGTTCTCTGGCGGCGCAGACTGTGGTGGGGGGCGACACTGGCTCTGACCCTGGCTGTTCTGGTAAAAACCACCGCCTTGCTCATGATCCCCCTCTTTGGAGTCGCGCTGCTAACGCGTGAACCTACCTGGCGTGGGCGCATCCTCAAGGGGTTGGCAATAGCACTCACATGCCTGGCGCTCTTTTATCTTGCCTACTCCACCCTCGGGCCAATTCCAGAGGTGTTGCAGGGCGTAATGAAAATGCTGACCACCCGGCGCGGCTTTGCCCTTGCTTCCGGCCTGCGCATGATCCTGCGCGAGATCATTCCGCGCCAGGTAGCTGAAACCCTGCCGCGTACCACAGGCCGCTATATGTTCCTGTTCTTTTACGCCTGGTTCACCCTGCGGCTATGGCGGGGCAAACACAATCTGGTCACAGCCGGATTCCTGGTCTACTTCAGCCAATTCATACTGGGCCGCACCTTCCGCATATGGTATCCCATGTGGCTGGTGCCGCTGGCGGCACTTTATCTCACGCCGGCCACCCTGTGGCGCGCTTTGCTCTTTGGCTTGACCGCCGAACTGTCCATCGTCAACTACTTCGTCGTTTGGCGCTGGTGGCTGCGGGATCTAACCTGGGGTAAACTGGGCCCCTTGAGCCAATACTGGAATTACTGGACCATTATGCACGTGCTCACCGTCCCCTGGCTGTTCGGCATTCCCCTGTTCGGTCCTATCCTGATCAGGTGGCGGGACCGGCAAAAGTTGCCCCTCGTCTAGCCTCTCATCCCGGCTTTTTTGGCAAACAGGCAATCTCAATACCAGTCCAACCAGCGGAACACTCCCAACAGCAGGACGGTGAACACAACCATCATGCCCAGCACAAAGGGCACCCCCCACGGCGCACCGAAGGGTGGCCACGTATTCACGAAGTTCATACCATAGAAACCACCCACCACCGTCAGCACCCCCACCGTCAGCGCGAAGATCGCCAGCCGGTTCACGACCCGGTTGAGCCGGTTCGATACCGCCGACATATACAGGTCGGTGATACCACTCAGGTGATCACGAGAGGTATTCACCATGTCAGCCAACCACATCAAGTGATCGGAAACGTCACGCAGGTGATATTGCAGCACCTCTTGCTCGATGTAGGGCAGCTTGTGGTGTAGCAGTACATTCAGGATCTCGCGATGTGGCCATACCACCCGCCATAGTTCGATCATGGCACGCTTCATGTGGAACAGTTTTTCCAAGGTCGCCTGGCGCGGTGCCTCGAGTACCTCGTTCTCGATCTCCTCGATGGTTTCGCCCAGGGTGTCCAGGATCGGGAAGTAACCGTCGATGACGCTGTCCATGATCACATAAAGCAAGTAGCTGGCCGACATGCGCAGCCCTCCAACCTGGGGTGGCACCCGCCGCCGAGCCTCGGCGATGATCGGTTCCTCAACGCGATGGACCGTCACCACGAAATTGCAGCCGATGAGGGCGTCCAGTTCGCGGAAGTCGATGTCTCCATCCGCAAAGCCGATTGGGTTGAGGATGAGGAACAGGTGATCGGGGTATTCCTCAACTTTGGGGCGCTGTTCCTGGTTGGTGATGTCTTCAATGGCCAGCGGGTGAACCCGAAACACCTCGTGCAGCACGCGCACGTCTTCCTGACCTGGTCCGGTTATGTCAACCCAAATAGTTACGTCCTTGGAGGCCAGCAGCGCCGGCAAATCCGCGGCCTGGGCCTCCCGTAAGCCCTGTGCATCAAAGACAGTGATTTTCATAAGGCTCCCTGCCTGATCCCTGGTTTCACATACGCAATTATTGTAGTACATCTCGGCGCAAACAGGTACATAGTTATTTGCTCACCAGGGATTGGCAAATCCCGGCCTTTTGCCCTAGCAGCTTGTCGGAGAAAGACTTCGGAAGTTTACAACAGCGCCTTTGCCAGCATAGTTGCCTGGATTATTCAGTCGATTTAGCGGCAAAATCATCTTCCGAAACTTCCGAAGTCTGGCGAAATCG
>DAOUMD010000158.1:0-9648 GCA_034412795.1 Anaerolineae bacterium
CGACGATGTCGGCGATGACGTTAGCCGCTTCATCCCCCCGGTCAGCGGCGTTGCTCAGATGGCGATACACCTCCCGCATCTTCAGCATTTGTACTATGTGCTCCACATCTTGGGGACCGCTGAACAAATCGGCTATCGCTTCGCGATAGACATCTTCCACCCGATTCTCAAGTGCCTTGGCCCGCTGGGCGTGCTCGCTGGCTACGCGGGGATGATCCTCAAGCCGCTGCACCCCCAGGTGAATCTCGTAGGCAGCGTCACGCAGCAATGAAGCGATACGCTGCATGTATGCAGTCGGACACACCTTCAAGATCTCCATCTCGTCAACCGTGCTGTAAGCATAGTCCAGTACATCGTCAATGGCCCGCGAGAGGGCAAAAATGTCTTCCCGATCGATAGGGGTGATGAATGTGCGCAGCAACTCGTCAATCAGAATACGGCGCACTTCGTCGGCCTCCTTCTCGGTCATCATAATCGCTTGGGCGACCGAGGGATTCTGTTCCTGCATGTAAGTCTTGAGAAGCTTCAGCCCCTTGAGGGTAAGAGAGGCCTGATCCAACAACAACCTGACGAAGCTGTCCTGGCGCGATTTGAATAGACTGCGAATGTTTATCATTCCTCCTGTACCAGCTCCAGAGAGACGAGCAAGTCAGCAGTGCCGTTCCCGAAAACCTGGCACACATACTTGACCATTCTAGCTCAATCCTTGCTTGCCTGCAGCCGGGCTGTGTCCATCTGCACGACGGCGACTTCAACTTTCGGCTCCATATTTGCACGCAGCTCAACGATAGTTCATAGGTGTATACGCAGGCAGTGTCTTGTCGGCAAAAACTGGCTTCAGGCGGGCGAAGCGCTGGACCCCGTTCATCAAAGGCACGCTGATCATTTCGTTGCCGATGAGGGGGCGAGCATAGCGTACGAAGTCGTCAGTGACGTCGGTTCGGCAAGGTGCGATCCAAGCCTGGGGGAATTCACGTTCGGAATTGGCCACTAATTCCAGAGGGACCTTATCGTAGCGCACCCGATAGATTGGACCGGGTTCACGCAGGATGGTAGCCATATAGCCAGAACCCTTTTCTAAAGCGATGAATACCGCATAGCATCCCAAGTTGTAGGCCTCATCAAGATCGACGGTGGAAGCATAGAAGATGTTATGATGCTGATCCTGAGCAGGAATATCGCACACCGCCACGCCCTGGGTAGCCAATCCTACGTCATTGAGGTAATTGATGAGAATTTGCGCTACGGTGGTTCTGGTAGCGCCCATGACCAGATGGCCGAAGGCGTCTCTCAGCACCCCCAAATCCCCTACCTCGAGACTCTCACTGACCACAACTATGGCGCGACCTCGCTGCCGAAGCATGTCGTTAACCAGGTCAGCCAATTCCTCCAGCGTGTGTCCCGCCTCGTGCAAGAATATTAGCAAAGGCATCTCCCGCTCGGGGTCGGCCAGTCGAGCAGCAGCCGGGATGAAACCAATCTTGCGTCCCATAGCTTGGATGACCGTCACCGGCCTGAATAAACATTGGCCTTTGTTATTCTCGTTGAGATTCCGGATTTGGAGTGCCCAAAACCGTGCCACGCTTCCGTAACCGGGGGTATGGTCAATCAGGCGGAACTTATCGTCACCAATATCGTTATCAAGCGTTTTGGGGATACCGGTGGCTACCAGGTCCAATCCAGAGTCGTGAGCCAACCGGGCTACCTTATGGGCCGTGTCCATAGAATCATTGCCACCGATATAAAAGAAGTAGCCAATATCGTGAGCATTGAACACCTCGACAATCCGTTTCAGATCCCCTTCTGGATCCGGGCCCAGTCTATATCGACAGGTGCCGATGGCTCCCTGCGCCGGGGTGGTCCGCAGCAACGCTAGCTCCGATTTATCTTGAATTGAAAGGTCCAACAGCTCCTCCTTCAAAACACCCTCAATGCCGTAGTGACCGGCATAGATAGTACCAAAGTGTTTCGGCAGTGAGAGACAGGTGTCGACCACACCGCGCAATGAGTTGTTGATCACCGGCGACGGACCGCCTGACTGAGCGACAATTACGTTCTTGGGTTTAGCCAAGGTATTCTCCTTCAACAGCAATGGGATATTGTCGGTATTTGAGAGCGGTTTCATAGACCTTGTCCAGACGATCAAGTGACACATCCAGTTGTATGTTGTAGGTAGGCGCAAAGACATAGCCGCCTGGGGCCATAATCTCAATATTTCGCCGCACCTCCTGCTCTATCTCCTCCAGACTGGCATTGTACAGTACCTGCTGAACATCAATACCGGCCCCCCAGAAGCAGAGGTCTTGGCCAAACTCCTTTTTCAGCCGGGGAAGGTCCATATTCGCAGCGCTGTACTGCAACGGGTTGAAGATGTCTACCCCTACCTCGATAAAGTCGGGGATGATGTCATAGACAGAGCCATCGGAATGCAAAAAGACCTTGGCTTCGGTCTTGGAGTGGATAAAACCGAATATCTGTTGGTGGCGTGGCTTGATAAGCTTCCGGTATGTTTCCGACGAGATGATTAAGCTGTTTTGCATGCCCAGGTCTTCCCCCTGGCATACTACCTGTGCGCAATCGCCTACCGCCCCCAAATAGGCATCCCACAGACCGATGATAAACTCGGTGGCTTTGTCCAATAGAGCCTTGGCAAATCTGGCATCCAACGCGAGATCCAGGCAGAATTGCTCAAAGCCCCGTAACCTGCAGGCGTGTTCAAACGGGCCACGACAGATGATATCGGCTACGATGGCATAATCCGTGTTCTTATACAAATTCCTGGCATGCTCCCTCAATCCCTCGACTCGCTCTGGGTCATAGGGATCAGGCCAGACGTACTTATCTAAATCCTCTACCGTACAATCAGCCAGCGGATAGTTGACGGCATCGTAATAGTAAAGGCTCTTCTTCCACCGGATATTGAACTCGTTGTACCAGTCACCATTGGGCAGCGTCTTGGTCGCCACCCAGCGCGGCGCTCTCTTCATCGTGACGGGCCGGAAATCAACCTGGTAATGCTCAAATAGGCTGGCATCGGATAGACAGTACCCTGCCGGTTGTGGGAAATCTCCGGGGTCTGGATCCGGCTTCATGCCTAGGTGCCGTCTGAGATTCTGGTAGGTATCGGTGACCATGCTGCTGATATTGGTCGCGCCCAGATCAATGGGCACTTTGTCCGGCTCCTTGTGATTGAGTGCTAACAGCACTCTTTCTCGTGGCTTCATGATCCTTCATACCTCTTCTTGTTAAGGTCACCGGAAGCGGGGTCCCAATCCCGCTCCCGGCAACAAAAGGGAGGAAGAGAATGAGTAGTAGATGGCTTGGTCTAAGGTATGAGCCGTAGAATCAGACTCCTTACAGGCGTGCATTTCCATTCCTGTCAGTTTGACTGCCCAGAGCGAGGCGAGCGTACTCCTCTACAAAACCCGGTTCAAAGCCTTCGCTTATCCATGTGCTGAGCATTCGCTGGCGGGTGTCTGCAATGGTGGCTTCGTCAGCGACGATATGGGTTTGCCATTCGATTTGCCAATCCCCCTCGGTTTGGCGGCTAAGACGCAGAGTTCGATAGGCGCAGGGATAGCTGACCAGCGCGGGGCACGCGAGATGAATCCGCTGACCAAAGGTTTCCGCCTTGGCCAGGTGATGGTGACCGGCGAGGACGACCTTCACCTGCGGGTAATCGTCAAGCAGGGCCAGCATCTCCGGGCCATTATCGCACACGAATCTGCCCCAATCGGGGTGCTCGTCGATAGGGGCCAGGGCGTGGAAGGGATGATGAACGGCCAGTATGATCAGCTTGTCGGCGTGAGTGGCAAACTCGTTTCTGAGCCACTCGATCTGAACCGAGTCGATGACGCCGCCCCAGTCCTTATCTCGCGTTGAGTCCAGCCCAATCAATTGAATATGAGGATGGACCGTAATGGACCAATAGCCAGCCTGCGCTTTGGGGTCCTTTGGTCGGGCTTCAACCTGCGGGTTGAAAAGGCGAGCAAATTGGTGCCGAGTGAGTCCATCCCCACGATCTGGATTACGGCGGTCGTGATTGCCGGGGATTATGAAGCAAGGTTTCTCCAAGGTGCTGATGACCCGTTGAAAGCGCTCGAGTTCTTGATGTTCAGCGAGGTCAAATAAGTCCCCGGTGATCAGCACGAAATCTAGATCATGTGTCCGATTCAAGTGGGCCAATACATCCGCCAAGAAATCGGCGGAGTGGCCTGACAACATCTCCAGATGATCACCCCGAGACGAGATATGAATATCGCTGATCTGGGCAAAGTGCAATGTGGTCATGAATTCGGCATCTCGCAGCTTCAGGCTTCTCTTGTGACGGCATAACACCGAAGTAATGAGCGTAGTGTTCGTCCCGTTTAGCCCTTAATGGCACCGGCCAGCGCACCACGGATGAACCACTGCCGGAACATGATATAGACCAGAACCAAGGGCAGGATGGAAATAAAGATTGTGGTGTATATCGCTTGGAAATTGGTCGTGTTCTGCCCAGAGAAGTGCTGGATGAACGGCAGCAAGGTGGCGTTCTCTGTATCCAGATAGACGTAGGGCTGCAGGAACAAATTCCAAAACAAGGGCAGGTAAACCACGGTCAAGGCCGCTATGGGCACCTTCAGGAGCGGCAGTAGAACATAGACAATGTACTGCAAGGGGCTGGCTCCATCAATCTCGGCCGACTCTTCCAGTTCCTTGGGTATCGCCGTGATGCTGGAGGTGAAGATCATAGTCGAAAGTGCCCCGCCCTTGATATTGATCAAGACAATGATCATCAGTTGCGCCACATAGCGTATGAACCCTGGCGTATCGTAGGTGGGGACGAAGCCCAGTAGCCACTGGACGATGATAAACTGCGGCAGGATGATGAGCATAGGTGGAACGACAGCCTGGAGGAGGAAAAGGTTGTACATAATCATCTGGTCCCTATCCCTCAACCCTCTTAAAGCGTATCCGGTGCAGATGGATAGGACGTTCACACCGACCACACTGACCGCTGTGACCAGCAGCGTTCTGAGCAAAGGCGGCCAGATTTTTCCTCCCTTAAATAGAACAATCCAGCCATTAAAGGTGCCAAAGTGGGCGAAGTATTCCTTCATCCTGTCAGTTGGAATGTCATATTGCTCGGCAAGCTGACTGAGGGTTGTGCGTGGCGGAATGTAGGCTGTGGGCGGCAGGCCCAAATCCTGTTTGAACTCTTTCAAATCCAGGTTATAAAAGACCGACAGGTTCCCTACCTCAGCATCCAGGTTGACCTCTTCCGAAGGGGGGATCCACAGATGCAAATCGGTGGCATCCTTGGTGCCCACGCAGGTGCGCACAAAGAGCATGTAAAAGGGGAAGAGCGTCACCAGGGAGTAGACAGCCAAGAATAATACTACGAATGCTGTTAAAATCCGCTTATGCCGGGAAAACCTGAGGCCGGACCATTGGGATGCCAATGTATCTGAGTTCGCCATACTTACCCCCTTTCACTTGCAGAGTACGACTGGTGAGCGGTGGCTTATGCCGCCGTAATGGCCCTCTATCTTCGCCGAGCTGCACTTAGGTGTAGTATTGCAGACGTCGTTGCAGACGCTGCAGAAGACTGCCCAGGATGACCACCGGTATGAATGTCACTACAGCCATTGTCATACCCAGGGCAAACCGCCCACCGTGAAAGGCATAGTTAAAGAAAAGGACCGCAAGAAACTCGGCCGCCTTGTTATAGGCCAAGGCGCCTAGTGGTAATAATTCCTCAAAGAGATTAAAAGAGGTGATCAGACACAGGATGGTGACGATAATGAAGGATGGAATCATTTGGGGGAAGTAAACTTTGGTGAGTCTCTGCCGGTACGAAGCGCCGTCCACGATGGAGGCTTTGATCGTCTCGGTGGGGATGGATAGCAAGCCGGACAGGAAAACTGCCATGTTATATCCGGCCGTACGCCAACCCACAAAGAGGGGCAGGACCGCCATAGGCCCTATGGGCACCTTGATATCAATCGGTTTCTTTATCCAGCCCAGTTCCAGCAGCAAAAGGTTGAGGGTTCCGGTGGACTTGGCGAAGAGCATGACCACGATAAAGCCCACGGCCAGGCCGGAAATCATCCACGGCAGATAGATCACCGTGAAAAAGCCGCCCCGGAACCCAATCTCGTACATTAAAAGGGCCAAGCTTAACCCAAAGACGAAAACCGTCGCGTAGTTCAGGACGAAGAAAACTGCGTTCCTTCCCAGGGCAGGCCAGTAATCCTGTCGCACGCTAAAATCGATGAAAACCTTAGTAAAGTTAGCAAAGCCGACATAGTCTACGTCGACATCACTGTAATCAATCCTGTCGGTAAACAGAAGAGGCAGTGCGACAATAAAGGGAACTAGGGTTAAGCCCAGGTACAACACAAGTTGAGGCATTACAAAGACATACCGCCAAAGAAGCTCTCTCCTCCTACGCCTACTCATATTTCTTAGCATTATGATATGCTCCTTTTGGCTTTCTCGCTGGGCGAGGCTCCAAATGTGGGGCGATCCGACGGAAATTATTCCCGCCGGACCGCCTGCCGACATCACATCGCTTATCCTGCCAAACACTCCTTGTCGTAGCTCTCCTCCCAGTTTGCTTGGGCTTCGTCCAGGAACTCCTGGACGGAGAGCAACCCTGCCACGGTATCCCCAAAGGCTTTATTCATACCGCCTGCGCCCCAATCCCAGGCGCCCTTAGAGCCACCCTTGCGGCAACCAGCAACCATTTTTTCTCCAACGATCCCGGTTGTGAATTCCGCGTGAGAGAACCAATCCTCTGTGCCGACGTACTGCATCAACCCCAGCCATTGGGGTGCATTCAGTACGAGCGGTTCGTCCAGTTTGTACTCGACGTTGCGGCCTTCCGCCTCGGCCCGCATCTGGACAGCCGCAGGGCTGTTCCACCAGTAGAAGGCAGTTTTGACCTGCTCATACACCGGAAGATCCTCGTTTTCCGAAGGCATCCCATAGCCCTGGTCAAAGGGCGGTGGGTCCACCCAGATTTTGTTGTGCTCCCCATCCAGCGAAACCAGTGGGAACCCCTTCTGCTCTACGTCGGGGTCGGCAGCAATCGCTTTGTCCCAAGGCCACGGCCCGTGCAGCATCATGGCCGACTTGCCGGCAATGTAACTGGTCTCCATGTCGGGTTCCCATTCCCGGTTCCACCAGTTCTCAGGGTGCCAGCCGTTGTTTAAGAACTCCTGCAACAACTCAAAAGTGTGACGCCATGGTGAGTCCTCCACATTGAACTTGGCTTTGCCTGTAAAGCAATCAAGCTGCCGCTCGAGTGAGCCGTCCGGGTAGACCAGTGGAATATAGTTAAGGTAGTACCAGAATATCATCTTGGTGTGCCAGGCCATGTCCCAGCCATAGTCTAGCGAGTCATCTTCCTCGGAAAATTTCCGCAGGTCTTCACAGAGTTTTCTCAGGTCATCAAGAGTCTTGACCTCTTTTTGAGGATCCCAGCCCACCTTGTCCATTGCGTCCACGCGGTACATGAAGCTGACAACGTTCCCCTGGAAGGGATCAACCGACCGGGGGCCAGGCAGCCTGTACACGTCAGGCCACCTATTCTTGACGTCATAGGTCCAGCGGTCCCACCAGGGGAAGTCAGTCGTGCTCAGGTCGACCCACCTTTCGTAGTTGTCTCGATTGGCAGTTCGTTCCCCTCCGACGAGCCAAATATCCTCTAGAGCGGGGACGTATCCGCCTGCTCTCTTGGCATTGTAAGCTGGGAGAGTGTCCATATTCTCCGAGAGTGAGTTCATCTTGATACCTGGGTTTTCCGCTTCGAAGATGTCCCAGATCTGCCGGTAAGGACCATCGTACTCGTTCAAGATAGTAACAAAATCCAGCGTTATCTCTTCGGCTGCTGGAGCTGCAGCGGTTGGCGCTTCGGTGGCGGCTACAGCCGGCGCCTCAGTAGTAGCTGGTGCTTTGGTGGCGGCTGGTGGGGCTTGGGTGGCAGGCGCTCCACACTGGGCCGCAACCACGCCGGCCGCAGTCAGGGCACTCATGCGCAGAAAGTCACGCCGAGTGAGCTTTTTCTTTTCCATTTCCTGGCCTCCTTGACTTCATGCAAGTCTCTGGTAAACTATCACTTGTGTGGGGAGTTGCCCACACAGATCACCCGCAGAGGTCATCCTTCTTAGCCGGGAGCGATGACCTCTGCCCGTTTTCGTGATCGCATTCTTTCAAATACCTCATCACCTCCTTTTGGCACGCACCACTCGCCACACCAGTGATGCTGTAGGCGCTGCTCCCCTTATTTGACCGGGCTGGATCGAGTTCGAGCATCCGACAACGGTCGCAGCGACGTGCCGCATCACATTAGGCGGATTCTCGGACTATGAGCTCGTGATCCAGCACTTTCTGGCGAGACGGGAGCAATTCCTCGCTATTCCTGCGCTGTATCATCATTTGGACGGCTGCAGTTGCCAGCAAGTCGACATCTTTACGGACAGTAGTCAATCGCGGCCTGACGATGGTCGCTTCTGGGAGGTCATCAAAGCCGACGATAGCCACGTCGTCGGGTACTGATAAACCTGAATCTACGACGTAGAGCAAGGCGTCAATGGCCAAGATATCGTTCGCGGCAAATACAGCAGTAGGTGGCTCAGCCAGAGTCATTAATTCCTGCATCGCCTGGACGCCGTACCCCCGCTTATAGTCTGCCTCACGAATCAACTCCTCCTCGGTGGGGATATCGTGAGCCTGTAGGGCATTAAGATACCCCTCCTTTCGCAGGCGTCCGGTCCACATTGTCTGAGGGCCAGCGATGGTGCCTATGCGCCGATGGCCTTGTCCTATCAGATAGGAGACCGCCTCTTCCACGGCCTTGGCCTCATCGATCATAACGTTATCCACGAAGGGGTGGGTGGGGCTGTTCCCATGAATAACGACGTCCATGCCGATCTCGACAAACGGGTCGAGATCCGCACTGGACAGCAGGTAGGATTGGGTAAAAACACCGTGAATGTCGCGCTGCGGCAAAACAGTCCACGTATCTAACTCTCGCTGCAAATCATCGTGGGTGTGGTAAATCATGACATCCAAGTTCTCTTTTTCCGCCTCTTCCTGAACGATCGCTGCAAAGCGGGGTTGAAACAAGGATTGCACGTGAGGGATGATGACAGCCACCATATTCGAGCGTTTGGTGCGCAACGTTCGAGCCGCAGCGATAGGGCGATACTTCAAGGCCCTTACAGCTTCCCACACCTTGCGGCGTGTTTCCTCGCTAATCCTAATATTTCCACCCCACTTATTGTTTATCACATGGGAGACTGTTGTCTGGGAAACGCCGGCAAGCTCTGCTACGTCTCTACTGGTCGGGCGTTTGGAGGTTGATCTGCGCTTCATCGTCACATACCTATGGGGTATTGTGAATACTCGAAATGGCCAAGGCTGGGAGTGAGATAAATGGATAATACGTATAATATAATACGTAAAGGGTAATACGTATTATCACCAATATAGCACAGTATTTCACATTTGTCAACCCTCAATTAGAGAGCGTTACACATTAGGGACAAGCTCCTGGAGGGTTTTGGGAGGCCACCCGAGAAGTTGTCCCCGCAGGATTTGAGCAATGGGCATGCGAGTGATGTCATAGCCAGCCAGTTCCAGAGGACACTTGCCACGAAT
>DAOUMD010000159.1:0-2145 GCA_034412795.1 Anaerolineae bacterium
GGCCGAAGACGAAGCTGAGTCGGTGAAGGTATCTGGTGTCACTAGAAATTGACGATAAATAGGGCAAAAAGCTCGGATTTGGATCAGACGCCGCGAGGAACCACGGCCAAGGGCAGCCCGGCAGGATGAGCCTCCATACACGCATGATATTAACAGAACGCCAAATCTCGGCCAAAAAATCAAAAGCCGTATGCAAATACGTCACGAACTAGCGTTTAGATTAGTGAATTAATTTCTAACACAGGGCCGTGGGGGATACCTTGGAGCTGTTCCACCGCTCTTCCAGTCTGGTCGAATCACTCCACAGTTGGTTGCGCCCTTGCTTACTGATATACCGAGGTATGCCCATTTGGTTGCAGCCCTTGGTGCAACTCTTCTGGAACCACCATCCCTTCCAACGCGGCAAGCAACCAAGTAGCAATCCTCTGCAACTGGCTGGTGTGTAAGACGCGCCTTCACTTGGCTGAGGCGTTGATCACTTATTCTGCCCCTCTGGGGTTGCTCATCAGCCAGCCTAATTTTTCAAGGTGCCAAAAAGTGTCAACTTATTGTGGTCTTGCATAAAGTCGTGCCTCTACGGTCATTGCATAAAGTCATACCCCTTGGGGGACAAGTTGGGGAGAGCACATTAATAACGGCAACATGAGCTGCCGCACGGGCAGTTGTTCGAGAGCGGAGGGCAAGCCGGTCAGGTCTTCGACGGTCAATCCTTGAGCATCTAAACTGATGGGGGGCAATTCGGGCAGCCGAAGACCGCGTTTGGTTTCAGGCCGAACTTGGGTAAAGACAAACTGGCGTTGTTGGGCCTCGAAGCTGACCGTGACCGTCTGACCTGCCCAAGCAGTACCCAACCCGTAGCGGTAGCCGCCCAAAGAGACTTGTCCGACTTGGCTGACGGTGCGCGTCCAGGTCTGGGTTGCCAGGTAATCATCTACTCGCTTCAAGTCGAATAACTCCAGCTCCCACTCCGGTCGGTAGGGACGGCGCGGAATGAGGAGTTCGGGATGAGCGACCAGGGGTGGTTTACCATCACAGCCTTTGGCACGCGATGGGCATTCGGCATTCAGTTCGTGCCAGTCGGCATCCACCTGCTGTTGCAGGTGCTCGGCACCGTTGAAATGTTGGCCGCTTAGCGTTCGTTCATCGAGCGTGCGATGCCCTCGCTCCACACTGCCGTTGCGCTGGGGAGTATGACGAGGGATGAGGCGGTGCTTGATGCCCAAGCCCACCCACCATTGTGTTAAGTGGGTTGGGAATGGCGTGGGATCGTCATCCACGAAGATCGAGGCGCGATCAGTTTGGATAGCGTCGGGCAGCCCCCATTCGGTGAAGGCGATCCGACAGTCTTGCTGTACCTGAGCGGTGGTCAGCTTGACGATCCTTTGCTCCGCTCGCTCAGCCGGATGAATGCGATGCATCACAGTGGCTCGCCCAAACTCATCGCGTGCCTGATTAATAGTGGTCACCCCCACCCCGGCTACCCGCACCGACTCTTTGGCGTCCATCTGCCATACGCCGTGCGCCACGCCCGCGGTTGGCAATTTGGGTTCCGTTGGATGGCGTTTGGGGTGCAGCCGCTCACCAAAGGTACGCCAGTAGCGCCATACCGCCGTCGCTTCCGGCAGTTTCTTGCCTTTCAGCGACGACCGTTCGCCCATTTTCTTGACGACGTAAGCTGCACCCCAGGTTGGATGTTGGCGCTTGAGGCGCAAAGCGACGTAGCGCACTAGCGGGTGGAACTCGGACATCTGTCCCGTCGCTGGACGACCAAACTTGGTCACCAAGGCAGTCAGGCCGCCTCTCTTGGCTCGCCGCGTCCACTTCCGGGCTGTCCAGAATGAGACACCCAGTTGCTCGGCAATCACCTGACAGGTCTGGCCTTGCTCTGATAGGCGTGCCATTTCCTGTCGCTGTTGAACTGTGGTCGCACGTGTGGCTGGCATAGTTCCCCTCCAGCTACTACAAGATTCGCTGGAAGAGAACACCTATGCCGTTCAATTGTCAAGGTTCAGGGGGGCACGACTTTATGCAATGCCCCAGGGGGTACGACTTTATGCAAGACTACATGTAATGAATGCCATACAACATGTCTGTTCATGGTCCCGGCGGGGTTCCCGCATCGGGCGGGATCGGCTCGCCATCCGG
>DAOUMD010000160.1:0-22976 GCA_034412795.1 Anaerolineae bacterium
GAAAAAACAATTCTGTGATAAAATCAACGGTAGTCATGGGATTGTCTCCTTGTCTCCAATGTTTGGTTGCATCAGAGACAGTTTAGACGATCTCATGACTTCTTCAAACTAGCACCAAAGGTTAGTAAGCTCGGAAAAGATAGAAACGCTGAAATCACCAGAAGCAGAGACAGGCAGGTTTTGGACGTGCCCTGAATGTCTTAGCAAGAATCCAAAAGACGCGACAAGCTGTGTGCACTGCGGACACCGCGACCTAGCTGCACCTCTCTTGGGAACAAGGAACGTGGATAGAAGCAAGGCTGAGCCCTCACCCAAGGAAGTAGTATCAGTCCCTGATGAACAAGATGATTTGGATGCAAAGCCTCTGCAAGGCAAAGTACCAAATAAATTGCAGCAAGCAATTACACTCATCAAGTCAGGTGATAAACAAAGTGGCGGATCACTCCTGGCCGAGGTCCTCAAAGCCGAACCAAGAAATGAGACAGCCTAGTTGTGGATGTCGAGCATCGTGGCCAATGATGAGCAGCGTCACTATTGCCTCAAGCAAGTGTTAACAATTAACCCCAACAATCAACTAGCGAAAAAGGGGTTGGTGAAGCTACAACACAAGCAGGGGAGTTAGCCTAAACCACTTGAATGACCTAACAACCCACATAAGCTCTAGTGCTCCTCCCAGCCCCTACTCCTTTCGACCGCCTTTTTCCAGCCGGCGTAGAGCTTGTGGCGTTTGGCCTGGTCGATGGCCGGCTCGAACCTGCGATCCAGCTCGAACGTATCGCCCAGCTCTTCCTGATCCTTCCAAAAGCCGGTGGGCAGGCCGACCAGGAAGGCTGCGCCCCGCGCCGTCGTCTCGATGATCTTGGGCCGGAGAACCGGCACCCCAAGCAGGTCGGCCTGGAGACGTACTTTTTCACCTGGCTCCTCCTCCCTACTCGCTCGTGATCACGGTCTTCAGGCCCTCACCCGAAGCTGCATAGTCAAATGCCTGCTTGATTTCGGCCAGGGGGAACGTGGCGCTGGCCAGCTTTTTCAGGTCAACCCGTCGTTCGGCGACGAGCGCCAGGCACTTGAAATGGTCGGAATTGGTTGAAATAGTACAAAATTCTATTTCTGTCAAGGGTTCTCACCGGTAGCACCTGCTTGCGCAGCCCGACCACCCTCACTCTCCCCCCGCCGCCTCAGGCTCCCGCCACACCCGGACCTCATCCTTGCGCGGGTCTGCCTTCAGCGCATCAACCACGGGCAGCACCGTGCCCTCCCGATCCTTGTACCAGGCCGCGTGCTCGAAGCGCGTGTCGAGGTGCTCGCCGGCGCTGTTGGCCAGCAGCCAGGGCGTATGGGCAAAAAAGTAGCCCGGTGCGTCATCTAATACGGCATGGTAGGCGCCCAAGGTCAGCGCCGTTAAATCCTCCTCGCGCACCGGAGGATAGCGCGGGTCTTCCGCCGCGCCGATGACCGCCCCGCCCTCGGTGCTGATGACCGGCACGTAATACCCAAAACGCTGGTAAAAAACGTTGGCATACGCCTGGTACTTGCGGAAGGCGTTCGAGTCGACGTCGATGGTGTTCCCCACCCAGAAGCCACCTTCCTCACGCGGCAGTTTGGCGATGCTACGCGCGTGGTTGATGGCCTCGACTTGCTCCGGCGTCAACTCTCGCTCGGCGATTTCGGCTTCGGTCAGCGGCACGTCGTGCACGTTGACCGGGTCGGTGGGGTAATCCAGGGGGTGATTGAGGAAGTAATTGTGCACCGCCATCCAGGCGCCGGGCAGCAGATCAGCCTGGCCCCGGGCGCGCACGCCGTCCAGGAACCCCCGCAAAAAGACCAGGTCGTCCAGCGTGCCGCCCCCGGCCAGCGGCGGCAGGCTGGGATGTCCCCCGGCGGCGTGGACCTCCCGCGCGGCCAGAATCCACAAATCCACCATACGCTCCACGTTGACCGCTTCGCCCTCGCGCCACCCACCTGCCGGGCCGGCCAGGTTGGGCTCGTTGTAAAGCTCGAAGTAACCCACGCCCATGTCCCCCGCCCCGGCCACCAGCTCCGCCAGGTGCTCGTAGGGTTCGTTGAGCGGCTTGTAGACGCGCATCACCGGCTCGATGCCGTGGGCCACCAGTTGCCGGACCAGGTAGGGGTCGGTCACTTCAGGCCGGTCGTCTTGCAGGAACTTGACCCACTTGATGTTCATGGCACGCAGCTCGGCTATGAAGTAGTCGACCACCTCGGGCGGCAGCGCCTGGTTGGTGGGCGACCAATGCACCCCGCGCCCGTTGTCGTCTTCGGGCCGGGGATAAAGTGCCAGCCGGTTCTTGTCGGGTTGGGGGCTGACCCTGGCCGCCCAACACGCCGCGGCTGCGCAACACGCCACGGCATCCTCGGCGCAGGAGTGGCGGGCTTCGTCCAGCCGGGGGCGGTTCTTGAGGGCGTCCACCACCGGCTCCTGGTCCCCCTGCCGGTCGTGATACCAGGCGTTTATCTCCCAGGTATCGTCGTCGTAATCCAGGGCGTGCTGGGCCAGCAGCCAAGTCATGGTAGCCAGGTAGTAATCGGGGGCGTCGTCCAGCATGTAGTCCGCCGTCCACAGCGTCCACTCGGCGGCGGTCTGGCCGTCCACGACCGGATAACGCGGGTCCTCGCCCGAGCCCCGCGTGGCGCCCCCCTCGGTCGAGATCATGGGGATATCAAAGCCGAACAGGTCGTAGAATTGGTCCCGGTAGGCGATGAAGTGCAAGAAGTTGGACGTGTCGTCGTACAGGTTGTCACCCAGGAAAAAGCCGCCCGGCTCGCGGGCCGTGGCCCGGGCCTGGTCGATCTCCCCGGCCTGGGCCTGGGTCAAAGCGTGGCGCGTGATCTCCGACCGGGTCAGGCGGCGGTCGGTCAGGTTGACCTCGTCGTAGGGATAGGTGGGCGGGTGGTTGAGGAAGTAGTTGTGGATAGAGGCCCAGGAGAAGTAAAGAACCTCCTCGTCGCCCGCCTGGCGCAGCGCCTCGAAAAAGCGATAAAAGAAATCCTCCTGCCAGCCTTCTATCTTCTGTGAGGGCGCGAAGAAGGAGGGCAGGCCGGGATAGCCGCCCGCCTGGTAAATCACGCGCGCCGCGTCGGCCCACACCTGGGCCAGGTACTCCGGTTGCGGCTCGCCGCCCGCTTGGCACCAGCCGCCATCTATACCGGGCAGGTTGGGCTCGTTGTACAGATCGTAGTAGTACACCCCCTTAGGGGCGTAATGGCGCACCAGGGCCTCCAGTTCCTCCGGGTCGTACGGCGTGTTGCAGCGCTGGTAGATGCGCAGCACGGGCATGATGCCGCTGGCCACCAGCGCATCCACGGTGTGCTCGTAGTCGCGGCCGGTTGTGCCGTTGTTGAGCAGCTTGACCCACTTGACGTTCATGCGCGCCAATTCGGACACGAAGTAGCGGGTCGCCTCCTCCGACGCCTCTTCCAGGCTGGTGCTCCAGTGGACGCCCAGTCCATTGTCGTCCGGCGGGCGGGGGAAGGCGCTCAGCGGCAGCGGTGCCGTGGGGTAGGCGGGCCCGTCTACGGGCCCGGGCATCGCCGTCGGGGGCCGCGGCGTGGGTGTGATGGCGCGGCCGGTGGGTAAGGGCGCCGGCGGCACCGGGGTGGGGCTGGCGGTTGTGGTCTGGGTGGTGAGCGTGGGTGTGGGCGTGGGCAGGCAGGCGGTAAGCACGCAGGCAACCAACGCCAGTAATAAAAAAGGGCGCAACCCTGCTTGCAACTTCTCACCCAGTCTACAAGACACCCATCGAAGCGTCATGGTTCAACTCCCTTCCGACGGCATGGTTCATTTTGCCAAGAGAACTGGTTGACAATTTGGCCTGCTTTGCCAGACAAATTCGTAAAACGTAAGGCGTAATGCGTGATGCGTAAAACGTAATGCGTGATCCGTGACGCATGATCGGTGTATTCGCGTTTCACGCATCACGCATCACGCATCACGTTTTACGTTTGACGTTTTACGCGGTTACTTTTTTTGATTTGACCGGTAAAAAGTGTCAACCAAATAACGAATATGGCAATGCCAAGGTAGTTTACATCGGCGTCTCACTCTCAACAAGTATGAGGTCTATCAGGATGGTTCAGAAACAGGGTAACACTTTCTCAACTGGATGAATGACGAATGACGAACGACTCTTGCGCTGTGGCGGAATCCTGGTATCATGTGAAGTCACGGGCTCGGTACAAAGCCGCCGATCGAACGACATAACCGGCCTGGCCGGTTTCCTGGTGCTGGTCGTCCTGAGTGCCCTCCCCGACGGCAAGCGCGCGACGTTTTATGGCATCACCCGGTTATACCACAAAGACCCCAAGCTGTTTCACGAGGATCTGCCGGAACGGGCAAACTCGACAGAATACACTATTTTAGATTTATCGGCTACCCGGCTCATTAACGTATCGTTTCTGGGAATAAGCCCTTCGGTCGAAATGACTTGAGTACCCGCAAATAATTCCCTTTTTCGTCACATAGTAGGGTACCATCCCGAAGATACCCGTATTCGCCTGGTTCACAGGGTCTGGAGTTTGACCCCATGTGGATATTCTTTTCGTGAAAAGGAGGAAGGCGCATTTCTCGACAGCTCCACGCGCTAATGCTTATGGACGTTTTCGAAGCCATCAAGGAAAGAAGAAGCATAAGGCAGTTCACCCATGAACCGATAGAGAAAGAAACGCTGGAGAAGCTTCTGGATGCAGCCCGGTGGGCGCCAACAGCCAGCAACCAACAGAGGTGGAGATTTGTGATCGTCACCTCACCATCGGTAAAAGAGCTGATCAAGAAATTCTCGCCCGGTATATTTGCCATGCCCTCTGCCTTCATTGTCATCTGTGTGGAGAAGGCTCCAGGTGCCAGAGCCGGGGCTGAGGCGACATACCTGGCCGACTGTGCCATCGCAGCCCAGAACATCATGCTAGCTGCCTATGAACTGGGTATCGGCACGTGTGTTGCCCTCTCATATGCAAAAGTGGCCGTGAGGGAGATTCTAAACCTCCCGGAGAATGTCGAGCCCTTATTTGTGATCACCCTGGGGTACCCGGCCGAAGACCCTGAACCACCCCCCAGATTGGAGTTGAGTCAGATCGCCTTCATAGATGAGTACGGCAAGGAGTGGACATCATGAGCCAGCGTTTGGCAGTCACCGAAGAGGAACTCTACGAACTGCTTTCTTTCCTGGTTTCGAGTGCCCACTTGCTTGTAAATGAACCCGAGCATTATGGCTCCTTTCGCTTGGTTGATGCGGCCTGCAGACTCATCGAATTTGCCCTCGTTAATGGACGCCTGGAAGACGACCAGTTCTTGCGCGAGTTCAAAGAAGATGCGGACAGGGGAAAGCTCCTGATGATGACCGACGAAGAGGGTTTTCTCCAGTTTCTGGAAGACGCGACGCGAGATGTGGCGAGGGAGATGAAGAGAAGGGCTAGTGCAGGGAGGTAGATAATGCGTATTCTGTGGATCGACCCCATCGGGACGGATGTGTTCACCGCCGACGTGCTGGAGATTCTCGAAGCAGCCAGGCGTGACGGTGTGCGGGTGGACGGCGTCTCGCTGCCGGCCAGCCGGCCGGACCACCTGGAGTACCACGCCTACGAAGCGTTGATCATCGCCGACATCGTACGTATCACCTATGAGGCCGCGCATGACTACGACGCCATCGTCATCGGCTGTTTCTACGACGTGGGCTTGCGTGAGGCGCGTGAGGTGTCGGGGCAAGCGGTGGTCACCGCGCCCTGCCAGTCGGCCACAGCCATCGCCAGCAACCTGGGCAACACCTTCTCGGTGCTGGTGGGGCGCCGTAAGTGGATCCCCAAGATGAGCGAAAATGTGCGCTTGTACGGCCACGGCCATCGTTTGGTCTCAATGCGGCCCCTGGACTTGGGCGTGCACGATTTTCAGGTTGACCACGAGCGGACCTGCGACCGCCTGCTGACCGAGGGCCGCAAGGCGGTCCAGGAAGACGGCGCCGAGGTGCTGATCCTGGGCTGCACGGCTGAATATGGCTTCAACCGGGAGATGCAGGCTGAATTGGGAGTGCCAGTCATCGACGCGGTGACGGCGCCGTTCAAGTACGCCGAGTTCCTGGCCGAGCTGGCCGGGCGTTTCGGCTGGTATCCCAGCCGGGCCTGGGGCAGCGAAGCGCCGCCGAGCGAAGAAGTGGAGGCCTGGGGGCTCTTCGACCGGCCAGCGCCGGTCGGCACTCGTCTATCGGGTAGTAGTAAATGAGTTAAGTTCAACCCACTGCTCGCGAGGGCCCTCGGCTCACGAGGGATGACAATCCCGAGCCTGCCCGTATGGAGAATCCCATTAAAGGCCTCCGGACTGTCGTCCGTCGCGAGCGGCCGAGTAGTTACTCAAAGATCTCATAGGGGAGGATATCAACATGCTGAGAGTTGCTACGGACATTGGAGGTACCTTCACGGATCTCGTGTATGTGACCCCAGGTGGTGAGGTCGTCAGCGGCAAGAGCCACACAACCCCTGCGCAATTTGAAAAGGGCGTGATGGACGTCATCTCGGCCAGCGACATCAGTCCGAGTGAGTTCGCGTCCTTTGTGCACGGGACGACCATCGTCATCAATGCCATCACCGAGAGAAAGGGCGCCAGGGTCGGGCTACTCACGACGGAGGGGTTCCGCGACATCATCGAAATAGGCCGCGGCAACCGGCCCGACTTTTTCAACCTGGAATACCGCAAGCCCGAGCCCTTTGTGCCCCGCTACCTGCGCCGCGAACTGAAGGGGCGCATCAACTACAAGGGGATCGAGACCACGCCCCTGGACCTGGCCGCGTTGCCGGCCATCCTCGACGATTTCCGGGCCGAAGGCGTCGAGGCCATCGCCATTTGCTTCATCAATTCCTATGCTAACCCGGCCCACGAAGAGGCAGCGCTGGCCAGGGTAAAAGAGCTTTGGCCGGAAGTCTCCGAGGTGGCCTCGCACCAGATCACACGCGAGTGGCGTGAGTACGAGCGCACCAACACCGCCGTGTTGTCCGCGTACGTGCAACCGGTCGCCCACCGCTACCTGGACCGCCTGACCAGCGCCCTCTACGATGCCGGTATGCGATGCACGCCATACATCATGCAATCCAACTGCGGCGTGGATACAGTCAAGAGCGCGCGCCAAATCCCTATCACCATGGTCGAGTCGGGTCCCGCCAGCGGGATCTGGGGCGCTGCGGCGCTGGGCCGGCTGATCGGAGAGCCGGATGCCGTCGCCATCGACATTGGCGGGACAACGGCCAAATGTGGCCTGATTACGGGCGGCCAGGTCACGCTCAACACCAACTACCTGATCGAACGCAGCGAGACCTCGGCCGGCTATCCGGTGATGGTGCCGGTCGTTGACCTGGTGGAAATCGGCAACGGCGGCGGGTCAATTGCCTGGGTGGACGAATTCCAAAGGCTCCACGTCGGCCCCCAGAGTGCCGGTGCCGTGCCCGGCCCGGTGTCCTACGGGATGGGCGGCACAGAAGCGACCACCACCGACGCCAACCTGGCGCTGGGTTGCATCAACCCGCACTATTTCTGTGGTGGCACGCTGGAGGCGGACATGGACGCGGTGGACCGTGCCCTGGATGAGCTGGCCGAGACCCTGAGCACCAACCGGCAAGAAGCAGCGCGCGGCATCGTCCGCATCGCCAACAACAACATGGTCAACGCCATCAAGCTGATCTCGGTCAATCGCGGCCACGACCCGCGTGACTTTACGCTGATCGCCTTTGGCGGTGGTGGCGGCATGCACGCCTGCGCCCTGGCCAAGGAACTGAACATCAAGAAGGTAGTGATCCCCAAGCAATCCAGTGTATTCTCTGCCTGGGGCATGTTGCTCAGCGATCTGCGGCGCGATTACCTGCAAACCCAAATCGTCGATCTGTCAGACCCGGAAGCGGCAGCGCAGCTCGACGCGACGCTGCGGGAACTCGAAGAGAAGGCGCTCCAAGAGTTCGAAGCCGAGGACATTGATCGCGCGCGTGTGCATTTCCTGCGCTACGGTCGATGCCGCTACCAGAACCAGGAACACTCTGTGGAAATCGTCCTGCCCGAAGGCGATATTATGGATGATCAGATCAAAGCTATCCGCCAGCGCTTTGATAAAGACTACGAACGCGAATACACCTACACGCTGGCCGCCCCGGTGGAGTTGGTCGCTTACCACCTGGTCGCCATTGCCGAGGTGGACAAGCTGAAGCCAGAGAAACTCCCGACGACGGGGCGCAAGCTAAACGATGCAGTTAAAGCGCAGCGGGAAGTGGATTACGCTGAGGCCGGCATCCATCAGGCGACAATCTACGATGGCGATGCCCTGGAACCGGGCATGAATTTCGTCGGCCCGGCCATCATCGAGGAGGCCGGCGCCACGACCGTGATCCCCCCGGGTCTGCCATGTAACGTGGATGACTATGGTAACTATCACATCCGCACCAACCAATTATAACCGTTCAGTTGGGAGAGGAGAAACCCGGTTTTTCCGCATAAGAAGCGCCTTTTATGCCCGAAAAGCAACCAAGCCTGTACGAATTTGCCTGCAAAGAGCCAAAAAACCGGGTTTCTAAGCTACCCTTTGAACGCTTACACCAACGAGGAGGTTAGCTGTGAACAACAAGTATGATCCGATTACGCTTGAAATCATACAGAGCTCGCTACAGGCGGCTACTGACGAGATGTTCGCTGCTCTGCGTCGCACGGCCATGAGCGCCATCATCTACGAAGTGCTCGACATGGGCACGGGCATCACCGACAAAAACGGCGAACTGGCCGGTTCCGGGGCCGGCATCCCGGCCTTTGTCGGTGTACTGGACAAGACCGTCAAGGGGGTACTGGATAAGTTCGACCAGCCGGGCGACATCGAGCCGGGCGACATCTTCATCACCAATGACCCCTACTCCGGCGGCGTGACGCACCTGAACGACGTCGTGCTGACCATGCCGGTTTTTGCGGGCAATGACATCGTTGCCTGGACCGCCAACATCGCCCACTGGAATGATGTGGGCGGCATGGTACCCGGCAGCATGTCAACCGACGCGACTGAGATTTTTCAGGAGGGAATGATCCTGTCTGCCGTCAAGCTCTTTTCCCGCGGCGAGCCCATCCGGTCCGTGTTTGACATCCTCACCTCGAACTGCCGCATGCCGGATTTCCTGACGGGCGATCTGTGGGCCGGTGTGGCTTCGGTCCGGGTCGGCGAACGCCGCATCCTGGAAATTGTGAACAAGTATGGGAAGGACGTTTTCCTGCATGCGGTTGAGGAGTACCTGGACTATGGCGAACAAGTTAGCCTGGCGGCGCTGAGAGGCCTGCCGAAGGGCACGTACTCCCTGGTCGAACCGCAAGATGCCGGACCGGACTACGAAGTCACCGTTGAGATCAGTGACGACGAGTTTATCATTGATCTGCGGGGCAATCCTGACCAGGACAAGGGCCCCTTCAATATGAGCCAGGACGAAGCAACTGTGGCCTGCCAGATCGCCTTCAAGGGTATCGTCTCGCCAGAAAGAGTGAGCAACGGTGGCACCTTCCGTCCCTTAAAAGTCCTGACGCGCCCCGGGAGCGTCTTTGATCCGACCTACCCGGCGGCTCAGGGCATCTATTATGAGATTACCATCAGGTTGCACGACCTGATCTGGCGCTGCCTGGCCCCACACATGCCAGACCGGTTGCCCGCGGGTGGGTTCGCTTCGGTATGCGGCACGCTTTTTGGCGGCGTCCATCCTGACACCGGCCGGACTTATGCAGTAATTGAGCCCGAGCTGGGCGGCTGGGGCGGGTCGCCGACCTCCGACGGCAACTCGGGCCAATTCTGCGCGCTGCACGGCGAAACCTACAACTGCCCGGCCGAAGTGGCCGAAGCGCGCTACGGCGTGACGGTTGACTATCTCAGCTTCCACGACGAGGATGGCGGCGCTGGCTTCCATCGGGGCGGCAAGGGTGTGAGGATTGACTATCGCATCAAGTCCGACAACGCCTGGCTGACGGTGGCCTACACCCGCGACAAGGTCCCACCGTGGCCCCTGAAAGACGGCCAACCGGGTTCGCCCAACCACGTGCTGATCGTGCGAGCCAACGGTGAGACGGAGCGCTACTCGGTGGTGAGCGGCCTGACCTTGAACACGGACGATGTCATCCGGGCCATGACCGCCACGGGCGCGGGCTGGGGCGACCCGATGAAGCGCCCCCGGGAACTGATCGAGCAAGATCTGAAGAACGGCTATGTCACGCCGGAGCAGGCGGACCGGTACTATGGGCTGGATAAGCGCAGCACAAGCGGATGAGGAGCATTCAAACTGCTGGCGCGTGGTTTTGCCCAAGACGAGATCGAGATGGTACTGGGCGCCAATTTCATGCGCGTCTTCCGTGAAGTGCTGAAGCCCTAAGGGTTTCAGGCGAGCCGCAGATTCGCACACCTTTAGGGGCATGGTTCAGATGTCCCTGAAATTAGGATAACAATTGCAGACGAAGGACGAAAGACGAAGGACCAATTATTGGCCCAGATCTCTTAGTCGCTCGTCGTTCGTCATTCGTCCGGCTGAGAAAGTGTTACCCTATTTCTGAACCATCCTCCCTTAGGATCTATATTTGCCATGGAGTGCAAAAAATGATCAAACTCACTGTAATGTATAATCTACCTCCGGGTGCCGATCACGAAGAGTTCATTCACTGGCGTACCACGGAACACCAGACAGAAAACATGGCGATACCCGGGATAATTAAGAGCGACTTCTATGTCATCAAAGAAGCCTGGAAACGCGAGGAGCTTCCATATCGCTATATCACCGAAACCTATTTCCCAGATATGAAGACGTTCCAGGACTCTTTCTTTGACCCGGATTATCAGGAAAGCCTGGCCGAGGCGTTGAAACTCATTTCCGACCCGCTGTTTTTGATCTCGGAAGAGGTAATCAGCCAATCCACCGACGAGTGATGTTAGACTCGTTTTTCCTCACGGACAGAAAGAAACACGGACCCATCTTCCTCATTTCTGTTGTCTGTGTTCCTTTCCGCCTGTGGGGAGATGGTTGGCCTCTCGTCGGTTTGAGGCGAAGCTTCGTTAGATGTATTGACCGCCGTCAACCTTGATTACCTCGCCCAGGATGTGGCGGGCCTTATCCGAACATAAAAAAGTAACCAGGTGTGCCACGTCCTCAGGTTGTCCGATTCTACCCAGGACAATTTGACCCACAAGCTCCTCCCTCACTTCGGCAGGGAGCGCGCGCACCATGTCGGTCTCGACAGTACCCGGTGCAACGACGTTCACGTTGACGCCATATGGACCCAAATCACGCGCGACAGATTTGGTCAAGCCAATGATACCGGCCTTGGCCGCCGAATAGTTGGGGCCAGCTTGACGGCCGCGCAATCCGTGAATTGAAGCGATGTTGACGATCTTGCCAGTACGCTGTTGTCGAAAGATGGGAGCCACAGCGCGGATATAGTTAAAAGTGCCCTTCAGATTGACGTCAAGCACCTCGTCCCACTGGGCCTCCTGCATAGTCCAGACGGCTTCATTTTGGTGAACCCCGGCGTTGTTGACCAGGATATCCAGGCGGCCCCACGCAGCCATTACCTGATCCACAACCGCCTGGGCCTTACCAAAGTCGGTCACATCTGCCATAAAGGCGAGTGCACGACCTCCGCCATGCTCAATCTGATCTTGTGTTTCTTGGGCCTTCTCTACATCTTGACGGTAGGTGAAAACCACGTCAGCGCCCGAGGCAGCCAGGTCTGTCACGATCGCGCGCCCAATGCCCCGGCTGCCCCCGGTCACCAGCGCAACCTTCCCTTTTAGGAAATCCATAGATTCAACTCCTGTATCCCAACCTGAAATTTCATTGTCGCTTCCATAACGATCCATCGGTGACACGACTGCTCACCATCCATGCTCGGTTCTAGAAATAATCTCGTCTTGCAGATCGCGGCTGAGGCGCACAAAGTAGTCACTATACCCTGCCACCCGCACAACCACGTGTTGGTATTCTTCAGGACACTCCTGGGCCGCTCGTAGAGTCTCGGCCGACAGCACGTTGAACTGCATGTGATGCCCACCCAGCTTGAAATAGGTTCGAATCAGATGGGCGAAATTCTGTAACCCGTCTTGACCGCTGAGAGCCGACGGGTGGAACTTCATATTAAGCAACGTACCACAACAACGTTCGTGATCCAAACGTGCCATAGAACGTACCACAGCCGTCGGGCCGTTCCTGTCCATCCCCTGCACGGGTGAGATGCCCTCCGACTGATGCATCCTGGCCAGGCGACCATCGGGCGTAGCTCCTGTCAGATCTCCAAACCAGATATGGGTTGTGGTGGGGATCATGTTGGCAGCGTAAGGGATACCCTGTTCATTATGATGCTTCTCCAATTCATCGGCGAACATTTCGACCACATCGTGGGCCAGGGTATCTACGTAATCGTCGCCATTGCCCCACTTGGGGGCACGATTCAGGAGCATTTGCCGCAACCGCTCGTAGCCCTGAAAGTTGGCGTTCAGGGCGGCTATCAGTTCTTCTAGCGACGCTTTTTCCTCATCGTAGACCGTCTTTTTGATGGCCGCCAGGGAATCGGCCATAGTGCCTGTACCCACGCCGCACATCAGCGGCAGGTTGTAGCGTGCTCCGCCGTCGTGGTAGTCTTGACCTTTTTCCATACAATCGCTCATCAACAGCGAGGTAAAAGGAACGGGGCAAAACTCGGCATAGGTCTGCCGGACAACCCCGTCGTATATCATTTTCAGCTTGATGGCGTAGGCCATTTGCTGGCGGAACGCCTCTAGCAACTGGTCAAAGGAGGAAAAATCACGCGGGTCGCCCGTTTTGGGCCCCAATTGCGTACCCGTCAGAGGATTTGTACCGTTGTTCAGAGCCAATTCCAGGCACTTGGGCATGTTAAAATATCCGCTGGAGGCCATATTATCCTTGCCTTGAACGACCAGTTCGACACAGCCGTTGATGCCACCCAAGCGAGCGTCTTCCAGGGTCTTGCCCTTGTGGAGCAACGCCCGGATCTTCTCATCATCGTTGAAAACGGCCGGCATTCCGAAGCCCAAGCTAATGACCTCACAAACTTTGCCCAGAAATCGATCCGGCGTTTTCTCGGAAATGAGCACGGAAACCTGCGGCTGGGGTAGTTGAAGACTGCCTGTGACGTCCAGGCATAGGTAGGACAATTCGTTGGTAGCATCCCGTCCGTCCACGGTCTGGCCGGCCAGGTTCAGGTTCTGAAAGTCATTGTAGGTTGTGCTGGCCTTGGCTGTGCCGCCCTCCTTTACCACGGTGAGCTCATTGAACTTGATCCATAAGCAAGCCAATAGCTCAAAGGCCTGATCTGAAGTCAAGCGCCCCGTATCCACGTCTGTACGGTAGTAGGGGTAGAGGTACTGGTCAAAACGACCCGGGCCAATGGCGTAGGAGTTGGTTTCCAGGTTCAGGATAAGGTGTACGAACCAAAAGGATTGCAGCGCCTCGCGGAAAGTAAGAGCCGGCCGGGCAGGCACACGGCGGCAGGTTTCCGCAATACCTTCCAGTTCGGCACGCCGAGATGGATCGCTCTCGGTGGCAGCCAGTCGTTCAGCCTCGTCTGCGTAGCGCTCTGCAAAACGGATACCCGCGTCGCAACAAATCGACATGGCCTGCAGCAAGTGTATCTTTTTCAGACAACCGGGTTCTTCATACTTGACCTTCTGCAATTCCTCTTCGACGTCGGCCTTCAGGCCCAGGAATCCCTTCTTCAACACACGTTCATAGTCCACTGTAATGTGGCCGATGGTGCGGTTCAAGTAATAGTGAAAAAAGAGCCCCTCATCGGTGGCCTGTTGTACCTCCGGGGGTAATACTTCCAGGATGCGGTTGTAGACCTGTTTACCGTGCCAATAATCGAAAACCTCAGCCCGCAAGGAGTCTTTCGTCTCATCGCTGAGATAGAAAGGCGCTTCCTCTCGCAGAGCAATGGTGTCAAGCTCTTGCTCCACCCAATCGCAAGCAACCTCGGGATATAATGGTGAGCCCAGGATGGCCGGCGTCTTGCATCCCACAATCAGCTCCCCGTCGCGGATGAGCACGGTGCTACCCTCAAGGATTTTTTCCATCATCCTTGCCCGCCGGATGAGCATAGGTTGGCCCTCCGTCTGGGCGTAGGATCTGGTAGCCAATACCGCACGCTCTGCAAAGACCTCAGGCCTGGCTGCATGAAAGTTAGCGAGCAATTGCGACACACGTGGTGATAGTTCCATTCGCCCCATGTCTATTTCCCCCCTGATATGATCCAGCTCCTCATCCTGTGGAAAGAGTATGCTGGAAAAGTCGCATCAGTCCATCACACATCCACCGCTGAAAACGAGATTTTCACCGGTCATAAAACTAGCCGCTTCGGAGGCCAGGAAAAGAACGATCTGGCCGACCTCTTCCGGCTGCGCGCCTCTGCCCAGTGGAACGTGCTTCAGCCCTTCTTCAAATCGTCCGCCTGACAGCGCACGCTCAGTGGCCACCCATCCTGGCGATATGGCGTTTACATTGACGCCGTAAGGTGCCATCTCCGCTGCCAGGCACTTGGTAAAGGTGATCACCGCTCCCTTTGATGAACAATAGTGGGAATTACCATACCCAGAACGCCCCGGCATAATGCCGGGTTGCATGCCATCCACGGAGGCGATACTCACGATCTTTCCGCTACGCCTGGCCGTCATAGTTGGAATAACCGCCTGGCAGCAGTTGAAGACACCTTTGATGTTCACGGCATATACCCTGTCCCATTCCTCTTCCTTCATGTCGGCCACGAGCACAGAAGGATACAATCCAGCCACGTTAGCCAGAATGTCGATAGTGCCGAAGTGTTCCAGGGCCGCCTCCGCCAGGCGTTGAGCATCACTCCTGACAGCTACATCCATTGGTACCGCGATAGCAGCACACCCGCTCTCATTGATCTCGCGAGCGGTTGCCTGTCCCCATTCGGGGACGATCTCCCCAATGACGATGTTACAGCCCGCCTGGGCCAGGACATGTGCCGTTGCCTTACCGATACCCGATCCCGCGCCGGTTACAATAGCGACCTTGCCCCGTAAGTCAATCCCCTTTAAGAGCGGAAGATCACTGAACCTCTCTAATACACTCATTGGCTTTGCCTCCTTTCGTCCTCAGACGAATCCGTCAATCCATCACCATGCCACCATTGACGTCCAGGACCTCGCCAGTAATGTAGCCGGCGACATCGGACACCAGGAAGAGTACTGCTTCTGCAACGTCTTCAGGTTTACCCAACCTGCCGACCGGGATTTCCTCAATAGCCTGCCGCCATCTATCCGACTTCTCCAGCAGAGTCCCCGTCCCGATCCACCCCGGGGCCACGGCATTGACGCGGATGCCGTGGGGAGCCATCTCGCAGGCCAGGGTCCGGGTGAAGCTGATGACTCCCGCCTTGGCTGCCGCGTAGTGGGCATTCCCGGTGGTACGCGTCTTGGCATCCACCGAGGCGATGTTCACGATCACTCCCTGGCCGCAGGTCATCATTTGCCTCACCGCCGCCTGAGAGCACAGGAAAACGCCTTTGAGGTTCACAGCCATCACCAGGTCCCACTCTTCTTCCCCGATATCAGTGATGGGGGCGCTTGGATAGATGCCGGCGTTGTTTACCAGGATGTCCAGCTTGCCAAACCACTCGGTCGCTTTCTCGGTCAGCGTCTGTGCATCCTGATGACTGGTGACGTCAACCTGGAGGGCCAGGCCCTGGCCACCGGCCGCCTTGATGCGCTGTGCGGTTTGTTCGGCGAGTGTTAAATCCAGATCGCTGACTACCACCGACGCCCCTTCTCGCGCCAGGGTCAAGGCAATCGCCTGACCGATACCCTGGCCAGAGCCCGTTACTGCCGCCACTTTATGTCTTAATTGCATAGCCGTCCCCTTGTTGTGGTGCGGTATCGGGTCTGTCCCAGATTTTAGGACAGACGGGGGGGATTTCGGGGGGTATCCCCCCGCTCCCCCCTGTGCTCCCGAAATTTGGGACGCACCCTCCGGTATCAGTCAGCATGGTCAGCTTGTTTTTGACATACGCCATTGTTTGAAAAACGTGCACAGCGATGCATCGTTAAGTGATACCAAGAATACACCGTCAATGTTTTCTCTTTCGTTACCCGGAATCTTTGTTCGAGACACTTTCCAGTGAGCCAATCCCAAATCACCTGAAACCATGACTACTTCGTGCTGAAATTTAACATCCTCCTGATTATTGGGAACTACCAACCACAACTTTAACACCTCGTCCCAGTTAGCACAGGCCCCGCTAAACGGAGATTCGTAGTATTGAACGTCCTCGGCAAACAAGGAAGCTGCTGCATGAGGATCTCTGTCTTGCCAAGCTTTGCCCAATCTGGTAAGCCATGTGTGAAATTGGTCTTGTGTCACCTTGCGCTCCTTCGCTCCCTGACACCGGGCTGTCTTGGACTTGATCACGGCTTGAAGCTGGATGAAGGCTTCGTTACCCGTTACTACTTCAGGCGTCGCGAAAGGATGGATCGGCCTGTCGAAAATAGAGAACTTCAATCAGCCGCAAATCATCCACAGGCTGTTCGTCGTACAGGATCTCTACGATCGTATCCTCTTCATCTTCTTCAAAAGCGATGTTCCATTTACCTCTATGTTCATTAAATATGCAGTCGGGAAATAACATGTGGTGATGCCAGGAACGGTTCCTTTGGTTTAAATCCCTGGCCTTTTGCAGAACAACCTGCATCTTTTCACTGCCGCGAGCTGTGGTTGCTTTCTCTTTGTCCAGGATTCGATCTCCGTGAAGCAGCTTGACGAGCTCCTGGCTAACTTTCACGAACTTGTCATTTGAGAAAACTACATAGGTTCGATTATTGGTCCTGTTCTCGAGCACCAATGCGTATTTGTCACGTCGCGTGTTAAATGAACAATGAGGAGCAAGCACATGAAAATGCCAGTCTTCCTTTTGCGCGTGCCATAACCTGGCCTTCTTCCGAACCTCTTCGATTGAGATTTCTATCATGGCCTACTACGTCCTCGCTCACTATAATGGGCCGACCAGTCTACAAATACCCCTTGCTCGGCAGCTTGCTGGAGGGCAAAAAGGATGTCTACCAACCATGGACCGTCATCACGCAGACAAATACGAGCTGACTGGCCATGCCGCAATGTGATTTCTCGCTCGCCGTCCAAGGCAAGAAGTTTCTCACCTCCATGGACGGTCACTGAGTCACCGATTGCCAACTCGCGGATTTCTTCGACGCCGAAAGAAGCCATAAGCCCCGGGGCGAGGGGAGCTGTGACACGACATATCCTGGGTTCGCCCAGTGATAGGTACAAGCCCCGGGGTTCGGTAGGAGTCACAGGCATCAAAAAGCCGCCAAGGCTGGAAATGCCGGTGGCGGACGGCTCTCCCCGCGTCAAAATAACTTGCTGCAGGGTGTCAGCTTCCCAAATTGCCCTGGTGCCAATAGCTGTACCCCGCACAACAGCCACATCCACGAGAGCCGTATCCGGGTCTCGACCATTTTGCGAGATTTCCAACCGCTTGCTGCGATAAGCAACTCGAGCCAGGGCATCGGCGTGGCCTGCCAGGAAACCAGCAGCAAACCCTACCAGCGTACCTTCCACCAGGTAGGGGATTACGTTGTTGGTACCTGTCGAGACAGGTACAATTGGCACCTCGCCGCAGCCTTTGGCCACCACGCGGTTGGTTCCATCGCCGCCCAGAACGACGATACAGCCCACGCCTAACCGGCGCATGTGTCGTGCCGCGTGGATTGAGTCCAGTGGGCCGTTATCCACGGGCATGTCGAGAACATAAGCTCGCTCACGCAGGCTGGCGTGCGCTTTTGGGAGTCTGTCCAGCGCCATCTTGGCGATACCGTAAACATCCGGCATAAGAACGACACGTTCGATTCCGGTTGCCTCGAGTCCCAACAGGACACGCTGGACAATGTTGATCTTTTCTTGAGTCCCAAACACCGTACCCAGAGCCACCAGGCGACGGATGTCCGCTCCAGAGGCCGGGTTGGCGATAATGCCGACCGATATTGGTTGGGAGGTCACGGTGGGCCTCCAAGGTGCTCATTCTAACGCACGCGCTGAGATCATCAGGTCAATCCGTGAACACTTCGCACCTCTGCCAGCGTATCTTCAGGTGGCTGGCGGAAATAGAGCGCTGTGCTTTTGCGAAGGCCAATGCTCTTTTCCAGATCAACCAAGACCTCCGCCAGTTTCAAGCCGGCAGCGCTGCAATCGACGACTGGCACGCCCGTATCCGGTATCTCATTATAGCCATGTTGGGACAAGATGGGGCCGTAGTAGCCGCAGCCGATGACAATCACCTCAGCTCCGTCTTCAATACAGCCCCGCGCTACGCGTTCCAGATTGGGAATCAAGCGGCGATGGGGGTCGGTCACACTCTCCACCAACAGGTCCGCATCAGAGGGCGGGTCGAGCGCGCGTACAGGACGGGGTATGGCTCGGCTCTCCAGCCCGTACAGGCGAAGATCTACCTCAATGGTGGGGATGACGCCCGGAGCGACGGTGATAACCGCGAACTTGGAGCCCAGAGTGGTAGCCAGCAACATGGCTGCTTCACCGATGCCGACCACAGGGATATCGAGAACCTCGCGCGTCTCCCAAAGCGGGTCGGCCCAGCACCCGAGCACCACGGCATCGAATCCCTCGCGCTCGGCGACGACGGCGTTTTCCACCACCGCCCAGTTATTCAGCAGTTCGGTGTAAAGGGAACGGACGTAATTACCGGAAACCGACACGTGTCGAATGACCACATCGGTATCAGGGCGCGCCACCCCGGGGAAGTAGTCGCGCAGCAATTGCCACAACAGATTAAGGGCTGGTGCCCCTGTAGTAGCCTCATTCCATAATATTCTCATTTTTGGGATCCGTTAGCCTGCCAGCCGATTGGCGGCCTCGACGATGTCCTCAACCTTGGGCAAAATGTATTGTTCCAGCGGCGGGCTGAAAGGCACCGGCACATCGGCGGCGGCAACACGCTCGATGGGTGCATCCAAATAGTCGAAAGCTTCCTCCATGACCTGGTAAGCGATTTCAGCACACACTCCCGCCGTCTCACATTCCTCTGAGGTCACGATCAGCCGCTGGGTCTTCTTTACTGACTCGACGATCGTGTCCATGTCCAGGGGAACCAGGGTGCGAGGATCGATCACCTCGGCTTCGATCCCTTCCTCTGACAGCACGGCGGCCGCTTCAAGGGCCTTGGGAACCATCATCGAGTAGGCAACGATGGTCACATCATCCCCTTCGCGCTTTACGTCGGCCACACCAAAGGGGATAGTGTATTCCTCCTCGGGGACTGGGCCCTTCGCACCGTAATATAAGAGCGCGTGCTCAAAGAACATGACCGGATTCTGATCCCTGATAGCCGTCTTGAACAGACCTTTAGCGTCATAGGGAGTGGATGGGATTACCACTTTCAACCCTGGTGTATGGACGAACCATGCCTCGGTCCGGCCCGAATGCTGAGCCGCGCCGGATCGCCCCAGACTGTTGGTAGTGCGTATCACGAGAGGTATGCTGCACTGGCCCCCACTCATGTAGCGAATGGCAGCTACCTGATTGAACAGTTCTTCCATACAGCAGCCCAAGAAAGTGGAGAACATGATCTCAGCCACTGGCTTTATGCCGACCAGGGCAGCCCCTAAGGATAGCCCGACGATGGCATCTTCCGAGATGGGGGTGTCTTTAACACGTTTCGGTCCGAATTCTTCCAGCAGGCCCTTGGTCACTCCGAAATTACCGCCAATAGCGGCAATATCCTCTCCCAAGGTAACCACCATCGGGTCGCGCTGCATCTCCTCCCGTAACGCTTCGTTCACAGCCTGAGAGAACGTAATTTCGCGCATGTTATGCCACCTCCTCGACGAACAGATCTTGCAGCGCTTCTTCTGGAGCTGGAAATGGGCTATCATCAGCGAACTTGACGGCTGCCTCGGCTTCTGCCGTGACGCGCTCTTCAATGTCCGCCAGTTCTGCCTCTCCCAAGATTTGGTTATCGACCAGGAATGACCGATAGCGAGACAGTGGGTCGTTGAGCTTTGCTTTCTCGATGTCTTCCTTGGGACGATAGGTCTGAGGATCACCCTCTTCGTGACCACGCATGCGAGGTGCGTAACACACAAGTAAGGTCGGACCCTCCCCGCGCCGCGCCCGAGCCACCGCAGCCTGGGCTGCTTCGTGCACAGCCAGCACGTCATAGCCGTCGATATTCACCCCGGGAATGCCGTAGGCCTTGGCTCGCTCGCTGAGGTCGGTGATATTGACGGCGTCGCTGGTGGAAAAAGAGATGGCCCAGTCATTGGCTTCTACCACATAAAGAATGGGCAGCGACCAAATAGAAGCCATGTTAACCGCCTCGTGGAAAGAACCCCGATTCATTGCGCCGTCGCCAAAAAAACAAGCTATCACCCGAGCATTTCCCTGGAGCTGGCTGCCCCAAGCGGCCCCGGTGGCCAGACCGATGCCTCCGGCGACGATGCCGTTGCAGCCCAACACCCCGCACTCAAAGTCAGCGATGTGCATCGAACCGCCCTTACCTTTGTTATAGCCGGTGCTTTTGCCGCAAAGCTCAGCCATCATCTTGTCCATGTGCATGCCTTTGGCCAAGCAATGACCATGCCCGCGGTGGGTGCCTGTGATATAGTCCTTCGGTTCGAGATTGGCGCATACCCCGGCTGCAATTGCCTCCTGACCGATATAGGAGTGAATAAACCCGGGAATCTTGCCCGTAGTGAAGACGTCTATCGCTGTCTCCTCAAAGCGTCGGATGCGCAGCATGGACTCGTAAAGTGCGGCATACTTACCTTCGTCCAAGCTCATCTTGTGTGTACCTCCATCTTTTATTGGGATAGTCTCTAAAAGGTTACTTAATCCTCATTCCTCATATCAGCAACTGGTATGGGCTCTCCAAGGAACGCACAAGGGTTTGTAGGAAGCGAGCGGCGGTGGCTCCATCGACCGCCCGGTGGTCAACTGAGAGGGACAACCACATGGTCGGTCGGATGTGTATTGCGTCGCCCACTACAACTGGCCGTCTCGCGATTCGGCCTACGGCCAAAATGGCTGCCTGTGGCGGATTGATAATCGCGCCGAATACGTCTATGCCAAACATACCCAAGTTGGAGACGGTGAATGTGCCACCGCTGACGTCTTCGGGGGTTAGCCGATTGTTGTTGGCTCTATCCACTATCTCCGCTCGCCGACGGGCTATTTCGGGCAACGGAAGCTGATCCGCCTGGTGGAATACCGGAACAGTCAGACCACGAGAGGTGTCTACAGCCAGCCCCACGTTAATCTCTTGGTATCTCTTAAGCTGATCTTGCTCAAAGGTGACATTGAGAGTTGGGTGCTCCTTCAAGGCCTGGGCTACAGCACATACCAGAATGTCACTGAACGACAAACGCACGCCTATGCTGGCTTCGACCGAAGGCAATAATCCTTCCCGCATGGCTACCGCCTGAGTCATGTCTACCTCCAGGCTCAAATAGAAGTGAGGCGCGGTGCGAAAGCTAAGAGACATCCGCTCGGCGGTAATACGCTGGATCGTGGTCAGCTCAACTTGCTCGGCGGCCAGGTCACCTTCCCACGACGGAGCGAGTTTCGCCCCCCGGGATGCCTTTTTGACATCCTCCAGCGTCACGCGTCCACTGGGTCCAGTGCCTTCCACAGTGCTCAAATCGATCGTCAAGTCCGATGCTAACTTGCGCGCGGCCGGCGTCGCACGCACAGGGCTTTTTTCCTCGGACTGTGTTTGGGCCTCCAAAAAAGCTGAGACGTCCTTTTCAACAATTCGTCCCTGTGGCCCACTCCCTACAACTTCAGCCAGGTCAATGCCGTGTTCACGGGCCAGACGTTTGGCAGACGGAGAAGCTCGAAGCGGGCCTTCTCTGGGTTTGTCCTCCTTCTGACCCTTCGAGGCCACTTCCGCTTCCGGTCGCTCTGTGCCGGCCGTTGCCGATGCCTCCTCGCGGTCAGATCCCACATGACCGAACTCTGGCTTGGGAGGCTGCTCGCCCGGCTCCAGGATGTAACCAATAGTGGTCGTTATGGGCACAGTCGTGCCAGGCGACACCAGATCAGGGCCGAGAATTCCTGTTCCAGGCGACTCGATTTCGACCGTAGCTTTTTCGGACTCGACGATCAGCAACGGTTCGCCTTTATTGACCTGGTCACCTGGCTTCTTCAACCACTCAAGGATGGTGCCCTCGGTCACGACGAAACTCATCTTCGGCATCAAGACTCTAATTGCCATTTGTCGTTTACGCTCCCACGAGAGAGGTTTACGTTTCAGACTCTGGGCGAAGAAACATATACCAGCCAGAGGCTCAGTAAATCCGAGTTCTGAGGAGCCAGCACTCCCAGGTGCAGCTCCCTGGCCCTCTGGTGCAAGCCAGGACGGGCCGTTCGGCACGTGGGCGTGCCTCACTCCTCGAAGATCGGATCTACTGAGTCCCTCTATTGAGCGAGGACACGCAATTGGAAATCGTAGCTACGTTATGTTTGAGAAAAAAGACCCGAAACGAATGGGGTCCGGGGATGAGAGTTGGAGGACAGGTAGGTCGAAGATCAGGTCTCTCATCCCCAGATCATACACCTCATTCACACTTAGTACAGCCTTCCGTTAATTCGCAACGGGTTTCCGGCAGCCATGTCATCGTGAATGACACGTCATCCTGAGCGAGGCACGAGCGAAGGATCTCGTTTCCCTGTGTGGGACGAGATTCTTCGGCCTTCGCCTCAGAATGACATGCACGATACTCGAAGCGAATTTACGCATCGCTGTACTTAGGGATGGAACGTCTTGAACTCGCCATCTTCGATGACGATGACACTCTGTCCCTTGCCCGTTGTATGTCCCTTCTCGTCAAACTTGGTCACGCCGGTCGGGCCGTGATACTCAATGCTGGGCAACACCTCGTGCATCGTCTCCCGCGTCGCCCCCTTCTCGATCGCCTCCT
>DAOUMD010000161.1:0-14193 GCA_034412795.1 Anaerolineae bacterium
AGACGGAGTTTTCTCGGAAAGTACCGTTCGCACGTGGGCGTGCTCACTCCGCCCTGCGTAATGAGGAGCGAGGCACCCCCAGGTGCCGAAGCGTCTGCCCCGTTTGACACACTTTCCGAGAGATCTCTTTTATACAAGGAGGTGAGGCCGCCTGGCAAGGGTATCCCCAGCCTGTCGTATTCCTAAACCCTTCAGTATTTGACGAGGCATAGGCAGCCTTATGGAAGACAGGTCGTTATCCACTCTAAGGATTGGGAATTTAATAACTTCTTCAAATGCAAGTGAAATACTAGCCTGATTCAGCCGGCTAATGGGTAAGTTATTAAATCCTTAGCCCTAAACCCGAAAAGGAGGAGAGAATCAATGCTCACATCCAACAAGTGGTTGTTGCTTCTGGTTAGTCTGATTATCTTCAGTTTGACCCTCTCGGCGTGCGTGGTACCCACTCCAGCGCCCACGCAGGAGGCAGCCCCCGCAGCTACCGAGTCGCCGTCTGAAGAAGAGCCCGTCCGCATTGCCGTTTTCCACCCGGTACTCGGTAATACCTATACCAAGGCCGTTTCAGACGGTGTTGAGGACTCCGCCGCGAAGCTGGGCGGGACGGTTGAAGTCTTTGGCGCTGACCCATCCTTTGACGCAACCTCGCAGTCGAACCAGATCCAGGACGCGATTATCTCAGGAAACTTTGACGTCTTCGTCATATATGCGGTGGACGGGAACGCCGTTGTGCCGGACGTGGAAGACGCCATCGAGGCGGGCATCACGGTGGTCGCCGCAGACGTCGTCATCGGGCCAGACGCCAGGACGTACGAGCCATGCTGTGGTATCGTGTCGTATATAGGCCGTACCGGCATTGATCATGGCACCTTCCTGGGCGAGATGATCGTCCGCGCCTGCGATACCGTAGAAGAGAAACCATGCAAGGTTGGATACTTGAATGGCGTGCAATCGATGACCATTGATCAGGATCGGGTCGAAGCCATCGGAAACGTACTCGTCGATCATCCGGACATCGAGATTGTGGCCAATCAGGAGGCTTTTTACCTCCAAGACACGGGCTATGAAGTCGCGCAGAACATGCTTCAAGCCAACCCGGATATTGATGTCTTCGCCACCTCCGGTGACCAGATGATGCTGGGTGCCGAGCAGGCTGTCATTGATGCCGGCCTGGAAGGCAAGATTCTTCTCCTTGGTAACGGGACCGGCGAGCGTGGCTACGAAGCGATGAAAGAGGGGCGCTTCTGGGGTGACTACGCCGACATCCCCTACACCATGGGGCAGATCGCTGGCGAGATAGCGATCAAGGCGGTCCGTGGCGAAGAAGTTCCGCGGTCTGTCAAGAACGACGAGCAGAAGCCGCCGCTTCCGCCGGACGGTCCAATCATCACTCAGGAGAACGTAGATCAATTTGAACCCCAGTGGTAATTACCCGGTTCAAGAACGTGGGGTTGAGGGGCCGGACGCTCCCCAACCCCACGTCAAGGTGCGCGGCGTCGGCAAGCGCTTCGGGGGCGTACAAGCCCTAAAGGACATCAATCTCAACGTCGAGCGAGGCTCGATCCACGGGCTGGTTGGCGAGAACGGTGCCGGCAAGTCGACGCTGGGCAAGATAATCAGCGGGGCTCTGCGCCAGGACGCGGGCGAACTGGTGGTGGATGGCCGGCCGGTTCATTATGCGTCACCACGTGATGCGCTGGCCGATGGCATCACCATGATTCAACAAGAAATCGCGCTGGTGCCCAAGCTCAGCGTGCTCGAAAACGTCTTTCTGGGCATCGAGAGTAGTCGAGTTGGGGTTGTGCAGGGTAGAGACACGCGGCGGCGCTTCGAGGGATTGATCACCCGCTCAGACTTCGAACTGCCGGCCGACGTCCCGGTCTCAAGTTTAAGCGTCTCTGATCAGAAGAAGGTCGAAATCCTGAAGGCCGTGGCCAGGAATGCCCGGCTGATCGTGATGGACGAGCCGACGGCCGCGCTGCCGGACGACGAGACTGCCAAGCTCATCGAGATCGTTCGCGGCCTGCGAGAAACCGGAACGACGATTGTCTACGTCTCGCACTTTCTGGAGGAGGTGCTGAGCGTGGCCGACACGGTGACCGTACTCCGAAACGGCGATCTGATCCGGACTTCTCCGGCACAGGACGAAACGCCTGAGAGCCTGGTCATGGCCATGCTCGGTCGCTCTATGTCCCTGGCCTTCCCGCCCAAGAGCTTCCCGGCGCCCGATGCCCCGGTTGTGTTGTCGGTTAAGAATCTCTCGCGCCAGGGCGATATAGAGGATATCTCCTTCGACATTCGTGCCGGGGAGATTGTGGGGTTGGCCGGGCTGGTTGGCAGTGGACGCTCGGAAGTAGCCAGAACGATCTTCGGCGCGGACCGGCGCGACACAGGTGTGATCCACATTGATGGTAAGCCGGTCAAGATCGACACGCCGGGTGAGGCAGTAGGGGCGGGCATCGCCCTACTTCCCGAGAGCCGCAAGGATCAGGGCCTGCTGATGAAGCTGATCGTCGGTCACAACGTCTCACTTCCCCATTTGAACACCGTCAGCCAGGGACTCGTGGTACAGGCTCGTCGCGAACTACGTGAGACCATCCAGTTGCTCAAGGACTTGGACGTCAGGCCGTCGCAACCGTCGGTACGTGTGGACAGCCTCTCGGGTGGCAATCAGCAAAAGGTGTTGTTTGCCAAGTGGTTGTTCCGTCGCCCCCGGTTGCTGATTGCCGATGAGCCAACGCACGGTGTCGACGTGGGTGCCAAGCGGGCGATCTATGGCCTGATCACAACCTTGGCTGAGGAAGGCATGGGCGTGTTGTTGATCTCCTCTGAACTGGAAGAGGTGCTTGGCCTGGCACACCGTGTGTTGGTCATGCGACGGGGTAGGATTGTCGCAGAATTTGAAGATCGTCCAGGTGACCGCTCCTCGTTTTCAGAAGATGCTGTGATGCGCGCTGCCTTCGCTACCGACTAAAAGACAGAGGCTCATGTTCAGAACAAGTGACAGTATGGTGAGATACGACGAATGGACTTTCCCAAATTTGTTTTGCATTCGTACGTTCGCACTAGTTCTGAACATGAGCTTAGACGGATAGTCACGACAGAGAAAAGGTAATAAAAACAGTGACACGCAACGATGTGCCGCAAGCGGTCGGTGCTGCCCAACAGTCACCGAGGCGACTTTCCTTTGGTGTTTTGCGGGAATATGGCATTATATTTGCCTTTATCGCGGTCTTTGTGACCTTAAGTTTGCTGACACCCGCCTTCTTTACCACCAGGAATATGCTCAATGTTCTCGACCAGGCGTCGCAGGTGGGCCTGGTTGCCTTAGGTGCAACGGTGACCATTATCGGCGGGGGCTTTGACCTTTCTGGCGGCGCCATCTTCGCCGCCGCCGGGTCGACCGCAGCCTTGATTGCCAGACAGGGCTACCCGGCTGCGGGACTGGCCATGGGCGTTATCGTCGGTCTCATATTGGGCTTCGCCAACGGCGGCTTGATTTCTGGGCTTCGGATCAACTCCTTTGTTGCCACGCTGGCTACGGGCCTTATCATCCGGGGTCTTGCTTATGTGGTGACCGCCGGGCTCTTGATCCAGATCAAGGATCCAGGATTTGCCTTTTTGGGCCGAGGCCGGTTCCTGGACGCCAAAATACCGGTGTACTTCTTTTTCGGCTTTGCGATACTGGTGTGGTTCCTGCTTTCGCGCACAAAGTTCGGGCGATACGTGTATGCCATCGGAGGCAACGAGGAAGCGGCCCGCCTGTCTGGAGTCCGGACCGCTCTGGTGCGCACCACGACTTTCGCTATCAGTGGTCTCAGTGCCGGGCTGGCCGGCGTGATTGGCGCTTCGCGCATCTCGACCGGTCAGGCGAACGTCGGTGATGGCATTGAACTCAGCGCCATTGCCGCAGTTGTCATCGGTGGGACCAGCATTATGGGTGGCGAGGGCGCAGTCTGGCGCACGCTTTTTGGCATCTTACTCCTGCAACTCATCTCGAACGGGCTGAACATCCTCAATGTTCCGCCGTTTTACCAGTTGGTCGTCCAGGGCAGCGTCATCCTGTTTGCGGTTGCCTTGGATGCCTTGAGACATCGCAGCCGGTAGCGAACCTCAGCCTTGCAGGAAAGCTTGAAGAAGCCCGGTGATTCTCTATTCCTGATCACAACGGAGCCTTCCCGGAAGCTTGGTTTCAGGCCAGGACTCACCGAGAGATTGTGGCGTGTTGACTCAATGATAGCTTCCGGGAAAGTCCAACGCAAAACATAATAGATAGGAGGCCCTAATGTATAGACTCAGCACGGACGTAGGCGGGACGTTCACCGACGGTGTGTTGCTGGACGAAAACAATGGTCAGATTCTGCTCAGCAAGGTTCTGTCAACACCAGCCAACCCCGCTATCGGAACCATCGAATGCATGGAGAAGTTTGACGTCAGCCTGGAGGAGGTCTCTTTCTTGGCCCACGGAACCACCGTGGTCATCAATGCGCTCATTGAGGGCAAAGGGGCCAAGACAGCGCTGATCACGACCTATGGCTTCCGCGACATCCTGGAGATCGGCCGCAGCAACCGGCTTGAGATGTATGACGCGCTCTACAAAAAGCCCGATCCCCTGGTGCCCAGGCACCTGCGTTTCGGTGTCAGGGAACGCCTCAGCGCCGCGGGCGAAGTCTTGGTTCCCCTGGACGAAGGAGATCTGGATCGCATCATCGACGAGTTGAAGCGACACCAGGTTGAGGCCGTGGCCGTGTGCCTGCTCAACGCCTATTCCAACCCGCAACACGAGGAAAAGATTGGGAAGTTGCTCCGGGAACGCTACCCGGAAGTCTCGTATTCCCTGTCTCACCTGATCACCAGGCGTTATTACGAATACGAGAGGACGAGCACGACGGTCCAAAATGCCTACGTTATGCCTCTGGTTGGAAACTATCTGCGTCACCTGGAGCAAGAACTTACCAACCGCAGCTTTGAAAACGTGCTCCAGATCATGCAATCCAACGGTGGCGTTATGACGTCCACCGTGGCTCGGAATATGCCTATCGCCATGGTAGAATCAGGCCCGGCCGCCGGGGCTATCGGCGCTTCCCAACTGGCTGGACTGATTGGTTATGAGAACGTCATTGCCTATGACATGGGGGGGACGACGGCAAAAACGGCCATCATCACCGGCGGTATGCCAGAAACCACGGATACGTATTCGGTATTGGAGCGCCCTATCCTGCTGCCGGTTACCGACTTGAGAGAGATTGGCGCTGGAGGTGGCAGCATCGCATGGATTGATGAGGCCGGAGCCCTACACGTCGGGCCTCAGAGTGCAGGTGCGGATCCCGGCCCCGCTTGTTACAAGGGTGGGGGGACGGAGCCGACGGTAACCGATGCCAACCTACAGTTGGGTTTCCTCAATCCGGACTACTTCCTGGGAGGAAAAATGGAAATCGACCCGGGGTTGGCCCAGGAAGCGGTTGGCAAGATCGCCAACTATTATGACCTGTCCGTGGATGAAGCCGCTCTCGGGATCATCAGAATTGTCAACACCAACATGTCGGCTCTTCTCCAATCTATCACCGTCAAACGTGGCTACGATCCTCGCGAATTCGCTCTGGTGGCCTTTGGCGGGGCGGGACCGATCCACGCAGCGGCCATCGCTCAGGAGCTGAATATCCCGACCATCATCGTACCCATGAACTCCGGCGTCTTTTCGGCCTGGGGAATGCTCATGGCGGATCTCCGTCACGATTTTGCGCTAACCCATATCCAGGCCGTCGACGAGGCCGAAGTCGATCAGATCAATGTTATGTTCCGGGGTCTCGAGTCGAGACTCAGAGAGATCTTTAAGCAAGAAAATGTCGCCGATGAGGACATCGTCGTGAGCTATGAGATGGACTTGCGCTATCTTGGCCAGGAGCATAGCTTGAGCGTCACGGTAGCCAGCAACTTCACCGAGGCCGACAAGGCCACGGCCAGCCAGGCCTTTGACGATCTCCATTACTCGGTCTACGGCCATAACGCCCCGGAAGAGTCAAAGGTGATGGTCTCTCTCAAGGCTATCGGTATCGGCAAGGTGAAGAAACCCGAATTACAGGCCATCCCCAAAGGAGACCCCACACCGGGAGCCGACGCGCAGACTGGAACGCGACGGGTCTACCGCGGTGAGGGGCGATACGAGGAGTTTCGTGTCTTCAGGCGAGGAAAACTCCTGGCCGGGAACGTTATTCGTGGCCCCGCCGTTATCGAGGAAACAACAGCAACCACGGTCGTCGAAGGCGACCAGGTATGCAACGTAGATCAGTACGGCAATCTGGTTATCACCCGAAATTAGGAGAGGATATTATGAGAGTAGATCCCGTTACCCTCGAGGTCATTCGCAATCGTTTGATCGCGGCCAGCCGTGATATTAGGCGTGTTGTGGAGAGAGCAGCCTACAGCCCGGTGCTCTACGAGGTCATCGATTTTAGTTGTGCCCTGCTGGATGCCGAGGCAAACCTGATCGCTGAGACGCCTGGCCTGCCTATCTTCCTGGCCAATCTGACCTATTCGGTTCGATCCACCTACGAGACCATTGGGCGTGAAAACCTCCGGCCCGGGGACGTCATTCTGTGCAATGATCCCTATAACGGCGGGTATACCCATTGCCCGGATATCGTGGTTCTGTGTCCGGCCTTCTACGAGGGGGAAATCCGTGGCTGGGCTGCTTTCCGGGGACACACGGTTGACATGGGAGGCATCTACCCCGGCGGATGGTATTCGAACACGACTGAGGTCTACCAGGAAGGGTTCCGTCTCCCACCCGTCAAGATCTGGATAGAGGGTAAGCCCAATGAGGACGTTTTCCGCCTGATCTGGGCCAATACACGCGTTCCGGTTTCGGTTCTGGGGGACATACGTGCTATGATCGCCGGTGTGCGGACTGGGAGTCAACGCCTGCTGGACGTCATCGAAAAGTACGGTCTGGAGACCACGCTGGCGTCTATAGCGGAGATTTTGGATCAGGGAGATAAGCTGGCCCGCTCGGCCCTTTCAAGAATACCCAACGGTACCTATTCGGCCGAGGCTGTGCTGGACGGGGACGGCAACGACGACGCACCCCTCAGCCAGAAATTGCTCCTGAAGCTCAAGATCACGGTTGAAGATGAGAAGATGATTGTGGACTTCACTGGAACCAGTTCCCAAAGCATAGGTCCCATGAATACCCCGGAGCCGTCCACCATCTCGGCCGCCCGATATGGTTTCAAGATCATCACCACGCCGTACCAGCCCAGCAACGAGGGCTCCTTCAGGCCGCTGGAGGTGATCATTCCCGAGGGCAGTATCTTAAAACCCAATTTCCCCGCGGCAACTGCCATGTGGCCCACGCCGATCACCACCATCCCCGACTTGATGCTGCGGGCGATTGCCACGGCCGTACCGGAGCAGGTTCGAGGCGGCCACTTTGGCGACTCTATGGCGGACTTCATTTACGGCACTGACCCTCGGACGGGTCAATACTATGTATGTGCCGAGGGAGATGCGGGCGGCTATGGCGGCCAACACAACCGGGATGGTGCGCCGGCCCTGTTCTCCATGGCCCTGGGCGATACCTACAACGTACCCGTCGAGGTGGCCGAAATCCGATACCCGTGGCGTGTTGAGCGGTTCGAACTGAACCAGGACACGGGCGGCCCGGGCAAATACCGGGGCGGATTAGGCGCTCGCAGAGACTATCGGGTCGTCGGCCACGATGCTGGTATGACGGTTACCACGGACCGGGTCCTCAACACGCCGCCCTGGGGTATCTTTGGCGGCAAAGAAGGACGACCTAGCATAACCCAGGTCTTCAGAACTGACGGCAGCGAAGAGGAATGGCGCAAAGTCTCGAACCTTCCCCTCAAGGACGGGGATGTGGTGAGTTTTCAAACAGGCGGTGGAGGGGGATATGGTTCACCCCTGGAGCGCGATCCCCAGATGGTCCTGCACGACGTGGTCAACGGCTATATCTCCTTGCGAAGTGCCAGGGAGGATTATGGGGTTGTTTTCGAGGAACCGGGGATGCAGGTAGATCAAGAGGCGACCCGGAAGTTGCGGGAAGAGATGAAGGCATCCCAGGGAGGTTGATACCTTGCCCTCAAAAATCAAGTTCAGCTTTGAAAGGGGCGGAGAGCTCGTTGCGGACCTGCTGCCTGAGGCTGCACCCAGAACTGTTGAGAGGGTCCTTGAGTTGCTGCCTCTTCAATGCACAGTGTATCACACCCGCTGGTGCGGACGGGAGATCAATTTCCCCATAAAGAGCGTGAGATCGGTTCCGAGAGAAAACCAGACCGCCACGGCCAACACCGGAGATGTGATCTACTGGAAAGAATGGGAGACCGCGGAGAACCCTCCCGAGGCCCTGGCCATCTATTATGGATCTGAAGTCATTCGGGATCATCGTGGCTTTCTGCCCGTGAACGTATTCGCCCGTGTCTCCCAAGATCAGTGGCCCCAGATCGAAGAAGTCGGCATCAGGGTCTGGCAACAGGGGATCGAGGAGATACACATCGAGATATTGGAGGAAAAAGACTGAGGCAGCCGGTTTATCATAGCTGACCATTACGGATACAATCGGATTGTTTATTGACATCCCGCAGGGGCAGATAGCGTTGACTGGGTCTTGATCAGCCCGAAATCAAGACCCTCAGACCGCTTCTGCCCCTGCTCTGTGTTCATTGAAAGATTTCCAAAATCTACAGCTTAGGCTATAATTCCTTACACACTCCAAAAATGTAAACAAAATATCTCCAAAATATTGACAGAAAAGTGGTTCTGTGCTAGAATTCCTGATAGGATCGTCATTCAGGAGAACGTAAAGTGATAGACAGGATTTTCAAAGCGACGAAGAAGAGTCTGGTGAAAGCCCCATCAGTGCTGGCACCCGGTACGTTGTCGCCCGACTTCACGCTCCCAAGCAATTCAGGCGGGCCGATTTCGTTGGGCGACTTTCGCGGCCAGCCGGTCGTCCTCGTATTCTATCCTGCCGACTGGAGTCCGGTCTGTGGCGATCAGGTTGTCCTATACAATGAACTTCTCTCTATCTTCGAGGAGTATAAGGCGCAATTGCTCGGTATTTCGGTCGATGGTATCTGGTGCCATAGGGCCTTCGCCGAGGCCCGTAACCTCGACTTCCCCTTACTGGCCGACTTCGAACCAAAGGGTGCCGTGGCCCAGGCCTATGGGGTGTACCGTGAGACAGATGGCTTCAGCGAACGAGCTTTGTTTGTAATCGACGCCGAAGGCATAATCCACTGGAGCTACCTATCCCCGATCGACGTCAATCCCGGTGCCGACGGTATTCTGGCTGCCCTCGAAGCGTTGCAGCATAGAGGAGGTTGAACAATATGAGTTCAACTACGACCCCAGAACTTACGCCGCCTCTCAGCGAGCGAGACCACAGACAGGGACCGATTGACGCGCCCGTAACCTTCGTCGAGTACGGCGATTATCAGTGTCCGCACTGCCGCCAGGCTCATTCAATTGTGCGGGATCTTCAAGAGCGCCTGGGAAACCGCTTCTGCTACGTCTTTCGTCACTTTCCAATCAACACCGTCCACCCGGACGCTCAACTCGCAGCCGAGGCCGCTGAAGCTGCCGCCGCGCAGGGCAAGTTCTGGGAAATGCATGACTATCTGTACCAACATCAGGATGCCCTCGACGACGAGCATCTGATCCAGTATGCGGCTGAGTTGGGCCTTGATGCCGAACGCTTCGAGCGTGAACTCAGGGAGCACGTCTATGCGGATCGCGTGCGCGAGGATTTCGTAAGCGGTGTGCGCAGTGGTGTGAATGGCACGCCTAGTTTCTACATCAACGGTGAGCGGTATGACGGGCCGTGGGACGTCGAGTCGCTGCTGGCTGAAATCCAGAAACCTTTGGGCGTACAAGTCCGCAATCTGTTTCAACGCTTCACTCGCTTGCAAGCATCGGGCGGTATCTTGTTGCTGATCAGCACCATTCTGGCCCTCATCTGGGCCAACTCGCCTTGGGCGCATACCTACTTCGAGTTGTGGGAGACCAACTTGTCGATTACCCTGGGCAACTTCTCCCTTTCGGAGCACCTGCTGGAATGGGTGAATGGTGGACTCATGGTGATCTTTTTCTTCGTGGTTGGCCTGGAGATCAAGCGTGAGCTAATCATTGGGGAGTTATCTTCGCCCAAGCGAGCTGCACTGCCCATTATGGCGGCTCTGGGTGGTATGCTGCTACCTGGTGCCATCTACACCGCGTTAAATGCTGGCACGGTCGGCACTTCGGGTTGGGCGATTCCCACAGCCACTGACATCGCCTTCACGCTGGCCATTTTGACCCTGATGGGTAGTCGAGTGCCGTTCACCCTCAAGGTGTTCTTCACCGCGCTGGCCATTGCCGACGATTTGGGTGCAGTGTTGGTTATCGCTCTCTTTTACAGCCAGGATATCCATTTGGCAGGTCTGGTGGCCGCTGGGATTATCCTGCTGGCCTTGGTCGGCCTGAATGCGACGGGTGTGCGCCGGCCATTACCTTATAGCTTGCTGGGGGTCGGACTGTGGTTGGCCTTTCTGGAGTCCGGTCTCCATCCGACAATCGCCGGCGTATTGTTAGCCTTTACCATCCCCGCCCGCACCCAGGCTCGGCCCCAAGCCTTTATGGCTCAGTGCATTGCTGTATTGGGTGGGGTTGACGCCACCGCCAGCCTGAACGCCGAGTCCAATACAAGAAAGAAAGACGTCAGCGACCGGCAGCAGGCGGCTGCCCACACGTTGGAAGCCATTGCGGAGAGAATGCAAACCCCTGCCCAACGACTGGAGCATAGTGTCACGCCCTGGGCTACTTATTTGATTTTGCCGCTGTTTGCGCTGGCCAATGCCGGGGTGAGTTTAAGCGGCAATGTCGCCCAGGCAGTAACCAGTCCTATCGGCCTGGGCATCATCGCCGGCTTGGTGCTGGGCAAGCCGTTGGGGATCACTCTCTTCTCGTGGCTGGCCATCAAGATTGGTGTGGCCGAGATGCCAGATCGCGTCACGTGGCTGCAACTTTTCAGCGCTGCCTACTTGGCCGGCATTGGCTTTACTATGTCGCTCTTTATTGCCAACTCGGCCTTCTCCAGCGCCACACTGCTATCTATCGCCAAGATCAGCATTCTTACGGCATCACTGCTTGCAGGCATAATCGGAGCTGTTCTGTTGTTGCTCGCCACGTCTGAACGAGTCGGTGCCACCAGGTTAAGCACATCCAAAGCAACCTCTTAAAATGTATTACACCGGGCCACCGCCGGCCCGATCAAACACCTCGTTCACCTCAGCGGCAACCGCCGACGGGGGCTTGGCCGCCAGCAACGGGTCGAAGAGTGGCAACTCGCCTGTGCGCAGGGCGTGGTCGGCGTACAGGAACATCGCGGCCGACCAGGCCTGTTGGGCATAGCCCATTGGATGGCCACTCTCGCCGTGCATCCACTCGTTGAATTCCCACGCTTCGTTTGTTCCCTGGCGGTTGGCCTCAGCCAAAGCCCCCAGCAGTCGCTCTGCTTCCCCCGTCCAGCCATGCCTGACCAATGCGGCGACGTGAAAGCCTCCAATCATCGGCCAGATGCCGCCATTGTGATATTGGTGAGGCAGATTCAAGTTGCGACTGCGATAATACTCGCGCCAATTGCTTTCGCCGGGATAAATCGGCGGGTGGATGGCCTTGGTGGGATAAGGCTCGGCCATGCCCACCTGGTACATATAGCGCAGAATATGTTCGGCGCGATGTCGGCCCGCGAGGCCGGTCAGGATGGCCAGCAGGTTGCCCAGGCTATCGCACCAGTCGCCGTATTCCCGAAAAGCGACCCAGGGCAGGTAGTAGGGCCGGCTCGATATGGTGCCGACGTTGTGGTACAACATGAACCACTCCAGCCGGATGGCCTTTAACTTCTCCAGGTGCTCGGCAAAGTGCTCGGCCACCCAACAACGGTCGACCCACATCAACAAGTTGATGCGTTCGTGAACCCCGGCGGGGTCCACTCCTGGCTGGTGATGGTCGCAGTCCTCCGGCACTTGTGTGCATAGTTCCTGGTAGGCCAGCGTGGCGGCGTAGTACAGCACGTTGTCGTACAGCACGTTGTAGCGCACTGCCAGCAAGTCCATCCAATCGCCTGCTTCGGGCACTTCCAGCAGGCCACACTCGTTCATATCCTGATATTCCAGCCAGGTCATGGCACGAACGACGGTGGGCCAATGTGCCTTTAGGAATTCGGCGTCACTCGTGGCTTGAAAATGGAGATAATGCCCGAGGATGTACCATAGGTTGGCATCCGCCGCGCCAGCGTTTTCGGTACTGACGTAGCCGGTGTCAGGGTTAACGTTAAGCTGGATCATCCCCCGCGGCGATTGATAGGCGCTCATCGTTTCCAGCGAGGCGCGGCCCGCCGCCAACAGTTGCGGATCGCCGATCACAACTGCGCCCAGAAACACGATCATGCTGTCGCGCGCCCAAATCTGGGGATAGCCGGTGGCCAATGCGGAGGCGCGAAACCCACGGGGAGTAGCACAAGCGCGTAGTGCCGCAGTGGCTCGCTGCCGAGCTTCGTCTATCAGGATATGGACATCCATATGTCGCGCCATCCTGGAACGTTGCTGGGGGCAAGGCTACAATTGGAGTGGAGAGTCTTATCTACACAATTCTGTGGCCACAGAATCGTGGCCACATTGTTATCATAACATCGATTATCGATTTATGCAACAGGTTGATCGCGGCAAACCAATATACTGCTAGGTGGGAAAGAAACCAATTCGCTCTGTTCCTAAATTCGTTGTTGTCTTTTCTCCGTGGCCCGGCTATCCGGATGTCTTCCAGGCCGCCCGCCCGCCTCGCGCCAGGAACTGAAAGACGCGACGCACATCTTCCAGGCTGATCAAGCCCTGGAAGAAGGGGCCATCGTAGACGGCGGCCACGTGGCTGGATCCGTCTTCCAGTTTGTCCTGTACCTCCAAGAGCGGAGTATTCGACGTGACCCTTGGCACCTGCCCGGCGGGTCGCATAATCTCCGACATCGGGCTGTACCACTGGTTGCGCTCTACCGCCTGAGTCACATCGCTGCTGCTGACGACGCCCAGAAGCTGGCGACTATATGGGTCCACCACCGCGAAATCAGGCCGATCGCCACGCATCACCGTTGAAGCCGCCTGACCCACCGTTGCGTTCGGTGATAGGGAAATCGTGTTGCGGTTCAGAGCCTGCCCTACGCGTACGTTGCGCAATCGGCTCTTTGCGATCACCGCCGCGCCCTCCTGGCCGCTGGCCGTGAAGATGAACAGCGCGATCAATGCCAGGAAGAACTGACCGGTGATGATCCCAAAGATTCCCAACCCGACGGCTACCACCCGCCCGACTGTGACGGCCAAACTGGTGGCGCGTTCGAAGTCCAGGAACAGACCCAGGAAGGCCCGGAAGATGCGCCCCCCGTCCATAGGGAAGGCCGGCAGCAGGTTAAAGATCGCCAGTGACACATTGGCCGTCAGTAAGAAGGTCAGCAGACCCAACAAGCCCGCCCCTGAGCGCATAGCCAGCACAAACGGTCCCGATCCCGCCGACGCCAGACCGAATACGATCGGGGCCAGGATGATGGCCAGGATGATATTCACCGCCGGCCCGGCCAGGGCAACTACGAACTCCTGAAATGGCTTTTCGGGCATGCGTTCCAGTCGAGCCAGGCCGCCGATGGGCAGCAAGGTGATATCTTGCACCCGGATGCCATAAGCCATGGCGGCCACGCTATGCCCCAACTCGTGAAGAAACACCAATGTAAACAGGGCCACAGTCACGAGTAAGCCGTACAGGGGACCATCGCCACCGCCGAAGTTGAAAGCACCCCAGATCAGTATCAAAAAGAAGGTGAAATGCATCTGGATGTTGATGCCAAAAACGCGTCCTAATTTAATAGACCAACCCATCTTCGTCACTCCACTCCACTGCGCTAACCAGACTGTTAAGTTTTCCCATACCATTCCTGTCGTTCCATCCCATTATATCCTGCCAACGTTAGAATAAGCATAGAATCACATTAAATTCAGATTAGAGCGAGATGGTTTACTATTTGGTTGACATAAATGATTTTTCTCCCCGGCAAAGGGGGTAGAGTGCGTCATTTGAATTGGGCAGGCACATCATTGGTGGGTCCTTAACAATTGGCTATATTGTGGCATAACTGTCTCTATCTCAACCATATCT
>DAOUMD010000162.1:0-52218 GCA_034412795.1 Anaerolineae bacterium
ATCCACCGAAATTATCTGCACTGTTCTGGTGTTGCTATGAAGCCTGGAAGCCCGCGTCTCCGTGTAATTTATTTCGGTGGATTACTTGAAGGCACATTCGCAAGGCGCATTCGCCCAGAATCATTACGCTTTACGCCTTACGTTTTACGGATATGTCTGGCAAAGCAGACCAAATTGTCAACCATTTTTCTTGGCAAAATGAACCATGCCGAGTTCTGTCTGTTCTATAGTATGATGGCAGCATTGATCATCCCCTGAGGGAATTACAGGCCTATCTGCAGAATATCTGTTCACCGAGGAGGGGAATCTTGGGGAACGGCAGCCGAGTCTCGGACCGGGCGAAACCCCGGTAGATGCTCGGCTGTTTTTTGTGGTAGTGGCGAGCGTATAGCAAGGAGGCGAAATGCGGAATTTAAAGGAGTACGTCTACGGTCTGAATCCCTATGTGTTGTCATCCATCGCCGGGGCGTTGACGGTGGCCCAGGTGATCCTGGCCTTTTTTGTGCACGAGCCCTTTTCCGAGGCCCTCCAGTGGGCGGGTTGGATCTGCCTGTGGGCGGCCGGGGTGTTTGGAATGTTGCCCGTCTACACGCTGCGCCGCAAGGGGGGCGTGCCCCGGGGGAAAAGCTATGTTAAGACCACGCGTCTGGTGGATACCGGCATCTACGCCATCGTCCGCCATCCGCAGGGGGGTGTGGCCTGGCTGCTGATCAACCTGGGCGTGATGCTGGTGGCGCAGCATTGGCTCATAGCCATCCTCGGCCTGGCGTCGATGCCGTTGGTTTACCTGGACGCGATCAAAGCAGACCGGTACGCGATCGAGAAGTTCGGTGACGACTACCGCCGATACATGGAAAAGGTCCCCAGGGTGAACTTCATTTCCGGCATCCTCCGGCTGATCCGACGCCGTGTGGTGGCCTGATGGTGTAACAAAGCATTTTTCTCCCCCGCGACTGAAGCTCGATTTGACGGCATGTGTCCCAGCGTCTATCATAGGGTGCGCGTTTCACTTTCTATGCTCCAACTGATGCGGTTAAGCCGGCCGTAGGCCGGCCGTAAGCCGATCTGAAAACACCAACCGGCAACGGATAGGCAGTCATATCTGAGGAGGAGAGCAACAATGGATCATTTTAAGGTCTTGAAGCGAGCCTGGGACATCACCTGGCGCTACCGGGTATTGTGGGTCTTTGGCGTTTTGCTGGCGCTGACCACGTCCCGCGGGAGCGGCGGAGGTGGTGGGACTCAGTATAACGTCAGTGGCGATGACCTGGCTTCCTTCGGGGGTGACTTTTCTGTCCCTTCAGCTCCACCACCGCCGGAGGTCATCGCGTCAATTGTGGGTGCATTAATCGCCATTGGCATCGCGCTGGCGTGTGTGATCCTCATCCTGATCGTCGTATTCACGGTGGTTCGTTACGTATCGGAGACGGCGCTGATCCGGCTGGTGGACGACCATGAAGAGACGGGGGAGAAGCGTAGCTTGGGCCAGGGAATCCAGATGGGCTGGTCGCGCTCCGCGTTGCGGCTCTTCTTGATTGACCTGTTGATCGGCCTGCCGCTGGCAATTGCATTCATTCTGTTGTTTCTGCTGGCCTTCGTGCCGCTGCTATTGTGGATGACGGGCAGCGAGGTCGCCGGAGCGGTGGGCACGCTGGTCACGATTGGCTTGGTCTTATTCTTCATTTTGCTGGGCATCGTGGTCGGCGTGGTGGTCTCATTGCTGATGCGTTTCTTCCACCGGGCGTGTGTGATCGAGGAACTGGGGGTGATCGAAGCCATCAAGCACGGCTTCCGCGTGGTGCGGGAGCGCCTGGGGGACGTGGCGATTATGTGGCTGATCATGCTGGGTGTGGGCATCGGCCTGGCGGTGGCCATGATCATCGTCGTGATCTTGCTCGTGCTCTTGGCGACGGTGCTGGCTGGGGTGCCGGCGTTTCTGGCTGGTGGGTTGTCCAGCCTGGCCTTCGAGGGGCTGTTGCCCTGGATCGTGGGGGCTGCGGTGGGCGTCCCCATCTTCATGCTGGTGATGGTCGTGCCGATGCTGTTCCTGGGCGGGCTGATCGAGGTGTTCAAGTCCAGCGTGTGGACGCTGACCTACCGGGAGGTGCGGGCTCTGGAGGGCGCGGAGCCTGAGGCGGGCGCTGCCTGAGCCAACTGTCATTTATGGGTTGAACAAATCGGGAAATGTGGGGGAAGCCTGTCTGCCAGTTTACTGTCCTGATGTGTGGTACTTCTTGATTTTTGGTTTCTTTCACTCTGTCAGAATCTCCACCTCGGCGTTCATGCCGGGGCGCAAATTGAGGTCGGTGGGCTCCAGTTCGATGAGCAGGGTGTAGGTTGTGTCCCCTTGCTGCACCACGGCGACGGGCGAGATGGTGACTACTTGCCCACGCAGTTCTTGGTCGCGAAAGGCAAGTACCCGCACGATGGATTCCTGCCCCATCCACACGCGCCCGATGCTCAACTCGCCCACGTTGCGCGTCTCGACGCGCCAGCGGGTGGTATCCAGCAGCTCGACGACCGGCACACCCGGCGCGCCCCATTCGCCCGGATTGAGGTACACCGCCGAGACGGTGCCGTCAAAGGGGGCTAGCAGTTGGGTCCGAGATAGGGCTAGTTGGGCGCGGGCCAGGGCGGTGTGCGCGCCCTGCACTCGCGCCTCGGCGATGGCCACGCTCTCTGGCCAAGCGCCGGCTTCATCGAGTGCCAACTGGGCCTGAGCGATGGTCACATCGCTGGCGCTGGCCGTCACTTCCGGTTGGGTAGGCCCCGACTCCACAAGCTTGAGTTGGGCCTGGGCGTGGTCCACCCAGGCCTGGGCCTCGCCCAGATCGGCCTGGCTGGGCAGGTTCTTCAAGCGTTCGTATTGGGCCACGGCTGCCTGGTAGTCAATGGTCGCCTCTTGGAGAGCCGCGGCCTGCGGGCTAGCTCCCACATCCGGCAATGCAGCGACGGCGTCGTATGCGGCCTGGGCGCGCTGCAAGGCGAATGCTGCCTTCTCCACGCCGGCCGCGGCCGCGATCAGTTCCTCCTCTTCGGCGCCAGACTGCACACCCTGGTAGCGAGCCAGGGCGGCCTGGTAATCCGCCTGAGCCATAGCAATCTCCTCCGGCCGGGCGCCCGCCAACAGTTGTTCGTGTTGGGCCAGGGCACGTTCGTACTCGGCGCGGGCGATGACCAGTTCCCCCTCCCGCGCGCCGGACTGGGCCTGGTCCAGTAATGCCTGATTGAGGACCAACCCATCCTCCGCTTCCTGCATGGCCAACTCCAACTCGGTGGTGTCCAATTCGGCCAGCACGTCTCCGGCTTTGACTTGCGTGCCTACCTGGACCTGCACCACCCGTACTGGGCCACTGGCGCTAAAGCCCAGCTTGACCCTTTGCGCTGGCAGGATGGTGCCCAGCGCGGTCAAACGCCCGGTCTCCAAAGCGCCGGGCCCGGTGGAAACGTCGGCAACAGAGGCGGGGGGCGTAGGAAGCGGCTTTGCCGTGTCCTGACAGCCAGCCGCCAGTAGCACGACCAGCGCCAAGGCGACGAGTTGCGTGGTTCTGACTAAATTCTTCATTACCGTCTCTCGATGATGGAAACCGAATCGAGTCTAGTAAGCATGCGGGCGATCATACCCATGCTGGCGGCGACGACGGCCAGCGGTATGGGAAGCGTAAACAACCAGGGCGCAGGGTTGAAAAAGTCCAGACTCAGGCCCTTTGGTGCGTAGAGGCGGGTCTGTATGATGACCAGGCCGATGGCACATGTCACGGCGCTCAGCAGCCAGGCCACCCCGACGACACTGACGGTTTCCTTTGCGGTGCGCAGCGCGAGCCACCACCGGCCCCAGCCCATGGCGTGCAAGATGCCGAACTCTTCTCGGCGCTGTGCGAAGAAGGTATAGCTCAGCCCGGCCAGCGCAATGGCTGCGACAACCGCAACGACGCTCTCAACCGCGCCAAACAGCGCAAGCAGGATCAGCGTCATCAGCCGGTAATTGTTTTGCATCCACTCAAACGTGTACACCTCTGTCAGATCAGTGTCCATGTTCTCCTGCAACCAAGTGTCCAGCTCAGCCTTGCGTCCCTCAGCCGGAACGACGAGCAGACTGACCGGCCAGGCGGCGTATAGTTCGTGGCTGCTGATGTACTCGTAGGAGGCGAGACCTAGCCACAAGTCGTTCTCTTGATCGGCTTGCGAAGGGGAGCCGCCTTCCAGGATGCCGACAATGACCATCTCGGTCGGGATCTGGTGATCGCGCTCGTCCACCGGATGACCGATCTTGTCGCCCACGTGTAGGCCGCGATTGAGTGCCATCCCCTCTGATATAGCGATCTCGTTGGTGCGTGGCCTGGGCAGACGTCCTTCCTTCACCTGTATCCCGTACAGGTCGATGAGCGTCTGCATATCGTCCTCGGAAACGCCAAAGATGCTGATCGGCCAGCCAAAGCGAGGTGGCACTTCTGCTCGCAGCGACAGTTCGACAGCAGGTATGACTTGAGCGACGTCTGGATGGGCCCTGATTTGCGCCGTTGGGCCAGCGTCAACGGCGGCGCCCATACGCGGGACGACGATGCCCACCTGGCGCAATGGTTCGGCAAAGGGTGTCATTGCATCCACCATTGGCGCAAAGAGGAAAGCCGGAAACGACACACCCAGGATCATCAAGCCCATGGTCACGACCAGCGCCAGACCTCGGCGGCGGTGACGCAGGTAGAACGTCCATGCAGACAAGGGGCTGGCCGACGACCGCTGTGCCGTTGGTCGGTGGTCGCTCGCTTCCAGACTGAGTTTGTCGCGCTCAACGATGGCCACCGGGTCAAGGCGGGCGAATGTGCGCATACTGCTCAAGCTCACAAAAGCGATAGCCGCCAGCGGAATGGGAAGGGCGAACCAAATTGGCGTCAAGTTTGCCAAGCTCAAGTCCATTCCTCTGGGTGCGTAAAAGTACCTCTTGAGCAGGGCAAAGAGCAGCCAGGCAAGCATCAGACCCACGATCCAACCTAATATCGCCACCCCGGTTGTTTCCAACGTCAAGCGGCGCATCAGCCGTTGCCTGGAATGGCCAACGGCGTGCAGCACGCCAAACTCGGCCAGCCGCTTTGTGCGGGCAATCTGGTGGATCATGCCGACCACCAAGGCCATCACAACCGCGACCAAAAAGTCTGTGACACCCAATATCAGATGGAAAGTTTGCGAGAGTCGCTCAGAACGCTCGGCCAGTTGGCGGTGGGTCGTTACCTGGGTGTGTACCGAGGCGATTTCAGTCTCCAAGAAATCGTCTACCTCAGTTTTGCGCCCCTCTCGAGCGATGACGACCAGTCCGTGGGTCCAAGGTGCATCGAACAGTTCGTGGTTGTTCACGTATTCATAAGAGACGAATCCCAGACGAATGCTCGGCCCCGACGCAGATGGGACGTCCGTAGCCGAAGGATCACTCTCCAGGATGCCCACCAACTTCAAGGGCACTGGGATGGCCTGGTAGTAATTGTCACCACCCCAATCCTCACCAAGCGAGCGGTCAACCTGATCGCCGATGCCTATTCCCATAGCATTGGCCACCTCTTCTGAAAGCAGCATCTCGTTGGTGCGTGGCCTGGGCAGGCGTCCCTCTTTCAGGTGCAGGTCGTAAGTATCCATCAACACCTGCATATCGGCCTCGGTCAGCCCGAACAAGTGATACTCACCGCCCAGAGCGGGCAACTCCATAAGAAGGCCTTTTTCCTGAATCACCTGCGTCACGTTGGGATGCGTCCGGATCTGCGCAACCACGCCTGGATCGAGGGATGGCCTGGTGGCAGAGACCAGGCTGACGCGTGTCAGGTAAAGTCCGGCGTTATACCAGTTCTCGGGTATAGAGTCCAGCAAACGTACCATAACACAGACGCCGAAGGTTATCAGGGCGATGAGGGTCAGGAGCAACAGCGTGCTCTTCAGGTGACGGCGGTAGTAGGTAAAAGGGGACAGCGGGTTCATTACGTTCCTCTATCTCCTCTCGATGATAGATACGGGATCGAGCTTCGAGAGCGTCCAGGCAATCGTGCCGGCACCGCCGACGATAACGGCCAGCGGGATCGGCAGCGTGAATAGCCAGGGCACCATATTGAAGAAATCCAGCCTTAGCCCCCTCGGCGCGTAGACGACAGCCTGGGCACCGATCAGGCCAACTATGCACACCGCAGCGCCGATCATCCAGGCGATACCGACCACGCTCCCGGTCTCCTTCACGGTGCGAAAAACGAGCCACGGACGGCTACGTCCCACCGCGTGCAGGATGCCAAACTCCTCTCGGCGTTGTGCAAAGAAAATGTATTGCAGCACGGCAAGCGCAACCGCGGCGGCGACGGTAACGATGGTCTCGACCGCAGCAAAGAACAGAAACATATCTCGCTCGACGTCGCGCGCGAATTGGACATTCTTGTCAAAGGTCTCCACCGTCACCTGTGGCGAATCCACGTTTTCCTCCAGCCAGGCTTCCAGTTCGGCCTCACGCCCCGCCACCGGGGTAACCAGGAAATGCGTGGATACGGCGGCGTAGCGGTCATGGCCCTCCACGTACTCGTACGAAGCGAATCCTATCCACTGAGGAGCGTATGAAGCGTATGAATAGGGCCGTTTCGCTGGCTCCGAAGGTGATGGATGGCGGTCAGGTTCCAGGATGCCGACCACGACCATCTCTGTGGGCATGTTGTCTCCCTCGTAGACCGGCTGCCCGACCCTGTCGCCCACGCGTACCCCTCGGTTCAGGGCCACGGCGCTGGATAACACGATCTCGTTGGACCGGGCATGGGGCAGCCTGCCATCGCCGAGATGCATTCCGTACACGTCCATCAATATCCGCAAATCGTCCTCGTGCACGGCGTAAATGGGCATGCCGATCTGACCGAATATCGCCGCTGATGCGTTTACCACCAGGCTCAGTGGTTTGGCCGGGACGACGTGTGCGGTGACCGGATGTGCCCTGATCTGCGCTACGACCTCGGGATCTACAGTGCCATACATTTGAGCTGGCGAGACGATGCTGGCGTGGCGTAGATAGCTGAATATGAATGGCACATTCCCGTCGTTGTACGTCGCGGTAAAAAAGGCCGGAAAGGCCACTCCAAGTACCATCAACACGATGGCGATGAATAACATCAAACCCCGGCGACGATGCCGTGCGTAGAAGGTGATGAACGAAAGCGGCCTGGACGAGGATCGCTTGATCGCCAACTGGCGCCGGTCCGCTTCCGCGCTGAGTTGGCCGCGTTCGATGATGGCGACGGCGTCCAGGCGATTGAGCGTCCGGTTGATGCCCAGGCCGGTGAAGACGATCACCGCCAGTGGAATGGGGACGGTGAACAGAAACGGCGCGAGGCCGGTTGGATTCAACGCCCATCCCTTCGGCGCGTAGAAGCTGTTGTTGAGCCAGGCAGAGAGCAACAGCGAGAGCGCCAAGCCAGCGCTCCACCCGCTGCCAGCGATGGCTGCCACTTCGAGCACCAGGCGGCGGATCTGGCGAGGCTTTCGATAGCCCAAGGCGTGGAGCAGGCCAAGCTCCGGCAGCCGCCGGGTGATGGAGATCTGGTTGATCGCTGCGATGACCAGCGCGCCTGTGCCGGCGACGAGGCAATCAACAAAGCCGTAGAAGCCATAGCCACCCAGTCGCGTGCGCGTTAGAAACTCGGTCTCGCTTTCGTAGGTCTTGAGGTGGATATGCGGCGATCCGCCCTGGTTTGCGACCAGTGTCTCCAAGAAGTCATCCACCGTTGCCTTGTGGCCCTGATGAGGGATGACGAGCAGACTGGGCGGACGCGGTCCGTACAGCTCGTGGCCCTCGATGTATTCGTACGACACAAAGGCCGCGCGAACATTCGGCTCGGCGTCTGAGGGACCTGTCCCGAACTTGGTTGAGGGGCCTGTCTCCAGAATGCCCACCACCGTCAGCTCTGTCACAAAGGCGCCGTAGTAGCGTTCGTCGATTTCACGACCGATCGGGTCACCGATGCGCAGGTCCAGCGCACGCGCGAGTTCCTCAGAGAGCACGATCTCGGCTGCGCGTGGCTCGATCAACCGCCCTTCTTTCAGGCGCAGATCGCAGGCTGCCATCACCACCGGCAGGTCGCTCTCTCTCACCCCCAGTGCTGGAAAGAGTATGGGGATGCCCACCCATGGGACGCCGATGTCCATGCCGTTTTGGGGGATCACGCGTGCAACGTCGGGGTGGGCTCGAATCAGGGCCATGATCTCGGGATCCAGCTTCCCCTCGGCCGATACGTGGCTCAGCCGGGTCAGGTAATGCAGCCTGTATAGAGTGTACTCGACCAGGGAATCCGTCACGCTGACCATCGTGTAGACGCCCAGCGTCACCAGGGCGATCACTGCCATCAGCGGCAAGGTCTGGCGCTTGTGGCGACGGTAATAGGTAAAGGCCGATAGCGGATTCATTTCATCACTACCTTCTTTCAATGATTGATACGTTGGCCCGTAGGGGTTCGACAAAGATTGTCAACGACAAGGCTACTATTCTCCAGTCTATCTCCTCTCGATGATGGTTACGGGGTCGAGCTTGGACAGCGTCCAGGCGACGGTCCCGGAGGTGGCCAGAAGCACGGCGATAGGGATGGGCAGGGTAAACAGCCAGGGCATGGGATTAGTCCAGTTGTAGCTTAAGCCTCTGGCGGCGAACGCGACCCCCTGGTAGATGAGGCCGATCAAACACAGCCCGATGCTGGCGATCCAGGCGAGGCCGGTGGTCAACGCGGTCTCGCGCAGCGTGCGCCAGATCAGTTTCAAGCGGTTGAACCCCAATGCGTTGAGGACACCCAGTTCGGATTGGCGCTGCGTGATAAAGATGTAATTCAGCACCACCAGGGTGATGGCTGCTATGATAGCTAACAAGCTTTCCAACAAGGCCATGGTAAGAAGCAGCTCGCGAGCCATTTCCTCGAGATGTGCCACGAGCCATCGATGGGTCTTGATTTCTACACGGTTGCCGGCAAGCTCCTGCTCTAACCAATTATCCATGGTCTCTTTCTGCCCGGCGTGCGGTGAGACGAGCAACATTAGAGGGTCGTCAACAAATGCGCTGTGACTTTGAGTGAACTCGAGGGAGGCCAGGGACAACCAGTTTTCAGTGCCGTCTTCTGGGGTGGCGAAAATGCCGGAAACTATAAATTCTGTTGGCAATGGTCTGGCACCGGGATAAGCGGGATTGTCCGGGTTGCCGATGACGTCGCCGATTTGCAGGTGGCGGTTCTGGGCTAGCGCCTGTGAGATCACGACGTCGTTGGTGCGTGGGCGGGGTAGGTGACCTTCGCTTAATTCCAGACTGAACAACTGGGTTAGGTAGAGGGCGTCCTCTTCAGATACGGCGTAAGTTTCGAAATCCGTAGAACCAGAACTGGGGACCAATGCACTAAAAATGTACAATTCCATGGCCGTCACGGCGCGTTCTACACTGGGATGAGTTTTGACCTGTGAAACGATAGCCGGGTCAAGTCGGTTGCCGTGAGGCGCGGAAACACCACTGACGTGCCTCAATACGGAGATGTGAGGATCCACGATATCATTGGTGAGAAAGAAAATTGCCAAAACGGTGGCCATGATCATCAGCGCCATACTGCCGATCAGCAGCAGCGCTCGGCTGCGATGGCGTTTGTAAAACGTGATGGAGGCGAAGGGGTTGGAATATTTGTGAGGGGTGGTGGACGCGGCACGCTGTGTTTCTTCGGTGCTCAGTGCCCCCCGTTCGATGATGGACACGGTATCCAGGCGTGAAAAGACGCCCTTCAAACTAAAATAGACAAAGGGCAAGATCGTGATCGGGATAGGGAGAACGGCAATCATTGAGGATGTTGCGATGATGGGCAGTGAGTAGCCCTTTGGCGCGAAAATGACGGTTCTGATCGCCAGCAGTGCCAACCACGACAAGCCCAGGCCGATGATCAATCCTATGCCGGCCAGCACGCAGGTTTCTCCCATCATGCGGCTTATCAGCCACTTTTTATTGAGGCCAATCGCGTTAAGAATACCGAATTCTCGCAGCCGGCGCATGAGCGCAATGCGGTTGATGGCACTGACGACCAGCGCGCTGGCCAGCGAGGTGGTGACAGAGATGGGTATGGCGATCAGATTGACCATCTGGGTCATTTCAGCTACATCTTGGTTTAGCGTGCGCCGTGACTCAACATAGACCAGGCTGGTGGGAAGTTCGCCGTGAAGCACGTCGAGAACGGCTTGGTCGCGACCTTCCTTCGGTATGACCATGAGGCTGCTGCCGCCCATGGTTGCTTCGTGGCTATCCAGGTATTCGTAAGATACGATGCCCAGTCGCACGTCGCTTTCCACAATACCTACCACCTGCAACGGGGCAGGGATGAACTCGAAGCGTTCGGCGTCCAGTTTGTAATCGAGGACGTCACCAATCTCGACCTGGGCATTGGCAGCGAGTTCTTTTGAGAGTATCAGGCTGTTTGTGCGAGGTTGCAACATCTCGCCTTCTACCAGTGTAGCGTTGCACACGTCCATCACCAGTGGTATATCTGCCTCTCTCAACCCCATGAGGTTGACAATATCCGACTCGCCGCCCAGCGGATAGATGTATTTGATCGCCGCGTCTGGTTTGACCGGAAGGGCGTATGCCACGTCGGGATGGGTGCGAATCTGGGCTACGATCGTAGGGTCCAATTCGCCGCTGGTGTTGGGATATACGATGCTGAACAAATCGAGATACATGCCCGCCGTGCGCAGGGTTTCGACAAAGTTGGCGCTCGATAGGGTATACAACAAGTAGACCGCAAAAGTCATCAGGCTGATCAAGCTCGTGAGCATGGCTGTGCGCCGCTTGTGACGACGGTGATAAGTCAGTGATGATAAGGGATTCATACGATAGCCTCTTGCGTTTTGCGGGCCACGCGATCTTCCGCATTGATGACCTGCCCATCACGCATTTTGATCACCAGGTCGGCCTCGCTGAGGATCTCGGGGTTGTGGGTGACGGCAATCAGGCTGCCTTGATCGCGGTAGCTGCGCAGGAGGGCCATCACTTGCAGGCCGGTGCGCCAATCCAGCAGCCCGGTCGGCTCGTCGGCAAAGATGACGCGCGGGCGGTGGATCATCTGAACTGGTGATCCTCGATAACGACCGAAACGTCGTGCACGGCGTCTATGGTTTTATCACCGTCCTGATACGTTAACGTAAGATTTTCTCCCTGTAACATGAATTTCTCCTTAATTGTGGGGCAGGTTTCTAACCTGCCACTATCTATTGGTGGCTGTAGAAAGCCGCTCTATACTTTATCTTCTCTCGACGATGGACACCGGATCAAGCCGGTGGAGCATCCAGGCGATGGTTCCCGTGCTGATCAGGACGACCGTGAGCGGCATGGACATGGTGAGCAGCCAGGGCGTCGGGGTGAACAAGTCCATAGTCAGACTGCGAGGGCCGTAGACGAGATTTTGTACAGCCAGCAGGCCGACCCCGCACACCACTGCGCCAACGCCCCAGGCGATGCCAACCATGCCGCCCGTTTCTTTCATAGTGTGCAGCACCAGCCAGCGGCGGCTACGGCCAATGGCGTTCAGGATGCCAAATTCTTCTTTGCGTTGGGTGAAAAAGATGTGGTTCAGCGTAGCCAGGGCAATGGCTGCCACGGCCGCAATCATGTATTCCAGCAGGGCAAAGATGAGAAGGATGGTCGTCATCATTTCTTTATACTCGCGTTCTTTGATGGCGTGGGTGACGACATGCACCTGTGTCGGGTCCAGGCTCTCTTCCAGCCAGTTGTCCAGCGCTTGCTTTTGTCCCTCGCGCGGGATAATGAGCAAATTCGGGCTCCCAGATGAAGTGAGTTCGTGGCTCTGTAGGTATTCGTAGCTGGCAAAGCCTATCCAGGGGCGGTCGGGTGAAAGTATCCCCGTGACGACTACCTCGACCGGCAGGTAGTCAACGACCGGCGCATCATCGTCAGTTTCTCCGCCTATCACGTCGCCCACGCGCAGGCCACGGTTGGCGGCGACGGCGGCGGAGATCAAAATCTCATTGCTGCGAGGCCGAGGCATGCGACCTTGTTGCACTTGCAGGCTGAACAACTCTAATAGTATCGGTAAATCGGCCTCGGAAACGCCATAGACATTGGCTTCGGCCACGCCGCTGGGCGGCAGGATCATCTGTATTCCCATCGCAAAGGCCGGGACAGTGTACGCCACCGCCGGATGGCTCTTGATTTGGCCCACGATGCCGGGATCAGTTTCGGAGCGGCCTAGCAAGTAAATTTCGCTGACGTGTTGCAGGTAATCACTATCTGGTCTGCTTGCGCTCAGCATGGCCGACAGGAAGAACACCGGAAAAGCTGTTACCAACACCATCAGCGCCGTGCTGAGGATCATCAACGCCCCGCGCCGCCGGTGGCGCAGATAAAAGGTGAGGGAGGATAGCGGCCTGGCCGATGAGCGTTTCACAGCTTGGTGTCCTCCTGGTTCCTGGCTCAGTTTGCCCTGCTCGACGATGGACACGGCGTCCAGGCGGGCAAAGATGCGCCTGACGCTCCAAAAGGTCAGGGCGACGGCTACCAAGGGAACAGGCAAGACGAAACAAAACGGCGCCGGGTTGAAAAGATTCAGTTCCACGCCCAGGTCGTAGAACGGGCCGTTCTTGAGCCACGACAGGATGGCGAGGGCTGTTGCCAACCCCATCAGAGAGCTGATCCCGGCCACGGCTGCCGTTTCTAGCGTCAGGCGGCGGATCAGGTGCCTTTTTGGGCGTCCCAGGGCGTGCAGTAAACCGAACTCGCCCAGGCGCCTGGTCATGGCGATCTGGTTGATGACGCCGACGACAAAGGCCACGGCGACGGCCACCACGCTGTTGACGACGCCGAAAACGACGTATACTACGGTGTGCGTCACCTCGGAGGTCCTGACAAGAAGATCAAACGTTTCCACTTTTGCGTATTTGGAACTAATAGTCGTCTCTAAAAAATCGTCCACGGCGGCTTTGCGCCCCGTTTTGGCGACGATCAGTAAACTGCTGGCGCGGGGCGCGTACAGCTCGTGGCTGTTCAGGTACTCGGCCGAGACAAAGCCCAGTCGCACACTAGTCCCCTGAGCGCCTTCTAGGATGCCTACCAACACCAAGGGGGTGGGAATGGTCCTGTAGTAATCCGGATCAATCTTTCGCTCGATCTCACTGCCAAGCTCCAGGTCTAGCGCGCGCGCTATTTCTTCGGAAAGCACGAACTCGTTGCTGCGCGGCTCGAACATGCGCCCTTGCTTGAGACGCACCCCGCAGTGTTGCATCAGATACTGCGCCTCTTGCGGCGAGACGCCCAGCAGGCGTTGAGAATCTGTGCCGATCAGCGCGGGCAAGGTAATCCGCAACCCGTTGTCTGGAATAACGCGCGCTACGTCCGGGTGAGTTTGGATTTGCGAGACCGTCGCCGGGTCTAGCGCGCTTGTGGTGGGCATCACCCGGCTGAGTTTGGTCAGATAGCTGACGTTGACGCGCGAGGGGATGGTGTCTAGCACGCCCACCAAGATGAACAACCCTGCCGTGGCAAGGCTGATGAGCGCGATCTGCAACAATGCGCTGCGTTTGTGGCGGCGGGAATAGGTAAGGGGCGATAGCGGATTCATTTCATCACTACCTTCTTTTAATGATTGATACATTGGCCCGTAGGGGTTCGACAAAGATTGTCAACGACAAGGCTACCATTCTCCAGTCTATCTCCTCTCGATGATCGATACGGGATCCAGCTTGGACAGTGTCCGGGCAGTCGTGCCCGTGGTGGCAACGAGCACAGCGATGGGAATAGGTAGGGTAAACAACCAAGGTGTAAGATTGAACAGGTTGAGCTTTAGGCCCAGTGGCGCGAACACGCCAACTTGCAGGGACAACAGTCCCATCAAGCACAGAATCGCGCTGAACCCCCAGGCGATCCCGGTTGTGAAAATCGTCTCCCGTACGGTGCGCCATACCAAACGCAGACGATCGTGGCCCAGCGCGTGCAATAGGCCAAACTCTGACTGCCGCTGGGCAACAAAGATATAGTTGAGCACCGCCATGGCGATGGCGGCCACAATGGCGATGACGCTTTCTAACAATACAAATACCAACATCTGACTCTGCGCATTTTGACGGATACGGTCTACCTCCCGGCGGAAAGTAAGCACAGACACACCAGCACCGGCAAGCTCGTTCTCCAGCCAATCGTCCAGGGCATCCTTTTGTCCAGCTTTGGGCACAACGATCAGCGGAGGAACATCGGGGACGTAAAAGGCTTCGTGGCTCTCCAGAAACTCGAGGGAGACAAAGCCCAACCAGTTTTCATCCTCCGGCGTTGTGGACCGGGCAAAAATGCCCGATATCACAAATTCCATGGGCAGCGATTCGGCATCCGGGTAAACGGGATGATCCGGATCGCCAATCACATCGCCGATCTGGAGATCGCGGTTCTGAGCAAGAATTTCAGAGATGACCATTTCGTTGGTATAGGGGCGTGGCAAATGCCCTTCCTTCAATTCCAGACCATACAGCTCAACCAGATAGGCCATGTCCTCGGCATAGACGCCAAAGGGGCTGGCCTCTGGAGCCATGAATGGAGGAATGCGAATAGACAACAAGTGATAGCGGGGAGCAACGGGGATAACCCGTTCCACCGCTGGATATGTCCTGACCTGGGCCACTACGCCTGGATCTAGACTGTCACCAGCCCCAGTCGAGCGGACGATACTCAGCCTGCTCAGATAGCGCAGACCCGGTTCTTGCGCAGTAGAACTCGCGGCCAATATGAAAATGACCAGGACTACTGCCACAATCATTAGGCCCATGGCGCTGATCAGAAAGATGGCCCGCCGTCTATGTCGCTTGTAAAACGTTGCCGAAGCCAGCGGCTTCGATGAACTCTTTGAAGCCGTCAACCCTCGTTTCTGATCCGCTTCCTGGCTCTGTTCGCCCCGCTCGACGATGGCCACAGGATCCAGGCGCGAGAGGATCCGTCTGACACTGAGGAACGTGAAGCCACTCACTGCTGCTGGAAGGGGGAGGGTCAGCCCCAAGGCGCTCAACTGAACGATGGGCAGATCGTGTCCTCGATGTGCAAAAAGGGTCGCCTTGAGAATGGATAGGATCACGCATGATAGCCCGATCCCCATCGCCCAGCCCACCAAGGCCAGCGTGGCGGTCTCCATCGTCAGCCGGCGGACCAGCCATTTTTTGCTGAGGCCAATCGCGTGTGAGATACCAAGCTCTGGCAAGCGCTGCGAGAATGCAATCCAGTTGACGACGACGATCACCAGCGCAAATGCTAGCGCCACAATGGCTATGCCCGGGATCAGCATCACGAGACCGTCCAAGTATTCGTCCATCACTCTTTCATTCAACTTCTGGAGCGTTTGTACATCGGTCCGGGGGGTCCGAATCTCGTTTCGGAGAAAGTCATCCACAGCAGCGTCGCGGTTTTCCTGGGCCACGACCAGGAATAGGGTCCCAAACCTGCTGTAAAGCTCGTGGTTATTGAGAAACTCGAGGGATACGATACCCAGGCGTACATCGCTCTCCAAGATCCCAACTACTTCCAGCGGAGCGACAACGCTACCATAGAGGTCCGAGTTGATGGAGTCGTGGATCGTATCCCCCACCTGCAGGCCCAAGCTGGCAGCAACCTGTTCAGAGATGAGCAGCCCATTCGACCGCGGCTCCAGCAACCGACCTTCCTTCAGAGTGGCCCTGCATCTCTCCAGGATATAGGGCACATCCTCTTCCATCAGGCCCCACAAGTCGAACCCAGCACCCCCACCTGCCATCAAGCCAGGTACTGTGATCCAGATAGCAGATGTGGGAATTACGCGTGCTACGTCCGGATTGGCCCGGATCTGAGCGAGCACGGCCGGGTCCGGACCGTTTTCATTGGTCTCCGGTATTACCACACTGAATTTTGATAGAAACATATAGTTTGAGCGCCCAGGCTCCACGTAAACGCCCCATATCAGCACTGCCATCAAATAGATCCCGGCAGTCACCAAGAGGCTCACGCTCAGTAGCAGAAAGGCACGCTGCTTGTGACGACGATAAAACGTCCAAACCGATAAGGGGTTCATAGGCGGGTTCACGCGGTCGCCCCTTGCGTTTTGCGGGCCACACGATCTTCTACGTTGACGATCTGCCCATCACGCATTTTGATCACCAGATCGGCCTCGCTGAGGATCTCTGGGTTGTGGGTGACGGCGATCAGGCTGCCCTGGTCACGGTAACCGCGCAACAGGGCCATCACCTGCAGACCGGTGTGCCGGTCCAGGAGCCCCGTCGGCTCGTCGGCAAAGATGACGCGCGGGCGGTGGATCATCGCGCGGGCAATGGCCACCCGCTGCCGTTCACCACCGGAGAGTTCGTAGGGGAAGCGGTGCAGCTTCTCGCCCAGGCCCAAGTCGGCCAGCAGCGCCTTGGCCTGCTCGGCGTGGGCCTTGTCCTGCACCGACGCAGAAACCATCACGTTTTCCAGCGCGGTGAGGTAGTTGATCAAAAAGTGCTGCTGGAAGACGAAGCCGTATTCGCTCCGGCGTAGGGCCACGCGTTCCCGGTCGGACATTTTGTTATAAGCCCGACCATCCAGATAGATGTCGCCTGCGGTCGGTCGACGCAGCCCGCTCAGCAGGTACAGCAGCGAGCTTTTCCCGGAGCCCGATGGCCCCAGAATCCCAATAAACTGGTGATCCTGAATGCAGAGTGAGACATCCTTGACGGCGTTCACCGTGGCCTCGCCGTCCTGGTAGGTCAATGTCAAATTCTCTCCTTGCAACATGGTGGTACCCCCTCACAGACATTGGGCTATGTATCTCTCCGATACTGTATCACAAAACACATCCCTGCTCCATAGGCACCTGTCACACCTAGCTATGACAACTGTCATAGTTGACCCCGGCAAGCGCAAGAGGTGGTTGACACGCGTCTCGCCATAGAGTATGATGTACTTACGAGATGGGAGAAAGGCCTACCGCTCATGATCCGTGTCGCTGTCGTAGACGATCACCCCCACGTGGCCATCGCGTTGCGCGCATTGCTCGATAAAACCCCTGACATTCGCCTGGTAGCCGAAGCAGGACAGGGCAGCCAGGTACTGCCCTTGGTGCAGCGGGTACGTCCCCATGTCCTGCTGCTGGACCTGTTGATCGAGCCCGAATTCGACGCCCTGAGTGCCGTCCGTGATCTGCGCACCAATTTCCCCGAGCTGCGCATCTGCCTGCTCAGCGCCCATCTGGAACCCAGCTATGTGCGGGATCTCTTACAGGCCGGCGTCTGCGGCTACATCCTCAAGGATGACGACTATGTCTCTCGTATCGAGAGCATCATCCGCGACCTGGCAGAGAGTCGGTTGTATCTAAGCCCGCAGGCTTACGAAGCATTGGCGCGGGCCACCCACCAGGATGGAGAACGCGAATTGCTCACCGAACGTGAGCGAGACATCCTGCGCCTGGCGCAACGTGGCTTGCCCAACCCGCAGATCGCCCAGGCGCTTCACCTCTCGCCGGGCACGGTGCGCAACCATCTGAGCGCCATCTATCGCAAGCTGGGTGTACACAGCCGCTACGAGGCGCTGGCCATCGCTGAAGGGCGTGGTCTGATATGAATCAAGGAGGCGCGTTGAACGCGGGGGTGATCTGGTTTCTGGTGGGAGTCGTATGTACCCTGTTGGGGACGTGGTTCTTTCACCTGGTCCGGCGCAGGTATCATCGATGGCGCTACGGTGTGCCCATCGCCCACGAGGAACTGCTGGTCAAGTATGGCCGTCAGATGGCCGGCCTCTTGGACCGGGAGGCGATCGGACAACTGCTCGCGGTGGAGGTACCCGGCGCGTTGAACGTGTCGCAAGCCGGGGTGTTGCTATCCCAGGGACACGACCTGGTGGCGATAGACGACAGCGACCTGCAAATGCCGATTCACTACGCAGCGCTGCGTTGGGTGGCGTCGGGGGGTGAGGCGATGCGCGTGACGGGCCGTTTGCGGGAGTTGATCGGGCAAGGACAGGCTGACCTGGGTTGGACCGCGGCATGGGTGCCGTTGATGCGGGGGGCCGATCTGTACGGTGTTTGGTTGTTAGGCGAGCGGGCCAATGGGCTTGCCTACGCGCCGGAGGATCTGCGCTGGCTGACGACGTTGGCCCGGCAGACGGCCGTCGTCCTGGAGACCATCCGTCACGCCGAGCAGGAGCAACAAGTGGCCAATGAGATGCAGGCTCTCTATCGCCAGGCGGTATCAGCGCGCGAGTCGGAGCGGGAGCGTCTGGCCCGCGAGCTGCACGACGGCGTGCTGCAAGACATGTGTGCCGTTGCCCGCGACTTGAAGGCTTTGGAGGCCCAATCAGGGAACCACGTGCCCTTCGCCGCCTTGATTTCCCACGCCGATGAGTCCGTGCAAACGCTACGGGCTATTTGCCATGATCTGCGCCCGCCATTGCTATCAAATAACCCATCGCTGGCGCTCAAGGCGCTGGTCGAGCGGTTGGATGCCCAATCACCAGCGCCCATCCACATCGAAATCGCGGCCGAGGACCTGTGCGTGCCCGAGGAGACGGCGTTGTCCATGTATCGTATTGCCCAGGAGGCGTTGCATAACGCCATCCAACATGCCGATGCCTCGGAGATTGCGGTACGACTTACCCAATACCCCGATCGTCTGCGTATGACGATTACCGATGACGGGCGGGGTATCCCCGATGGCGCTGACTTGCGACGCTTCGTCGCCGAAGGACACCTGGGCCTGGCCGGCATGCGGGAGCGTGCGGCCATGATTGGAGGGCGTCTGGACATCCAATCAGCCCCAGATTACGGTACCGTGGTGGTCTTGGAAGTTCCTTGCTGAGGGGAAGTATTACAGGAGGTGCGTGGTGCGATTAGAGGAGCAAGCGGTTTCGAAAGCGGCAGGTGCTATTCTGGTTCATAACGTGGCGGATGCCGATGGGCGGCGAGTCTTGAAGAAGGGCACGCGCCTGGCGGAGGAACATCTCGCACGTCTTTCCGAGCTTGGATACTCCGAGGTGCTGGTGGCGATCCTGGAGGCTGACGACGTGCCCGAGGATGACGCGGCTGTGGCGTTGGCCGGAGCCTTGCGGACCGATCACTTGCGCCTGAGCCGCGTGACCGGCGGCCGGGTAAACTTGGTGGCCGAGGTAGATGGGTTGCTGGAGGTAGATGCCGGGCGCTTGATGGAGCTTAACATGCTGCCCGGCATCACGCTGGCGACCGTTCCCCCGCGCACCGTCGTTGGACCCAACCAAAAGTCGGCCCAGGCCGCTACATTAAAGATCATCCCTTACGCCGTGCCGCGCCGTGACCTGGACCAGGGCCTGGCGCTGGCCCAGTCCCGACCTGGCATTGTGGAGGTTCGCGCCCTGTCGCCGGGACGGCGGGTGGCCATGCTGCTTACCGGCGAACCAGCCGCCCACGACAAGGTTCAGGCCGATTTCGTACCGCCCACCCGGGCCCGGCTGGAGCGACTGGGCGCTGAATTGGTGACGGTGGAGGCTGTGCCCCAGGATCACGCTGCCATACAACAAGCCTCCGCGCGTCTGGCAACGGAAGCTGATCTGCTCATCATCGCCGGTCAAACCTCGATCATGGACGAGGATGATATAACTCTGCGTGCGCTACGCGATGCAGGTGCTGAGGTTGTGGCTTACGGCGCTCCTGTGGAGCCGGGCAATCTCCTGTCGCTGGCCTATTTCTCCCCCACACCGGTCCTGTGTGCGCCTGGTTGCGCGCGTGGCCTGGGCCACAACGTGGTGGATATCCTCCTGCCGCGTCTTCTGCTTGGGGATCGTCTGGCGCGGATCGACATCGCGGCCCTGGGGTTGGGAGGGCTGTTGGTGAGGACGGATTGAGATCACGCCAACGCGTCCACGCAGATCATCAGCAGGATCAACCCCAGGTACAGGTTGGTTGCTTTGAAGAGGGATAGGGCCTGTTTACCATCCGGGCGGGCCAACAGGCGGATGTTGCGGACTAGCAGGTCGATGCTGGCCAGACCCACCGGGATGAGGTATATCCAGCTCAGGGCGTCGTGTCCGGCCAGCACCAGAGCCGCCAACACGGTGGCACCGGTGTGGATGAATACCCAGATGGCCGCCTGGCGTGGGCCGGTTTGCACCGGCAACATGGGAACCCCACCCCGCGCGTAGTCGCCCCGGTAGACGGTGGCCAGACTCCAGAAGTGGCTTGGCGTCCACAGGAAGACAAGCAACGCCAGTACCACCGCGCCGGGGTCGTTCCAGGCTCCGACTGCCGCGCTGCCGCTGAGCACCGCGGCGCTGCCCGCCGCGCCGCCGATCACGATGTTGAGCAAGGTGCGCGGCTTGAGCCAGACGGTGTAGATCCCGACGTAGATGGCCGCGCCCAGCAGCAAGAAGAAGGCCAGGGCCGGATTAAAAGGCAGCACGGCCAGCGAGGGCACCAGGATCATCAGAGTGGCCACGTAGGGCACCCAGCCGGGTCGGGGGATGGAACCGTTGACCAGGGGACGCTTTCGAGTACGCGTCATCAGCGCGTCGGAGTCCTTTTCGATATACTGGTTCAGTGCCGAAGCGCCGGCGGCAGCCAGCCCGCCGGTGATCAGCAGCAGCGTCAACTGGCCTAGCCCGGGCGCGCCACCCGCCGCCAGGAATGCACCTCCCACCGCCGCAAACAGCAGCAGGGTCACAATTCGCAATTTGAACAGTACGGGGAGCGTCTTCAGAAATGACGTCTCAGACCGGTCTCCTGTGGCCGGAGCGACGGCCAGTCGTAAGGTCTCCGGGCTGACAACTTCGGTGGCAACGAGTTCGGTGGGAGGATAAGTGCTAAGTTTTCGGGTATTCATAGGATCTCCTTGTGATCAACGTATTCCATTCAGGGACAGCAGGGATGAAGTACCGCGCATCTCCATAGGCAGATTAAAAATGTACACGGCAGCCAGGGCCAGGGCCAGGAATAAAGCCAGCCAGGGCAGCGTTGCTTTCCGCGCCACGCGGGGTGCTGGATGTGCCCTGCGGGCGAGTTCGCCGATGACGGTCAGGCTGCCCACGAACCCTGCCAGGACAATCACGATCTGAAGGGGGAGTAACCAGCCGGTCGGCATAAGTGCGCTCAGAGACCAATTGGGTGACGCAATCGCCAACGACAGACCGTGATCCAATAAAAAACTCTGGAAGACGGGTACGATGCTCAGGGCACCGGTGGCAAAATGAAAACTGTAGTGCGCCAGCCAGATGGCAAATCCCAGCGGTACCACGGCGGGGGCATAACGCGTGAAGACCACTCGCAACGAAATATTCTTCTCCCCCTGGGACAGTGTAAGCTGGCGGCTGAGCCAGGCAGCTCCCAGACCCAGAGCCGCCGGCAGGATCAGGTTGGCAGTGCCAAGGATCAGGAGCAAGACTAAGCCTTCGTTGTTTGTGTTGAGCCATCCGGCCAGCCACTCTTCCAGGGCGTAGACAGGTGGTACCATGCCAAAGGCGTTGCTCACAGCGGTAAAGGCCAGCACCAGGGCCAAGAAGGCCAGGTCCCAACGCCGGGGCCACGCCCCTCGCGCCAGCTCCTGGGCCGGCGGGCGGACGGCGAGCGCCACATTGTCGTGAGGGCAGGCGCGAGCGCAGTCCAGGCAATAGACGCAATCCATATTGCTCTCGATCTGGGGCACAAATAGCCCCGTACCGCACCCCAGGGTCTGATCGCTTCCGTTGACGCACTCCTTGCCGTGGCACGTGCGGCAGACCTCGGGGTCACGAGCCGTCACGCGGGTGGGAGACACGCTGGCGTTGACAAAGTTGAAGCTGCCCAGTGGACACACGTATTTACAAAAGGGCGACTCGGCAAAGATGGCCTCCAGCGCGAAGGCGGCTATGAAATAGGTCACCACCAGCCAGGCGGTCAGCCAGGGGCTGGCCCACAGGTCGAGCCACTCGTACAGCCAGAAGAAGCCAACAAGCACCCCAATGGCCAACCACTTGTTACGCAGGGCCCTGGGCCAGCGTCGCCCCCGGATGCTGAGCTTCCTCGCCAGCGTGCGTGGCAGGGCGAAGGGGCAGCTCATACAAAACAGATTGCCGGCCAGCAGCAGCGCCAATATCACCAGCCCTCGATAGTGAACCCAGGCCGTGACCGTGGCTATGTTCTGGGGGGCAAGTTGCGGGCCGGTCAGCCCGTCGTAAATCATCAGGATGGCGATGATCAGGAGCGGTGTCTGAAACACCAGTCGCCCCCAACGCCAACGAAACAATCGGCCCAGACCTGGCACGTGCAGTAGGTCCACGAATGTGGGGAATCGAGTTATGCTGTCGCTGCTGCCTACGTTGGTGCCCATCACTCCATCTCCGCCGTCACCGACGGCTGATCGTCGATGCCGCATATGTCCCCTTCGACGGTGTAGGTGAATTGGCGTGCCGTCGTTCGGCCGTCCGGCAAGTCAGCCGTTACGCTCACGATCCAATCCCCGCCCATCGTCCACTCAAAGGAGGTCTCATACTTTCCACTCTCTCGGCCCTTAGCCTGGGCCAGAACCGGCTGCATGCCGGCGTGAGTCATGTCCCCCTTGATTTGAATCTTGGCTCCGTCGATTGGAGAACCATCGGCGCCGGTCAGGGATAGCGTTATATGGGCCGGGCCCACGCCCGGCGGGTCTGGGTGAACTGCGAGGGTCATGTTTACGTCGGCTGCTTGATCCCCTTGCCGGCTGATTCGGCCACAGCCAACCAGAGTAAGGCTCAAGAGCAGGGCAAGCAGTATTAGGTGGCGCATGGTTCTCCCTGGCTTCACTTCATTTCACGAACTTCAACTTCCAGATTCATCTCGCCCGATTTTTCAAAACTTAATGTGATGGGAAGCGTATCGCCAGGTGTGAGAGTTGTGTTGACGTCAATCAGCATCACATGGTAATCACCTGGTTTCAACAGGACTTCGCCTTTGGCGGGAACTTCGAGGCCGGGGATATGTTCCATCTTCATCACGCCCTCTTCCATGCTTGTTTTGTGTACCTCAACCGTCCCTGCGACAGGGCTCTCGCCGCCTAGCAACTGGTCAGCTTCATTCCCGGCGTTAACCAGCCGGAAGAAGACGGCGCCATTACCCCCGGCGGCAGGAACGGGGCGTGCCCAGGCGTTTTCGACGCTGATTTGCGGTCCGCCGGCGGTAACGACCCCACAAGCGGTGATAACGAGGGCCGTGATCAATGCAATGGGGATGATGGATTTGTGAGGCATGGCTGCTTTCTCCTTTATCCTATTAGATGCCGGATGTCTTCCAAAATGTCTTCAGGTGGCGTGCCGAAAGGATAGTTTAGCCTCAAGCGCCCCTCCGCGTCTACCACAAAGACGCGCGCCGTGTGGTTTACGACGTATCCTGCGGCCGAGCCCTCTAATACTTCCTTTTCGGCGAAGATGCCGTAATCTTGGCGTACGGCTGCCAATTCGCTTGGTGTCCCAGTGAGACCGATGATGGCGGGATGGAAGGCGGTTACATAGGTGCCCAGGACTTCGCTCGTGTCTCTTTCGGGATCCACGGTGATAAACAGAAACGTCACTTTGTCCGCGTCGACACCCAGCCCTTCGAGGACTCTCCTGGCTTCAGCCAGCGTCATAGGGCAAACGTCGGGGCAGGATGTGTAGCCAAAGAACATCAACACAGTTTTACCTTGCTGATCACTCAATTGGAAGCGCTCGCCATTTGTGGCGGTCAGCTCAAAATCGGGCGCCGATTGAGGATCAGGATATTGCGTGCCCTTGAACTGATATGACTGGCAAGCGGTGAGGATTAAGCTTGTAAGCACCAGCGCGAGTATGGTCTGGCGCATTGGAAGGATGGAAGGATGGAAGGATGGAAGGATGGAAGATTGGAAGATTGGAAGATTGGAAGATTGGACGTGCCTAATAGCGGAAAAGCGAGTAGTGCAGAAGGTGTCTCCTTCCCCAGTCTTCCAATCTTCCAATCTTCCATCCTTCCGGCTATTATGCTGTACTTGATGGTCACGATTCATAGGAACTACCTTCTGGCTTTATCTGGGTCGTTTCCTTCTTGGTAACGGCACGAACGTAAACAATCCCCAGGATCAAGGCAAAGAGAAACCACTGGATGGCGTAACCCAGATGGGGGCCGTTGGACAGGTCAAACTCGGGTTTAACCTCATAGGGCAGGGTGGTATCCCGGCCCTCTGGCGGCGATTGCAGAATATAAACCGGCAGCAGGTCATAGGGCATCTGGTCCTGAATGGCCTCAATGTCCACCCGATACCATTCAGACCGGGGCTCGGAGACTTGCCTCTGGGAATCGCCTCCAGCCCTGGCGGGTAGCGTTTCGGACAGCCGGATAAAGCCAGCTACGCTCACTGGACCGGGTTCGTCGAACTGGGGCCAATTTTCCGGGGCTGCCTGCTCGATCGGGATCCAGCCCCGGTCCACCAGCACGGCCTGGGAACTACCCTCGATCACGAGGGGCGTAATCAAATGAATGCCGGGTGTGTCTTGCAAGTTCTGGTACAACAAGGCCGTCTGATGCGAAAAGTCGAATTCGCCGCGGGCTGTGGCACGCCGGTGCTTCAAGCCGGTCAGTTCGTCTCCCGATAGGACCTCATCCGTCAGCGAAAGGGGTGGAAGCTCCAGTTGTCGGACGATTTCGGCGTTGCGCGCTTTGCGCTGCTCCAGCCGGTCGAGCTGCCAGACGCCCAGTCGAGCTAGCACCAGCATGCCAAGTACGACCACCAGCGTGGCCCACCAATATGGGCGGCTGAACAGGATCCGAGGTGGCAACAATCTAAAGCGGGGCCACGTCGTCGTTTTGCGTACCTGGGTGTCTCCCGTCTTAAGCACGTCCCACCTCGCTCTCTTGACGTCGGGACATCTGAACCCACCAGCCACCGGTTACCAGGACCAGTCCCAGACCCGCCCACAGCGGCCAGCCGAGGCCCAACAGAGTATTAAAATTCGATGGTGATGAGGCTTCAATATCGAAACCGGCATTCCCGGCACCGGCTGCGCCGTTCACCTGGACGTCTACGCGCCACTGCCCTTTGGCAGGCAGCGTCAGGTCTGCCTCGTAAAAGAGTTTATTCACCGCGTTGTCGCGCGTGGCGGGGGCCACCAAAGTCTCCCCATTTTGGCTCACCGGTTCCGCCCGCACAAGTACGGTTGCATCCAGCACCAGGTCGCCCGCTTCCCGCGTGCTTGCCTCTGGCTCTGGGGCTTCAGAGACGGCCACGGTCACGTGAAAGTCACCCATTCGGATCGGGTCTGGATCTGTCCAAACCGAAACCCAATAAGGTCCGGCTTGGGCGTTGACTAATTGTGGCGTGCCACCGCCGTGCGCCTGGACAGAACGGGCGCCGAAAAGCAGGACTAGGGCCCACAGCAGCCAGGTTAAGGCCACACCAGGCAGATTTTTTATGACTGTCTTTAGATTGGAGTTGTGGTGAAATCTCATGGTTTAAGTCCCGGTGCGATCATGGCCTCATCTGTAGCCCATTCCGATTCGGGGAGCGGCTCTTTGTTGGCCTCCGTCTGGATCAGGCGGGAGATTATGATCAGGGCAGCTATCAGATACATCATGCTGCCGGGAATCCACATGATCACGCCCCCTATCATCTGGTCCAGTTGGGCCGTCATGCCCCACAGGCGAGGCACTGTCGTGTAGTACGTATAGATCGGTTGGCTGGCAAAGGCGATGACGACCCCGGCCGCCATGTTGACCGGTACCGTTATCAGAACCAAGGCGAGGCGAACCCCATTCGAGAGCGACCGCAAACGTGGGCCAGCGCCAATGATGAGCCACCAAAAGAGCATCGCCGTGGCGAAAAAGGTCACGTGCTCCAGATCGTGTATCAGATCGCTGCGTAAGGCAGCGTTGTAAGCATTGGGGTCGTGCCATCCGAGCAAGAAGGCGACAAACGCCATCCAAACCAGGCCAGGAGCGGTCAACGTGTACAAACCGCGCCGAAAGGCTGAGCCACGGCCGAGCAATCTTCCGGCCTGGTGGCGTGCCCGGGCCGGAAGCCCCCACATGAAAAAGGGCAGCGGATTGGCGATTAATAGAAGGGGGGGGATGATCATGACCAATAGCAGATGCTGGATCATATGCATGAAGAAAAGTTGTCCCCCCAACACGTCAATGGGCGACATCAGCGCCACCCCCAGGATGAATAACCCGCCCAGATAGGCCGCCAGCCGCCACCGGTTCGCCAACCGGTGCCGGTTGGCCGGTTGGCTATGTAGATGCCACCAGCCGTGAGTATAGATGCTGCCCATCAGAACCAGGCTTATGATAATCTCTATACGCAAGTCCCACGAGAGCAATAGTGCCCTCAGAACGGGGTCCATGAGTTTAATCACCCTATGTTCATTACACCGCTGAGCCGATCAAGTACAGGGCCGGATAAAAGAAGACCCAGACCAGGTCTACGAAGTGCCAATAAATGGCGCAAGCCTCAACGCCCCAGTGACGCTCGGCGGAGTAACGGTCTTTGCGACCAAGGTTCCAGACAATCAAGATGAAGATGACGCCACTCAGAACGTGTAGCGCGTGCATACCGGTCATCCCGTAGAGCACCGCTCCAAAAGCCCCATCCGAGGGCTTGATGTGACCACCCCACTCGAACCCCACTACGCCGATGAGGAAAATGACACCCAGAACCGCCGTGATCACGAGACTCTCCAGGAAGGTCCGCCGGTCATCGTGGGCGATGGCCGTCTCTGCCCGGTTCATAAAGAAGCTGCTCAGCAGCAGGATCGAGGTGATAGCCAGGCCCAGCGCCTGATTAAGGTCGGGGCGGGTGTTGCCCCACAGATAATAGCGCGCTACCAGCAGGCCTCCAAACATAAAAGACTCGGAGATGAAGAATAACCACAATCCCAGGCGATTGCTGCGGAGTTGATAGCGGTATTCGGCCAGGGTTGAAGTAAGTACGCTCATTAGTGACCCTCCTCAGACCAAAGACGTGACGCGTGCATGAAGTACTGTATGATCAGTCCAGCCTTGAACAGGTTGATGATTAGTATGAGCACTGCCGAAGGCAAATAAACGCCAATCAGGTACTCCACGATGGTCAATACAGCAAGTCCAGCCAGCACCAGCAACCCCTGGCGGTAAGCGGCCGATCGTTTGGTCGCTAAGGTGCGATCTATGGCGGGCTCTTCCTCTTCTTCGGCGGGGGTGGGTGGATATTCTCGCTGAACGAATAGGCCGAAGAAGACTAGCAGGCCCAGGAATATGAATATCCCAATTGTTATTGACAGTCCGACTAAAGCCACACTTGATTGGGTGACATCTACCATTGAGTTAACTCCTTGGTGATTTGTTCAAACGTCCTAATGGTGTGATTCGGGTGCGCCGGATGCGCCGGCCGGGCTCGTTCTAACATAAACCGAATCTGACAGGCCATAGTCGTATGGTTCGCCAGTGATCACGATGGGTTGGGCGTAGCTTTGCTCTGGAACCGGCGACGGGATCTGCCATTCGGGCGAGCGCGACCGCCACGGATTGGCCTCGGCCACCTCACCTCGGCGCGCGCTGGTGATCAGGTTATACAGCATAACCAGCACGGAGATGGCAATCACAAAACCGGCGATGGTGACCAACATCTGGCCGGTGTCGATGCCCAGGGCCGGGTCATAGTCCACGATGCGCCGCCGCATCCCCCGCGTGCCGACGATCATCTGACCCAGCGTCTGAACCCAGAAGGCAGGCGTCATCAGCCAAAAATGCACTTTACCCAGCTTTTCGTTGTACATACGTCCAACCATCTTGGGGTACCAGTAGTACAATGCCGCGAAGAAAGGGAAGACGAACCCGCCGAACATCGTGGCGTGGAAGTGACCCACCACGTAGTAGGTATCGTGCAAGAACAGGTCGGTGGGCACAGTGGCCAGGGGCGGGCCGGTCAGGCCGCCAATTAGAAAGACGGATATGGCGCCCAGCACGAAGAGCATGGGGGTGGGGAAGAACAATTTGCCTTGCCAGATGGTGGCCGTCCAACTGAAGAACTTGACCCCGGTAGGCACGGCTACCAGGAGGGTACTGAACATCAGGGGCACGCGCAGATAGGGCTCAATGCCAGCGGCGAACATGTGATGCCCCCACACCAGGAAGCCAAGCAGAGCGATGGTCATGCTGGACAAGGCGACCCACTTGTAGCCAAAAAGGGGCTTACGAACGAATACGGGCAGCAATTCACTGATGACGCCCAGGCCCGGCAGCACGAAGATGTACACGGCAGGATGTGAGTAAAACCAGAAGAGGTGCTGGAACAGAACCGGTCTGCCCGGGGGTGATCCCAAAATGATGGCCCGTTGGGTCAGGTTGGGATCGAAGAAGCCCGTATCTAGCAAACGTTGGACGAGCACCATCAGGAATGACAGGCCGATGAGCTGGGTAGCTGTCAACTGAATGATCGAGGTGGCCAGCATCGACCAGACAAAGATGGGCATTCGGAAGGGTGTCATTCCCGGAGCGCGCATGCGCAGAATAGTAACAATCAGGTTGGTCGAGCCTACAATAGAAGATAGCCCGATGAAATACACACCCATGAAGAAGAGTTGGACACCTATCGGCGCCTGGGCGCTCAGGGGTGGGTAACCGGTCCAGCCGGTGTTCCAGCCGCCGACCACCATGCCACCCATCAACAGCAAGGCGCCGGGGACGTTGAGCCAATAGCCCAAAGCATTCAGGCGAGGGAAGGCCATATCCGAGGCGCCGATCATAAGGGGCACCAGATAATTAGCCAGGCCACCGATGCCCAGCAGAATGGAACCGATCATAATGATGCCGTGGGCGCTGATAAACGTGTTAAACGTGGTTGGCTCAAGGAACTGCAAGCCGGATTGAGCTAATTCGAGGCGAAAGATCATGGCCAGTGAGCCAGCGAACAACATCAACAAGATGCCAGTAACGGTGTATTGAATGCCGATTACTTTGTGGCTATAGTCCACACTAAAGTAGCGGGTCCAGGCCGGCCTACCCTCAGGCGGACCGTGGTGCATGGGGGTTTCTTCCCCCCTGGTCCACTTAAACCAGTCTTTGAAGACGCCAACGCCTGCCAAGAAGGCGATGGCTCCGATCAGGGCGCCGGTCACAATGACGGGTTCAGCGTCCCAAGCCGGCTTCCCTTGCAACTGCCGGATAAGCATTACCAGACCCATACCCAGGACGGTGCCGATGACTTGAGCAATGAGCCCCCGGATCAGGCCTAACGAGCCAATGGTTTTCATATGAGTTTGCCTCCCTTACCTTCCGTTATTCTGCCAGGCTCTTGATGTATTCAACCAACGCATCAACTTGCTCTTCGGACAGGGTGTCTATGTATATGCCGGGCATAATGTTGGCCGGAAAGCCCTTTACAATCTCAGCATTCGTCTCGATGATTGCGCGCCGCAGATATTCTTCATCGGCGACAACTGTTGTGTCGTCCTCCAAGGTTACCTGGCTGCCATAGAGTCCGAGCCAGGTGGGGCCCACGAGTTGGCTACCATCGACCGAGTGACAACCGAGACAGCCTTCCGCTTGGGCAACCTCGGCTCCCAGTTCTGCGCCAGCCGCCTCCGAAGGTGCTGTATCGGCCGGGCTTTCTGGAGGTGCTGTCTCTTCCGTCAAATCCTCTGAAGGGGTTGTGTTGGCTGCAACCCAGGCTTCGAAGTCAGCCGGTTCCTCAACCTTGACCGGTGCCAGCATGGAATAATGCGCGGTGCCACACAACTCCGCGCAGCGCACTTTGTATTCACCTAGCTCTGTCGGCGTTATGCGTAGTTCGGTGGTCATCCCCGGCACGGCATCCTGCTTCACCCGGAGGTCAGGCACCCAGAAGTCGTGGATGACATCAAGGGACGTCATCTTCAAAAGCACCTGCCGGCCACGCGGTAGGTGCAGTTCTGAGGAAGAAGTGATCCCATAGTCTGGGTAGTCGAAGCGCCAGGCAAACTGTTGGGCCGTGACTTCGACAACTAGTTCATCAGGTGCGGGCGAGGTGATCTCGCTCAACCCCTTTGCTCCCAGTACTCCAAAGAAAAGGACTGTGATCAAGGGGATAACGGTCCAGATTATCTCCAGTTTGGTGTTTCCGTGGATGTGGGGGCCGTCTTGTGTCTCGCCTTCTTTGCGTCGAAAAACGACGACGCTGTATAGTGTGAAGACAACGATGAGAGAGAACAGAAAAGCAATGACTCGAAGCTCAAGCTCAAACAGCCAATCGACGGTGGTCGCTTCTTGACCGGCTTGTGGCGGCAATATTGGCAAAAGCTCAAGCCCGATGCTCACCAGTACCGTAGAGATCACAACCAATACGGCTACAATGATCAAGTGTCTCATATTAGCTCTCCTGGGTTCAGTTGGGAAACCTCCTGTCCTGGTTGAAGCCCGCTGTGATGCCCCCTCCTTCTGCTGGCCTGCTTTGAGCTGGTTGGCCGTGGGTTCGATAGCTGCCATCAAGTCATCAAGGCTAGCCTGATCTACTTGCTCGCGGTGATATACTTGCATCGTCCCATCGGTGGGGCTGATGCGAATGATGGAGGAAGAAACTTCTTCCAGCAAGGGGAAAGCACTGTCACGCACGATCTCTGGCCCAGCAATGAGCAGCAAGACGTCCGAGTGTAGGGCCTGCGCCTGGACATGGGCTTCTTCCAGGTCGCGGCACACACCAACGACTTCAACGCCCGGTTGACGGCTCAAGGCAGACCGGAGTCCCTGGTCGAACAGTGAGTATTGCGATACGATGAGTATGCGCTTCTGGCTCACAGGGTATCCCCATCAATCAGGTGGGCGCGAGGGGGTAGGGTAAATAAGGCAGAACCTCCCCGCGTCGTTTTCTTTATAGATATATTTTACCGTTTATATCTATTTTGTCTATCCTTAGATAGGCGATTTCGTGGATGATTTCCTTGCGGACAGGGGGTGACGTAAGGACTAGATAGTTCACCCAAATGGGTGAGAGTTGGGGAAATGGGGATCAAGAGGTTGAACTGAGGCGGCGGGCGTAGGCGGCTACTTCGCTTCGACTGTGTAACTCCAACTTCTCCAAGATGTTGCGCACGTGGGTCTTGACCGTGTTCTCCGTGATCATCAGCGTTTCGGAAATTTGCCGGTTGCTGGCGCCCTGGGCCAGCAACTGAAATACATCCTGTTCTCGGGAAGTCAAAGGTAACTCGGACAGGGGAGCGGGGATCCCACCGCTTTTTAATACCTGGAACAGGCGGAAGGTCATGGCGGGAGAGATCATCGCTTCGCCAGCGCGTACTCGCTGAATGGCTTCCAACAGCTCGCTTGCGTCGGCATTCTTTAAGATATAACCCCGGGCTCCAGCCTGGATCGCGGCAAACAGGTTTTCTTCCTCTTCCGAGACGGTCAGCATCAAGATGCGTTCCTCGGGGTTAGTCTCCATCAGGCGGCGGGTGGCTTCAACACCGCCTATGCCCGGCATCTTCACATCCATCAATACCACGTCCGGTCCTAGGTCTGGCACCATATGCAAAGCTTCCTCGCCGCTGGATGCTTCACCGATCACGTCATATCCGGGTTCGCTCTGCAATAGACTCACCAAGCCCTGCCGGAACAGAGTGTGGTTATCCACGATCAACAGACGAATTGATGCCACTTCCTCACCTGCCTTCGGAGGTGGTGCTAATAGCAAAAGGGTCTAGAGGGTTGGGGGCACTTACCGTCACCTGTAGCCGGGTACCCTGGCTTGGCGTACTGTGCACAGACAGTTGGCCGCCCATTGCTTCAGCTCGTTCCCGCATAATGCGCAGGCCGAAATGTCCCGCCGCATCAGACAGGGGGTCTTGGGAAGATGCCGCCCACGAAATCCCCATTCCATCGTCTTCTATCTCCAGGATGGTAGCCTCCGGCCCGGCCCATAATCGCACCCAGGCGTGCCGGGCTTGTGCGTGTTTGTGCACGTTGGTCAGTGCCTCCTGAACGATACGGAACAAATGGATCTCGTCCTGAGGAGATAGGCTGGGTTCGCCTTTTACATCCATGTCGACGTCCAGACCGGTGCGATCACCGAAATCCAGCACGTATTGGTGCAGTCGTTCAGTCAACCCCTGTCCATCCTCTGGGAACCAGCGCAGATCTTGGATGGTCTGACGCACCTCGGTGTAAAGGTTCTGTATACCTTCCCGCATTTCAGCTAATGCTTCCTGGGCTGTTTCCCGCTGCTCGCGCGCCAACAGGCGTTCTACTTGCTGTATCTTGAAGTTGAGGAACCCGAGACCCTGGGCCAGACCGTCGTGGAACTCGCGCGCCAGGCGGTTGCGCTCTTCCAGAACAGCCTGGCTTTCCAGTTGGCCGTATAGTTGGCTGTTGCGTATGATCAGAGCAATCATACTGGCGGCTACCTGCAGGAAGGATTGTTGCGACGCGGTAAAGGGGTGTTTACTGGCCAGCACCAAGACGCCTGTGGTCAGACCCTCAGCCATCAGAGGGATGGCCACCACGTGTTCTTTGTGCTGGGAGTTGGTAGTCATAATCGAATCTTCTTCGAGTAGTGCTCTCTGGGCCGTGGAAATGAGAAAAGAATGCGTCTTGCCTTCAGGCCAGGCGGTGATTGGAGTCAGGGTAGGGTCTTCTTTATCGTCCATCGATATCAGAAATACTTCCCCGGCCCGGGCGCGATGAACGGTGACCATGTCACTCAAAATTTGCCCCACCGTAACGGCCAGGCTTTCCTGTCGACGAGAAGCTTGTTCCATCCGGTGTAGCATCTGGATCTCGCGTGTTCGTAGGCGGGCGTGGTCCAGCGCCACGGACAAAACGGCTGCCATCGACTCCAACGCCCGGCGCATACCCTTGGAGGGAGATACCTCCTCAAGCAGATACACGTTGAGCAGGGCGAGCGGTGGACGTTCGGTGGACAGGGGTAGACAGATTACAGGTGTGACGCTTGGCGTCATATCCGCCTGGGGCAAAGGAATTTGCAGGGGGCAGTTTTGACGCGCTGTGGCCGACAAAGCGGTGCATTGGCCACAGTATAGGTCACTCCCCGAGATGGTTAGACGGGCTGCCAGCATCTCTTTCTCTATTTTCTGCAGTCCGTAGGTCCCGGCCAAAGACCAGGCGCCATCGGGGTGTTCTCGTAGGATCAGGCTGGTGGCTACCGGGCTTATAATCTCCTCAGGCATATGGAGAGCGATGTCAACGATTGCTTCCATCTCGGTGGCGGTGGCTGCCTGCTGGCTTATCTTGTACAGGCAGTGTAAATGGGCCTCAGCCTCGTCCCTCTCACGCGCCCAGCGGACGAACCAGGTCAGGGCCAGCCAAACCACGACGGGGCCAATCGTTCCGTAAGGTAGCACTTGCCACAGAAAGTGGGCAGACCACTGAGGCGAGCGGAGCCAGTCGTGCGTAACGGATTGGTGTACCACGACGAAAAGGAAAGCCGTTATGGGTAATATATAGCGGAGTAGGCGAACGATCCGATAGAGAGAGTCAAACGAACCTTGGGAATTCTTCATCACTATTTTTCTTTTCCTCGCGACACCTACCCAACTACTTTTACCTACAATGGCGTATTTTATCACACCTCATCACCCGTGCCAATTCTCAAAAACTGACTTAATACATTAAAGTGGGGGGATGGCCGGTATCGATAGGATGTCCGCATCGCGGGCATCCAGGCGTCGCATTACCGGCCGGCTGCGATACCACAGCCAGGCTGTTTGCAGCAAGCTGGCTACTGCAAAAGCTACCAGGCCTACATAGAGTCCTGTCGTCTCTCCTTGGGCCACCCCGACCCACAAGATCGTGCTGCTGGTCAACAAGTAGATCGCCATCGCCTCGGTGACGCCACGCGTGCTGCGGCTGTGCACTAGAGCGCCCTGGTACCAGCTTTGCAATACATTAAGGCCGGGTATGGGTAGGGCAATCCACAGGCCGGTGTGGGCCAGCACAACCAAGGGTACGGAGAGCCCCGATACACGCCCAAGCCAGATGGTTGCCAGCGGTGTGACGACAATAACCAACAGAAGGAGGGTTGTCAGGGTGGCCAGCAGAGCGGCGAAGCGGCGCAGGCTGTAAGTCGAGCGGGGCTCGTCCAGCAAGGCGACCACGACTTCGTTATAAGCGATGCCTAGACTGCGCAGCATAAAGATCAGGCCGGAGACGACTGGCCACACGGCAAGCGACTCCAGAGCGCGGGGCATACGACTCAGGGCGGCTGCGCCTATGGGTTGCACCAATAGAACCAACACCGACGTCATCGCCAGAGGGACGTAGAATTCGAGAAAGGCGCGAAATGCCAATGCTGGCTCTACGGGATCGGCTGGCTTGAGCTGGTCTCGAAGCACAGGCTGTACGGTCAAGCCGACGTAGATCGCCTCGCTGATGACGCCCGCAGTGACGGCACTGGTCGCCACCACAATGCCAGGGATGGTACCCACCGAGTAGCCAATGGCCAGCACAACTCCGTCGGCGCACAGGCGGAGCACCGTTCCCAGTCCTACGGCACGCGAGTGACCGAAGCGGATCAGCACGCCCTGGTGAAAGCGGCGGTACGCAATGGACCACGTCCACGGGGTCATAATCATCAGGCCTATCCTCGCTGGCTCGACGATCTCCGGCGGCGCACCGATGATGCCCTCCACGACGACGTAATAGAGCGGGGTAAAAGCGACCAACACATGCAGCGAAGTTAGCAGCGCACTCGTGCGCATCATAAAACGGCGCACTATGATGTACGAGTTCCAGTCTTTACACAAAGCCGTCGAAGCGGCCAGCAGCATCATGATCGGCGCTTCGATGATGAGGGCCAGGGGGAAAACGACGCCACCATATGCCGCCAGGTTGATCTCCGGCTCGGGCAGCCGGGCTACCACGGCAGCCAAGGCGGGGAGTTCGGCGCCCATCAATAGCCAACTGGCGGCCAGGGGCCACCAGATGTGGGCGACGCGTTGTATCGATAGTTGTTTTTGAGATGCTTGGGGGGTAGTCACCTATGGATTTTGACACCTTGTCGATGGTTGATTGATTCGATTGATTATATCCACGCACTCGGTTACCTGCAACCTTGCCGGTGTTGCCTGTTATGCCTTCGTAAAACGTAAGGCGTAAAGCGTAATGATTCTGGGCGAATGCGCCTTGCGAATGTGCCTTCAAGTAATCCACCGAAATAAATTACACGGAGACGCAGGCTTCCAGGTTTCATAGCAACACCAGAACAGTGCAGATAATTTCGGTGGATTACTCACGCATCACGTTTTACGTTTTACGCGGTTACTTTGCTTAATTTGACCGGTAGAAAGTGTCAACCAAATAGTGAATCATCCCGTTACTAAGTGGGTTTGCGTGGCTCTGATACTCGGTGTAAACTTGACCGGTTGAAGGGGCGGGGACGAAAGCACGAAATTATTTCTGGGCAGATACAAGAAGGAGGTATGATCGTCTTACTATGCAGTTGTATATCATTCGTCACGCACAATCTACCAACAATGCCTTGGCGGATATTCGGAATCGAGATCACGATCCTACACTAACGGAACTCGGTGAGCGCCAGGCGGACATACTTGCTCGACATCTGGCGGCCGGTGTAGAATTGGTGCCACCGGCCAGAGCTGCAAACGGTCGTGATCGACAGGGGTATAATTTCACCCATTTGTATTGCAGCCCTATGTGGCGTGCTCTTCAAACGGCTGATTCGATTGGGCGGGCGTTAGGGCTGACGCCTGAAGTGCGGACCGACATTCACGAACAGGGCGGCATCTTCCTGGATCATTGGGACGGGCGCGGCCCGATTGGATATTCGGGTAAAACACGCCATGAGATTCAGGCAGTATTCCCTCACTACGTGTTGCCCGAGGATGTCACCGAGCGGGGGTGGTGGAACCGGGACTTTGAGGATTGGCCGGCTTGCCACGAGCGGGCTATCCGGGTGGCAGAGGAGTTGCGTAAATGGGCCGACTGTAACGAACGAGATGATGAGCGCGTCGCCATCGTGTCTCACGGCGGTTTTGTCGACGCTTTGCTGAAGGCGCTCTTCAACCAGGCCGTGGATCGGGGTGTGTTCTACTATCATTACAATACCGCTGTCTCCCGTATTGATTTCCGGGAGGACGGTCGACTAAACGTGCGCTATTTGAATCGGGTGGACCACTTAGCGCCGGAGTTGGTCTCCTGAAGCCTACGCAAATCCTGCGCTCGTCAGTCGCTCTTCCTGACAGTCCAACTGTCGGATAAGCGTTTCCTGGGGGTCCAGCTAATCTCCTGCTTGATGTGTTATGCTTTGGGCGTAAGTTGCTGTTGATCCTGGCCGGTCCGGGCGCGGAGATGCTTAAGCCGTGGTGACTCCTTTGTTACCTGTTCACTTTTGATGTAACATGTTTAAGAGTTTTTCGTACTTCGCTCGGCGTGGAAAGAACTGATTTGGGGAGCGATAATTGCCGCGCGCTCTCCGAGCCACTTCCAGGTGATTGATTTTGCGACGTGTTCTGGTGTACTTTCTCGTTCTGTGTGTGCTGCTTACGCTGACACCCCGGCCGGTATCGGCCCAGGAAGACTCGGCCCAGGAAGACCCGGTGGCTGAGATGTTGGCCCAGATGACGGTCGAGGAGCGGGTGGGGCAGTTGTTTATCGTTCCCTTCGTGGGCCCCGATGTGGGAGATAATTCCAACATCGCCGAACTCATCGTTGAGTATAAGGTCGGCGGTGTGGTGTTGCTGGCTGCCAACCAGAATTTCACCAATGATGAGACGACCCCGCGCCAGGTGGCCACGCTGTCCAACCAACTTCAAAACCTGGCACTGGTCCACGGCAGCGTACCTCTTTTGGTGGCGATAGACCACGAAGGCGACGGTTCGCCGTATACGCGTATCACCGGCGGCGTCACATCTTTGCCCAGTCCTATGGCCGTCGGCGCGACCTGGGACCCGGAGAACGCCGAAGCGATCGGGGAGATCATCGGCCGAGAGCTGGCAGCCATGGGCATCAACCTGCTGCTGGGTCCCAGCGTAGATGTGCTCAACGACCCACGACCCATCGGGCGCGGGGATATTGGTGTGCGTGCCTTTGGCGGCGATCCTTTTTGGGTGGGGATCATGAGCCGGGCCTATATTGGTGGCGTCCATCGCGGAAGCGATGGGCGGGTGGCGACCGTGGCCAAGCACTTTCCCGGTCACGGAGGCAGCGATCGTTTGCCTGACGACGAGGTGGCCACCGTGGACAAGTCGTTGAGCGAGTTGCGTCGTATCGAGCTGCCCCCTTTCTTTCACATCACCAACCTGAATGATGGTGACGAGGGGATCGGCGTCACCGATGCGCTCATGTCCAGCCACATCCGCTACCGTGGTTTCCAGGGCGACATCCGTCAGTTCACGGCACCGGTCAGCTTTGACCCAGAAGGTATGGCCGCCATTTTGGGGCTGTCGGAGTTCATCCCCTGGCGTGATCGGGGAGGGCTTATTATCAGCGACGCGTTGGGCGTACCCGCGGTGCGCAAGTATTTTGACCCGACGTTGACCACCTTTCCCCACCGGCGGATTGCCAAAGAGTCTTTTTTAGCTGGCAACGACGTGCTCATCCTGGCCCAATTTGACTTGCATAGCTATTGGCCCGATCAGTTCGAGAACATCAAGGATACCATTCTGTTCTTCCGCAGCGAATACCGCAGTAATCCCGCCTTTGCCGCCCGCGTGGACGAGTCGGTGAGCCGGGTTCTGCGGCTAAAGCTGGGATTATATCCCGACTCAACAGCCGGCTCGGTGCAGGTGGACCCTGAGGCAGCTATGACAATCGCCGGGGGTGGGGAAGCGGTGGTGAGCGACATTTCACGGGGGAGCGTGACGCAGATCTCGCCCGATGGTCGCGGCGGGGCCTTGCCCACTCCACCTCGCCCCGACGAGACCCTGCTTGTCATTACTGATGTGCGGGAGGTGCGTGATTGTTACGATTGTCCGACTTACAGCGCGTTGCCTGTGAACGCAGTTCAGGAGACCATCCTGCGCCTGTATGGCCCTGAGGGCACCGGGCAGGTATCCCCCGAACGCATCAGTTCGCTCAGCTTTTCTCAGCTCAAATCGACACTGGTTGGAACACTAGGCGAGACAGTCGAGGAGCCACAGCTTCCAGACAAGATTGCCGGCGATGATTATCTAGCACCGGAAGAGATCGTAGCCCGCATCCAGGCTGCTGACTGGATCATCTTCGTGCCGCTGGACCTGAACACCGCCCGCTACCCAGACTCGGATGCACTCAAGCTCTTTCTGGCCCAGGGGGCGCCGGTTCTTTTGGACAAGCGAGTGGCGGTACTGGCTTTGAATGCGCCTTACTACCTGGATACGACGGAGATCAGCAAACTCGACGCTTACTTGTGCACCTATAGCAAAACCGCGCCGTTTGTGGATGCGGCCGTGCGTGTCCTGTTTGGCGAGGTTCCGGCCAGCGGCGCGTCCCCCGTGAATGTGGAGGGGGCGGGCTATGATCTGGCCGTCCAGCTTTCACCAGACCCAGACCAGCCGATGGTGGTGAGGTTTCTGGAAGAAGCGCCGGAATCGCCATTGCCGCCAGTGACGGTGCAGGTTGGCGTGGGACCGGTGCTTGACCGCAATGGCAATCCGGTGCCGGACGGCACTAGCGTCACCTTTGCTGCCAGCTACCGGGGGGGTGCCGGGCCGGTGGCGTTGGCCACCGCTACGAGCAGGAACGGTTTGGCTGAAGCGACTTTGGTATTGCCCGACGCAGGCCAGGCCGAGATTGTGGCCCAAAGCGGCGAGGCGACCAGCCAGCGCCCTCTCGTGCTGACAGTCGCTGCTCCACCTACCCCAACACCGACGGTGACTCCGACCCTCACGGCGACCGCGCGGCCCAGTCCCACGCCGAGCGCCACCCCGTCTCCGACCGCCACCGCTACGCCAACGTCAACGTCAACGCCGATGCCTTTGGCTACATCGACAACCGCGCCCACGCCGGCTCCGGTGGAGGACACGGGAGATCAAGGGGGAAGCGCAGCCTCGCGCCCGGTGGACGAGTTGGACTTGCTGGCTGCGTTGAGTGCCACGTTGCTGGCTGGGATCGTGGCCTTCAGCTTGCGGAGGCAGTCCGAACGCCCTATGTCCAAGAAAGTACGGCTGGGGTTGTTGGTGTTGATCGGCGGCTTGGTAGGTTACCTGCTCTACGCCACCGGTTGGTTCCGTCCGGAGCTGTGGCTGGACCTTGCGGCGGAATCAGCGCTGGTGTTAGGACGGCTCACGGCGGCAGGATTTGCTTTCGTATTTGCCCTGGTGGCGCTTGTCCTGGACTGGCCGCTGGAAGGTGGACGGTAGACAGTCTGTAGGGCGGGTTCGTAACCCGCCATTTGGGGATGGCAGGCTACGAGCCTGCCCTACATATCGGGACTTGACAATGAGTTTACAGTGGACTGAATGTGCCAAAGGTTATGAGCAGGGCCAGGAAAAGAAGTATCAGCGCGATGCCAATGAGCCACAGGTTGTCGCGGAGAACGGCGTGCCAGCCGATCTGCACAGCGATTGATGTCTCCGGCGTATATGTCGGTATGGTTGCGGCTGGTTTGGTTTGACCGGCGAGTGTGGCCTGCCATTCCTGAACGCTGGCCGGGCGTCGGCGGGGGTGGAGCGCCAATGCCGATAGCACTGCCGCCTCAACCTGCGGTGAGATGGCCGGGTTTATGCGCCGAGGCGGGATGAGAAGATCAGGATCAAGAAAGCGAGCCTGCGCGCTGGGGGGCGCCTGACCGGTCAGCAGGTGGTATAGAGTCGCCCCGAGCCCATATAAATCGGAGCGGGGGTCGGTGTGTCCCAACTCGTCCACGTACTGTTCCAGGGGCGTGTAGGGCAGGCTGCCGACGCCGTGCAGGCTGGTCAGCGTTTTGGGGTCGTTTGGATCCAACGGTTTGACAAGGCCGAAGTCTACCAGCTTTACCCGGCCCTCCGGCGTGAGCTTTATGTTGGCCGGTTTGACGTCTCGGTGTAACACCGGCGGCGTTTGGTGGTGCAGGTAGCTGAGAGCGTCACAGAGTTGTGTCCCCCAGGTCAACACGGTGTCCTCGTCCAGAAAACGGCCCTGGTGGCGGGCGTCGGCTGCCATCTGATGCAAGTCAGGACCGGGGACATAGTCCATCACCAGGTAGTCGAGGGGGCCTTCAGAGAAGTAATCGCTTACTTTCGGCAGATTAGGGTGATCCAGCCGCGCCAGGATGCTGGCTTCTCGATGGAATTGGTCGCGCATTGCCTGAGCTGTATCCTCGCCCAAGCCGGTCAGGGGCTGTGTCTCCTTGACGGCGCAGCGGCGACCCTCCAATCGGTTGTCGTCGGCGAGGTAGACCGCTCCCATCCCGCCGCTACCGATGAGGCCGATGATACGGTATCGTTGGTGCAACGTAGTGCCAGGTTCAAGGCGGCCGGTCAATTCTGCGAATCACCTGTTGGTGTGGTGCCGGACTGTGAATATGGACGTGGTGCGTGAAACGTAAAGCTTACTGCGTACTGCGTGAAACGCGAATACACCGATCACGCATCACGTTTCACGTTTTACTCCTTACTTATCAACTGTACCAGCACGCTAACGTTCTGTCAAACGGAGGTGCGTTAATAAGATGAGCGAAATCGCCCGTGAACCGGCTTTGTTAGTGTGGCAGGATGGTGATCTCATCAAGGATCAGTGGATTATCAGTGACACGCCAGTCACGATAGGCCGTGCGGCAGATAACGAAGTGCAACTTGACGTGCGATGGGTCTCACGCCAGCACGCCTGTATTCGGATGGAGGGGGCGCAATACTTACTGGAGGACGCAGGCAGCAAGAACGGCGTCTTCGTCAACGGTCAGCGGGTGACCAGCCCTCGCATCCTGGAGGATGGCGATCGGGTTCAGGTTGCGCCTGGCCTGGAGCTGATTTTTGTAGACAGCGAGGCAACCGCCCCTCTGCCGGGCCGGGCAGACCGGGGACTCATCCTGGATCGAGAGGAGCGACGGGTGGTTGTAGCCGGGCAGGAACTGGTGCCGCCTCTCTCCACCGCGCAATATGATTTTTTGACGCTACTGGCGGAGGAGCCGGGCCGTGTTTACAGCCGGGGTGAGATCATCGCCGCCGTCTGGTCTGACGTGGAGCCGGAAGGGGTCAGCGATGATGCGATTGATGCATTGGTGCGGCGCTTGCGCCATCGCCTGGGCGAGGTGGACCCGGACCACGAATACATTTTCACTGTGCGAGGTTATGGATTCCGCCTGGACGAGGGCAAAGATTAAGAGGTGAAACTTTGGATGAAGAGCTACACATTTCGCGCGACGAGTTTCTGGCCCGACAGACGCGAACCCGCGAACTGACCGTTGCCGCAGGCTACGCCGGGTTGATGGTCATCGGAAGATCGTTTTATGACCGGCCTGGCGCGTTGGCCTATCTCACCCATCATTTTCCCCCCTTCCCGGCGACAGAGTCGGATGGTCCGATCCGGGGTCTTGGGCATGGTGTTTTTGTCTTGCCGGTTGAAGGGCCGGCCACATTGGTAGTTGACGGCAGCTATTATCGAGACGACCTGGTCGTTGCCGACGACGTGCGTGTTGCATCGGATCTGCCAGGCGAGACCGCGGCCGTGTTACGTGACCTGGGACTGAGTTCGGCACAGGTAGGGCTGGTAGGGGAGGACATTCTGCCGCTGGCCTTCTTTGGCGAGGTGCTGGACGAGGTGCCCGGCCTGGATTTGGTTCCTGACGAGCGCCTGGTGGCGGAGCAGCGATTGGTGAAGAGCCCCACCGAGCAATCTCTGCTGCGTCGAGCGGCTGAGATTGCCGGGATTGGGCTGAGTGCATCCCTCGAGGCGATTTGGCCTGGCGTCACGGAGCACCAGGTGTGTGCGGCAGGGACTGCGGCGGCGCTGGCCGCCGGTGCCGACTTCGTGCGCTATCTGCGTGTTCACTCGGGGCCGTGGTCTGGCTGGCCCAGCCGTTGGCCACAGGCGACTGATCGAGTCATTGAGGCGGGGGATCTTGTGACGCTGGACATCATTGGCGCCTACCAGGGCTATGGCTTCGACGTGTTACGCTCCACCGTTTGCGGCCAACCCAGCTCTGTGGTCCGAGAATTACTCGAAACGGCGCTATTGGCGACGGAAAAGGGGGTGGACGCAGCGCGGGCAGGAGGCACGGCCGAGTGTGTGTATCAGGCAAGTTGTGAAGTTCTGAGTGATGCGGGTTTTGGTGATCACTTGCCGGGCTTTGTGGGACACGGCATAGGCCTGGAGACGGTGGAAGCACCACAACTGCGCCGCGGTGTCGCGAAACACTTGGAGCCGGGTATGGTTCTTTGTATCGAGCCGGGTCTTTTCATCCGGGATCGGGGTGGCGCGTGTGTGGAGCAGGAGGTGATCGTGACCGAGAGCGGTCCGCCGGAGCTGATCACCACCCTGGATACGCGGTTGTGGTGACTGTTAGCTGGTTGCTGCTTCGCGCCCCATTTCCACTTCACCCCACGTCAGGCCTTCAGCCAGGAAAGCCCAGGCGCCCAATATGACCTCTGGCGCTGCTTGCGAAAGGTGCAGAAGCAGAGAGAAAGCGGCCGCTTGCTCGGCGAAGTCGGCGGCCAACCCGGCGTCGACTGCTGCAAAACCGAGCTGCAATGCCAATACGCTCATATATTGCAGAATGCCCACACCACCCGGCGCGCCGGGAATGGTGAGCCCCAGTGCCACCAGGGGCAACAATAAAAATGGCATGAAAAGGGGGACCGGCGCGCCGAAATCAAAGGCCAGCAGCACCGGGTAGAACGATAATGCGATAACAAACCAGATCAGCAGCGACTGGAGCGACACGAGCAACAATTGTCTCCCGTCGCGCAGCACGGCCAGGCCGTTGGCGAAGGCTTGGAGCAAGTCTGAGATAGGGGTTGCCCATCTCTCGGGAAGTAAGCGCTCAACGATCGTTGTGAACCACGTCTGCCGGAAATAGAACACACACACCCCGGCCAAAGCGCCGAGATAGAAGAGCCCTCCCAGCATACCGATTCGCTTCAGTACCGACGATTGCACGCCCACCAGCAACACGACCGCCACCAGCGACAGGAGAATGGTCAATCCGTCGAAGATGCGCTCTACGACCAGGGTGGCAAAGGCCCCCGCTTTGGAAACGCCCGTGGACCGGCCGATCACGTAAGCGCGCAAGAACTCGCCGGCGCGCGCGGGTAATACCATGTTGGCGCCAATGCCGATGTTGGTCGCCCGGAAGGCCGGGCCAAACGGCACCCGCCCCAGTGCCCGCAGCAGCCACTGCCAGCGCCAGGTTCGTAAGAACAGGCTGATGACCACCAGGATAGACGAGGGCAGTAACATCCAGTAGTTGGCCCCAGCCAGCGCCTCTACCAGCACGTCCCACTCGATCTGTGCGAAGACAAGGTCCAGGAAGAGCAGGCTGATACCTACATTCAAGATCAGCATTTGGTGTTTGGTACTCAACAGGGGCCTGCCGCCGGGCAATTTCACTATCCCCGCCAGGGCGGTCACCAGGTACACGATGGAGGCCAGGGTGTGGAACGTGCCGCCCAGTGTCCACCAGCGGAAGGCAAAAAAGCTGCCGATCGCCAGCAGGATTAACAGGCGGAGCCAATCCTTGGACATCTGATTTCACCTCTCACACTATCATCGCTAGGACAAAATTCACATAACGTGTTTCATTAATACGCACTACGTGATGCGTGATGCGTAAAACGTCAAACGTAAAAACGTCAAACGTGATCCGTGATCCGTAATCCGTGAAACGCGAATACGCCGATCACGTGTCACGGATCACGCATCACGTTTTACGCTTGCCGGCTTCTGTGCCAGGCAGACCCCGCTGCTGCCAATAGGGAAAGTGCCTCGTCGCAACCAGACCGCTTCCAGGCTTAGAACGCTGGTAAGCGCATAATTGAGCCAGCCAGGGAGTGGCTGCATCTCCATCTGGCTGAGAGAAGGGAAGCAGCGTGTCAGGCATCGCACGGCCAGTACCACCGGGAAAAGGAGCGTGTTGGCGTATGAAAGCTTGCGCGTTGTGAACCCTGCCCCGCCGATCAGCCGGTGCATCTCGTCCAGCGTATAACGCTGGCGAGCGTAAAAAACTTCGTCGTGATGACTCCAAAGGCCTGGCAGCGCCGAGTCCATGACCAACAGCCAACCACCTGGACGCAACACGCGGTAACACTCACGGACGGCACTATCGTCGTTTGTAATCCAGCGGTGGTACAGCACGTCGAACGCGGTTACCAGGCCGAAGCTGTTGTTTGAGTAAGGCAACGCCAGCCCCGAGGCCTGGACCAGCCGGGGCAACCTTCGGCGGCGGGCGTAATCCAGGGCCAGCGGGCTGAGGTCTATGCCCGTCTCACGTCCCCAGTTTGCCAGGTATTCCAGGTTGCCCCCGGTGCCGCAACCCACGTCCAAAATGGGGCCTACCTGGCCGTTTGGTATCCAGTTCTGAATGAGCGTGGTCACTAACTTACGCCGGCCTACAAACCACCAGTAAGTATCTTCCAACTCATATAGTTTTTGATATTCAGCACATTCCATAAAAAGCAATCAGCCTGCCGCAGAGGGACTGGCTGCCTGTTGATGTGCCCTGTGCACCATGTCGGTGATGTAGTCAATCTCGTGCGCGGTCAGCGATGAGGCCGACGGGAGGTAAAACCCTCGCTGGCACAGCATCTCGGCAACCGGGTAGCGTTCCCCCTTATAGGCCTGGTAATAAATAGGTTGCAGGTGCATAGGGATAAAGAAGGTGCGCGTCTCGATGCCGTGATCTGCCAGATAGGCGCGCAACCCGTCGCGCGTCATACCAAATTCGCCTTCGACCAGGATAGAGTACATCCAGAAGACATTCTTGACCCACTCCGCCTCGGGTGGGGTGACGATCCCGGGAATCTGGCTCAGCGCGGCTGTGTAACGAGCGGAGTTGGCACGCCGTGCCTCTACGAACGACTCCATGCGTTCCGTCTGGGCCAGCCCCACTGCGGCCTGCATATTGGTCATTCGGTAGTTGAAGCCGAGGTACTTGTGCCAGAAATGTCGCTCTTCCGAGAAGGCGTGATCGCGTAGAACCCGGGCCAGTTGGGCCAACTCAGCGTCGTCGGTCGTGACCATACCCCCTTCACCGGTGGTGATGATCTTGTTAGCGTAGAAGCTAAAACAGCCGGCGTGTCCCAATGAGCCGGCCTTGCGGCCTTTGTACTCTGCCCCGTGGGCTTCGGCCGCGTCTTCGATGACGTAGAATCCGTGTCGCTCGGCCATCTCTGCCAAAGGATCCATGTCGACGGGATGGCCGTAGGTATGGACCGGCATGACGGCCCGGGTGCGGGGTGTGATCTTGTCGGCAACCTGGTTCAGGTCCAGGTTCCAGGTGGCAGGCTCCGAATCCACCAGTACCGGCGTCGCACCGGTGTAGGTGATGGCGTTGATGGTAGCGATCATGGTGAAAGTAGGTAGGATCACCTCGTCCCCCGGTCCGATGTCCAGTGTGGCCAGGGCCAGGTGCAAGGCGACGGTGCCATTGGCGCAGGCCACGCCGTAATTTGCGTCGCAAGCCTGGGCAAAGGCTTCCTCAAAGCGTGGGATGTACTTGCCGGCGGATGATATCCAATTGCTCTCGATGCAGTCCTGAACGTACTCCGCTTCATTTCCCCCCAGTGTCGGCTCGCAGACAGGAATGACGCGCGATTTCAAATCGGTCTCGCTGACGGGGATGCGCGGGATACTGATGCGCAATTCCGGGTCGCGACCGGGGATGATCTTTGCTAAGTCTCCAAGGTCTTCCGGTTTAAGGTCAGCAGGTTTCAACATGGGTCATTGGCTCCTTTTGTGAGGCGGGTTAGGCCCAATACCTTTCAAATAAGCTTTATGTGAAGTTCATTTCTTGGCAGAACTCGTGATTTTTGTGTTCAGAAAACTAGGATTTATGAGCATAACGTTCCCGAATTTCCCACCGGGCTAGTTACCATAATCGTTATTTGAAAGGTATTGGGTTAGGCCCTACGAAAGTTATTCGGTCAAGTTATTTCCGTGATGGCTTTTCAAAACGCAGCCGAAATGTGGTTACTACATAGTTCCAGCCACGGGTGATGTACCCCAACGGGGTGGTGGCCGTCTTGGACTCGCCGGTTTCGCGCGGCATGCAGTGATAGGGAACTTCCACCACCTTGTAGCCGGCGCGGAGAGCGCGGTACAACATGTCTATGCAGTACTCGCCGTAGTCGCCGCGTAGTTGGACGTGGTCGAACACCGGGCGACTGGCCAGGATGAAGCCGCTGGTGTAATCCTTGATGTGCCAGTCGAGCAGCAGCGACGCGGCCAGGTTAATGGTGCGGCTGAAAGCACGGCCAACCCACGAATGGCCGACATCGCGCCCGCCAGGGATGTAGCGGGAGCCGACGGCCATGTCCGCCCCATCGGCCAGAGCGTCCGCCAGCCGGGGGATATCCTCGGGTGGCATCGAGAGGTCGCAATCCATCCAGCCGACCCATGCTCCCTGTGACTGGTTGATCCCCGTCGCGATGGCACTGGTCAAGCCCCGCTCCTCGGTGCGCCGGATGAGCCGCACCCGCGGGTCGCGTTCGGCCAGGGCGGCCACCACCTGCCAGGTGCCGTCGGGCGAGTCATCGTCGACCACCAACATTTCAACCTGGTAATCGTCCAGGGCTGCCAATCCGCGTTGAATGAGCGGCCCGATGTTATCCCGCTCATTGAGGGTGGGCAAGACAATCGTAATGTCGGTTGGCAATTCTGATACCCTTTGACGAGCCCTTTGGGCGTGGCTATAATGAATGAGTATAAGATTGGGGTGGTTCACTATTTGGTTGACACTTTTTACCGGTCAAATCAAAAAAAGTAACCTCGTAAAACGTAAAACGTGATGCGTGAGTAATCCACCGAAATTGTCTGCACTGTTCTGGTGTTGCTATGAAGCCTGGAAGCCCGCGTCTCCGTGTAATTTATTTCGGTGGATTACTTGAAGGCACATTCGCAAGGCGCATTTGCCCAGAATCATTACGCTTTACGCCTTACGTTTTACGGATGTATCTGGCAAAGCAGGCCAAATTGTCAACCAGTTTTCTTGGCAAAACAAACCATGCCGTCCTTAGTATAGCACAATTCGTTGGTGTTCATAGTTACAGACCGGTTACAGCCCAGTGCTTCTCTGTATCTCCTGCTTCCGATTTCTTGCCTCCATCGACCCTGGCCTGTTTCTAGCCGGCTTGCTGGCCCTGTTTGTGATTCTCCCCGGTCGCGCCGGGATGCCGTCCCGCTCACGCGCCTGGCCGTAGCCGGAGCGGCTTTCGCTTTCGTTGACAGCGGGGTATTGTAAGCGCAAAGCGGTGTTTTGACAATCATTTTGGCGTTGGATATTTCAGGTTTTCGTAGTATATTGTACCTGTACGCGGACTGTCGTCCGCTTCGAGCGTTGGGGGGGGCGCTTAAGTGCGTGTGAGGGGCGATCTCACGATCTCATTTGGCGCGCTCCGAGCGGACGAAAGTCCGCGCTTCAGATAAGTGGCGTGTTTTCCACGTCTTCGAGGAGGGGGTAGCGCATGCCTGCCGTGTGACGGGGGCTGTCGTCCGCTTCGAGCGTTGGGGGGTTGCGCTTAATGGCAACACGCTGGGTTTGCGCAAAGCGATGTTGGGGGGTATGGTTATTGTCGGTATCTCGTCCGACCGCCTCGAGCTAAAGCCCAGAACTAAGAGTGCAAGCCCGCTCAAAGCAGGCTAAAGCAGATCTGGGGCGGGCGAGGTGAACCTTTTGGGATTAAGTGATGCGGTGACCAAAAAACTCCCTACTCTCTACTCCCTACTTCATACTCCCAAATTTGACCCCGGCCTTATCGTAGCCGGCCTGCTGGCGCTCTTCGCCGTCGTCCCGCTACTGACCCACCCCGGTTTGCCCAACACGGCCGACGGCCCGGCGCACCTGATGCGCCAGGCGGAACTCAACCAGGCCTGGCAGGACGGGGTGCTCTACCCGCGCTGGGCGCCCGACCTGGCCTACGGCTATGGTATGCCGCTCTTTCACTACGCGCCGCCGTTGCTGTACCATCTTACCCAGCTTTTCCACCTGGCCGGCCTGGGGCTGGACATCGCCATGAAGGCGATCATCATCTTGATGATGGTCCTGTACAGCCTGGGCATGTATCTCTTCGCGCGCGACCTGTACGGTCCGCGGGCGGGGCTGCTGGCCGCAGCCGTCTATCTGTATGCCCCCTACCGGCTGCGCGAGGCGTACGTCCAGGGCAATTACGGCCAGTTCTGCGGCCTGGCGTTTTACGCGCTGATTCTCTGGTCCTTCCACGGCCTGGTCACCACCCACCGCCGCCGCTATCTACCCCTGGCCGCCCTTTCACTGGCCGGGCTGCTGCTGAGCCACAACATCAGCGCCATGATTTTTGCGCCGCTGTTCGGGGCGTATTTGGTGTTTGTGTTGGCGTTGAGGAGGCAGGGATTGGGGACTCAGGAACTCGGGGAATCGGGAAATCAGGGAATCAGGGGATCGGGGACTCAGGGACTCAGGGACTCAGGGACTCAGGGAATCGGGGAGTCAATGCAACCCCCGAGTCCTGATTCCCCGAGTCCTGATTCCCCGATCCCCCGAATCTTCGTTGCTATCGCGCTGGGCCTGGGCCTATCGGCCTTCTTCTGGCTGCCGGCCTTTGGGGAGCGGGACTTGATCCGCCTGTCGGGTATCACCACCGGCTTCTTCGATTTCCGCTATAATTTCATCAGCCTGGCCGAGTTACTGGCCTTGCCCCGTCCGCTGGACCTGTCGGCGATGAACCCTTATTTCCCGCTCAGCTTGGGGCTGGCCCAATTGGTCTTCGCCGCCCTGGCATTGCTGGTCATCGCCCTCCATTACGTATCACGTATCACGCATCACGTATCACGCATCACGCATCACGCCCTGTACCACACATTGTTTTTCGCCGTCGCCATGCTGGTCACCGTCTTTCTTGCTTTGCCCTATTCGCGTCCGATCTGGGAGACGGTGCCGCTGCTGGAGCTGGCCGAGTTTCCCTGGCGTTGGTTGGGCCCGGCGACCCTGTGCGTGGCGGTGTTGGCCGGCGCGGTTTTTTATATGGTTGAGGAGGTGGGGGCTGGTCGCTGGTCGCTGGGGGCTGGGGGCTGGGGGCTGGTCGTGCTGGGGGCTGGGCTCCTTTTCGTCGTGGCGGTTAACCTCTTTTATCTGTTTCCGTCCCAGTTTATCCCGTGGGGCACGCCGGGCCCGGCCGATGCGCTGGCCTACGAGGCTGAGTCGGGCGCAATCGGCACCACCAGCGCTGGTGAATTCTTGCCACGCTGGGCCGACCGCTTCCCGACGCCTGACACTCTCGGCCCTGATTACGCTGCCGGTCGCCTGCCCTCCAAAATAGACCCGGCCTTGCTGCCCAATGGGGCGAGCGCGGTCACTGTGGCGTATACTGCCCGCGAGACGCGTGTGACGGTCGACAGCCCGACCCCCTTCGCCGCCACCTTCCGTGCCCTGTATTGGCCCGGTTGGCGCGTGCTGGTGTCGCCGGAGGGCGAGGATGGTGAATATCAGATCGACGACGTCGAGATCACCCGGCCCGACGGGCTCATCCGCGCCCAACTCCCGGCCGGGGAGTACCAGGTCAGCCTGCGTCTCTACCCCACCCCCATCCGCCGCGTGGCGACGATCATATCGGTGTTGGCGGTGGTGGTTTTCGTGGGGCTGGTTTTGGTGGGTTGGAAGGTTGGAAGGTTGGAAGGTTGGAAGGTTGGAAGGTTGGAAGACTGGAAGATTGGAAGGATGGACAACTGGGCCGGGACGTCATCTCAAACTCAACAATCTACCAGTTCCCCAAATTACCAGTCTACCAGTCTACCAGTTCCCCAAATTACCAGTCTTCCAATCTCCCAGGCACTTGCCATTGGCGTCGCGTTCATCGTCGGGTTAATCGTGACCCGACTGATGGCCGACTGGTTCCGCGTCCAGTCGCCGCCCGATGTTGTGTATGGTGCGCAATATGAATACCGGGCGGACTTTGGCGAGCAGGTTCGTTTGCTGGCGTTTGATCTGAAAGACTGGAAGGATGGAAGGATGCAAGACCGGAAGATTGGAAGGTTGCCCAACCTTCCAATCTTCCAATCTTCCAACCTTCCAGAGATTCAGACCCAAGCGGGGAGTTCTTTGCCCGTTGTCCTTTACTGGCGGGCGTTGGCTCCATTGACCGCCAATTACAGCGTCTTTGTACACCTCGATGCGCCGGATGGGACGACCTACGCCAGTGCTGACGAGCTGAACCCGGCGGATATCCCTACCTCTCGTTGGCCGCCGTCTCTCTATGTGCGCAACCCGCTGACGCTGGCGCTTCCCCCCGACTTGCCTCCCATCCGTTACACGCTGGTGGCGGGCCTCTACGATCCCGAGAGCGGTGCACGGCTGCCGGTGACCGGCTGTGACGGCTGCCCGGCCCCGGTGGGTAGGGATGCCTTGCCTCTGGCCTACGTGTGGGTCTCGTCACCCGCCGGGGTGGACGAACGGGACATTCCGAACCGGGTCAACCTGGGCCTGGGTGATCGGATCACGTTGCTGGGCTACGAACTGATTGAGGGTGATCCGGCCAGGCTGACGCTCTATTGGCGTGCTGAGGCTCCCGTCGAGGATGATTACACGGTTTTCATCCACGCCCTGGATGCGGACGGCGAAATTATTACCCAGTTCGACGCGCCGCCGCTGGACGGTCTGTATCCCACCTATACCTGGCTGCCGGGCCAGATCATCGCTGACTCGCGTTCCCTGGCTCTGCCCGGGACGGCCAGGGCTCTTTCTGTCGGACTGTATGAGCCGGGCAGTTCGACACGCTTGCCGGTAACTGGTGGGGGTGGGTCCCGAGTGCCGGACGATGCGATCAGGATACAGGTAGCAGGTAGCAGGTAGCAGGTGGCAGGTGACAAGTGGTAGGTAGCAGACGGGGGACGGTGAAGCAGGGGGAGCGGCCTGGGTCCGGTGGTCGGCGGGCGGGGGGCGATACGCCACGCAGAGGGTTTGTGTTCCTATCTCCATTGGTGGCTTTTTTGCTCTATACTCTGCTGGCCTTGATCATCACCCATCCGCTGTGGCTGCACCTGACCGATGCGGTGCCGGGCGATATCGGTGACCCGCTGCTCAACACCTGGGTCATCGCCTGGGGCGCTCACGCCGCCCTGACCACCCCAATTCACCTGGCCCAAGGAGGGGCTGCCGGACTATTCGACGCCAACATCTTCTACCCGCTGCCCAACACCTTGGCTTATTCGGAGCATCTGTTTTCCACGGCGGCACTGGTTCTTCCGCTGAGCCTGGTGGGTGGCCAACCGGTGGCTGCCTACAATCTGAGCTTGCTGCTCAGCTTCCCGCTGGCCGGGCTGGGGATGTACTTGTTGGTCTTGCACTGGACGCATCGGCGTGGGGCTGCCTTTCTGGCCGGCTTGGCCTATGCCTTCGCTCCCTACCGGCTGGCGGCCGTCGCACACCTCCAGTTACTGACGGTCCAGTGGCTTCCTTTCAGCTTGCTGGCGCTGGACCGGCTATTCAAATCGCAAATATCAAATATCAAATATCAAATATCAAATATCAAATATCAAATCCTGAGTCCCAGATCGCCCGTCGCGAAGTATTGGGTGCTGTTGGTTGTTTTCACCACACTGCAAGTTTTGGCCAGTTGGTACCTGGCGGTTTTCACCCTGTTGATCTTGGGGCTGTACGCGTTGGGCTGGTGGCTGTCCCAACTGCGCCGTGGGAATAGGCGAGCGATTCTGCCGGCCCTGGGGAGAGTGGCTCTCGCCGCGCTGGTCGTGGCCGGGTTGACGCTCCCCTTCGCCCTGCCCTACCTGGATGTGCTGCCTCAATTGCAGGCGGCGCGTCCGGCATCGTTGGCGGCGTCCATGGCGGCTCAGCCCGGCGACTTTTTGGCTGCTCCGTCCTACTTGCGCATCGCCGGTCCACTGACCCGGACACTGGCGGAGCGCCCGGGTTTCACCGAGGAGAACGCCCTGTTCCTGGGCATCGTCGCGCCGTTGCTGGCCCTGGTCGGGTTGGTGCTTGGCCGTCCTCGCTGGCGGACGCTTACGCTGGCGGCGATTCTGGTCGTCTCGCTGGCGTTGACTTTCGCTGGACCGTACCTGGCGATGGCTCGAACCTTGCCGGTGCTGACCGTGGTGCGTGTGCCGCCACGCTGGGTCATCCCGGCCACGTTTGCTTTAGCCGCGCTGGTTGGGCTGGGGGTGGCTGGGTTGGTGGACTCAGGGACTCAGGGGATCAGGGCATCTGGGGATCCGGGCATCGGGGAATAAGGGAATCACGGCAACCCGG
>DAOUMD010000163.1:0-62291 GCA_034412795.1 Anaerolineae bacterium
ACAGCCCATCGTCGTCCAGATCCCAACGATAGCCGATCGTCCCCGGCGACAGACTCGCGCCCCTGGCCACCAGGGGGACCGGGCTCCCCTCGTCCCCTGTGTAAGGACCGCCTACGCTGACGATCAACTGATCAAGACCAACAAGGGTTGGTGTGAGGAAGGGTGTGGGTGTCAAAGTGGGTGTGCGCGTTGGGCCAGATATCAGAGGAGGCAACTCCTCAGATGTAGCTTCAGCCAAGACCTCTGAGCGTGAAGAGGTCTCCGCCACCAAGGCATCCTGCTTGACCGCCTCGATGATCTGAGGGCGGACAGGTGCCAACCTGGATACCTCCGCGGCATCGGCACTGTAGTCTGCTGAGACCTGAGACACGAGCTCGACCCTTAGCCATCGCTGAGGATTGCGCCGCAACGCCAAGGTGGCCGAGGCGAAAATGAGTAGCCAGCCAACTACCAGAAAAACCAGTAGCAGCCCATCGAAGCGGACGGCGCCCCGACGACCCTGGTCTACCCGATCTTGCCCCGTTCTCACATCTTGCATAGTGACACGTTTTTCAGGTACATCAACTTAGGGCTCCGTCCTCCGCATGACTGCCGTGCTCTACACACCGGTCCAAAGAACCTCCACACACGCCAAGAAAGTACATTCGGAGTGCTGCCCTATCCTATCAGAACTATTCGCCCAAAGTCTAATACACCGTCAGGCAAATTCTGAGACTTGTAGTTGCGACTTTAGTCGCTCATTACGCGGGAAAAACGACTGAAGTCGTTACTACGAACCCATCAAAACTTATCTGACAATGTACTAAGTCGACCCCACGGGAATCTCCTGCTCGCTGAGCAACTGAGCCTCGGAGGTCGAGAAAGGGGAATCCGTAAGGTCAATAGCTGCCATCTTAGGTAAGGTAAAGTTAAACTTACTCCCCTTGCCTACTTCGCTCTTGACCCAGACCTGGCCCCCATGAAGTTCAACCAAGTGCTTGACTATCGTTAGCCCTATACCTATGCCACCGTGCCCAGCTATGTGCTCCGCACGTGCCTGATAAAATCGTTCGAATATGCGCTCGTGATCCTCGGGGGCAATCCCCACTCCGTCATCCCGCACACTCACCAAAACCACCTCATCGTGATCCTCGGCCGTGATTTCGATATGTCCCTTCTCAGGGGTGAATTTGATGGCATTTGACAGGAGATTTGAAAGCACCAGGCCGATCTTCTCTGCATCCCCTTGGACGACGGGCAGTTTACCTGGAAGATCGACCTCGATGACGTGACCCTCTAATTCCGCCATTGGCTGAAAATCATTGCTCACTTTTTCGATGATACTTTGAACATCTACGGACGTCACCCGCAGAAACGTCGTGCCTGCATCTAAGCCCTGAATGGTCAACATAGCGTCAACCATGGTGCGCATACGTAAGGTACTGGCCACCATAAACCGCATTGGCCCGCGCAGTTTCTGAGGTGCCCTTTTCTCCGCGAAGCTGGCGTAGCCCATCATCGCCCCCAAAGGGGTGCGCAATTCGTGAGCAGCAATATTGATGAATTGCGTTTTCAGATCGTCGAGTTGTCTGAGCTCTTCATACGCTCGCTGAGTCGCTTCAAATAGCTGGGCGTTCTTGATGGCTACAGCAGCTTGATTGGCAAGAGTACCCAGCAGGCGTTCATTATCCTCGTTTAATAACGCCCCTCGCTGATAGCCTTGGTCAGGAATAAGGGTCAACATGCCCACCGGTTCCTGCCCCGCAATCAAGGGAGCAACAAGTACCTGGAAATCGACGTTCTCTGCAGCCGACCCATCAGGCGAACAGGCTTTGAAATCGGATAGACGCGCAGCTTGTGGCTTGGCCGTCGCCAGTATATGACGTACCTCCTCCTCATCAAAGGACGTATTGGGAAAGTCATGGGATTGATTTGAGGTCGAAGCGGCAAGAACCAGCTCCTGGCGACTCTCATCCAATAAATAAGCATCGACTTGATCAGTGTCGCGTATCGCGTCTTTCACGCTGGTGATGACTGTTTGCAGGACGTGATCCAGGTTCAAATCAGATTCGACGGCGACGGCAGTGCTGCTCTCATAGAGCGAAGTTAGTTCTTCAATTCTGATCCTCAAGTCACTCGTATATTGGGCCAGACTCTCGGTCATATGATCGAGCGAGCGAGCCAAGAGGCCGATTTCATCGCCGGTGGAGACTTGTGTACGCCTACTGAAATCACCCTCCGCCACTGCCATCGCGTTTTCCATCAGATGCTGTAGCCGACCGGTAATCGTGTTCGCGGCCAGATAGCCAATGCCGAACACCAGGAACAGAGCAGCGGCAAATATCAGAGCCAGCTGACTGCGCGCTTCGATACCGTAGGAGACAATGAATGTTGTTGGCAAAGCAACTGAGTAAAACCCTAAAGGTTCCCCTCGGGCAGAGAAGATCCTGAGCAACATATCATATTCCTGCCCCCCGATGGTAACAGCCCGTCGTGGGTTGGAAGTGCCTTCGAGTGAAAGCAAGGCGCGCATTTCGCCAGGGCCTATAGCTACGGCATTCAGGACTGCTTCAGTCTTAGGAAAAGTAGTGTCAACCAGGCGGCCATCCAGGTCATAGACACTGACATCGGAAAAGGTTGCCTGAGCCAGTGAGCGGAGTAGATCGTGTGTGTAACTACTGACCAAGATTGCACCAACAACCTCTTCACCACTCTTTATTGGGCCTGCGGTGAGTAATAGCTGGTTTTCACCTATGGACGTCAGCACCACGTATTTGTCGCCCTGCGAGTCTACCACATCGCTTAGAACCTTCTGCACAACGGGCCAGGCGGGCCATTCCACCACATTGTCTCCGCCTGATATCGTATAAGCCTCCACAGTATCGGTCCCGGGTGGGCGATGAATCCCAAGAAGTTGGACACCATCGCTACTTACGATGTCAACACGGTCCACACCATAGTTGGCCACGAGAGGAAATAGCAAAGATTGAAGTCTTTCCTGATTACCAGCCAGCATCGCCTCATCAATACCCTCAGTAAAGGCCATGCTTCGTAGCGTTTGAAGATGCAATTGTTCCCGCTGAAACAAACCTTTTTCAGCGGCAATTCCAGTATCAAGGAGCTGTCTTGTGAAGCGTTCCTCCAACGAACCAGCTATCAACTGAGTAGTAAGATAGATCCCAGTGATAGCCACCATAATGGTGAGGAGCGCAAAAGGCAGGATGATTTTGAAACGAATATGAGAATTGAAATAACCGAAAAATCGGCGTATGAATTGAAACATCTTCCAACTTGTCAGGTCACTTTGAGTAGGGCCCGACGAATGTGGACAGTGCTATCCTTCAAACCTCGACGCCACGTTATTCTTCCCTCGGGAGCCAATTCTGTCACAAGCCTCTCTCAGCACCACACTGATCAGAATAGCAAGACATATAAAGGACACAGACTGCCAAACAGGCGCGGGCGAAAGGAAAACAAGAAACTGTTATCGTAACCATTGTATCATACGAAGAGTCGTTGTCAAGCTAGAACTTCATTAGAGTTTTTTCAGAATCGACCTCGGACGCCACCCGACACTTGATTCAAGTCATAGGTCCGCCCCAAGAGGCAATTAAGACTACCAAAATCTATGAAACTTTAGCCGTCTGGCTCGATATCTGAACAACACCCCCAAGCACTCGCCACTTGCCCTACTACCAGGAATATGGTATGCTGCCCTGCCAGGAGATCTATATAGAAACCTGGAAGAATATGGTATTAGGGAAATGCAAGTATGAGTCGAAAGAGTACAGGCTGTCTCGGCGCTGTGATTCCACTGATCGTCGTCGCCTGTGTAAGTTTGACGATCGTCGGCGGCATAGTGACTTGGATGGCGGCCCGAGAAGGGGGCAGTCCTGGTGAGTTAGTGGCCGAAATGGTTAAGGGAAAACAGTCGGCACGCCCGGTCATGTCCAACGCCCCCCTGCCTACCCTCACACTCCCACCGCCACCGACCCCGGTCTTTGCTGCTGTCGTCACACCCCAAATGCCGCCAAGTGGGGCAATGCCACCACCGCAGCCAGCCAAGTTCTCAGTAACCGAGACCCCAGAGCTGTCCCCACCCGAGTCTGATATGCCTATACCCTCCACCCCAGCGGCGGAGTCTTACCCTCAAGCGCAAGCCGAGCCACAGCTTGAGACTTTCATCGAGTCTCCTATCCGTCCGAGTTCGCCCTTGCCTGAACGTCCAGCAACACGGTTGGTCATCCCAGCATTGGAACTGGATATACCAGTCACTATTTCCCCTATCGCGAATCAAACGTGGCAGGTAGATCATTTGGGCCAAGACTTGGTGGGACACCTGGAGGGAACCGCCAGCCCCGGCGATCCCAGCAATGTCGTTCTGGCCGGCCACGTAACCATCGCCCACAACGTCTATGGCCCCTTCGCCGGGCTTGGACAACTGGAAGCAGGCGAACCGATCATTCTCTACACAGGCGACCAGTCCTACACATATATTATGGACTACCGCAAACTGGTGGAACGCACAGACATTCAGGTCGCCTACCCTACTGACACGGCCCGTGTCACGCTGATCACTTGCAGCAACTGGAGCGACGAGCTAGGAGCGTATGAGCAGCGATTGATTGTGGTGGGATATCTGGTGGGCGAAGGGTCGTAAAACAGGGGAACATGCGACCGTTACCAAAAACAGAGAGACGCTACCGCGTGGATTGGGGCACGACTCTTTAGCGACGGATTATCGAGTGATCGTATTGGAACAAAACAAAAAAGTGGCCCATAGGGGATTCGAACCCCTGTTTCAGCCTTGAGAGGGCCGCGTCCTAGGCCTCTAGACGAATGGGCCACAAAGCACACGTGGGGATTGTACCTGACTTAACTTATTGTGTCAAATATGCGAGCCAAAACACTCGTTGAGGCCGCCAAGCCGATCACCGACCCCCAGTTATATCTCCAACGCACCGGCCACTAATTCGGCGATATCCTTGAGCTCGATGCCTTTCTCGTCAAATCCGAGCGTCTTGCCGGCCAAGTCGAACATTAGCAGGCAGAAAGGACAGGCCGAGGCGACGATGTCTGGGTGGGTTGCTTGCGCTTCTTCCAATCGAATCTCTTGCACACGTCTTTCGCCGTGCACTTCCAGCCACATACCGCCCCCCCCACCGCCACAACAGAGCCCCTTTTCATGAGAGCGGGGCATTTCCACCAGATTGACACCAGGAATGCCTGTGATCACGCCCCGTGGGGCCTCATATATGCCGTTGTAGCGACCCAGGTAGCAAGAGTCATGAAAAGCGACGGTCTTTTCCAGCGACTGGCTTAATTTCAGTCTGTCAGCGCCGACCAGTTCGTGCACGAATTGGCTGTGATGTACCACCTCCCATTTCCCCCCAAAGTCCGGGTATTCGTTGGACAACGTGCTGAAACAATGAGGACAAGCAGTGACAATACGCTTGAATTGATATTGCTTGAGAGTCTCGATGTTTTGCTGGGCCATCACCTGAAAAGTATATTCATCGCCCAGTCGACGTGCCGGGTCGCCATTGCAGGTCTCTTCTTGCCCCAAGATAGCATAGTCGACTCCGGCGGCCTTAAAGATTTTCACCAACGCTTTGCTGATCTTTTGGCTGCGCTCATCGTAGGAACCGGCGCAGCCGACCCACCACAACACTTCCACCTCTCCCCTATCGGCCATCAGGGGCACGTCGAGACCCTGGGCCCACTCGCTGCGAGCGGTCGGTGGTTGCCCCCACGGATTGCCAGCGCGGTTGAGATTCTGCAAGCCCAACGCCCCCGTGCCGGGAATATCCCCCATGGTTAGAGTAAGATAACGACGCATGTCAACGATCGCGTCCACGTGTTCAATAAGTACGGGACATTCGTGCACACAGGCACGACAGGTGGTGCAAGACCAGAGCGTTTCCTGCGTGATAATGTCGCCGACCATATCCAGGCCATCCACCTGGTGGCCATTTCTGTTGGCCAGCAATACGCCAGCCTGATCAGTCATATGGTCGCGTAGGTCAAGAATCAGCCTCTTGGGATTGAGCGGCGTACCAGCCATGTGGGCAGGACAAACCACCTGGCAACGTCCGCACTCGGTACAGGCATCGAAGTCCAGGAGTTGCGACCAGGAAAATGCGGTTAACTCGCCCACGCCCAGGATCTCGGCGGTCTCAATGTCCTCGATGGTCGCCAATTCACCGGCCGGCTTGAACGACGAGGTGAAAACATTAAGCGGCGCTGTAAAGAGGTGAAAGAGAGTCGAGTACGGCAATGTAGCAATGAATGTTCCCACCAGTGCGAAGTGCAGCACCCAGAAGCTGAGGTGAATGGAGCGCAAGGTCATTTCGTCCATACCTGTGACCAGGAAAAGTTGGGCGATGCTCCATCCAACAAAGGACCAAGGCCCCCATTCGGACTGAACAACCGCGAGCCGCAAACCTTCGACCAAGAAGCCGGTAATGTTGATGAGGAGCAATACGGTCAAAGTGAAGACAAACCCGCCAAACAAGCGCGTCGAGCCAAGCCGGTCAGGTTGCCGGACATAGCGCCGATAGATGGCCATCCCCAATGCTATGATGAAGAAGAGCCCGGCCAGGTCGAGCACCAATTCGTAGATGAGATAAATGGGGCCGATGAGCAGCTTGCCGCCTAACAGTTCCCAGACATCCGCGTCAAGGGTAGCCAGGACAGTGCCGATGAACAACAGGACAAATCCCCAAAAGATACCGAAGTGCATCGCGCCGGGGTATCGCTGATTGAGGATCTTTACCTGAGCAATCGCATATTCTATGAGACGACCAAATCGCTCACCAAGACGATCGAAACGGGCCTCTGAACGCCCTTTACGCCATACTCGAATCCGCCAGTATAGGCCAAGCAGCATAGCTAAGACAGCAATGGCCATCGTAAAATAGAGAAAAATCTGCGCCCAATGCGGTATATTCCAGAAATTGACGCGTAGGGGCAGCAATGAGTTCATGTCTTTCACCTCGTCTTTGAAGGATAGGAACGAGACGAGACGGCATTGTCTTGTCTACTGATCCTTGGGGGTAATTCGGATTGGGTAAAGCCTTATCTTAGGAAGTTCCAGAGTTTAAATCACCCAAAAATCACGAGTATGACGGTGAAATCAATGAAACTTGGGACAACTATTTTTCTGGAACGGCCTTATGCTGCTTTTTCCAGGGGGGGCTCGTTGACTTCTAAATAGCGGCTGATCTCTTTTTTGGCACGTTCGTAGCGCTGGATTAGCTCTTTGTCACTTCCTTTAAAGCTAAGCACAGATTGTCGCGCGCACAGAGCGCAACCTCGTTGCGCCCGGTAACTATCCATCTCACACGTCAGGCAGCTACCGAGTCGGATCATCATCAACGAAAAAGCCAACGCCTCAGGATGGGACTCTGGTAGTGTTGAGAGGTAATCTATTAATTGCCGCCATTCCTCGCCGCGTAAGTCACGCAATTCGGGAATGAGGTGGGGGGTGAATAGCAATTCATATTTTCGGTACACTTGCGGCAAATCATTCATCAGTCACAACCTATATGCTTTCTGTTTCGGTGAAGAAGAATCAATCTAGACAAATCCAGCAACCCACGATTATACTCGGATCACCGGCAGAAACGCAATCGATACACAACACGACCTTTCATTACTCGCAATTCGCGCGCAACTCGTTGTTTAAAGCCCAGAGATGCTTTGTGCCTCGCGTACAACACATTCACATCCTTAATTATAGTCATCTGATAGGCTCATGTCAATAGTTTTTTGAAAATAGGCTCCTGCCGTGTAGCTATTTTGGGGATCCCACGCCATATACCCATCGCCTCCACCGTCGAAACTGCCCCGCATCTGCGCTCGTACCTCGTCCGGTCCATAGACTCGCTTATCGAAACGAAAATCTGGAAAATCCTGAATCCAGGGACGAATACGACAAACGGGTGAAGTTACCTGATCAGCGAGGCGTTTCATACTCTCGTGAACAATCTCGTAGGGATAGGCAATAGCGTGTTCATAGCCGGGGATTCCACGTCCGAACGTGGACGGATAAAGTTTTGGGCAGAGCACGTCAAGATAATCGGCCATGCGCTTTATATCCTGACCGATGAACGTAGCATCCTCGTGCCAGCATGCATAGCCAAGTACATTAGCTGCAACGCGCACTTCCAATGAAGACACCCGCCCACGAACATAGCTGAGGAAGTCAGTGACGGCCTCCACCAGAGACACGCGACTGGATGACTGAAGGAATAGAGGTGCCCCCTCCTGACTAGGGGCAGGAAAGCGAACGAAGTCAAACTGTATCTCGTCGAAGCCACGACGGGCCGCTTCTTCGGCCAGGTCGGCATTGTATTCCCAAGTAGCCCGTACGAAGGGGTTAGCCCAGGCGCGTCCCCCTTGATCGTGCCACAACCTTCCCCCCTCGCGTTGCACCGCCCACCCGGGATGCGCACGCGCGAAGAGATGATCCTTGAAGGTGACAATGCGAGCGATGGTATAAACGTTGTTGGCTTTGAAGAAATCCATCAACTCGTCAAAGTCGCGGGCAGTAGGTCGGGCAGCGCCGATTTCGTGGGCCAATGGAACGCGGGTTGGATAACTTATTAATCCATTGTCGCCTTTGACGTCAATCACCAAGGCATTGATCTCCGTCCTGGTCAACAAATCACTAACGCGTCGGCGGCGCGTCTCGTGGCCAAGAGCGAAGTAGGAGACATATATACCGCGAATCGCTTCGTCCGGCCAAGGAATAGGCCATAATCCATCAGGGGGGCGAGGTGAGGGGATTGGCTCTAATGGCGCAGGGCCAGGAGATGCTGCCGGTGTTGGAGGAAGGGCGATTCCAGGTATAATCAGGTGTAGTCCAGGTTGTATCAGGTTAGGGTCCTCGATGTCATTGGCTTCGATAAGCGCCCACAGCGTCACGTTGAAACGCCTGGCGATAGTCAACAGGGTGTCTTCAGGCTGCACCACGTATACGTGATCAGGTTGTGGTACAGATGTTGTTTCTCCCCTAGCCTCGGACATCGGTGCCGATGATGAATCGAGCACAGCATCGCCTCTTGGTGCAAGTACAGACTCTGACTCAGCGACTTGCTCGGGAGTGAGTCCAGGCAAAGGAAGTGGGATAGGTTTCGGTTCAGGTCGTGTCGGCTCCGGGCCTGGCTCAACTTCCGGGGAAGCCGTAGGTCCCGGCTCAAGCTGAGAGGCGGGTCCTGGAATGAGCAAGCGCTGGCCGGGACGAATCAAGTCAGGAGCCTGAATGCGATTGATCTCGATGATCGCTGCCTCCGCCACATTAAAACGTCCTGCTATTGAATTCAACGTGTCACCAGTCTGGATAATGTATAAAAAAGGTCCGACATCCGTCTCTGAAGGCAGTTCGGACTCAGCCTCAGATGGGCGTGATGGAGTTGCCGGGGATGCACCAGGGCGCGGAATCAGCAGCCGTTGTCCGACACGAATCGAGCCGGGGGCGTCCAAGTTATTCAGGTCGGCCAGGATCCAGACCGATGTACCAAAGCGACGAGCAACGTTGCTGAGGGTATCGCCTGGTTGCACCACGTACTCGAATTGACCAGGGCCAGGCTCCACAGAAACTCCGCTCTCGACTGCCGGCGGCTCTCCCCCCAACCATACCCAGAATCGTTCGAGGTATGAACGCAGTCTCTTGCGCATAGGATTTTTCCTCTCCACTCGGGCAGCGTATCAATGACACGCCTATTATACCATAGAATTATGAAGAATTGAGAGGTACAGTCTGGACAATCTCCCACCCCGACCGCAGGTCCCAGCCGTCAGCCCATCCATCTTCAAAGTCCTCAAAAGCCGGCGGCAACTCTTGGCTGGACTCTGATGGCTTATGTGGAAGCGTCAGGTCCCACATACGCACATTGTCAAAGCCGTAGACAACCATCGGATCCCCGGTGTTCATGACATTGAAGCCAAGCCTGCCAGGGCGGGTCAACTCAGTGTAGGCCACCCCAACTTGCTCATCATCCAGATATAGCGCGACGGCCGGCCCCATTGCGACCAGCGTTACTTGCATCACATCATCCGCTCTGTAATTCTTGGCCGGTCCTGAAGCCAGCATAGTCTCCGCATCAGCTTCGGTGAGTCCTATGCCGTAGGCAGGCGGTTCCACGCTCAGCCCGGCAAAGAGGTGGCTCCCGGGTTCGGCGCGGAATGCAACCGACCAAATTGCTCCCGGACCGCCTTCCAGCGTAATCAAGTCCATTTGCAGAACAAAGTCGGCTGGCGATCTATCGAACGGCAACAGGATGCCGGCGGAGCTCTCCTGCCCCTTGACTTCAGGCACGTGCACCAAATAGGCGTCATTCTGGTAGGAAACGTGCTGCCCGTGCTCGTCATTCAGGAGTCGCCATCCGGGGTTGGGTTGCCGGAAATCATCTTCAAAGTCGGGAGGATTTTCCTCAACAAATGCCAGCGCCCGCTCAATAAAGGGCTCTACCGCGCCGGGAGGCGACTTCTCCGGCAAGGATGGCAAGTCAGCTTCGCCGGGCCCCAAAGGCACTTCGGTGACCAGGGCCTGCGCCTCAACTGTTTGCGTCGCTCGGATAGCTCGCTGGAAACGCTCGATACGAGCCCGCCGGATCAAGGCGAAGAACCCAATCAGCAGGATCAACAAAAAGACACCTACCACTGCCACGAGCCAAATTGGGAAACGCTTCCGACTGGGGGCTGACGGAGTGACCGGAGACGATACTACCTGGGTGGCACCTTCTTCATCGAGGACGGTAGGCGCCTCAACTGCCCCCGCTACCGCGGTGTCCATCCCGGCGACAGCTTTCCGCAGGGCGGCGTCCATCTTCCCTGCCGTTTCGTAACGATCTTCGGGGTTTTTGGCCAGCGCCTTTATGATAATCTGCTCGACCGATTCAGGCAGATCAGAGTTGAGGGTGCGGGGAAGAGGAAGAGATTCCGTAATATGTTTAACCACGATGGCCATCGGCGTCTCAGCCTCAAAAGGCACTCGCCCAGTGACCATTTCGTAGAGAGTAATTCCAAGCGAATAGATGTCGGCCCGCTGATCTACTTTGAGGCCCTGGCCCTGCTCCGGAGCCATATATGCCGGCGTGCCAACACCAACGCCCGAACCAGTAAGTTGCGCCGACCCTTCGACCATCTTAGCCAGGCCGAAGTCGCTGAGAAGCACCCAGCGTCTCCGATCCATCAGCACGTTCGAGGGTTTCACGTCTCGGTGGATGATTCCCTGTTCGTGGGCGTAGTCCAGGGCACCGGCTAACTGCTGGATGATATCGGCGACGATCATCAGCTTTATGGGCTGGCCCATCATATTCTTGAGGGTGCCAGCGTCCACATATTGCATGACAATGTAACTCAGGCCATCTTCCTGTCCAAAGTCGTAAATGGGTAATACGTGGGGATGAGTGAGCTTGGCCACAGCTCTGGCCTCGCGGGTGAAACGTTCAGCGAAGCCAGGCTCATGGGCGTAATAGGCGGGGAGAGTTTTGATCGCCACATAGCGGTCGAGGGCCGGTTGATAGGCTTTGTAAACAGTTGCCATACCGCCCAAGCCAATCTGCTCGACAATGCGGTATTGGCCCAACGTGCGGCCAACCAGATCGGGCATGATGTTCTCCTGAATGGTGAAGATTACGTTACGTTTCTAGTTAATTATATCATATTTTCCACCTTTATGTTCCCTTTTTAGATGGTACTCATTGGCTAGAGACCAAACAGCCGATATATATATGATGAAATAAGGCCCGCGAGGAGCCGAAGGGGAATCAAAATCCATCATCCAATGATAGTGAATAGCGCGCCCCATACAAACAGTTGCAGTGCTAATCCTCCACCCCAAATCAGGTATGCCGCTACGTGCCACCGATGATAGAGAACAAATCCCAAACCCAAATCCAGCACAAGTACAAGTAGAGCTACCTGAGGCAACCGGAGAATCTGAATTCGGCTGGCAATGCGGTCAGCTTGACCTAGCGCATCAAAGTGAAAGGAGAGCATAGTTGGCAAGCGATCATAGATGAGAGATATGTAGATATGTAAAGCCAGATTTGCCAGAAGACCAAGTCCGATCAGCGTCCAGGCTACTCGGTCGCGCCAGATGGGTAAGTTGAGAAACCACGCTCGCCGTTCCTCCTCCTGCCAGTTCTGGGTCGGCCCCAAGGGACGACGCACGCGCCAGGCTTCGACAAAGGCATCTGGATCACGAGGTGACACGACATAGGCATGATCAGGGGTAAGCACAACAATGCTCTGAACCAAAGGTGCCGTCGTATACACGCGAGCCAGCGTGTTGTCGGCGAGCAAGGCTTGGCCAGTTCGCAGCCCAGACCAACCTATGCCCCGAAAGACGCGCCATCCAGACGACTCACTCCCCTGTGTAATGAACTTGTCACCTGACGCGATCCTCTCAATGCGTCCTACGGGCACAATCAATTTGGAAGCTCCCCAATAGATTACTAGCCCATTGCGGTCCAGGCGGTAGCACAAACGCAAGGCCGCGATGGACCAATAGAGCGCCAGGGCCAGAGCTACCAGAATGAGCAATAGAGCAGCACCCAGACCCAGGACCAACAACGGAAGCGGCTGATGCACCGATACCCCGCCTATTGAGACAATCAAAGTACTCAGGCCAACTGCCAAGACCGCCAACCCCCCGGCAACCACCAGTCCGATAAATCCACTGCGATATGAAGACGTCTTAAACTCCACCTGTCGCTCCCCGTGTGATCTCGTCCTATTAATGGGATCTACCCAGCAGAATTAGGACCCGAAGATAATTGTATATTCCAGCGCCGTAGATCCTCTCGGAAATGGTAGGCGGTCATATCCAGGTAAACCGGCGTGATAGACACGTAGCCATTAGCTACAGCCCAGATGTCGGTACCACGGTCGGGAACGCCACCTGGTGGCTTCCCGCCAATCCAATAGTAGGACCGTCCACGTGGGTCTGCACGACGTACCAATTCGTCCCAATATACACGCCTTCCAAGTCGGGTAATGGTTACACCTTTCACTTCCTCCCAAGAGACAGCCGGGAAGTTGACGTTCAGGAACATATCGGCCGGCAGACCGTGCTGTATCACATACTGCACCAACCGAGCGGCAAAACTGGCTGGCCCGATGTAGTCCACCGGCTCGAACGAGTCAGAAGAAAAGGCAATAGACGGCACACTGTTAATCACACCTTCGACGGCAGCGGCCGCCGTGCCAGAGTAGAAGATATCGTAACCCAAGTTTGGCCCCAAGTTAATGCCTGAAACAACCAAGTCTGGTTTGCGCTCAATGACACCCATAACAGCAAGTGCCACACAATCAGAAGGAGCGCCACTAGAAGAGAACCCCTGCGAACCATCCGGGAACGTCACCGGGTCAGCTCGCAGCGGTTTGTGCATTGTCTTGGGATGGCCCGCAGCCGACCAGTTGTGATCAGGGGCGAAGACAATAGTCTCAGCTACCTGGTCTAGCGCCTGCTTGAGAGGCAGCAAAGCCGGCGCATCAATTCCATCGTCGTTGGTCACAAGAATGTACATATCAAGCCCTCCATAACCGCTCCATCCCTCTACTCCATCATCTAATGGTCACCGATCAGTTATGAAAATCTCACCCAACGTGATTCCAACTTCATCACCAACCGGCAACCACGCTCCCAAAGGATCGCGCCATCCGACGAACACCTGGTACAGCCCCCCCGGCAAATCGGGTGGAAGAGTCAAATCAAATCGGTCGCGCACCCACTGGCCTGCGCTCCAACGACTGGTCGGATAATCACCACCCAACGGTTCATGGTCTTCCAACGGGATGTGTTCACCCGACTGATTAACCAGCCAAAGTGCCAAAGTATTGTCAGCATCAGGCGCACGTTGTGCCTGCCAATATAAGGTAACGTGCGTCGATCTGTCCGGCTGCAGAAAACGGGGAGCCAACGAGTAACCGCGCAGCGTGAAACGGTCCCCCGCGGTGACGTCGCCAGCATTGGGGACGGTGAACTCATCGGGCGACGGGAATGTGCTAGCAATTGAGGGGGTAATGGTGCCTATCTCGATAGGTGTGCCGAGGGGCTGACCCGCACCTCGATCTTCCAGTCCTATCACCAGCTCATAGGGCAATGGGGCCAGGTCGGGGGGAAGCGGTAATTCAAGCCATTGCAGGACCTGCACCTGGGGCTGCCAGTCGACTACAGCGTACCCATTGGCATCGGCCTGTGCCCAAGTGTAGCCATGCCGGTCACGTAGATGGGCATAAAAGGCATAATCAGGGTCGCCAGGCACATCTTGCAACGGCTGCCAATGAAGCAGCAAACGCAACACCTCACCCGCCTGCGTGTCACCCTCGAGTTGGTAACCTAATAATTGTAGAGTCCCTGGGGGGTACGCGGTCTCTGAGTCCTCAATTACCACATTGAGCGGAGTTTCAAGGGCAAGTTCTACGTCTGACTTCAACCGATAAACGGACATCTCATCCCCCAAAACCTCAGGTTCCAAGAAGTCAAGCCAATAGGGATGAGGCGGTGCAGAGCGAGGGAAGATGTAGGTAGGATCCAGACCAGCCCCGGGGGGAGGTAACAAAAGAGTTTGTGGCCCGTCAAACCAAACGACGAAGGGGGGGCTGTGATGCATCTGTAAGTCGAGCCGAAAGCGATCCCAGTCGCGATAATAGGCGGCCGAGAGGGCCACGGGACCCGCTAAATCCTGACTGGTCTCCAGGTAACGGGCAACTTCGGTGAAATCAGCGCCATATATATCACGCGCTTCGGCATCCGACGCCCAACGTCCAAAATAATCACGCACTGTGAACCAACCGCTAGCCACCAAATACACCACCAAGACTGGAAGAGCCAATCGTCGGGCCACGACTGGGGCCCGAGGCATCAGCCACGCGCCTATGCTCAAGATACCCAACCCCCAAAAGATGTAGGTTGGTGGCAAGGCGCCAACCGTCCGCAAGAAATGAGGACTCTCGCCAGTAATGAAATCAGGTACTAACATCACCAGCCACCAGATAAGCAGAAAAGCATAAGGGGCAGACTGCCGGGCGGGACGACGTAGCCGAACCAACGCCCCAATCAATCCAGTGAAAAAGAGAATCGCCCCCAACGGATCAAAGAGAGGGCGACCGGCTAACCCATAGCGGCTGGTTTCGGCCCCCACAACGCTGAACATACCCAACGTGCGCAGCGTGTCTGTCAGAAGAGGGCGCGGGTCGCCGGCGAGTGCCAAGGGAATATTGAGCACCTGCCCCGCCCGTCGTCCGAACACCTCGGGATGATTGAGATAATAGAGGCCAAGCGGGGCAAAGACCAGTCCCCAGAAAGCAAAGAAAAGAGCCATCCCCAGCCAATGTTCACGACGCGCCTGCCCCCGAAGCACCCAATACATGAAAAAAAGCAAGGAGACAAAGGGCAAAAAGCGGCTGGAGAGATAGGTATACATCGCCGCCCCCAAACATGCCCCTGCAAGCACAAAATAGGCCAGACGACATCCGGAGATCGAATGATTACCCTTTTGGTTATCGGTTAACCCTAGCCAGAGACAATAGAAGGCAGGCAATATTAGAAGAGGAAGGGTCACAGCGCGCAAGGCCAGCCGGCTGATGAAGATCGCCCAAAAGGACAGACTGATCCCCAGCGCGGCGAGCAAGGCTCCGACCCTTGCCATTCGAGGCCCCAGATCAACCGCCAAGAGACGGTTAGTCAGCGCGTATGTGAGTGGGATAATAAGTAGCCCGGATGTCACGTTGACCAGGCGCATAGCCACCGGTGTGATGCCAAACAGCCTCAAATAGAGAGCTTGCCAGTAGACGATGAGAGGCTCAATGCCGTTGTAGATATCAAAAAAAACCTCACGACGGCCGTGAAGCCACACCTCCAGCGCCGTAACGCCGATGTAAGCCTCATCATGCGAGAGACCAGGCGGCAATCGGTCGATAGCGACGAGACGCAGCGCTGCTCCAGCCAGCAACACAGCAATCATCCCCACCAAGACTTGGGAGCGAGACAGAACTAGCATAAAGGAGGAGCTAGCAGTGGGAGGTTCAAGCTGAGACAAACGATTCAGAGATGGCTTTCTACCCATTCTGGTTTTTTCTGATTTGTACTTGTCCATTAATAGCTTGGCATTCTTTTACGAAGTTTATTTCTGGACAAGCACTTTGACGGTTATGCAATACGCAGTACGCAATTGTGCTATGTATTGCGTACTGCGTATTGCGTACTGCATATTATGACACAAGAGGGGAATGAGTTCCTACTCCATATAGCCCAGGGCACGCAAACGATCCGCCAACGCCTCGTCATCTAAGTTCACCTGGCGAGACGTCTCCCAATTGCCAGGACGACGTTCTTCAAATTGTTGCACGAAAGAAGCCAAAACACTTTCGAGTTGGGCCACTTCATTGGGGTTCTCGTCCAGCAGATTGCGGATTTCGCCAGGATCATCCACCACGTCAAACAGCTCATCCGGCCTGTCGCCGACTGTGATCAGCTTGCGTTGCCCCCGATAAACAGCACGGCGCATCATCCGGCATCGGAAAACATCAATAGCATCCCGGTTCATGCTCTCCATCAAGCTTAACAAAGTGTCAGGTGTGTAGGCCTCAGCGAAAACCAACCCACTCTCCGGGTCCGGGCCGTCAATGGAGCGGGCCAGACTCAACCCTTGCACGTCGATCGGTGCACCGCGACCGCTCGTGCCATTACCATTGGGAGAAATCCCCGATGCTTCCAGCACTGAGTGAAACAGACGTCGGGTTGAGACCGGCGTCGAGACACGGTTGCCGGCCGGATATAGCCTGGGGTAACGAATGATGAGGGGTACACGCAGTAGGTCGTCGTAGACCACCAAGGAATGTCCAACAAAGTCGTGGTTGTTCATACCCTCACCGTGATCGGAGGTGACGATAACCACGGTATTATCCCGCACATCCGGCTCGTTCAAATAATCGAAAAGACGGTGCAACAGATAATCCTCATAAGCCACCTCAGCGTCATAAAAATCATTCAAGGTGCGGTCGCCAATCTTGCTGAGCGGCTCGGTGAGGGGGACCATCCAGGCGTAATGCTGGAGATTGTAATAGCGCATAAAGTCGCGCGCTTCACGGTCCTGCTGGTAATAAGGGACGAACTTCCGGACAAAGCGGGGCGGCGGCCAAAAAGGTAGATGGGTTTCCATCAAGTTAACAAAGGCAAAGAGTGGCCGCCTCTGCCCGGCATTGCGGTGTATGCGCAGATACCCCAACACGTCACGCAGCGAACGAACCGTATTTCCTTTGAAATTGCCATGCCTCTGCCAGATAGACGCTATGAACGGATTCAGTGCGATACGCAGCAGAAAATTGTTATGAGCGAATTGATTTTGAATGGGCGTAGTAACGCGCCGCATGTTGCGGACATAGCTTTCGAAGAGCTTACCAATCAGCTTGGGCCGCGACTTGGAAATGTCGGGAGGATTGGGCACTGCGCCACCGTAATTGTAAAACTCCTCAAAGCCACGATCCAGCCCGTTTTCCACCACACCAAGCAATGGGTTGTTACAAAAGCCAACTGTTTCATAACCATTCTGATTCAACAACTCAGCCAGCGTCACATAATCCTCGTCCAGAACATCGTAGATCTGATTGGTCATATGTGTGGTGGGATACTCGCCAGTAAACAGCGATGCGTGGGACGGGATGGTCCATTGAGCGGGCACCATGGCTCGCTCGAACAGAGTGCCACCTTGTGCAAATTGATCAATGTGAGGAGTCGTATCACGAGGATATCCATAACAAGACAGACGGTCCGCCCGGAGTGTATCGAGCACAATGAACAATATATCTGGTTTAGTTGATGTTTTCAGCACTTTGCCCCCTGTCCGGTAATGGTTACAATTCTAAATGCAATGTCTTTCAAACAAGGGTGTTGCAGTCATTCGACCGGGGCAGACGCGCAGATCTGCCCCTGCGAAAACGTCATAACTGTAGGAGCGAAGCTGGGTGTTCGCCCTGAGCTGAGCTTATTTGAAAGGTATTGATTCTAAATGTGAGCCAAGCAACTCCCGGCTAGAATATACACCCAATAGAACAGAAGCACAAACCCAAGATCGTCAGGCCGCCAAGCATCCCTACCTGAAACATCTGATGCACATCTGTTCATTCCAGTCGCACTATATTGCGATAACAGGATACCTATGTTACCATTGACGTGAGTTGCGCCAGAAGGCGTTTACAGGACCCACTCTTCACATCTAACCATTTCTAATTATTTTCTAAGTGGTTTCAAATTCAGCTCTTATCATATTGTAATAAAGTGCGTGGGCAGCATCTTAATGTAACAATTTCACATCAAGAAAGGAACCGGAAAACAAAGATGAATGTTTCCGATGAGAAATTTCCTATTGGAGGGATCAAACCGCATGGAGGCGAACTGGTCAATCGAGTTCTCAGCGGTGAGGAACGAGAGGAAGCCTTAGCCCGAGCCCAAACATTGGACGGGCTGCAGTTGAACTCCCTCGTGAATTTATCGGATCTGGAACTACTGGCGATCGGTACGTTTAGTCCATTGACTGGCTTCATGGTCAAGCAGGATTATGACCGTGTGGTGGAGGAAATGCATCTATATGGCGGACTAGTATGGTCGATACCAGTAACGCTGGCTGTGACAGAGGACGAGGCTGCCAGTATCAGTGAAGGGCAAGATATCACGCTGTGGCAAGGTGACACACCCCTAGCGATTATGACCGTCGCCGAAAAGTATCAGCGAGATATAGCAAAGGAAGCCCGGCAGGTGTACCGTACCGAAGATGAAGCACATCCTGGTGTTGCCCGCCTTCACCGGCACGGCAACATCCTCCTGGGTGGCGACATCTGGCTCCTCAACTGGCCACAACCGCGGGAGTTCCCAGAATTCCGCCACACCCCTGCTCAGACTCGCCGCATGTTTGCCCGTCGAGGATGGCGCCGCATCGTAGGCTTTCAGACCCGCAACCCTATCCACCGTGCCCACGAGTACATCCAAAAGACAGCTCTAGAAATCACTGATGGGCTTTTCTTGCACCCGCTGGTGGGAGAAACCAAAGCCGATGATATCCCGGCTGATGTGCGTATGCAAAGTTATGAAGCGATTTTGCGGGACTACTACCCTGCCGATCGAGTACTCCTGGGCGTATTCCCGGCTGCGATGCGCTACGCCGGTCCGCGCGAGGCCATTTTCCATGCGATGGCTCGCAAGAACTACGGATGTACTCACTTCATCGTCGGGCGTGATCACGCTGGTGTCGGCAACTACTATGGCACTTACGATGCCCAACACATCTTCGACGAGTTCGAGCCTGAGGAAATCGGTATCACTCCTCTTTTCTTCGACTACACGTTCTACTGCCGAAAATGCGGCGCCGTGGTCTCAGCCAAGACATGTCCTCACAGCAAAGAAGACTGGATATACTTGAGCGGCACCCAGGTACGGCAGATGCTGGAACGAGGCGAGATGCTGCCCGAGGAATTCACGCGACCAGAGGTATCAAAGATATTAATGGAGGGTATCCGTTCTAAACAAACCCAGCAGGAAGCCGAATAATACTATGTTTAAGTTTCTGCGCCGCAACAAGGAACCCAAGGTCTTTGTGATCGGCCTTGATTGCGGCGACCCAGTGCTGGTCTTTGACCAGTGGCGCGATGAGCTGCCCACTTTGCGGCAGTTAATGGAAGCGGGAGCCTATGGCCCGCTGACCAGTTCCATACCTTGCATCACGGTGCCTGCCTGGAGTTCGATGACCAGTGGCAAGGACCCCGGTGTCCTCGGCTTTTATGGCTTTCGCAATCGAGCTGACTATAGCTACGAGAATATGAGCATAGCCACCGGATCCGCCGTGATGGAGCCCAGGGTGTGGGAGTCGCTGGGGGAAGCGGGTAAGCAAGTGATCGTCGTAGGCGTACCCCAGACCTATCCCGTGAAGCACGTAAACGGCTATTTAATCAGCAGCTTCCTCACGCCCAGCATTCAGCGCCAATATACTTACCCAAACGAACTTCGCTATGAAATTGACCGACTGTTGGTCGGTCGAGAGTATGATATTGACGTACACCAATTCCGAACCGAAAACAAGGACTTCCTACTCAAGCAGATCTACGAGATGACCGAGAAGCGGTTCATCGTCTTAAAGGACCTGCTCAAGAATAAACCGTGGGACTTCTTCATGTTTGTCGAGATGGGTGTGGACCGTATTCAACATGGACTGTGGCGATATATGGATCCTACTCACCCCGGATTCGAGCCAGGCAATCCGTATCAAGATGCCATCAAGAAATACTATCAGTACCTCGATCAAGAACTGGGGGAAATGCTCTCCCTCCTAGACGACAACACCGTGGTGATGGTCGTTTCAGACCACGGGGCCAAGAAGATGGACGGCGGCATCTGCATCAACGAATGGTTACGTCGTGAAGGTTATCTTGTTCTAAAAGAGGAACCGGTGCGGGAGGGCCCCAGGCCAATCCCCTTTGAAAAAGTGGAAGTAGATTGGGAAAAGTCGACTGCCTGGGGCGCTGGCGGCTATTACGCTCGCATCTTTCTAAACGTCCAAGGGCGCGAACCAAACGGACTTATCCCCAGGGCAGACTACAAGAAGGTACGGGATGAACTGGCTGCCGCAATTGAGGCGATTCCGGACCAGGAAGGCAATCCTCTTAACACTAGCTGTTTCCGTCCAGAAGCCATCTACCAAGATGTACGCAACATTCCCCCAGACCTGATTATCTACATGGGAGACTTACATTGGCGGTCGGTCGGCAGCTTTGGCTTCGACAGTATCTACACGTTCGAAAACGACATTGGTCCTGACGACGCCAACCACGCCCAGGACGGAATGATTATCTACTACGATCCCCGGCAAAACTTGGGTGGTCGGCGACTCGACGGGGCGCACTTGATGGACTTTGCACCAACCGTGCTCCAATTGATGAGACAACCAATCCCAAGCGACATACAAGGAAAGGTAATTCAACCATGACATGGTACGGTAATGACGGCAAGATGATGAGCGAATCAGTTACGCACAAGGCCCACAAAGGTTTCGTACTGTGGTTCACCGGGCTATCGGGGTCGGGAAAAACGACCTTGGCCAAACGGATTGAGAAGGAACTGAAATCACGGGGGATACGCATCGAACGCCTGGACGGCGACGTGGTACGCCAGAGCTTGACTGCTGATCTCGGTTTTAGCAAAGAGGATCGCGACAAAAACATCCAGCGGGTTACGTTTGTGGCAAAGCTATTGTCACGCAACGAGGTAGGTGTGCTGGCCTCCTTTATCTCACCTTACCGGGCCACACGAGACTGGGTGCGAAGCGAAGTGACGAATTTTATTGAAGTATTCGTGGACTGCTCACTGGAAGAATGTATCCGTCGCGACGTGAAAGGGCTTTACGTCAAAGCGCTGGCCGGCGAGATTCCCGAATTCACCGGTGTCTCGGATCCTTACGAGGACCCACTCAATGCAGAGATTACAGTCAGTACGGACAAGGAATCCATTGAAGAGAGTTCCGCCAGGATAATAGGGTACCTGGAAGAAAAAGGATACGTCCCAGTTCCAGAAATAGCCGGCTGAGGTCAATCAATCGGAGGAGCACCAGACGGCGCAGGCTCCGGGGAGCCTGCGCCGCTTTGCGTCATCTGGAGAATGCCTCTTCCCATCCTACACACGCGCTCCCAATCGTCCGGTGTGTTAACGTTGATAAAAGAACGGAAGGTGGGATCAAAGCGAGACACTTCGTCGCGCTTCACGTAACGCACCCGGACATCTTCAAAAAAGCCGATGATCTTGAGCTGGCCAGCTAGCAAGCGCTGTTGGATTGGCTCCAGGCAACCCTTGCCATACACGGCGTGCATTGTCTCGGGAAACCCTTCTATGCGTGGAACGACCACGTCAAAATCAGGTGCCAGACCCGCAAGATAGCGCAACAGATTGGTATTAAGAAAGGGCATATCGCAAGCAACCACCACACAGTTCAGATATTGAGCCGTATGAATGGCCGTGTAGATACCCCCTAGCGAACCCTTGCCTGGATACACATCACCGACCATCCGATAACCGAGGTGGCGATACTTGCCAGGTACATCGGTGATGATTGTCACATCATCGCTCAAAGGCGAGACGCGATCAATGACCCACTCGATGACCGAACGCCCCCCCAACGGAAGCAACGCTTTATCCTGTCCCATACGACGGCTTCGACCGCCAGCCAGTACCGCCACACTGACCTCTGACACACGCACACCTCAAGTCAACACGATCTCAGACGTATCTTCTCAATAATTCGAGGCGAATCGCCTTTACTTTTTGAGAAGAACTCTCAACAAATATAGCCTAAATCAGGATACAATAAAAGCCAATCCCTTGGTACGGATTGACCCAGGACCGGCTTCTATTGTTTGTTGTATGCTTTGATTTAGATAGATGCAGTGCGGGACCTACACTTGGGCTTCCAGGTAATCTACTGCCTGACCAACCGTAGTGATTTTCTGCGCTTCCTCGTCAGAAATCTCGCCGCCGAATTCCTCCTCGAAGGCCATAATCAATTCGACCAAATCCAAGGAGTCGGCTTCCAGGTCATCTCGAAAGCTGGCCTCCATAGTGATTTTGTCCTCATCAACACCAAGCTGGTCAACGATGATTGCCTTCACTTTCTCGAAGATTTCCTCTTTGGACATAAGACAATGCCTCCTTCTGAGCGTTTTTTGAGTGGACGATGGATTCTACCAGCTACCGCCCAAATTGTCAACGATAAGCGGCTTCAATTTGTCTGCCGCAGGCTTGACAAGCCCCTGTGCCACTGGTAAACTGTCCTGATGTGTCCCGACAGTCGGGCAAGCAGGCTTGATATCCTCTCACATAAACACCGTGCCTGAACAAAAGTTACGATCAGAAGGACAAAGATTTCAATGCTCGAACAGAGAAAAGCCGATCATATTCGAATCAATCTGGAAGAGGACGTCGGCTTCGATCAATTGACTACCGGATTGGAACGATACTACTTTACCCACCAAGCCCTTCCTGAACTCAACCTGGCAGATATTGATCTCAGCATTTCCTTCTTTAGCAAACTTCTACGTGTGCCTCTACTCATCTCGTCGATGACCGGCGGCACGGAGCGAGCACATATCATAAATCGTACACTGGCCACCGCCGCCCAGGAAGCTGGCATCGCTATGGGACTCGGTTCGATGCGCGCCGCTATAGAGGATCCGTCGCTGGCCGAATCATTCCGTGTGGTTCGTCCAGTTGCTCCCGACATTTTGTTATTCGCTAACCTGGGGGCCGTTCAACTGAACTATGGCTACACTGTCGATCATTGCCGGCGCGCTGTCGAAATGGTGGAAGCTGACGCCCTGTATCTGCACTTCAATGTGTTACAAGAAACACTACAGCCAGAAGGCGATACCAACTTTGCAGGGCTATTGAACAAAGTCGAAGCGGTATGCAAGAATCTTGAAGTGCCTGTTGTGGCCAAAGAAGTGGGCTGGGGCTTCTCGGAAGACACGGCTCGACACCTGGTCGATTCAGGCGTTGCCGCCATCGACGTAGCGGGCGCAGGCGGCACCAGTTGGAGTCAGGTGGAAATGTACCGAGCCGACACAGAATCACGTCGGCGAGTGGCAGCCACCTTTAGAGACTGGGGCATACCGACCGCTGAATCTATCCATATGGTACGCCGGGCCGCGCCTCAGTTACCGCTCATTGCCAGTGGAGGTTTGCGCAACGGGCTGGAGATAGCCAAGGCGATTGCGCTGGGTTCCCACCTGGCCGGTATGGCAGGACCCTTCCTCCGAGCGGCGGTAGTTTCCACCGAAGCCGTACTGGATACGATTGAAGTAACAGCTTCTGAGTTGCGGGCGACGATGTTTTGCATCGGCGCTGCGTCTCTGGACGAGCTACGAGACACGCCGCACTTGGTGTGCAGAACGTAAGACAAAAACCGCACCTCGTTGATCCAGTCACCCTGGTCAGACGGCGTGCCATAGCCAGCAAGGAGACCCTAGCTTGAAACTGCAAGAAGCCATGGAACGTTATTTGCCGCTGATCGAAGATGAGTTGCGCAACTGCACAGCTCCCTCCCCCGACTATCCTCTCGCCTTTCATGGCATGATGCATTACCATCTAGGCTGGGCAGATAATCGGTTTCGACCTTCCCAGGTGAAATCGGGCAAGCGACTGCGCCCCCTGTTTACACTGTTGACTTGTCAGGCCGCCGGGGGAGATCCCCAGCAGGCCCTTCCTGCCGCCGCCGCTGTCGAACTGATCCACAACTTTTCGTTGATCCACGACGACATCCAGGACCAAAGCGACACCCGCCGCGGGCGTGCCACCGTATGGACGTTGTGGGGCGAGGCACAGGCAATTAATGCTGGTGACGCTATGTTCACGTTGGCCCACCTGGCACTGCACCACCTGATGGAGCGGAGTCTCCCTCCCAATCGAGTAGTAACTGCCTATCGCATCCTCGATCAGGCCAACCTGGCGCTCTGCCTGGGGCAACACTTAGACTTGGACTTTGAGAAACGCCTGGACGTGGACACTGACGCGTATATGACAATGATCAGGGGTAAGACAGCGGCACTGCTAGGCTGCGCCGGTCAACTTGGCGCGCTAGTCGCCTCATCAGATTCGAGCCTAACCGAACACTACCGCCACTTAGGTGAAGGATTGGGTCTGGCCTTTCAAATACAGGACGACTTACTGGGCATCTGGGGTAAGGCAGATGTAACAGGCAAACCAGTCGCCGACGACATCCGCCGCCGCAAAAAGAGCCTACCCGTAGTCTATGTGCTAGGTAGGCAGAACGATGCAGACGCAGAGCGGCTCCGAGAGCTTTATGCACAGCAGGCACTTTCGGAGGAGGACGTGGCCGAAGCTGTTGCCATCCTTGATGGCTGCCAGGCCAAGCCCTACGCCGAAGAGTTAGCCCGCCAACATCTGGAGATGGCATTGGCTCAGTTAGAGACAGCCAAGCCAGATCCAGAAGCTGATGAGGCGTTACGGGAACTGGCATATTTCCTCATCAAGCGAAACTATTAGAGCGGAACAGCTCCTCTGTCCCCTACATCGCCGGCCGGCGACAGCAACGGACCGAATTCGCCCCTCATCCCCTACTGACGAAAGAAATCAAGATTTCAACATACTATGTCAACATACTACGATCGACAAAGCCCGGCCAAATTAACAAGATAATACAGCGTGCGCCATTGCGAGGCCAAGAACCTTTCGTTTTGGGTTGACGATAATACCGAGACCGAGTATAATTTCGTTATCATCAGGATTTATACGCTAGGCGGAAAGGATTATTGCATTTCCGAGAAGACGCGATATAATGTGAATGAGGGAAGCATCCCAAGCAATAGCAGGAGTCGAGACTTGGATACCTTACACTTACAGGGGGCACGAGAATCTGAAGAGGCTTCTTCAGGCCTAGACGAGGCAATTCTACCTAAAGGGGCCATCCTCCAAGACCGTTATGAGATTATCAAAGTGCTGGGGCTGGGTGGAATGGGTGCTGTCTATCAAGCGCGCGACCTGCGCTTCACCGGTGTCGCTCGCCTTTGCGCACTTAAGGAGATGACCTGCACGACGCCAGATCCCCAGGTTCGGCGGCTAGCCATTCAAAACTTCGAGCGTGAGGCCAATATTCTCGCCAGCCTGAATCATCCGGCAATCCCCAAGATATATGATTATTTTAGCGAAGGTATCCGTAGCTACCTGGTGCTGGAATACATTGACGGAGAAGATTTGGAAGCGCTGATGGGCGACACGGAGCAGATTTTGCCCCAGGAGCAAGTTGTGGACTGGGCTATTCAGATCTGCGACGTGCTCTCATATCTACATAGCCAGGAACCACCCATCGTCTTTCGAGATATGAAGCCCTCTAACGTCATGCTACGCCCACCCAACCACGTCATGCTGATCGATTTCGGGATCGCCCGCAACTTCGAAGCTGGACAAAAAGGGACGATGATCGGCACCGAGGGCTACTCTCCCCCCGAGCAATACCGAGGGGTTGCAAATCCTCAGGGCGACATCTACGCCCTGGGAGCTACCCTCCATCACCTTCTTACCCGACGGGACCCTCGGCTGGAGCCACCTTTTACCTTTCACGAGGAGCCACCTCGACTGCTTAATCCAGCCCTCTCAGAAGAACTCGAAGGTGTAATCATGAGGGCGCTGGAATACGAACCCGAAAAACGACACACCAGCGCTGCAGAGATGAAAGATTCCCTGCTTCAATGCCTTGGAGCAAATAACAGAGAAGAACAGCGCTCACGGCGTGTCGGCTCCCGTCCCACAGCTACGCCAGGCGCGGCACCAAGGACAGAAAATCTTTCACCCGCCATGCCTCAACAAGCGATAAGCGACACTGGCATTCTTCCTATCTGGGAGTTCAAGTGCGAAGACGAAGTCCGCTCTTCGCCAGTTGTCGCCGATGGGGTGGTGTACGTGGGAGCTTATGATAACAACCTTTACGCTCTGGACGCAAAAACCGGCGAGTTCCAGTGGAAGTATCCTACCGAAGGAGGAATAGCTGCCACACCCTTCGTCTGGAACGATCGAGTCCTGATCGGTTCCGAGGATCGATTGCTGTACGCGATTTCCAGTGGAACGGGGCGCATTCTGTGGACCTGCCCGACGGAAGGCCGCATCCGCTCCTCGGCACGAGTTGAATTCGAACATGCATTCTTTGGATCAGATGATTACCGTCTATATGCTGTGAATGCCCATAGCGGTCGGGTAGTATGGAAATTCGAGGCGTTAGGTCCGATACGCTCCACACCAATCGTTGGAGACGAAATCGTATACGTCGGCTCGGAAGACAATCACTTGTATGCCGTAGACTTGCAGAGCGGTGGTCAAAAGTGGAAATTCCGCACTAACCGGGGTATCACCTCCAGCCCTATCCTACACGATGGGCTGGTGATTTTTGGCTCCTCAGACTGGAACGTATATGCGCTGGACGAACGCTCCGGGTGGATTATCTGGCGCACCCGAACCAACCAAATAGTCATCTCATCCCCGCGCATTATGGATGGTATTGTTTACATAGGGTCTGCCGATGGATGTCTCTATGCACTAGATGCCACCAACGGGCGACAGGTTTGGAAATACGACACTGGCTCGCAAATTGTGTCTAATCCAGCTATCACAGAAAGCACAGTATATATTGGAACCATTGGCGGTGACGTGGTCAGCATAAACATCAAGAGTGGAAAAGAGCGTTGGCGCTTTACAACTCAGGGAAAAGTGACCTCATCTCCCTTCATTTATGAAGGCGTGCTTTACATCGGATCCACCGATCACAAAGTATACGCTCTTCCAGAATAAACGTACCATCACAATACAAGGAACACTGGTTATTACTCAATGGATTTCCTTCAAAGATTCTTTTCACGAGAAGAACATTCTAGCAGTGGAGATGCGAATACTTTAGCAGCAGAAAGGGATTACCCTTCGGCATTGTCTTCTCTACCACCAGGTTTGACAGTCGCAAAAATTAGTGACATCGGTCAGATTCGCGAACGCAACGAGGATTCTTATCTGGCTATAGATGTAGCCTTGCAGGACGACGACGGTTTGGTCCCCCTTGGACTTTACATCGTCGCCGATGGTATGGGTGGACATCAGAAAGGCGAGATAGCAAGCTCCCTTGCCGCTCAAGTGTCCGCTCATCACATCATGCAAGACGTGTTCTTGCCCTTCTTGTCAGGCAACGAACAAGACGGGTCGCGTCGTCCTATCAACGAGGCACTCATACAGTCCGTGCAGGCCGCCAATCTCGCCGTCTACCAGCAAGTTCCAGAGGCTGGCACCACGCTCACCATGGCCCTTGTCTTTGGTCACAAAGCATATGTAGCCCATGTCGGCGATAGCAGAGCCTACATCTTCAACCAGGCATCGCTGCGCCAGATAACGCAAGACCACTCATTGGTTGCCCGGCTCGTTGAACTCGGACAAGCTACTCCAGAGGAAGCTCTCACACACACGCACCGTAATGTGCTGTATCGAGCCATTGGCCAGGCAGGCTCTCTAGAGGTTGACACTTATCTTCAACCGTTTCCTGTTGGTAGTTGTCTACTGCTTTGCAGTGACGGCCTTTGGGGAATGGTATCGGATGAGGAACTTACTGACATCCTGACCTACGCCCCGACTCCGCAGCTAGCTTTGGAGCAAATGGTCGCAGCAGCCAACCATAGAGGCGGCGACGATAATATTACGGCAGTGCTCGTATTTATGGGCGAGGCGTAAGCACCTATCCCAAAGATAGTGGGAGATTTGCTATGCAGGTCGACAAAGACTACTACGGAATCTTAGGCGTTGCTCAAACTGCTACTGACGAGGAAATCAGAAAGGCTTACCGCTCCCTGGCCCGGCGTTATCATCCCGACGCCAGTGAAGGTGCTGTTGCCAGCAAGGAATTTCAAGAAGTACAAGAAGCGTACGAAATTCTGAGCAACCCGGAACAACGACGGAAATATGACCACTGGTGCGAGCAGCAAGGACGTGACAAATCATCAGCGCTGAGCCTGCGAGCCATTGCCAGTCACAAGACACTCTTGGCAATATCCGAGGAACAAGCTTACTATATACTCCTGAATGTGACTCCTGCCAGCGACCTTCCCACCTCTCGTCTACCTTTGAACTTATGCCTCGTGCTAGACCGTAGCACTTCAATGCAAGGTATGCGCTTGCAGCAAGTGAAAGAAGCTACCCGCCAGATCATCGACAAGCTGCAAAACGAGGATGCCCTTAGCTTGGTTGTCTTCAGTGACCGAGCGGAAGTATTACTCCCAAGTCAGCGCAACGCTGACAAGGCAATGGCCAAGTCCATCGCCAGCACTATCCAACCCAGCGGGGGAACTGAGATGTTGCAAGGGCTGTTGGCCGGCCTCAATGAAATCGAACGCAACCGAAGTGACACCTCTGTTAACCACCTCATTCTGCTGACGGACGGACAGACTTATGGCGACGAGCAAGGCTGCCTGGAACAAGCCGAAGCGGCCGGCGTTCGCCAGATAAGCCTCAGTACGATGGGCATTGGTTCTGATTGGAACGAAGACCTCCTCGACCAAATGGCTGCGCTTTCGGGGGGCGTCTCAACTTACATCGACTCGCCGCGTAAGGTGGTAGATATTTTCAAGGACACGGTGCGCAGCCTGGGTCTAGTAGTCGCTCGTGAACTGGTGATGTCGATCAACGCCAAATCCGGCGTTCGACTGCAAGAGGCATTCCAGATCACTCCCCACATCCGTCGTCTGGAGTCACGGGGCGACAAAATGGTGTTGGGCCCACTAGGAACTGATCAGGGCAAGGCTATACTTATGGAATTTCGCATCCGGGGACTGCCAGTCAACGACCAGCGACTGATGCGCATCACGGTAGAGGGCGATGTACCTGGCCAGGCCAACCGTCGTTCTTGGGAATGGGTAGAGTTGACGGCCACGGTTAGCGAAACCCCTGACGCAGACGCTGATATTCCACCCCCCATCGTCACCGCCCTGGGCAAGCTGGCAATCTTTAAGATGCAAGAAAAGGCAATGGCCGACCTGGAAGCTGGCGAGGTTAGTGCAGCCACGCAACGCCTGGAAACGATGGCTACTCGACTCTTGAATTTGGGCGAGACCGACCTAGCCCGCGCTGCTTTGCTCGAAGCAGGCCGGCTAGCCCGTACCGGTGACCTTTCGGCTGAAGGCCGCAAGAAGATACGATACGGGACCCGTGCGCTATCCATCTTGCCCAAGGAGATTCACCATGATTAAGTGTCCATTTTGTCAGACAACTCATGTAGCCAACACGCTCTTCTGTAGCGAATGCGGTACCTATTTGTTGGAAGACGACCGACGGGGCACTGACCCGCTCGGCACCGGTGAAATTGGATGGGTCGGCACGGAGGAGGAGGGCAGCGAACACCTGACCAAACAAGGAAGCGGCCCATTGGGGGTACGTCTACACATTGGCGAAAGCGGTCGCCAGGTGGAAGCTTCGCTGACCAAAGCCATTCACTTGGGGCGCCTTGATCCGGCCAGCGATGTCTTTCCCGAAATAGACCTATCAGAAGACAGCGGACTGGAGAAGGGGGTCTCCCGCCGTCACGCCCGCATTCTGAAACGCGAGGGAACCGTCGTGGTAGAAGATTTGGGCAGCATCAACGGCACCTTTATCAACGGGAAACGTCTGGCTCCTTACCTACCAGAAGCCCTACACGACGGCGACCAATTGCAACTGGGGAAACTGCTGATTGAAGTAGAACTATCATAGCCCCTCTCACACTCAAGAACGGAGGAAACTGCCGTATGGCATTCACTGTCATAGTCCATCTTTCAGGTACTGATCCGTTTTTGGCCGAAATGGACGATCTACCTGACCCGACAGCCAGCTATATTGTATGCACCAATCCTCGGGCTCGCGACGGCAAGAACTTGGTCTTTGTTGAACCTGAATGCACTCGTTTTCTATTTCCCTGGCATCGCATTAGCTTTGTTGAAACCTATCCCAGCGACGAAGACCAGGCTGAGGTAGAGACCTTCTTCCGCGACTAGAAAAGAATCTATCTCTGCGCATGCCGCCCTCGTGGACACACGGAGGCGGTCTTTGCCTCGATTCAATACATACACCAGTTACCGCTAATTCGCCAGCCTATTTTGTCGAAATCGATCGCTGCGAAAGGATATCTAAACATATGGCCACCCGCCAAATAGCACCGATACAGTGTCCGGTATGCAACACGCAATTCACTGCTCCAATCGAGAGCATCATTGACGTTGGTCGCGATCCACGGCTCAAAGCTCAGTTCTTGCAAAACAAAGTTAACATCGCTCAGTGCCCTCAATGCGGCACCCAGGCTCCTATGACGGCACCGCTTTTATACCACGACCCTGCCCACGAACTAGCACTGGTACTGATGCCCAACGAGTTAAACCTACATCACGACGACCAGCAAAAGGTCATCGGTGACCTTACCAACACGCTGATGAATGGCCTGCCGCCGGAGCAACGCAAAGCATACTTGCTTACTCCAAAGACTTTCTTTACTATGCAAAGCCTGGTCAACACCATACTTGAGGCCGAAGGCATCACTCCGGAGATGATGGAGCGACAGAAGGCCAAAGCGCGCCTCATTAATGAGTTTCTACAAGCCACGGACGAAGAGAGTATGCGCAACTTGGTGAAGGAGTATGATGCCCAACTAGATTACGAGTTTTTTCAGATTCTCACGGCATCAGCGCAAGCAGCCCAAGCCGAGGGACAGAGTGAGATGGCTCAGGCTTTGTTTGGTCTGCGCGCAATGCTGGCCAATCTGAGCAGCCAAGGGCGAACCGCTATAGCCGAGTTGGATGCAGCACTGGGACTGGGAGAGACCGTTACCCGAGAAGAGTTGTTAGACCGTCTACAAGCCGCCGAATCTGACGAAGAATTCGAAGCGTTAGTTGCCGTTGGGCGCTCTCTGCTCGACTACGCCTTCTTTCAGAACCTAACCGCCCAGATTGAAGCCGCCTCGGACGCTGAGAACGCCAGCCAACTTAAGGCTCTGCGGACCAAAATCCTTGATACTACTGCCAAACAGGATGAGGAAGCTCAGGTCAGAATGCAACAGGCGAGTGAACTTTTCAAAACTCTTCTGCAAGCCGAAGACCCTGAAGCTTTCGCCCGCGAACACCTGGACGAGATTGACGATGCCTTTTTCGTCGTCCTCTCCGCCAACATCCAGCATGCTGAAGCTGAAAACCGCACAGAGGTAGTGCAAGCTCTGCAACAATTGGCCAATATGATCATAAGTCTGTTAGAAGAGCGGCTGCCACCCGAGGTCCAACTCGTCAATCAGCTTATGGATGCATCCTACCCAGATGGCACCAGGCAATTGCTTGAGACCCAGCGTGAGATCCTCACCCCCGACCTGATAGCTGCTCTGGATCAACTGATTACTGAACTGGAGCAAGCCGGCAACACGGACGTTGCCAACCATATGAGACAAGTCAAGAATCAGGCCGAGACCATCAGCCAAGGCGTTTTGACACCCTAACTCAACAGAAAAAGCTCCGAAACCTCACAAGAGGCTAATAACCTATCCGAAAATCCGTAGGCTGGCGTAGGGATGCTGGCCGATGACGCATTCTTATGCGTCATCAACGAAGTTTTTTTCGGATAGGCTCTAAGTGCCTGAGTAAACGGCTATTATTCATCAGGTGCGTACTCCAAGCGAAAGCCGTGTCCCCGCACTGTAACCACATATTGGTGATCGGGATCGGCCTCGGCAATGCGTTCTCGCAACCGTCGGGCCAGCGCGTCAATCGCCTGCTCAGATACTCCTTCCGATTCATCTTCGGCCCACACGGCCGAGACCACCTCTTCACGACTTACAACTCGGCTCCGGTTGTCGTAGAGCAACTCCAGGAGACGGTACTGGGCCAGAGAGAGGGGCGGATCTAGTTCCTGCCCAGCGACCCATACGCGCTTAGCCTCTGTGTCCATCCGAATGCCTGGCCCCAATTCATCCTGGAACAACAACGGGGCTGTAGCACCGGCATCCACAAAGCTCAATCTAGCAGCAAAAGCAATACCTATTTCGTCGCCATCTTTGAGCACCGTAGGGACTGTCAAGGGTTGCCCGTTGAGAAAGGTTCCGTTCTTACTACCCAAATCCTCCAGAACATAACCATCCTGTGTTTGAGTAATACGAGCGTGATGTCGCGATGCCTGCCGATCATCAATGATGACGTGACAATCGTCACCCCGTCCAATAACAATGGCAGCGCCCTGCAAGGCCCACTGCCGCCTAGGACTACTTCCCTCACGTACCATTAACATCGCCACATCCTGACCTTGGGTCCCTTGTGAGAGACTACTCATTGTACACTACCTCCATACCTGTATGATCGTTCGAGGGTTATTTCTCTTGACAGAAACCCCCTAATAGGTTAAGCTATAGTGGAGGATGCCAGAGTTCAATCCCGCGCTCGTCCTGAGCCCTGGCGAATAAAGAAGAAGAGGATTATGTTCGAACCACTCAGCACCGGTACTATGTTGTGGTCCCGTTACCGCATCATACACTTGGTGGGCCAAGGAGGAATGGGTGCCATTTACCAGGCTGATGACACCCGTTTAGAGGGGCGTTTGTGCGCCCTCAAAGAAGTCATCCCCGAACCCGGTGACAACCCAGAGCACTATGAGCAGACTCAGGCTCAATTCCACCGCGAAGCCAGCGTGTTGGCCCGGTTGGATCATCCCAACTTGCCCAAGGTCTCTGATTACTTTCTGTACAACGGACGCGACTACCTGGTAATGGATTTTGTCCCTGGCCAGGATCTGCGCGAATTGATCGAAGAAGCGCGCAGCCAGGGGCAATTCTTGTCTGAAGAGCAAGTATTGACCTGGGCTGAACAGCTATGCGATGCACTAGAATACTTGCACAGCCAAGACCCACCGGTCCTTCACCGGGACATCAAGCCGGCCAACATCAAGCTCACCCCGGCCGGTGCGATCAAACTGGTAGATTTCGGCCTGGTTAAACTGATGGCCCCGGATGACAGCCGCACCATTACTATCCTACAGGGACGTGGGACGGTCCAATACACTCCCCTGGAGCAGTACGGTGGAGATACGGGGCATACTGATGTACGCTCCGACATCTATTCAGTGGGAGCAACCCTGTACCACCTACTAACTGCCCAGGCACCGTTGGAAGCCAAACAGCGCTTCCTCAAACCAAGCGCGATGCCCACCATCCAGACTCTCAATCCCCAGGTATCACCTCACGTAGAAGATGTCATTGCCCACGCTATGGCAATGCACCCCGACGACCGTCCATCGAGTGTTTCCGAATTTCGTGCCGAGTTATTCGGCGGGCAAACGCCCCCGCACGACGGAAACGGGGTTATGTCTTTGGAATCTGCTCCTGCTTACGCCCACGAGACCGCCAACCTGACCCTGCGCGACGCGCTCTGGCACAATCGCGTTTTACTTCTACTACTGGGGTTATTGCTAGCTATGGCCGTAGCAGTGACGGCGCTGCCTGCAGAGCGCCCAGTTCCCCCTAATTTCCCGACGGTAAGTGCGACCACGGAAGCTAACCGTCTTCCCTGAAAGTTCCTTCTGATATTACCTTCTCAGCCTAACCCTACCTGTTGCGCCAACGATCTGCAATGCTTACCACTAACTCAACCAGTAAAAGCCCTACCCCCGCGAAGACAAGGCTCACCAACACCGGAAGAACTTCATATGGGAGCCAAGATTTAAAAACTACGGCGATTATGGGCACCTTTTCTAACGGAAGCAGCCCTGTGCCCAAGAGAACGTACCCGAGCAAGCCTGATACCATCGCGGTAAGTAGACGCCGTAATCGAGCCTCCAGGGCGACGGTATGTCTGATCGGCAAGGCATATGAAACCCCTGCCACCAACGCCAGAGTCACCATCGACAAGAACAAGCCCATTGCGTCTACGGTTTTGCCTGGTGGCATTGGTTCAGGGGTAGGTTCAGGCATCGGCGTTTGGGTAGGCGTAGCCGTCGGTGTGACTGGCGTGGCAGTCGATGTTGATGTGGGTGTGGAAGTGGAAGTGGGAGTAGCTGTCGGAGTAGACGTCGGAGTGGGTGTAGGCCGATCGACGTCAACTTCAACCGGGCCCTCTTCTGGGATGGTCAGAATCAGTCGTACTGACCGCTGGGCCGTATCGCTGGTAGCAGTGATCTCCCAGGTACCACTCCGGTCAAGTGTAAAGTTGGTACTCGCCACACCGCCTAGAGTCGTTGCCAACAATCGGGGAGCTTCGAGTGATGAAATAGGATCCAAGAACCGAAACTCAACTGGCGTCCCATCGGGAACAGCCCGACCATTGCGATCCACGATCTTCCCTGCACGCAAATTTAGCACGTCCCCCACCCGAAGGTCTAACTGGATTGGGATAGGTGTTTCCTCCGGTGACACTTGAGGTGCGGGGGTAGTGGTAGGAGTAGACGTGCTGGAAGCCAACCCATCGTCGGTAACGACTTCGATATTAATCACCTGATTAGGATCGGGGCGTGTCACCTCGATGATTTGATAATCTACAGCATCCACATCCACCGGCAACGAGCCACGCGGCTGGAATTCCTGGAAGAGCAGCCTCACCGCGGCATCCAGGAACGAAGGCGTCTTGCTGTAAAGGCCATAGTAGGCGGTGAGCTTGCTTACCTCAGTCGTATCCAAGTAATAAGGCGCGTTAAATGCCAGCACCACCAGTTTTTTGCCTTGCAAGCTCTCGTCGCGTTCTCGGAGGAAGAGCTTCAGCGCGTCAGATTGAGGTTGATCTGGCGTGTTGACATCGAGCAAGGCGAAGATAAACCAGTCGGCAGCGCCAATCAGATCGTCCACCTGATTACTCGACTCCTCTGTCTCGATGGTTGTTTCGCCGGTTTCGACCGATTCACCGAATTCGCTCATTTCGCCGAGAGCTTCGCCTGATAGAGCCTCCTTTAGCTGGCTAAACGTCAAGCTGTTGACCTGATCGGGCGATATCTGTCCCGTAGCATCCGGACCATAAAGCCGCAAGATGCGGGATTCCAGGCCAGTCGGGCTGATGAAATAGAAAGGAAGACAATCAGCACAATCCCGACCTTGCCGATCGTCAGTTATGATTAGAATCTGGTCGTCGCTGAGGGGCGGGCCTGGTAGGCGGTCAGAAAGCTCGTCGAGTCCTGGGTAAATCAGAGTTGCTGCCTCCGACGCCACTTGCGAGATGACAGAACCCTGTTGCCCCACCAGTTCCGGTATCTGTTCAAGCGAGACCTGGGTATCCTCTACGGCAAAATCCCCATAGATAGCACGTTTGTGCTGCAAGATACGAGCGACCGATTCATCCACGCGTGCCTGAAATACAGGGTCAGAATTATATTTGTCGCGGAAGAAGAGAATAGTCGTCTCAATATTGGCTAACTGACTTCTCCAGTCGTCGGTCAGATCAAACTGAGCCAGGTAAAGCAAGTCGTTGCCGGCCAAAAAACACTCCTGGGCGATACGCTTTGCCGGAAAGGTCTCCAGTGTGGGATCGTAAAACTTACGGATAGCAGGCACCCCGAGCGCATCGCTGACCAATAACCCTCCCGCCTCACGCCAAGGCGCAAACTCAGGCAAACTGAGAATAGCTGGTAGGTTCTGGGCATCGCAACTGATTGGTCGAGTCAACTGACGGATATTGCCCTGAAAACCCCGGTAGCGGACGTGTGACGTCATCAAGGCATCGGTAGCTACCGATGGAGTATCTGGATTGAGAGTCGTGGCAGCAAAGAAGGGAACCAACTCAATGGATCGTAATGTCTCCAGTGATTTTTGAATGGTAGGCAATTCTTCATAAGGATTGCGATCAGTATCGCCCAAGCCCGGGAAGTGCTTGGCGACGGTCAACACACGCCCATTACTTCCTTCGTGTACTCCCTGAATGTATGCCTGTCCTAATCGCCCCACCCAATAAGGGTCGCCGCCAAAGGTGCGTGTTCCCAGGGTACTGGGCAACGCCGGACGCGGACGGTCAAGCACGTCAAGGGATGGCCCAAACAGCATATTGACGCCGATCGACGCCAATTCCTGGCCCACGATCTGTCCTACTTGCTCGGCATAAGTCGAGTTCCAGGTTGCGCCGATGGCCATTTCGTTGGGCACCGGCGTCAGCCCATTCCACAAATCAGTAAAGGGATAGCCATCTCCTTCCTGATTCAGCGCGATGTATAGGGGGATAGGGGTATAAGTCGTTGTAGTGGGGGTGAGCGTGTTGGTAAGCGGCGACGTAAAAGCCAAGTTCTGCAACTCATTGGTCAAGGTCGCTACTTGTTGCGGGGCTGCATCGTTGTTCACGAAGTTGCCATTGTCAGTGGAGAGTGCCACCCCGCCCACTCGATACACCTGAACTAGACGGGCCACATCAGACGTGGGCGACACATCGCTGCCCACAAACGTCACCAAGAAGAGTTGTCCTACCTTTTCTTCTGGCGTCATCTGAGCCAATAGTTGCTCAATGGCCGGATCAAGAGGCACCGGCTCCTGGTTCTGGGCTCGTGCTCTTGGCCAATCTGGCAACAGGAACAATGACCAGAGAACAAGGAGGGTCAGGAGTAGCCGATGGATTTTTGCTATCAAGGAATTTCCAATCATACAGTGTATTGCGTCCCCTGCACGCTAACCACGCTCAAGTATACCTGCGAATGTACCAACCGTCAATCGCTGGGATTCCCCAGATAGCAACTTTCACTGTGATGTGGCTGGCATACATCACATCAACCGCAGAGAATCCAGGGTTCGTAGAGATTCCTTAAGATTTCTCAGTGGGCTCAGTAACATCTGCGCTTAGAGAAGTCACTTTTCCGCTTGGCCGGCTTGTTTTAAACATAAGCCTACTAATTTTGTCCCTCCTGCAGGGCAATCAAGTAACCATGCAAGGCCTGAAGCCCCAGCAAGTAGCTACGCCAGCCAAACCCGACAACTTGCCCCAAACATACTGGTGCCAGCAGGGATCGGTGTCGAAAGCGCTCACGCGCGTGGACGTTGCTCATATGTACCTCGACAACCGGCAGGCCGACGGCCGAGATCGCATCGCGCAGGGCATAGCTGGTATGAGTGTAAGCCCCGGGATTGAAGACTACGCCGTCCGCCCAATCCATCGCATCATGCAGTGCATCGATCAATGATCCTTCGTGATTGGACTGGAAGACCCGCAAAGTCACGTCTTGTCCGGCGGCATAATCTTGCAAGCGTTGATCGATCTCATCCAATGTCAGAGAACCGTAAACCCCCGGCTCGCGTTGTCCAAGCAGGTTAAGATTCGGCCCATGGATCACAAGAATCGCGGTCATGCTCCTCAGCCCTTTCTCAGGTCTATACGTGTATGGTTATCTATCGAATTTTACAGGAGATACAACTCCTGTCAACCAACATCTGTTTAACGTCTAAGCACGGCGTAGGGTAAGCGTAGGGCATACGTCCAGCAGTCTGGGGTCTTCTACGTTAAGATAAAGACAGTATGAAACCTCTTTTTCTCCTCCTTTTGTAGAGAGCTGGGGAAGCGGGTCCCCGGCTCTCGTAGATTCTTAAGACGGCCCCGGCGTGACCGGGGTCGTCTTTTTGTGTAAGAGACCATCTTCAATCTGCTGGGCGATGCTCTGCGCAATGCCCTGAACGCGAGGATGCAAAGGTGAGATGCCATACCGAGTCCCAGACCTGACTCACCCATGCTAGCCGCAGCCGCCATTTCAGATGTCGCCACGTCCGTATGGCCCGCCTCTGGTCCGCGGTGTTCGGAACATGAGAACCGTAACACATCCACACGTAAAGATCGACCAACCAACGCGCTTCTGGAATGGCAGGAGCCAAGACAGCCGCCCCAGGCTTGTTCCCGGCCACATCTCCCATGCGCTCTACGAATGAGGCCAGATACTCAAACGGTGTATCCCCCGGCCGCACGGACACAGCCAGCCGCCGCCCGTGTCGGTAGAGACGCCGGTACAGCGTCGCTACCGTCCCCCCTGGGGGCATACGGCGCAGCCGCCAATTGCCAACCGCTGATCGGGTGAGAACCCCCAAGACCAAAACGGCCACCATTCCTGATAACCCAAACCACCAAAGCCAATTGCCTACCGCACCTTGCGTGCTCGTCAGTTCCAACGCCTCTAATTCGGGCGGGACGACGGGCGGCACATCCGCTGGGCGGCGGACCGGGGACACTCCAGCCGTAGGCTCGAATTCAATCCAGCCATAGCCAGGGAAGTAAATCTCAACCCACGCGTGGGCGTCGGCCTCGGTGACGACATAACGACGCTTAACCTCGTCGTACGTCCCGGTATGATAGCCGATCGCCAGTCGGGCCGGCAGACCGGCCGCCCGCGCCAGCACTACCATTGAGGTGGCATAGTAGTCACAATAACCCTGCTGTAAATCGAAGAGAAAGTAATCAACCACGTCTCGTTCGAGCTTGGGAGACGGCAAATCAAGGTTATAAGGAAAAGTGCGCAGGTAAGACTCAATGGCAAGCGCTCGATCATAAGACGTAGGCTCCGTGGCGGTCAGGTCACGTGCCAGTGCCAGCACGCGCGCGGGGACTTGGTCAGGCAGCGCCAGGTAGCGATCTCGCACCCAGGCCGGGTAGTCGCTCCCGGCAGCCCGCAATTGCACTTCGCCCACAGCCGGAACCAGTGATTCAGTCTGGTAAATATTCGGAGTGTCTTGGCCAAACACTTCGCTTACACTGGCGGTACGGGTAGCTTGTATTGCCCCCTCACCTACCTGTTTGGGGCGAGCAGTCACGCGGGTCAAGATCTGATCAGTCGTGACAACCGTCGCACCAAATGCGTCTGCGGAAGAACGCCAGGCGATGCGAAAATCCCGATCAACCGTCACCAGATCGCCGGCTGCATGAAGCAGCTCTCCCAGATGACTGACGGCCCGAACCTCCGCCTTAACCTTTCTGCGGCCAGGTGGAACTACCGGAGCAGACTGGACGTTCACGCCAAGCGGTTCAAAGGAGTCTTTATAGACAGCCAGATCCCCGGCCTGATACTCAAAAAGCTGGATCCCATCTGTGATCCAACCGTAACCGGTGTACTCGTTGTAGGTCAAGCTCCGCCAGTAGTAACGTGGTGCCGTTTCACCCAGTGCGAAATCGGATGGACCGACAGTCGATTCGTCCTCAACCCCCTCATCCCCTTCAATGTAAACGACCATAACCACCTGTTCCGAGAGTTCTGGGCCAGAGCCGAGCAGGTGACGGCGCGGCAGCCCAGGAGCGCGCACCTGATCTTCATCGAAGACGGTAGGTGGACTGGGAAGGGTATCGACATCTAGTCCCGGTGGGCCAGCCACAACCGGCACGGTTCTCGACGGCCCCCCAACCAATCTCTCGGCCCAATCGATCACCTGTCGCACAGAGATCGAAGGAACCAGCAGGGCTATAGACACCAACATCAGCGACAGGCCCGCCCCCACAAACTTCACCTCCAAACCGACGTCGGAAGGAAAGTCGATTCCCGTTTCAGTCCAGCGACGCTCGCGCGTATCTTGCCCAACCGTCACGACGAGTAACAGTGTGGCACCCAACAGAGACAGCAAAAAAGCGAGATTGCCCCCCAAATAAAAGAGGCTCGCGCCCAACAAAAGACCGGCCGGGACCATCCCTGGCAATGGCTGACCACGCCGCCGCACCCACCAGCCGGCCCAGGCGGCCGCCGCCCATAACATCAAACCCCAAATTAAAGCCGCTGCCGCCAAGTCGAAGGTCGGTTGGCCCGTGACGCGTGCCAATAACCAGCCAAGCAGACGGGTCAGCAACGTACTAACGTCCGTCCACAGATCCCCCAGGGCCAGTAGAATGGAGGTCCCGTCCGGCAGATTGCTCAGTCGCTCGTCCGTTCGGCCAACGCCCCAGACTCCCCAGACCAGAAACACGACAAGTTGAAGCAAACTATCGACCGACGCTTGTAGCAATGCCATCAAAGACTCTCCCAAACGGCCAACCCGCAGAAAGATGATCTCAACACCCAGAGCCAGCGCCACCAGCCCCCCCAACCACCCCGGCAGCGGAGACCTGGCCAGCCACCATCCGACTGTCAGACCCAACACTGCTACAGGCAGTAGCAGTCCAGCGTTCAAACCCCGGATCACATCCGCCACACCCAAAGCGGTGCTGGTCAGCGCCACCAGTAGAACAGTCACCCAGACTATCGTATTGGGTCCCAGCCAACGGATGAGCCAAGAAAGCAACCGTATCACGACAATACCTTCCAGGTCAACTCACGACGGCGGCGAGTTGTCACTGCCCGACCGAGGGGGGATACCCGCCATTCCCAGCGTCCTTGCCGGCCGGGGCGCGATTCGGGACGATCTAGCAGATCACGGGTGATGACGTAGCTGGCTATACCCAAATCCGACAACAACGCCGAGGTTACACTTGCGTCGCCAGTCCCACCGAAAGAAACAGGGTCAAGCAACAACACGGTAGGAACAGCACCCCGGCGCAGAAGAGGCCAGAGCGCTTCAACCCAGTCGCCCTCCACGTTGGGTGTGATAATGACCAGACTGGTGCGCTCCCCAAATCTGGGACGCGCCCGGGCCAGCAGATCGGCCAGGGGGCGCGATCCGCCACGCACCAGTGCCAGAGCGCGCAAAATAGCCCAGCGTTGACCATCGCTGTCTTGCGGCGGCAGCCAGACTAACTCATCACCGTGCGTCACCAATCCAACCGCCCGGCCCAACCGAAGTCCCCGATCGGCCAGCGAAGCAGCCAAGATCACGCCGTGTTCTTCGGTCGACGCCTGACCCTGACCGGCCTGGACGCCTTGGTCCAGGTCCAGGAACATCCACCAGTCACCAGCCGGGGTGCCGTCGAAGAGTTTCACAAACAGGGAGTCACGACGCGCAGAGGTCGGCCAATGTATCCAACGCAGGCTATCGCCTTGAACGTAATCCCTTACACCGGCAGCGCTGACAGTACGCTCCGGGGCATTGGCTCGCGGGCGTCCTTCACCCGCTCGCCCACCTGGCGCCACCTCAATGGTGGGGAGAGGCAGGATAGGTGGTGTTACCATCAAGGTGGCCGAGTCGGGATAGTGCAAAGTGACCGTGTACACGCCAAAAGGGTCACCCATTCGCAGAGTAGTCGGCCCCAGGGTGAAAAGGCCCCGCCGGGTACACACACCTTTTGTGTGCCAGCGAATTAATGATCCACCGCCTACTCCCGAAACCCGGCTGGCTTGGTAGTCAGGCATGGTAGTATGATCTACTACCTCGACCCAAAGGCCGGGCAGCATACCTTTGTTGATCAGTGTGAAACGCTCTTCCAGCCGGTCGCCCACCTGCGCCCAGCCAAAACGCATCTCACGGACCAGATACAGTCCGCTGGCGAGTGAACGAGCCCATAGGTAACTGACCAGCCACACCCCGCCTAAACCAACCAGTAGAATCAGCCAACCCCGATACGGCACCGCCAGGTGCAAAACCAGCAGCAAACCCACTAAGGCTGGCAACAGACGCGTGTTGAGACGCAAGCGAGGCCCCGGATTGTTATTCACCTGCACCCCCTCCGCAGGGACAGAAACTTGGCGTCGCTGCTCTTAATTATATAACCAAAGGCTCTATCAAAACAAAAGCATATCTTCTCAAAAAGTAGGGGCAATCGTCGTTAGCCTTGGCTAAGTGACACACTCATTATAGTTTGACTCCCCCCCTCAATTGTGATAAGATTCACTCTGTATGCCTCAAATCCACGCTGGGGTGCTGGGACGTCCCGTTGCAGATGATCCAATCCATCCAGATCAGCAACAATTGAATGGAGAAACTTCCACCCCTCACAGATTTGCAGACCCAAGCGGGTTGGTCATGGGCTACCAGAAGGCTAACGAGGGTGCCTTCTCAGGTGGCCTATACACTACCAATCCGCCGAAATATGGAGACCCACCCAGAATGCTGGACACACTGTTTTATCCCAAATCTATTGCCGTCATCGGCGCATCACGCACTGAGGGCAAGCTGGGTTACGCCGTTCTAGCCAATATCATTCAGAGTGGATTCAGCGGTGCTATCTACCCCATTAACCCCAAAGCCGACGAGATACTCGGCCTTCCTTGTCCCCATGACCTCGACGAAATCGAGGGCGATATAGACTTGGCTGTGATTGTGATACCGGCCAAATTCGTACTTGATACGCTGGAGACGTGCGGTAAACGAGACGTCGGTTCGGTGATTGTCATCTCGGCCGGCTTTCGCGAAACTGGACACGAAGGCTTAATAGCCGAACGCAAGATGGCCGAGATCGCTCAGAAGTACCAGATGCGCATCGTCGGTCCCAACTGCCTGGGCGTGATTGACACATTGGCGCCGATGAACGCCTCGTTCGCAGTCGGTATGCCGCGTCAGGGACAAATCGCCTTTATGTCCCAGTCGGGCGCGCTGTGTACCTCCATCCTGGACATCGCGCTGGCCCAGGACATTGGATTCTCACATTTCGTGAGTCTGGGCAACAAGGCCGATCTCAACGAGATAGACTTCCTGCAAGCATGGACCAAAGACGCTGAATCGAAAGTGGTGATGGCCTACCTGGAGGGCATCGCCGATGGGGGGCGCTTCATCGAGGTGGCCCGCCATATGACAAAACAGAAGCCGGTGATCGCCATCAAGTCTGGCTCCACCAGTGCCGGTTCGCGGGCGGTCAGCAGTCACACCGGCACCCTGGCCGGAAGCGAACGAGCCTATGAAGCAGCCTTCAAACAGGCAGGCGTCATCCGGGCCGGTTCGGTAGGCGACATGTTTGACCTGTCGATTGCGATGGCGCGCCAACCCCTGCCTCGCAATGAACGGGTGTCCATCATCACCAACGCTGGCGGACCGGGCATCATGGCCACCGACGCCATCGAACGTAGTGGACTGAGCCTGGCCTCTCTCAGCCAGGAGACGATGGACAAACTGCGACAGGTGCTTCCTTCGGCCGCCAGTGTGCTCAACCCGGTGGACGTGCTGGGCGATGCGCTGGCGGACCGCTACCAGGCAGCGCTTCAGGCGGTGACGGCTGATCCACATGTCGGTGCACTGCTCGTCATCCTCACTCCACAGTTTATGACCGAGATTAAGGAAACCGCGCGCGCCGTGGGCGAAGTTGCCGACCGCAGCGACATCCCGGTGTTGGCCTGCTTTATGGGCGAAGCCAACACCGAAGCGGGTGCCAAGATACTGACCGAACACAATGTACCTAATTACATCGTGCCCGAGCGAGCTGTAGCCGCGCTTAGAGCTATGGTTGACCAACGCCAGTGGCAGGAGCGCCCGCTGCCCAAGTTCGAGACGTTCGACGTGGACCGGGACCGCGTGGCCCGCATCTTCGAGCAAGTCCGGTCCGACGGCCGGCTGCAAATCGGCGACGCCGAAGCACGCGACATCCTGGAAGCCTATCTTATCCCCATCCCGGCCTCCAAACTGTGCAAAACATCGGACGATGCAGTCGCTTTTGCCGAAGAAATCGGTTACCCGGTGGTGATGAAAATCGCATCGCCCGACATCTTGCACAAAACTGACATCGGCGGTGTGCGTTTGAACATTGAAGGTGCCAACGACGTACGCGATTCGTTTGACCTGCTCACCTTCCGCGCCATGCGCTATATGCCGGACGCCGACATCTGGGGTTGTCTGGTCCAGCAACAGGTGCGCGGTGGTAAAGAGGTCATCGCCGGGATGAACCGAGACCCGCAATTCGGGCCACTGGTGATGTTTGGCCTGGGCGGCATCTACGTAGAAGTGCTCAAAGACGTCTCTTTTCGCATCGCACCCTTCTCACGGCGTGAGGCGAATGAGATGATGAGAGAGATTCGTTCGTTTAACCTGTTACGCGGCGTGCGTGGCCAGGCGCGGTCGGACATCGAAACCGTCGCTGACACGCTACTCAAACTATCGCAACTTGTCACCGACTTCCCCGAAATCGTCGAGATGGACATCAACCCTTTGATTGTCTTTGAAGAGGGACGTGGAACGATGGGTATTGACATGCGACTGGTGCTAGCCCCATAAAACCTGGGAGGCAACGATGACTACCAATGTTTATGTGACATCAACTCAAACTTTCTCTGGCAAGACTGCCTTGTGCGTTGGCCTGCTGAGTCGGTTCAAGCGCGACGGGTTTCACGTCGGCTACATTAAGCCAGTCAGCACCACGGCCCGCATTGTGGGTGACCAGGTAATGGATGAAGATGCCCACTTCGTCAAATACACTTTCGGCCTGGCCGAGTCGTTGGAGACCATGTCGCCCGTCATCCTCACTGACCGACGGGTAGGAGCTATTCTGGCCGGCGAGGCAGAGAATCTGGACGCCCACGTGCAAACGGCTTACCAGACGATAGCCCGGGATAAAGATATCGTGGTGCTGGAAGGTGGCGGCAGTTTACGTGAAGGCTGGATCGTCAATTTGGCCCCGCCTCAAGTGGCCAAGCTACTGGAGGCACGTACGCTGGTTCTGGTGCCGTACGACCACGATTTGCAACTTGTAGACGACCTGATAACAGCCCGAGCGAGGTTGGGAGAGTCGCTGATAGGTGCTGTGATTAACAGAGTCCCGCCGCATCGGATCGACTTCGTGGAGAACCAGGTCAAGCCCTACGTCGAGCGTCACAGCGTACCCATCTTCGCCATCTTGCCCAGGCAGCGCGTGCTACTCTCGGTCAGCGTTGCCGAATTGGCGGATAAACTGGGCGGCGAAGTACTGTGCAGCCATCATGCCGTGGATGGGTTGGTAGAGACGCTGATGGTGGGTGCTATGAGCGTGGACAGCGCCCTCACCTACTTCCGCCGCAAGCCCAACAAAGCGGTCATCACCGGCGGCGACCGGCCCGACATCCAACTGGCGGCGCTGGAGACTTCGACGCGGTGCCTCATCCTCACCGGCAATATCCGACCCAATCCGCTGATTCTGGGTCGCGCCGAAGAAGTGGGCGTGCCTGTCATCCTCACCCGCCACGATACTATGGCCGCGGTTGAAACTATCGAGACCTTCTTTGGCAAGACCCGTTTCCACCAGGAGAAGAAAGTCGAGAGATTTGAGACACTGTTGAGCGAACATATGGATATGGAAGCGCTGTACACTGCGCTGGAGCTCAGATGATTGGAGAATCAGGGAATCAGGGAATCAGGAACTCGGGCAGGCAACTCCTGATTCCTGATTCCCTGATTCCCTGATTTCCAATTCCCTGATTCCCAATTCCCTGTCACTAAACTCTGTGGAGGAAAATAAATGTCATTGGATATGATGAGTCTGATAGAAGACGTAGTTGCCCGTGAGATTCTGGACTCACGTGGCAATCCAACGGTGGAAGTGGAAGTTCTACTGGCCGACGGCTCGACAGGCCGGGCTGCGGTTCCTTCTGGAGCCAGCACCGGCGTGCACGAGGCCCTGGAACTACGAGACGGCGACGGGGGCCGCTACGTTGGGAAAGGCGTGGAAAAGGCAGTAGAGAACGTCAACAGCGCCATCGCCGAAGAGCTATACGGCTGGGACGCACTGGATCAAGAGGGCGTCGATAACTTCTTGCTGGGATTGGACGGCACGCCCAACAAGAGCAAGCTGGGAGCCAACGCCATCCTGGGGGTAAGCCTGGCCGTGGCCAAAGCGGCCGCCAATGCGGTGGGCCTACCCTTGTACCGCTACCTGGGGGGCGTCAGCGCCAGCACCCTGCCGGTGCCTATGATGAACATCCTCAACGGCGGCGCGCACACCGGCTGGCAGAGCACCGACTTCCAGGAATTTATGGTGATGCCCGTTGGCGCCGAGAGCTTCGGCCAGGGACTACGCTGGGGGGCCGAGATTTATCACGCGCTGAAGAAAGTGCTCAAGAGCAAAGGTTACAGCACCAACGTCGGCGACGAGGGCGGATTCGCTCCGGCACTCAAGAATGACGAGGAAGCCATTGAGTCCATCCTGGAAGCGATCGATGCGGCTGGCTACAAGCCAGGCGAGCAGGTGATGATCGCCCTGGACCCGGCCGCTTCGGAGCTGTGGGAGGACGGCAAGTACAACCTGCGCATCCAGGGCAGAGTATTGACCAGCGACCAGATGGTGTCCCACTGGCAGGACTGGGTGGATCGCTACCCCATCATCTCGCTGGAGGACGGTCTGGCCGAGGACGACTGGGACGGCTGGGTGGCGCTGACCGCGGCCATCGGGGACCGGGTGCAGGTGGTAGGCGACGACCTGCTGGTGACCAACGTCGAGCGCCTGGCCAAGGGCATTGACATCAAGGCCGCCAATAGCATCCTCATCAAGCTCAACCAGATCGGCTCGCTGAGCGAGACGCTGGCCGCCATTGAGATGGCCAAGCGCGCTGGCTGGACCGCCGTGGTCAGCCACCGCTCCGGCGAGACGGAAGACACCACCATCGCCGACTTGGCGGTGTCCATGAACACCGGCCAGATCAAGACCGGCGCCCCCTGTCGCTCCGACCGCGTGGCCAAGTACAACCAGTTGCTGCGCATCGAGGACGAATTGGCCGAGAGCGCGGTTTATCCGGGGATGGGGGCATTTTATAATATCACCGGCTGATTACCTTCTGATTCAAGAGCGTTTCAACTGGCGAAGAAAAAGACCTCGGAGGTCATAGAGACCTCCGAGGTCTTTTTCAAATGAACGTCCGACTCGTGAGCACCTTCTCGCCTCAATGACGTTTGGAATCGCCGGCTTCTCACAAAAACCCGTTGACGTTCTATATGTTCTATGCTATAATGCCGATACGGTTCTATCCACGATCCATCTACAGCCTACTCCAACGATTCTCACTCATTACTCGATACTGTCATTCCTTGGATCGGACGCAGATACCTGCATTTGCATCCAGGTGTAAACGTTAACACAGGTTCAGGCCGCGTCCCAAAATAGCTCTGCAAATTTCGAAGGGTTTCACGCGGAATTGTGGCCTGAAAACAAGGAGTTATTCTTGGACGCTTCCTCAACACACAAGAAATCCTTGAGCATCTGCGTGAGAAACCTGTGTGATTCTACACAAAAGGTAAATCCTACAAACTCCAGTTTTGCTTGCCGCTCTGTCTTTGCCTGATTCTATTGGCTTCTTTGCAAGGAGCAAAAAGGCATGCCGACCAAATGAAATGAGTCTTCCAGACCCCATTGTACCAGTACTGGGGTCGTTTTGTTTGGAATGCGGCGCCATAGTTAACGCTAGCCAAAGGAGGTGATGCTTATCCAAATTATTCGGGCACAGTCGAAATGGGTTAGGAGGTGGTTTCACGAACACACCCAATTTCTAGGAGGAGGGTACACGTCATGAAGAAGCTCGCTATTGGATTGGTAGTATTGGTGATAATGGGCGTGCTTTCGGCCTGTGTGGTGCCTACTGGCCCTGCTAGCGCACCCGACACCATCAAGATCGGCATCAACGCCCCCATCACCGGCGACATCCCCAAGGTGGGCGAAGGCACCAAATTCGCCGCCGAGATGTGGCTGGAGGATATCGGCGGTGAACTCGAGGTCGGGGGCAAGACGTACAAAGTTGAATTGGTCATCGAGGACAACGAAGCCAAGGGAGAATCGGCAGCGGCCGTCAACTCCAAGCTGATCACCCAGGACGAAGTGCTGGTCATCGTCGGGCCTCAAGCGTCCAAACAGGCAGTGCCTGCGGGTGGCGTGGCGAACGACAACGAAACGCCTATGGTTAGTCCCTGGTCCACCAACCCCAACACTACCCTTGACCGCCCCTGGGTCTTCCGCACACCCTTCCTCGACCCATTCCAGGGACCTGTGGTGGCCAACTTCGTCACCGACGAGTTTGGCTTCACCAAAGCAGCCGTACTTTACGACGTGGCCAGCGACTATCCCAAGGGCCTGGCTGATTTCTTCAAGCAAGGCTGGGAGGACGTCCATGGCCCGGATTCGGTGGTGGCCTTCGAGAGCTTCACCACCGGAGATGCTGACTTCAGTGCCCAACTAACCAAGATCAGGGAGTCAGGCGCCGAGTTCATCTTCACGCCTCAGTATTACAACGAAGTAGCACTGATCGTGCAGCAGGCCCACGAATTGGGCTGGGACGCCCCCATTGTGGGTAGCGACAGTTGGGGCTCGGCTGAGACGGTGGAGCTCTGCGGCGAAGACTGCTATGGGCTCTTCTTCAGCACCCACTATGCCGCAAAGGGCGCGACAGGCGCGACTAAGGAGTTCATCGATCGCTACAACGAAAAGTATGGGTACGTGCCTGACGATGTGGGCGCCCTGACCTGGGACACGATGCTCATCGTCCAGAAGGCCATTCAGGATTGTGGCGAGATCACGGGTGACATCGCCAAGGACCGCCAGTGTGTCCGAGATGCGCTGGCTCAGATTGAGGAATTCCCCGGTATCACCGGCGACATGACCTTCACCGAGGAGGGCGACCCCATCAAGTGCGCCGTCATCGTCCAGATCAGCGACGAAGGTGAGTTCGAGTTCTACCAGCAAGTATGTCCGTAGGACGCCAACTCGATGATCTACGTTGGCATTCTACGGCACTCTTGGTAGCCCATAGGGCGTATTTCAGTCCTGGGGCAAACCCTTGCGAAGGTGTGCGACCTACGGTCGCCTGAACCTTCGCAAGGTTGGTTCCCCCAAATTGAAATGCATCCTGCCTATAGGAACTAAAGCCAGTCACAGAACGGGGGGCGGGCTCAGGGCACCTTGCCCGGGCCCGCCCGGCCAAAAGCACGAGGAGCGAGCTCGATGCAATTCTTCCTTCAGAACTTGGTCAATGCACTTCAGTGGGGCAGCTTCTATGCCCTGATCGCCCTGGGTTACTCAATGGTATATGGCGTCCTGATGCTCTTCAACTTTGCCCATGGCGACATTTTCATGGTTGGGTCCTACATCGGCTTCTTCGTCGCCAGCGCGCTACTCCCGATCGTCGCGTTGGGACTTATTGGGCTGCCCAACGGAGTGGCGCTGGGTTTAGTCCTGGTACTAACCCTCATCATCACCATGTTCCTGAACTCCCTGGTAGGCATGGCCGTCGAACGAATCGGCTATCGCCCCTTACGAGGCGCGCCGCGCGCCTCAGCAGCCATCACCGGCCTTATGATCGGCATCATTCTGGAGACTGGGAACCTGGCCTTGCTCGGCGCCCGACGCCTGAGCTTCCCAGCCTTGATCGAGACATACACCTTCCAGGTCGCAGGTGTGAGTGTAACCAACAAGAAGATCATGATCGTGCTCGTCTCCTTGCTGCTTATGTTAGCTCTACACGCTTTTGTGCGCCGCACTAAATGGGGAATGGCTATGCGGGCCATGGCCTTTGATTATGTGGTCGTGCCCCTGATGGGCATATCGATTAACAGGATTGCGCTTCTTACTTTTGGCCTGGGTTCAGGGCTCGCAGCGGCGGCCGGCATCCTCTACGGCGTCGCCTACCCCGTCCTCGATCCATATATGGGCATCATCTTCGGATGGAAGGCCTTCGTGGCCGCGATCCTGGGAGGGAGAGGCTCAATTCTGGGAGCCGGACTGGCCGGCTTTTTGCTAGGATTCATCGAGATCTTCGTCGCCGCGATATTCCCCTCAACCATGCGCGACTTAATCGCCTTCTCCATCATATTGCTCATCCTGACCATCAGACCTCACGGCTTTTTCGGTGAGCCTTACAGCGCACAGCTAAGGCTCTAACTGGTATCCCACCGCAAGACACCCTGAAAAAGAGGAGCTATGATGGAAATTCAATTGGAACCCTCAAGAACAAACCAAAGAAGCATACGCACTCGGCTACGCAAGCTTTGGGATCCCTATTCCCAGACCCCCGTGCTCGGTTGGCTCGTCGGCGCCTTGGTGGCGGTGCTGCTTGAACAACTCGTGGGCACACCGTTGGCCCGAACGCTGGGTATGTCGAAGCCACCCGCCCTGTTCGGCCTCGTCATCATACTGAAAGAGCCTGTACTTATCCCCAGCGCCATCACGTATGTGCTACTGATCTATCTCCTGCCGATAGCCCTCATAGCGCGTTTTGGCGCCGCCCCGGCGAATAAGGTGGCAGCCAAGTTATTGAATTACCCGTTGGTGTTTTCAGCCCTCATCCACACTGGTCTGCTCTATGCAGTCTTGCATTTATGGACGGGGGTTAGTGACTACCGGCTCCTCGTAACCCGGCTTACGTTGATCGCTATCATGGTTACGCTGAGCTTGAATGTCGTAAATGGATACATGGGGGAATTTTCTTGTTCGCATCCCGGATTCATGGCCTTGGGCGCGTACGCAGCGTCGGTATTTACCGTGGCTCTCTTTGTCCAGGAAAATCAATTTGGTCCCCCCCTGCTCCCTCCCGCCTTGGGACCGTTTATGTTCCCGATTTTTCTAGTCCTCGGAGGCCTCGTGGCATCGCTGGGCGCCTTGCTGGTCGCGATTCCCTCATTCAGAACCCGCGGCGACTACCTGGCGATCATCTCCCTGGCATTTCTGTTTATTGTCAAAAGCCTCTTCGAGAATTTGGAGTTCGTCGGCGGGCCGCGGGGATTGGGTAATCAGCCGGATTATGCGAATCTGCCCACGGTATTCGTGTGGACTATAGCCTGTATCTGGATCATCAATAATTTTGTTCGATCTACTCTAGGAAAGGCACTCAACGCGGTTCGTGACGGCGAATTAGCAGCCGACGCTATGACCGTGGATACCAGGCGCACTAAGATGGTGGCCTTTCTGTTTGCCGCCTTCTGGGCAGGTGTAGCCGGCGGTCTCTTCGCTCACGTGATACGCTACATAAATCCAGGCACCTTCGGGATTCGAAAGCTGGCTGAGGTGCTGGCCATGGTGTATCTGGGCGGGCTTAACTCGGTGGCTGGTTCCGTAGTCGGGGCGGTGAGCTTCAACTTGCTCGGAGAAGCCTTGAGGCCATTAGAGATTTTTAAATGGATCATCATTCCGGTGCTACTCATTCTACTAATGGTGTTCCGTCCAACTGGAATGATCGCCTTTACGGAGTTCGATGTTAAGGACTTCCTTCAGCCGAAAGATTTATCGCCAAGCGCAGCCGAGCCAAAACGTGAGAAGGGAGTGGACCATGTCGCTGCTTCACGTTGAGAATATGACTCACTTCTTCGGTGGTTTGCGAGCCGTTCATAACTACAATTTGGGGATTGAACCCGGCCAGATCAGAGGGTTGATTGGACCGAATGGTGCGGGCAAGACCACTGTCTTCAACCTCATCACCGGCCGCTACGAGCCAACAGAGGGGAAGATCTTCCTGGATGGCAGCGAAATCACCGGTCTGAAACCCCACCAGATCGCATCCATGGGCATTGGAAGGACCTTTCAGAATTTACGCTTATGGCGGCATATGAGCGTTCTTGATCACGTGAAGATGGCCCGTTACTCGAAGATCAGCTACGGCCTGATCGGGGCTTTTTTCGGCACACCCAAGCGCCAGCGGGAAGAGCGCGAGATCGAAGAGAAAGCCTATGACCTTCTGGAGTTGGTGGGTGTCAGCCATTTTGCAGACCAGATAGTGACCAACCTGCCCTATGGCGCCCAGCGCCGGGTGGAGATGGCCAGGGCCCTGGCTACGGAACCCAAAATCTTGTTTCTGGACGAGCCTACGGCGGGCATGAACCCAGAAGAACTGATGGATATGATGGAGATCATCCGTCGCGTCCACGTTGAGTTAGGGCTGGCCATCTTCCTCATCGAGCACAGAATGAAAGTAGTTATGGATCTGTGTCAGATTATCCAGACCCTGGTTTTTGGGGAGATCATCGCCGAGGGCACCCCGGAGGAAATCCGCAGCAATCCCAAGGTGATTGATGCCTACCTGGGGGAGGAGGTGGAGGTCTGATGCTGCTTTCAGTGGAGAACCTGTCAGTTTCTTATGGTAGGATCAGGGCGTTGCACGGCGTCAGCTTTCACGTAGCAGAGGGAGAGATTGTCTGTATCATCGGTGCCAACGGTGCTGGCAAGAGCACCACGCTGCGCGCCATATCACGCATGATACCTGTCGAACCGGACGGCAAGATGACCTACATAGACCACAATCTGCTCGAATACCCGGCCGACAAGGTGGTCAGCAAACTGGGCATCTCTCACGTGCCCGAGGGCAGGCGCCTCTTCGAGAACCTGACCGTTATGGAAAACCTGAGGCTGGCTACCTTCGCCCGCAAAGACGGCAAAGGGGTCGAGCGCGACCTGGAGCGGGTGTTTACCATCTTTCCACGTCTGGAAGAACGAAAAATGCAGAAGTCGGGCACGCTGAGTGGTGGTGAACAGCAGATGCTGGCGGTGGGCAGGGCGCTGATGAGCGCCAGAAAGATGATGCTTCTGGATGAACCATCTATGGGATTGGCCCCCTTGTTGATGAAGGACGTGTTCAACGCCCTCAAGGAAATCAACCAGGAAGGGACCACCATCCTTCTCGTAGAGCAGAACGCCCGCATGGCGCTCCAGTTTGCGCAGCGAGGCTACGTGCTCGAGAGCGGCAATCTGGTGTTAGAGGGAGACTCGGCCCAGCTTCTCAACAACCCTGAGGTGAAGAAGGCCTACTTAGGCGGCTAAAATGGCAACACAAGCACAGTCACCAAAATCACGAAGAGGGCTTCTTTGTTTACAGACCGGCGGGACCGCTGCGCCCAGCAAAAAGCAGGCGAGGTTCTCATTAACCTCGCCTGCTTCGCATCTTCTCCCAGAGACGCTCTAAACCTCCTCTGGATTCGGGGGAAACGGCTCCGCTTCCGTAACTCGTTCCTCAAGGAACTCATCGTGACGATGGTCGCCGTGGTCGGTTGCTTCCACCGCCGCCGAGGCGCAGTAGGGGCAGATATTCCAACGCAGGTGTAACAATCGCCCGCAGTTGAGGCACGTCTTTTTGAGGATGGTGTGACAGTTGGGGCAGACTTGCCACTCATCCTCGATTCTGCGCCGGCAACCGGGACACACGACGCGTTCCTCCAAGTCTTGCAGCAGCGCCTCCTCTTCCAGCGACCGCTCATAGACCTCGGCCAGCGTCTCTTTCGGGCGCAGCAAAAGATAGAGTAGCAGGCCCAACAGCCCGAAGATGACCACCATGATTGTGGCTAACAGAATTGCAAAAACGTCGCGGGAACGAGAGCGCACATCACGGAAGGTCCAGATGACCATACTGACCCACAACGCTATCAGAAATGCAGCCGAAAAGGCCAGGAGAATCTGAAAGATGACAATGACGATGTTCGGAATCTGAATCTCGGGCATTCGTTAGCACCCCTTACCCCAAATTAACGGGGGGATTATACCACTCTGTCGTCAATTTGGGAATTGGGGATTGGAGATTGGAAATTGGAGATTGACACCTGATGTCCAATCTCCAATCTCTAATCTCTATCTCTTTTCTCCAAATGCACCAATAACAAAGATATGTCGGCCGGGTTGACGCCTTGGATGCGCGCCGCCTGACCCACGGTCGCCGGACGAAAGTGAATTAGCTTTTGACGAGCTTCGTTGCGCAACCCCAGCAGCGCCTCATAGTCAAAATTGGCCGGGATGGGCCGCTGCTCCAGTCGCCTCATGCGCTCTACCTGGCGCTGCTGCTTGGCGATATAACCCGCGTACTTGGCCTCGATTTCCACCTGCTCCACCTCTGCCGGGGGCAGAGGCTGGGGCGGCGGAACCAAGGCCTGAATAGCGTTATAGCTCACCTCCGGCCGGCGCAGGAATTGCAGAGCATTGACCCCGTCATCCAGCGGTTCCAGACCCAGTGAGAGGAGTTTCTCGCGGTTGCCGCTGTTGGGCGAGATAGTGAGGGACGCCAGTCTCTCCAATTCCCCCTGCACCGCTCGCCGCCGGGCCTCGACCGCTTCGTAACGATCGCGGGAGACCAGCCCCGCATCGTAACCGATGGCCGTCAGGCGCAGGTCGGCGTTATCTTGACGCAGCAGCAGGCGATACTCGGCACGAGACGTCATCTGGCGATAGGGCTCCTGGTGCTCCTGGGTCACCAGATCGTCGATCAGCACACCGATGTAGGCCTGTTCACGCCCCAAGACCAGCGGCAGGCGGCTCTCCAATTTGAGCACCGCGTTGATGCCGGCCATCAACCCTTGAGCTGCCGCCTCTTCGTAACCGGTGGTACCGTTGATCTGCCCGGCGTGGAAGAGTCCCTCGACCCGCTTGGTCTCCAGCCAGGCGTTGATCTGATCCGGGGGCACATAGTCGTACTCGACCGCATACCCGATACGCATAAACTCCACGTCGCGCAACGCCGGGATGCTGCGCACCATCTCCATCTGCACGTCTACCGGCAATGAGGTATTGGCCCCCTGCAAATAGACTTCAGTGGTACTCCATCCTTCCGGTTCCAGGAAGAGCTGGTGGCTTTCTTTGTGGGCGAAACGCACGATCTTGTCCTCGATAGAGGGACAATAGCGGGGCCCTACACCTTCAATGACGCCCGTGAAGAGCGGTGCCCGTTCCAGGTTGGATAGGATAATCTCGTGTGTCTCCTGGTTGGTGTAGACCAGGTAGCACGGCAATTGAGGCCGCCACTCGATGTGGCGCACGAAGGGATAGACGGGATGAGGCGGTTGGCGCAAGAAGTCAGGGAATCGGGGAATCGGGGAATCTGGAAACAGGGAATCTGGACTCAGGTTCCCACTCACCCGATTCCCCGATTCCCCGATTCCCAAATTCCCAAAACTGAAATACAACACCTCATCACTGCCGTGCTGTGGCTTGGTCTGTGAGAAATCGATAGTGCGCGCGTCGAGACGGGGTGGGGTGCCGGTCTTCAAGCGTCCCAGGCGGAAACCCAGGTCATTCAGCGACCTGGACAGGCCCAGCGCCGGGGGCTCGCCGTCACGTCCGCCATCTCGCACCCAGCCGCCGGTGATGAGTCGTCCAGCCAAAAAGGTACCCGTGGTCAGCACCACCGCCCGCGCCGCGTAGGTCTGATCGTAACTGGTCCTGACACCGGTCACCCGGTCGCCCTGAACCAGCACCTCCTCGACCAGCGACTGCTTGATGTCGAGATTGGGCGTGTTCTCCAATACCTGGCGCATCAACCAGGCGTATCGCTTCTTGTCAGCCTGGGCGCGCAGGGCGTGCACCGCCGGTCCCTTGCTGCTGTTCAGCATCCGAACCTGGATAAAGTTGCGGTCAATAGCGCGCGCCATCTCACCGCCCAGCGCATCGATTTCGCGCACCAGATGGCCCTTGGCCGGCCCGCCCACACTGGGATTGCAGCTCATCCAGCCAATAGTATCCAAATGCGTCGTCAATAAAAGAGTGCGGGCTCCCATGCGCGCCGCCGCCAGCGAGGCCTCGATGCCCGCGTGCCCGCCGCCAACCACAATTACGTCATAAACCTTGCTATTCATCCTCGTGTCTCTATTCTCACCTATGTCTCAGGACAAACGCTGCACCAAATGCAATTATCTTCCAGGTCACGCAAAACCTATCTGCCTATATCAGGCTGGATTATAACACAAAGGTTGAGCTTAGAACAACCATGTCTGTTTGGATAGTCCATCACGATCGAAATGTCTCCCTGCTGAGAGGGTACACGAAAAAAGACACTAAAATCACGGTTTGACAAACAGCACACAATTGATTATACTATGACCCGCTCCAGGGAGGGGCTGTAGCTCAGTTGGGAGAGCGCATCAATCGCACTGATGAGGTCAGGGGTTCGAGTCCCCTCAGCTCCACCACATAGTGCTTGTCCAGAAGCAACTTCATATTCTTTAGAATTGTAAGAAATGCGAAGTTAATAACGGACAAGTGCATAAAGCAAAAGCGGCGACCAGGAGTAGTAGGTCATCCCCGCAGAGAGCCGGGCCCGATTAGTCGGGTGCGGCCCAGAACTACGCTGGGCCTGCAGGCAAACCAGGTGGAACCTCGGCAAGGGCGTCTCTGGGGAACGCCAAAAGACTGAACTCGCCTGTGAGCTTCGGTGGTGAGGAGATTCGTCTCGATAGCCGCCGACGAGTGGCAATCGTTAGCTTGCTTTGAGCGGATGGAAGTGCTCGTTTGATCGTCACATCGCGACGAGCCGATTATTGTAGATGGGGCTGTAGCTCAGTTGGGAGAGCGCTTGAATGGCATTCAAGAGGTCAGGGGTTCGAATCCCCTCAGCTCCACCTCACTCCATCAAGCGGGGTGGTACCGCGGAGGCAGGCCCTTCGTCCCTGACGGGCGAAGGGTTTTTGCTTTATATAAGGAGAGTAGACTAACTATGCCCATCCCAAAAGCCGAAGTCATCTGGTTCAACGGCGAATTCGTACCCTGGGACGAAGCTAAAGTGCACGTGCTGTCCCACGTGTTGCACTATGGATCGAGCGTCTTTGAGGGGATCCGCGCCTACAAAACACCCAATGGAACCAAAATCCTGGGTTTAAAACCCCATGTGGACCGGCTGTTCTTCTCAGCCAAGGTCGTACGCATGGAAATCCCTTTCAGCCGGGAGGAGATTGCGGAGGCCATCAAAGCCACCGTCCGACGCAACAAGCACGAGGCGTGCTACATCCGTCCCTTGGTGTTCCGGGGCTATGATACGTTGGGGGTATATCCTCTGAATTGCCCGGTCGAGACGATCATCGCCACATGGGAGTGGGGCGCATACCTGGGCGCCGAGGCCATAGAACAAGGTGTCGACGTGGCGGTCAGCAGTTGGCGGCGCATGGCACCCGGCACCTCAATGGCATTGGCCAAACTCGGGGGCCAGTACGTCAACTCTCAACTGGTGGTGATGGAGGCCCGCGACCGGGGATTGATCGAAGGTATCACCTTGGACATCCACGGATTCGTGAGCGAAGGAAGCGGCGAGAATATCTTTGTGATCTACGACGGCACGATCTACACCACGCCCGTGTCGGCCTCGATTCTGGCCGGCATCACCCGCCGCTACGCGACCACGCTTCTTAATGACCTGGGTTACGAGGTGCAAGAACAAAACATCCCGCGCGATATGCTATACGCCGCCGATGAGGTCTTCTTCACCGGCACAGCAGCCGAGATCACACCCATCAAGATGATTGATAATTTGCCCGTCGGGACTGGCACGCGCGGGCCAATCACCAAGCAAGTGCAAGATGAGTTCTTTGCCATCACCCGGGGGGAAAAGCCGGACCGACATGGCTGGCTAACCCCGCTCGAGGAATGAAGCTAGTACCAGTTCAACATCCAAAAAACTGTTGCACCAGGAGGTTTCAGAGCATCAATTGACACCCATTGGACATATCGGCGCCGGCGTCTTCGGTGCCTTCCTACTCGACACCTTGATCTTCCACCGCCCCCCCACCACTGAGACGCTGGGCCTGGCCGTGGGTTTGAGTCTGATCCCCGATCTGGATGCACCGATGATGGCGGCCCACAGAGGAAACTGGCCGCTCAGGAGACGCAACGATCATCATACTTCATTCACACACACGCCGCTTTTTTACTTGGCGATCAGTATCATTCTGGCATCGTTTCTGCCAATTCGCGGGGTGGTGTTTTTCGGTACACTGACATTGCTTCACCTGGCCCTCGATAGTTGGGCCACCGACGATGGCATTATGTGGCTTTGGCCTCACACCAACCGACAATACGCACTGCTGCCAGTCCCCCTCCGAGACGATCAGATATACGGCTGGCGCTACTATCGATATCACTATCTCCGAGAACGACAGCGCGCGGTCTGGACCGAGATTGGATTGGCCGCCGCCGCACTGGTGGTAGTCCTAATATTACTGTCAGGAGGCTAATGACAGGAAAGACACGAAGTAGGGAGAAGAACCATGACCGATAGGTGGATTCCACAGGAAATAGAGCCCAGGTGGCAAAAGAAGTGGCAAGCCGATGGGCTACATCGGGCAGCAATTGACCGCTCAAAGAAGAAGTTTTACGCAATGACGATGTATCCCTATCCTTCCGGCGATCTGCATATGGGCCACTGGTATGCGATGGCCCCATCGGACACACGCGCCCGGTGGCTGAAGATGCGGGGCTACAACGTCGTCTTCCCCATGGGATTCGACGCCTTTGGCCTCCCCGCCGAAAATGCTGCCATCAAGCGCGGGATCCATCCCAAAGAGTGGACCTACGCCAACATTGAGCGCATGCGGGCGCAGTTGCGTTCTATGGGCGCTATGTTCGACTGGGAACGGGAGTGCGTCACCTGCGATCCTGAATATTACCAATGGTCGGAATGGTTCTTCCTCAAGCTCTACGACGCTGGCCTGGCTTACAAGCAGAAAGCCCCGGTTGACTTCTGCCCTCACTGCAACACCACCTTGGCCCGCGAGCAGGTGTGGGGTGAAGATCGTCACTGCGAACGCTGTGGGACGCCGGTCATCAAGAAGGACCTGGACCAGTGGTTCTTCAAAATCACGGCATACGCCGATGAACTGCTAGACTTCAGCAAGATGGAATGGCCCGAACGCGTGACCACTATGCAAACTAACTGGATCGGGCGCAGCGAAGGAGCGGAGGTCGTCTTCCGCACCGAGGGAGGGCACGAACTGCCTATCTTCACCACCCGGCCCGACACGCTGTGGGGCGCCACCTTTATGGTGCTCGCCCCCGAACACCCCCTGGTGGCAGAACTGACCAGCGACGATCAGCGCGCCGAAGTGGAAGCCTATGTCGAAAAGGCACGCCGCATGGCCGACATCGACCGCGAGGCGGTCGATCGTGAGAAAACCGGCGTCTTCATCGGTGCCTATGCCATCAACCCCGTCAACGACGAGCGTATCCCTATCTGGATCGCCGACTATGTGTTGATGACCTACGGCACCGGTGCAATTATGGCCGTACCCTGCGGTGACCAGCGCGACTTCGAGTTCGCCCAAAAGTACGACCTGCCCATACCGGTCGTGGTCGCTCCCAAGGACTGGGACGGTGAACCTTTCGCGGAGGCCTATGTCGAACCGGGCACGATGGTCAACAGTGGCGCCTTCGACGGCTACCCCACCATCGGCAAGTACAGCCTGCAAGAATGGTCGCCCGAGCTCGCCGAGAAATACGGCCTGCCGGCCAACTTGACGCCTGAAACCGAGGGGGTGCGCGCCGTCACGCACTGGTTGGAAGAGCGAGGTGTCGGCAAATACGCCGTGACCTATCGCCTGCACGACTGGCTCATCAGTCGTCAACGCTATTGGGGTGCACCTATCCCGATGGTCGAATGTCCAGCATGTGGCATCGTACCCGTGCCTTACGAAGACCTGCCCGTGTTACTGCCCGAGGACGTGCAGTTTATGCCTACCGGAGAGTCGCCGCTTAAATTTCACGAGGGCTTTCGTTATGTAAAGTGCCCAGGTTGCGGTGGCGACGCGGAGCGGGAGACGGACACCATGGACACCTTTATGTGCTCCTCGTGGTATCAATACGCCTACATGGAGAGACACTGGAAGGGCGGGGAAACGCTCAACGCAGACGATGTTCCCTTCAACCCGGAGGAGGGTGACTACTGGTTGCCTGTTGACCGGTACACCGGCGGTATCGAGCATGCCACCATGCACTTGCTCTACACCCGCTTCTTCACCAAGGCCATGCGTGACATGGGCATCGTGAACTTCGACGAGCCGATGGTCCGGCTGTACAATCAAGGCATCATCCTGGGCGAAGACGGTGAAAAGATGAGCAAGAGTCGAGGCAACGTCATCGCTCCCGATGATCTGGTGCAGCAATACGGAGCCGACGTGGTGCGCGGTTACCTGATGTTTGGTTTCCGCTGGGATCAAGGTGGTCCGTGGAACAGCACCGGCGTACTGGGCATCCAGCGTTTCCTGGAGCGCGTGTGGACGCTGGTGACGGAGGCCCCCCCCTTGCCCCCCCCAACCGTGAGGGAGGATGACGATGCCCAGGTACGCGCGCTGAGACGCAAACAGCACCAGACCATCCGCAAAGTGACGCAAGACTTGGAGAGATTCAGCTTCAACACGATGGTTGCGGCGCTGATGGAATACACCAACCACATGGTGAAAGCTAAAGAGACGCCCGCTGCTCAGACGGCGGCTTGGGATGAAGCGGCGAAGACACTGCTGCTGCTCATGGCACCCTCATTCCCGCACATCAGCGAGGAGCTATGGGCGCGCATCGGACGGGCCGGCAGCATCCACCAACAGGCCTGGCCGACCTGGGACGAGGCGTTGGCCGCCGAAGAGATCATCACCATTGTGGTGCAAGTCAACGGCAAGGTGCGTGATCGCTTCGAAGCGGCGGCAGATATCGGCGAGGCGGAGGCCAAGGAGAAGGCGCTGGCCACCGCTGGCGCCCAGAAGCACCTGGACGGCAAGCAACCGCTGAAGGTGATCTATATTCCGGGTCGACTGGTGAATATCGTGGTGAAGGGATAGCGTGACGCGTGATGCGTGATGCGTGAAGACGTAAAACGTAAGGACGTGATGCGTACGGAGGCTTTGCGCATCACGTCCTTCTTAAAAATCATTTACTCTTAAATGCCAAGCCACCAGGAAATCTACAACCAGCACGCTGACCAGTACGAACGACTGGTTTCGCGCGAGGACTATCAAGGCAACATTCTCCGCGCGATCAACCAGATCTGTCGGCTGGATGGGCTAGACGTGGTTGAGTTAGGGGCTGGCACCGGCCGGCTGACCTGTATGTTGTCACCGACGGTCAAGCGCATCCAGGCCCTCGACGCTTCGGGGCAGATGCTGGCAGCGGCCGCCGCCAGGCTGGAACAAAACAATCAGCGCAACTGGCAGATGGCAGTCGCCGACCACCGGGCGTTGCCGATCGCAGACCAGTCGGCCGATGTCGCTATCTCCGGCTGGAGTATCTGTTACCTGGTCGTTGACCACGAGGATTCATGGCGGGGCCAAGTGAGCCGGACCCTGGCCGAGATAAAACGGACGTTACGCCCCGGCGGGACTATCATCATCTTGGAGACGCTGGGCACCGGCTACGAAAGCCCAACCGCCCCGGACGAGTTAACACCTTATTACGCCTTTCTGGAAAAACAGGGGTTTTCCTCCACCTGGATTCGGACCGACTTTCAGTTTGAGTCGCTGTCCGAGGCACAAGATCTGGTCGGGTTCTTCTTCGGCGAAAAGATGGCCCAGAAAGTCGTCAGAGAAAACTGGGTGGTCTTACCCGAATGTACCGGTATCTGGTGGCTGGTAACGTAGCCCCATTTGCTATAACGCTTTACGTTTCACGCTTCACGGCTTTGGCCTCGTAGCGGCTGTTGGGCACCCGGCCATCGGTCCGAACCAAGAAGTGCTCGTACTCGTAGCCCCCTCCCGTGAATTCGACCACAACACCCCCTTTGTCAGCCTGGATCCGGGTCAGAGTCTTGCTAAATAGATTCTGCAAGATCACCGTCATCTGCGGGTCGGACAACTGCGTTCCTCCCTCAGACAGGCTGACCATTCCTTCCAACAGTGGAGCCAGCTTACTCAGCTCGTCAGGCTCCAGAGCCCCCAGCGGCCTAAGCGCTTCGGCCATACGGCGTGCCCACTGGACGGCAGCAAAGTCGACGGTCATATCCCTACCTCCTCGAATTACCCATAATCCCCTTGGCATGTATGGTTCATTTTGCCAAGAGAACTGGTTGACAATTTGGCCTGCTTTGCCAGACAAATTCGTGAAACGTAAAGCGTAAAGCGGCCAAGCCGCAAGCAAGCGAAGTTTGCGACTCACGGACGGAAAAGAACACTGACAAAAACGAATGGGCAAAATAAAGTCCGTGTTCCTTTCTGTCCGTGAGTCAAAATTCTCGCGGACGGCGCAAATGTTGCCGGGTAACTATGTAATGATTCTGGGCGAATGCGCCTTGCGAATGTGCCTTCAAGTAATCCACCGAAATAAATTACACGGAGACGCGGGCTTCCAGGCTTCATAGCAACACCAGAACAGTGCAGATAATTTCGGTGGAT
>DAOUMD010000164.1:0-2632 GCA_034412795.1 Anaerolineae bacterium
CCTGGCGCAGCAGGTCGGCGATCTCGGCATCGTCAGTGATGGCCCGGTCGGTGCGTCGCATGGCGGTCAGTTCATCAGGAGAGAAAGGTCGCAATTTATCCCTCGTAGTCTGTTAGGATCTGTTGAAATGGCCTGTTATACCGTTTCAATCGGAATGCTTATACTTCGTATTCTACCCGATTTTTCATAAGAATCCAAGTGATATCCCATATCGCCTAACAGCATGGCGTATGAGCGGAACAAGAATTGCCGGCCCGCAGCGCTCTCAACATACTATGGATGGGAACATCTTCGTCGTAATATGAGCACAGCGACTCCCAAAGCGCGGGATGTGGCAGTGCCTCGGGGTGGTGTTTCTTGACTTCCTGTACCCCTTCCAGAAGAGTCAGATCTTCGGATTCTATCAAAACCGCAACTGCAAAGGCAACAGACCGGCTTATACCTGCTCCACAAGCAATCAGCGTAGTTTGTCCACGTTGTTTCTCGGACAGGACGAAGTCCACTCCTTGTCGCAAGAGATGACCGGGCAGAGGAATGCCATCCTCAACCGGCAGATAGAGGGATGTAATGTTGGGGTGTTCTACTGCTTCTGCCAATTGAAGCATTGCGCCGATCTTCCGAGCGGAGAGCAGATTCAAGTTGAGTGTATCTCGGTATTTGCCGATGTAGAGCCACGTTCGGATCGCATTCATTGCACCTCTCCTGATATAATGCTGAAAATTTGAACTTGACAGTTTATGTGACTCAGGCAAAGTATGTCCTACTGTCAGGCCGGAGACCGTTGATTAGGGACGGGAGACGCACAGGTCCTTGGCCCTCTCTGGCCCGGCAACACAACTCACCTATCTTTCAAAGTAGGAGGTATCAAGCCATGAGTCGCAAGCAACGCAAGCACATTCGAGGTAAACGTGGAGAAGCCTTTCTCCAAATCGTTCGCGGTATTGATCGTGCCCGCATCCTGTGCGTCTCCCTGGACATCAGCAAGTACTTCCATGTGGTGATGATGCACAACGCTTACGGTGAGATCGTGACTCCCTCTTTCGAGATCGACATCTTTCGTTCGGGCTTCGAGCACTTGTGCCACGTCATCGATGAGACGGGCGCTCGCTTGGCAGCCCAGGTGGTGCTGATTGGCATGGAACCCACCGGACATTACTTTGAGAACATCGCCCGCCATTTGCACGCCCGTTACGAGCATGTCTACTTGATCAACAGCCTGGCGGTGAAGGAAAACCGCCGCCAGAAGATGATGCACTACGAGAAAACGGACGAGGAAGATGCCGCCGCCATCGGTGATCTGTTGTGCCGGGGGGAAGGCACTCCCTATCGGCCCACCCAGGGCATCTACTTGGAAATGCAGCACATCGATCGGGTGCGTATCGCTAAACTCAAGATGCGCTCGGCGCTCAAGAATCAGATCATCGGCCACCTGGACCGCATCTTCCCCGGCATGATCATCTCTGACAAGGAGGCCCAAGAGCGTCATCCTCCCTTGTTCACCACCCCCTTCTGGTCCTGTCAGATGGCCCAGTATCTGGTGCGCGTCTGTCCTGACCCACGCCGCCTGTCTCAGATGACACCCCACGCGCTCATCGCCGCCTTCCACGAGCAGGGATACCGCATGGGCCCCCGCTGGGCGGCCAAGATCATTGCCTGTGCCCAGCAAACCCTCCATCCCGACCCGGAAGTCATCGCCGTGCGCAGCCCCTTGTTGCAGCGAGACCTGGCCTTGCTGGAACAGGTCGAGGACCACATCAATCAGTTGGAAGAACGCCTCTGCGCTTTGCTAAGCCTGACCCCCGGCTACATCTGGACACGTCTCAAAGGCGTCAGTTCCATCCAGGTCGCCAGCCTGGTGGCCGCTATGGGCGACCCGGCTCATTACGACTATGCCGCCCAGGTCTTCCGACGCTCCGGGCTGGTCAGCGGGCGTAATGATTCGGGCACCCGCCAGAAGAAAGGCAAGGGTAAGGGCGTGACCAAGGTCGGTGATGTCTATCTGCGTCGGGCATTGATCAATCTGGTCGAAACCCTCAGCTTACACCAACCCACCCTGGGCGACTACCGTCGCCGTTTGAAGGGCGTCAAGCCCCACCCCGGCGTAGCCCGCGTGGCCACCGTCCGTAAGGCCAACGGCATCCTGTTCGCCATTCAGCGCGACCAACGCATCAATGACCTACGGGTCAAGAAGGAGCCTCCTATGTAAAGCTATTGTCTCTCCCGGCGTCTCGGGCAAACATCTGAGCCGCAGCACACTCTGCGGCAGGCTTCCTGCCAACCGAGCCAGCTGGATCAATCCCGGGCAGCCCGATCCTCTCCTTGAGGCTAACCAGAACCTCGACTTTAAGCTTGGTGCGCCCGGGCTTGATGATGAATCCTTGGATAGGGCAAGGTAGACCTCTGCCGTCCCACCTCGGACACGCTAAGTCTGAATATCAGGATAAGGATAACATCATCCACTGTATCCCCGGTTGCCAGCCAACTCGCTTGAACGCAAACCTGCTGCTCGAATGTGCGGCTGCTTGGATCATTACCTCCCGATACGCCTCGAAAAAAATCAGCCTTTTCGAGTTATGCTCCCCTGTGTGTCTCTTGCCTGAGACTGCCAACTTGACTACTCTATAGTAAGCTT